>JAHDDL010000004.1:32225-36365 GCA_020629415.1 Maribacter sp. | reverse complement strand
ATCTTTTTATCATCAAAATCGGCAAGAAAACGACGAACCAGTTCATCTACCAAAGAAGATTTTCCTGAACCTCCCGTACCGGTTATACCTAAAACAGGAGCAATATTTTTGGTTTTAACTTTTTGCCTAATGTTATTTAAAACATCTTCATGTTTTTGCGGAAAATTCTCGGCACAAGAAATAAGTTTTGCTATATCTGCATAACTAAGTTGTTCTAATTTTTTTGATTCTTGAGCAAGAATTTCTCCTACCGCAAAATCACTTTTTTCTATGAGGTCATTGATCATGCCTTGAAGTCCCATTTCACGACCATCATCTGGCGAATAAATTCTTTCAATACCATAAGCATGTAGTTCTTCAATTTCCTCAGGAAGAATAGTACCGCCGCCGCCGCCAAATATTTTAATTTGAGATGCCCCTCTCTCCTTCAACAAATCATACATATATTTAAAATACTCAACATGCCCGCCTTGATAAGAAGTTATTGCGATTGCCTGCACATCTTCTTGAATAGCACAATCAACAATTTCTTGTACCGAACGGTTATGTCCTAAATGAATAACCTCACATCCAGTAGATTGAATAATTCTACGCATAATGTTTATAGCTGCATCATGTCCATCAAAAAGGGATGCCGCGGTAACAATTCGTATATGATTAATTGGTTTATAAGGGGTTTGAATAGTATCGTTCATTTTGAATGCTCAGTTTGTTTTTCCGTTAGATGGATTTATAAAATTCATAGTATTCCAACTTGCTACAAAAATTGTTCTCACATCTTTTTTTGATGTTGCAACAACAATTTTGCGGTCTACGAAAATAGAGATTAAATTTAGTATTTTTTAAATTTTTATCGATTCTAATCCTATAATATGATTAATTAATAATTATTGATTCAAAATTTAAAGAATTGACATTTTACAAATATGATTATTAATCACCTTAATACATGGCTTATAAAAAATGGTAGATTTACAAATTCTTTTTTAGTGCTTTACAAATGATGTATACTGATCAACTAGGAACTCTAATTAATATTCCCAGCACTCCATCTAGAATAGTTTGCCTAGTACCCTCTATTACAGAATTATTGTTTGATTTAGGGTTAGGCGATAATGTGGTTGGCTGCACCAAATTCTGCATACACCCTAATAAGCCATATCTCACAAAACAGATGATCGGAGGAACTAAAGATTTGAATTTGAAAAAAATTCTAGATTTACATCCCGATTTAATTCTAGCGAACAAAGAAGAGAATAACAAAGAACAAATATCATTTTTAAGCTCATCTGTTCCAGTATGGGTAAGTGATGTAAAAACTTTTGACGATAGTCTAAAAATGATTGAACAAATTGGTTTAATAACAGATCATGCTACTAGAGCTTCTGAAATTACCGATCTATTAATCAACAACTTAAAGCCAAAGAAACCTAAGAAAAAAGCCATATACTTAATTTGGAAAGACCCATTTATGACCGTAGGTGGCGATACCTATATTAGCGACATACTTCACCGATGTGGATACATCAATACATACGCAAACCAAAAGCGCTACCCTATCATAACTTTAGAGGAAATCAGAGAACACAATCCTGATGTGGTATTATTATCATCAGAACCTTTTCCTTTTAAAGAAGTACACCTAAATACAATCAAGAAATTTCTTAACAATACGGAAGTAGAATTAGTTGACGGAGAATTTTTTTCTTGGTATGGGTCTAGACAATTACATACTTAAGTAAAACGCCTCAGGGCAAGCCCATGATGCATTCAAAGATATTATCATTTTATTTCGAGGCAAGTCTAGGAGTATTGTACCTTTTGGCGGTGCCAATAAAAAACCTGGCTATATTTTAAACAGCTTGTTTAAAATAATATATGACTTAAATAGCTAATTGCTATAGAGATGTGGTAGCATACTGTTGATAAAAGAATGCCAATTAGATATTGAAGTTTTCTTAAATACCTATAATGGTAATAAATAGTAACTTTGTTTTAAAATAAAGCCTCAGATAACTAAAAACCTAATTTCAATTTATGTTCAGCTTTTTCTCTAAAAAACATTTCTTAATTGATCATTTAGAAGGATTTATAGATATTCACAATCACATTTTACCTGGAATAGATGATGGCGCAAAAACTGTTGAGAATTCTATTGAACTTATAAAAGGTTTCAATGATTTTGGAGTAACCGATTTTATCTGTACTCCGCATATAATGGAAAATTACCACCCTAACAACCCCAATACAATTAACAGCTCTCTATCTCTACTAAAAAATGCTTTAAAAATGAATAATTTAGAGCACGTACATATTGAGGCTGCGGCAGAACATATGATCGATTCTGGTTTTGAAAAAATTCTTGAAGAAAAGAATATTATGCCTTTAGCTAAAAATTACTTATTGGTAGAAATGTCTTATTTACAAGCCTCCATTAATTTTGACGAAGCCGTAAAAAAAATTAAAAGTTCAAATTACTCTACCATTTTGGCGCACCCAGAGCGTTATGTGTATTTTCATAGTAAATTAAAAAAACTGAATAGAATAAAGGAAAATGGTGTATTTTTTCAATTAAATATGTTATCCTTAAGCAATTATTACGGTAAAGATGTAAACAAAGTGGCAATTCATTTGATCAAGGAAAATTTAATTGATTTTATTGCAAGTGACACACACTCCATTAATCATATAAATCAATTGAAAAAAATAACGGTCACTACTTCTTTACTAGATTTATTATTCCCAATTATCACTAAGACCATTTATAGTTTTAAATAGTCTTATTTAATTAAAAGTTCTTTTTGATATCTCTCACCATGTACATCGAGAATAGTAAGGATGTAATATCCTTCGGTAAAATCATACAAATCTATTGTCACATTTAAATCTGCTTGTGCTATTTTAGGTTTAATATTTTTAATTAATCTTCCCGTGATATCGTAAATATAAATTTCTTTGATTTGAATTTCCTCTAAATTATTCAAAGTAACAATATCAAAACTAGGATTAGGATAAAGATCAAATGAATTGGGTTTAGATGACACAACACATTTCGCAGTCGTCGTATTTATCCTTTCTATTTTAAAGTTATCGTAATAGACCGTTCCCGGGTTTTGCGAGGCATAGTTCGTGAACAGCCAGATATCCAGAGTGGTAAGGTTTGCCGGTACGACAAACGTGCCGCTATAGGTGCTCCATCCGCTACCGAAGGTATGCGAGAGCAATGCCGTGTTCGCCTGGTTGTTGCGGTTCACCTCTATCCTGGGGATTCCAGTGCTCCCCTCGGCATCAAGGGAGACCGATAGCTCGTCGCCCGCATCTATGCCCAATACGTCAAGGTCCAGCGATACGCGGTAGCGGCCCCAGGGCTGGCCACCGTCAACGTTGGATATCTCCAGCGCACACTCAGATCCGTTCGTGACATCCGAGGTGCCCGATACCGTATCGGGACCGCCGACCATAGTTCCCGAGGGCAGCACGATACCGGCCGAATCGTTGATAAGATGATCTTCGCATACAGGCGGGACACTCCCGTCGATAGCCTCCACCTCAAGGCTGCTCACCGAGGAATTTCCGTCCTCGTCGGTCACCGTCAAGGTCGCCGTATAGATGCCCGCATTGACATAATCGTACACTGGGTCCGGAAAATCGGAGCTGCCACCGTCGCCAAAATCCCAGAAATAGCTCGTTATGCCAACATCGTCGGTAGAATCACTTCCGATGAAATCCACCATAAGGGGAATCTCCCCGCTAAGCGGGCTTCCGGAGGATATGGATACCGGGGAACCCAGGGAAGGCTCAACCGTGATCTCCAACGTGTCCGTTGCCGTCTGTCCCGACGAGTCCGTTACCGTCAGTACGGCATTATATGTTCCAGACGAAGTATACACATGTGAGAGCTGGACACCGCTACCGGTATCGCCATCGCCAAAATCCCATTCATAGGAAACTATACCGTTGTCGTCGGACGAGGAAGAGCCGTTGAAGTCCACGGTCAATGGCGAAGGCCCTTGCAACGTAGAGGCCGTCGCTTGCGATAACGGGGGCGAATCCGTTTCCGTTTTGGACAGGTTCACGATACTAAGGTTATCGTAATAGACCGTTCCCGGGTTTTGCGAGGCATAGTTCGTGAACAGCCAG
>JAHDDL010000004.1:0-32125 GCA_020629415.1 Maribacter sp. | reverse complement strand
CGTTCGTGACATCCGAGGTGCCCGATACCGTATCGGGACCGCCGACCATAGTTCCGGAGGGCAGCACGATGCCGGCCGAATCATTTTTCAATTGGTTAGAACAACCATCTGTTTCATCGACTATAATTACTTGCAAATCAAAAACGGTAGCACAACCATTCGCTGTAGTCATCACAAATTGCCCTTGATTAGAAATATCGATTAAACCGTCATTTCTTTTTGGATTGCTCCCTTGAAATACTCCGGTATCTATTTTATATACATAGCTTTCACTACCTCTAGAATTGAATGTAGGTCCGTTTTCTTGAGGAGTAGTAATATAATATTGATTGCTTGGAGTTTGAGCCCTAAGGTAAATATCCACACCTTCTTCTATACTTAATGCATTTCCTGTTTGCCAATTACCATTGATGCCTATACGATATTGAGCAATGATATCTTCAGTAGTACAGATTACAACATCTGGATTACCCGTATTGATACCCTGTTGATAATATTCATTTATTTCAGATTCACCTAACACTTTATTGAAGACTTTAAGCTCATCAATTTTACCGTTTATTTCATCGGTTATACCACTTCCATTAGCATAGCTTGGCAATTCAGCAGCAATTCTCTCATCATAAAAACCAGAAGATGTAAAATGCGATTGTAAGCTTCCATCATCTTTAAAAGGAATGGTACCACTTAATTCTTTCCATGCAATCAATTTACCATTCGCATAAAGTTTGGCGGTGTTACCATCATAGGTTGCCGCCATATGTACCCAAGTATCCATTGGAGCACGCCCAGCATAAAGATCTACCGGTCCGTTATTGGTTACAAAGGCCCATTTATATAATGTGTTATGAAAGCCAAAAAATAAGGTACTTACATAATCATGGCTAAAAAGACCTACGTTTGCTACTTTTCCAGTTTCGGGTATAGTACTACCGGCAGAATTTCTATAAGCCCAAGCCATAACCGTTATTTGTTCATCCAACGATTGTAAAGATGCTGAACTAGGAATATCGATCAACGCATTACTGCTGTGTTCAAGACCATTGAATTCGATAGCGCCACCAATAATGCCAGATGTCCAACTATAATTTCCAGCATTAGCTACTGGGCTTCCTTGATCATCGTATTCAACAATAGATGCATCGTTACGATATATACTACTATCCAATGCATTGCTTCCACTTACATCCTCAAACTGCATATCAACAATTAAATTTTCATTGGCTATTTCCAATGAAAGGGCGGAACCAATTTTAATGGTAGCGGCTTTGCTTGGTACACCATTATGGTCAAGGCCAAATAGCATGTAGTATCCTGGAGGCAAAAGCTCTCTGTTCGGAATAGTTATATTGTAAGTACCATTTCCCGTAAAACTAACCGGAATTCTTCTTTGCTCGTTATTTGTTGAATGGGTAGCAGCAGAAAACCGAACAAGACTAAACTCAGTGATTCCTGTACTAGCCGTAACCGTAATGCTTGAATTATAATCTGAACTTTCCGGAGCATCGAAAATGATAGGTCTTACAGCTAAATCGCCTGAAGAATCAAATAAATAAGGAGGGCTATAAATCTCGGCACTAAAATGGTTGTTACATCCATTTAAGAGATTATCACAAAGACCGCCGCCACCAACAAAAACGCGACCGTCCGTCATTAAAATGGCCACGCTATGATAGGTTCTGGCCTCCTGCATCTCCGCAACGGTTTCCCAAGTACCCGAACCCCCGTTTAAAGACGGTGTATAGAGTTCCGCTACATGACGAGCGCCCACATCTGTGAATACTGCTCCCCTATCAAGACCACCGGTAACTAAAACTTGACCATTGGGCAAAACCGTACTATTATGCATTGTTCTACTTTCAGACAAATGGCCTGCACTAATAACCGTTGGTGATTGAGGATAGGGTACATCTATATCTATAACATATGAATTATTTTTTGCTGGCGTAGTACTATTGTAACTCTCACCATAAGAAGTGGCACCACCAACTTTTAAAATTTTACCAATGTCGAACATTACGGTAGTCCCTTTCATTGAATATGTATCATCTGCCCTAAATCCTGCAGAACTTATAGAGCCACCCGGCACATCTAAATCTATCCAATGCATTTCTTCACTAGGACCTGCATGAAATAATTTTCCATTAGGTGCCGGCCATAGCCAAACATGATTATCTACCCTATATAAAGGGTTTGTTTGGCTTTCCAAATTAAGATCATTAGAATTATAGATACTTTCACCAGTGATGCCAGGAAGATTGATCCATCCAGATTCAGGAGACCATAGTTCGGCTGCTTTGCCACCATTATTACCGGCACCATTACTCCAAGAACCGCCAATGGTAAATACCGCTCCATTAGAAAGTGTAACATTACCTTGATAACCACGTGGAATGTTCATGTCGGCGGCACGTGTCCAAAGATTGGTTTTAGGATCGTAAATACTAGTACGTTCGCTCGTAGTACCACCGGCAGATAGTATACGTCCATCCGCTAGATTATTAATACCAGGACAAAACATATCATGATCCGTATCTGTCAAGGTCATACCTAAAGCACTTCCTAATCCATTATTACCGCTAGGATCAAATAGTTCTGTATATGTATAGCCATCACCTATTTCATCAAAAGTATTAGGAAACTGGGAAGACCATGTTAACAGCCTACCATCCGGAAGATTTGCCACAGCTACAGGAACAATTTCAAATGGAATTGGGTTGCCCCATTCACCAACTTCATTTAAGGCTTGTGAAAAACAAGAGGAAATATAAAATAAGAAGATAAAACTAATTGAAAAACGCCCCCAATTTGAATGATATTTACACATATTGTTCTTTTATAATCGGGGAATTACAAAAGAAAGCATAGTATTTAATTATTGTATTTTTTTATTATAAATTATCGATGAACTACACTATTACACGATGAACAAAAAAAATCCCCGCAGAAGAACTGCGAGGATATATAAATTATTCTAATTGAGTTTACTAAAAGTGTTGACAAAGTTTTACGTATTTAAAACTTCCACCATTTTTTAACAGATTTTCCATAGCCATAACCATATTTACCACCATAACCAAGGTTAGATTCTTTTACATCATTGACAACAAATGCCAGTCCTTTTAACTTACCTTGATCCCATAGGTTGATCGGATACTCCAATACTTTTGTTTCAGTAACCCCAGCTCTAGTTACATATATAATATGATCTGCAAGGTCTGTTATCAACATAGTATCGGTAACTACCATTATCGGTGCCGTATCCACAATAACATAATCATACATTTCAGATACTTCGGACAATAAGGTTTCCATTCTATCACCCATTAATAACTCGGCAGGGTTTGGTGGTATTTTACCCGAATAAATAACATCAAAAGTAGTTGAATGCACTAACATTGAGTTAATGATATCTTTAGTTTGAATCTTGGGATCATGAAGATATTCAGATAAACCTATATCTACATTACCCCTTGAACGTCCACCTATTTTATCTACATCTTTCTGTGCAAAATACGTATATAATTTAGGGTTTCTAACATCACCACCTATTAATAAAACCTTTTTATTAGTATTGGCAAAGATCATTGATAGGTTAGAAGATATAAATGTTTTACCCTCACCAGGGACACTAGAAGTCACAAAAATAACATTGTTCTTTTTGTCACTTTTAGACTTTATTAAATAATCTAAGTTGGTTCTTAATATTCTTAGAGACTCGCTAAGTACTGAACGATCATCAGTCTTAATTAACATTTCTTCTTTACGCCCCATCTTAGGAAGTTCAGCCAAAATAGGAACTTCATTGATTAGTTTTTCCAATGATATCTTGTTATGAATCTTATTATCCATCAATTGGTTGGCATATATTACAGAAAAAGGCAATAATAAACCTACAAACAAAAATGCTAAATACACTTTAGGTCGCTGTGGAGAAACTGGCGCATCGCCCACCTGATAGGCGTAATCGATAACCTTTGATTTTGGAGAACTAGATGCAAAAGTAACTTGAGACTCCTCTCTTTTTTGCAATAAGTATAGATAAAGAGATTCTGTAGTTTGTTGCTGTCTTGTAATATCCCTAAACTCTCTTTCATTTTTAGGAGCTGAATATATTTTAGAGTTAATTCTAGACATCTGGCTCGACAAACTATTTACTTGAAGACCCAGATTACGTTCCATACCGTTTAAACTAGATTTCATACTTTGTTTTAATCCATCCAGTTGTTGGTCTAAATTAACAATCATGGGGTTTTGTTCATCGGCACTCTTAAGTAATCTGTTTCTTTCTAAAACCAATTCATTATACTTTGCCGTAGTATTTGCAATAGTTGGATCGGAAAGACCAACATTTGAAGGCAATACCTCATAGCCGGTTTCAGAATTAACATATTCTTTCATACCACTGGCAATATTCAATTGCGTTTTGGCATTTTCCAATTCTTGTCTATTGGCCGCCCCAACATTTAAAGCTATGTTTGCCTCGCCTTGTATATCGGTTACACCTTTAGACGTTTTAAAATCTTGTGCAGTTTGATCGACAGTAGTTAAGTTGGAAGAAATTTCCTTAATTCTTTCATTGATAAAAGTAGAGGTTTTATCCGCTATTGCCTTTTTATCAATTATGGCATTGTTGTTATAAGTAGCAATTAAATTATTCAATATATCTTTTGCTTTTTCTTGATTTGCATCTTCAAGTGATATATTAAGAATATTTGAAAATTCTGTAGCCGGACTCATCACAATCTTATCTTGATAAGACTCTGCAACCATATATAAAGGACTAACCGAAACTCTTATCTGGCTATCTTTATAATTATTGAAATAAGGTAAATTGGGCGTAATTACAATATCACCAATCTCCGTTGGAATATTTTTTCCATAAGAGTAAATTTTAGAAGGCGTATCTCTATCCAAGCTAAAACCGAATGTTGTTGAATTTGAGATTTCTACAAAAAACTCTAATTTAGAATTATTTACAATAGAATCATTTTCTAAAAAGTTAACCTTAAATGGCTTATTCGAGTATATTTCCCTACTCTTTACATTACCCAACTCGGTCAGAACAACATTCAAATCTAAATTATCTACAACTTCGACCAAATTTGAACGAGACCCTAAAATCTCCAATTCATCTTCAACATTATTTTGACCTTTACCTAAAAAGTCCAAATCTGAAAATACCGATAATTCTGACGAAGCAGATTTATCCTCAAGAATTTGAATTTTTGCAGCTGCCTTGTATTTAGGTGTAGCATAACGTAAATACAAAACCCCAAGCATTAAAAAGAAAATGGCCGATAATAAAAACCATTTCCAATGTTTAGAATATCCTTTAATCAGGTCTGACAGATCAGAACTATCTCCTAGAGAAATTCTTTTATTTTTTTCCATAAAATTAAAAAGTAATATTATTACCTAGTTAGTACCAAGACTGTAGATGTAATCAGTACAGATGCTATAGACACCCAAATTGATGCACGATTATCCAATGCAGAAGAAGTAATTGCAGATTTATTTGGTTCAACGTAAACAATATCATTTTGGGTCAAGTAATAAACCGGTGAGTTCAAAGATTCTTTTTGTGTCAAATCTATTCTGGTATAAACCTTCGTACCGTTAAAATCTCTTATTACCATAACGTTTTGGCGTATACCCTTAATTGTCAAATCTCCTGCCAATCCAATAGCTTCCAATACAGTAATCTGTTCTCCATTAACAGGATACGTACCTGGTCTAGCTACTTCTCCTAGAACAGATATGGTAAAGTTCTTTAATCTAATATTGATGATAGGATCCTTTAAATAATTACTTAATTTTTCAGTCAATAGTTGTTTTGTTTCTTCAGGAGAAAGACCAACAATTTTTATAGCTCCAAGTACAGGGAAATCAATATCTCCATTTTTATCAATGATATAATCTAATTGCTCCGGACGAAAACCACCTTCTTCAGCACCTTTAAATAAATTAAACGGCATACTGGCCTGTGGATCTAAAGTAGAAACATTTATACTGATCACATCATCTATCTTAAACTTATTGGTGTGTGAATTATCTGAAACTATCGTCTCATAATCACCGGCATTTTGAAAATAAACGACATCTTTTTTAGATGCACAAGAAACTAAAAGTAAAGAACTAATGATAAATAAACTGCAAAGTTTAACTACTGATTTTCTGATCATGTCTAGATTGTATAATAAAAAGGTTGATTAACTATTTAAGATTTTACGATTTTTAATGCTGGCGCCATTTCTTCATTAGTTTTGTTCGCATCATCATGCTTACATAATTCTGAATTATTTGACACGAACTCTGGTACTATCTTCTTCATTAGAACCACTGGATCTCCTGCAAAGAACATATTGGTAATACATAATTCATCAATTCTAGTTCTAATTAATGGATAATCCAAAGCTCTTACCTTACTAATTTTTATTTTTTTATGATAAGTTGGCATCGTACTTTCTCCATTGGCCAAAAGTTCTTCATATAATTTTTCGCCCGGTCTTAATCCGGTAATCTTAATATCAATATCCTCAGGGTAGTTCAGCCCAGATAATTTGATCATATTTTTGGCTAAATCAAAAATCTTAACAGATTCACCCATATCAAAGATAAAAATTTCTCCTCCCTGCCCCATTGAACCAGCTTCAAGAACTAATTGTGAAGCCTCAGGTATGGTCATAAAGTATCTTGTAACATCTTTATGTGTAAGTGTAATTGGACCACCTTTTTCAATTTGTTTTCTAAATAATGGAATTACAGATCCGTTAGACCCTAGAACATTACCGAATCTGGTGGTAATAAATTTTGTTTTGCCTTCTTGTTGCATACAGCTAATATACATTTCGGCAATTCTCTTACTAGCTCCCATCACATTAGTTGGGTTCACCGCCTTGTCCGTAGATACAAAAACGAATTTCTCCACTCCATGCATGATAGACAGGTCAGAAATATTTTTTGTTCCGGCAATATTTATTTTTATAGCCTCATAAGAATTGTACTCCATTAACGGCACATGCTTATATGCTGCGGCATGAAATACCATATTCGGTTTATGTTCTTCAAAAATTGAATTCAATCTATTTTTATCTCTAACATCGCCTACAATAGGAATAAAATTATGAAAGCCATTTTGTTTTAGCTCCTGTTGCAAATCATAAAGCGCAGATTCCGCTTGATCAATTACAATTAACGACTTGTAATCGTAGGTACAAATTTGTCTAACCAGCTCGCTACCAATAGATCCTGCACCACCTGTAACCAAAACGGTTTTGTCTTTAAGCTCATTGGCTATTTTACTGTTATCTATATTGATCTGTGCCCTATCCAGAAGATCTTCAATTTGCACTTGCTTAATTTGTGATACTTTAAGCTCTCCATTTATCCAATCTTCAACAGGTGGAACTATTTTAACCTTAACAGGATAATCAACCAATCTCTCAACCAAAATCCTCAATTTCTTTTGTGAGATTCCTTTATTGATGGAAAAAATAATTTCACTGATGTTATTTTTCAATATGAATTCCTCCGTTAGAATTCTTCTACTAAAAACATCAATTCCGTTTATCTGCTTACCAACCTTTTTATTATCATTATCAATGTAACCTAAAACTCTAACTTTGTTTACCGTATTCTGGGTCAAAGCATTGTGTGTTAAGATACCAGACTCCCCTGCACCATAAATAATCACATTCTTGTGAGATTTTATGTCCTTGGTCAATACGGCATTGTACATAGACTTAAATGCAAAACGTGAAGCCGTTAAACCTATAAAAGAAAGTAAACTATATATAATTATAATGGAAAGAGGTATGGTGAAGTTTTCAAAAATGTTCAGCTCCTTATTGATCAACACCATGGTTATCAACAAAATACTTGACAAACAAACGGCATTAAATATATTATAGACATCACGTACACCTGTATGTCTTATAACACCTTTGTAGGAACCAATGATTAAAAATGAAATTGCCGTAATCAAGCAAACTACCGGTAATTGAACCAATAATTGATTAACGTCAAAGTTGAATGTCAAATTAAATCTTATACAATAAGATAATATAAAACAAATACCGATCATTAAAATGTCAATAGCAAGAACTATCCATTTAGATGCAAATCGATTTATATTATTAGATAAGTTAAAGTAGGTCATTATGTTGTTTTTTATTGGACTTGTGGAATACGAATATAAAATGGGATTATTTCAAAATAAAAAAAACCTATTTAAATTCGTTTAATTCGCATTTATCATCGTCTAACAGATTGATAGGTTAGAAAATAACATGGTACTACCATTAATAACTTTGCTTTAATTACTGACAATCAGGCAAATTTACTAAATCCATTCTATAAACGAATATTCTCCAACTATATTTCATAAAAGTGACAAGTAAGTTTTTTCTACTTAAGAGGACTAAAAAAGACTGACGTACTTAATCGACAATTTGATGGATTTCAGCGTTTTGTTCGTTCAATTCGTATATACAAAAGTATCTTTGTTATAACAAAAGTGTCCCCGGAATGTAACTATATTAGATTCTACCAAAAAAATGAAGCGCATACAATTTTACAATTTATATATATTAATATTTGTTTTGTGTTGTAGCTCAACAATGCAATCACAAACACGAGGAGAAGTTGGTGAATGGGGAGACCCTATTCCATTTGGGATTGTACCTGTTGCCGTGGCAAACCTACCTGACGGAAGATTAATAACCTGGTCATCTCAATTCCGCAATACATTTATTGAGATTGGTGATGGTATGACGTATACGGAGCTTTTTGACCCTAATGCTAATGGCGGACTTGGTCAAGCTCTTGGTGAAAAGGTAACACAAACAGATCATGACATGTTCTGTCCTGGAATAAACAACCTTGCCGATGGCCGTATTTTATCGGCAGGTGGTACTACTAGTGAACGCACAAGTATTTATGACCCGTTAACAGGTGTTTGGTCTCGTGCTGCGGACATGAATATTCCACGAGGCTATCAGGGCAATACTACACTATCAAATGGCGCTGTTTTTACAGTTGGTGGTTCTTGGAGTGGAGGAGCTGGTAACAATGGAGGTAAAGCAGCGGAATTATGGACACCGGAATCTGGATGGATCAATCTTCCAAATATTTCAGGAGAGGACATCTATACTGCCAATGACCTTGGTCTTGAAACGCAGAGTAACCCTTTATACAGGGTAGACAACCACGTTTGGTTATGGCCTGCTCCTAATGGCAAACTATTTCATGCGGGTCCTAGCGAAGAGATGCATTGGATAGACCCAGATGTATCAGGCGGTGATATTACCTCAGCCGGATTTAGGGCTAATGACTCCTATTCCATGAAAGGCACAACAGTAATGTTCGATATTGGAAAAATCTTAAAAGTTGGGGGTGCAACATCATATGGTGAAAGTTCTACTACAACCACACCTGCTAAAAACAATTCATTTGTTATCGATATAAATGTTCCTTACGGAAGCCAAGCTCAAGTAACCAGTGCAGGCACCTTAGCGGAAAGCCGCACAATGCACAACAGCACGGTTCTTCCAAATGGTCAAGTTTTGGTTACGGGCGGCCTTGATAGAGGCGCCGTTTTTACAGATGTAGGTGCTCGTTATGTAGCGGAGCTATACACTCCTTCCTCAAGCGGGGGTTCAGGAAATTGGGAAACGGTAGCGGCAATGCAAGAGGCAAGGACATATCATAGCGTTGCTATATTAATGACCGATGGCAGAGTATTCGTAGGTGGTGGTGGACTTTGTGACGGTACGTTGGATTGTGAAAACCACTTCAGCGCGGAAATTTACAGCCCTCCATACCTATTTAACAGTTCCGGCAATTTAGCATCAAGACCCGTTATAACCAATGTTATGGGTAATACATTAGGCACAGGACCTTACAACAACCCATTAGTAGATTATACGGATGTTTTACAAATAAATACCGATGTTTCAGTGGAATCATTTAGTTTGGTAAGATTCTCCGCAGCTACCCATTCAACAAATAATGAACAAAGAAGAATTCCTTTAGCTACAACTCCCGGCACTAGCCATAATTTAACAATACCGGATAGAAATCTTTTACCTCCAGGTTACTATATGCTCTTTGCGCTTGACGCAAATGGCACTCCTAGTGTTTCAAGAACATTAAGAATAGGTACTGCCGAGCCATTACAAATAACAAATACGAATTTGGTGGTAGACATGAAGTTCGATGAAAATAGTGGTTCCACAGCAACAGACGCAAGTTCTTACAATAACAACGCTAACATTGTTGAGCATGATGATAACGGAAATATTATAACAAATGGCGGTAATTACAATTGGACAACAGGAATTATAGATGGTGCTATAGAATTCAATGGGCTTGAGCATAGTAGCAATGCTCTCATAGATATCCCTAGCTCCCCTTCTTTACAAACCTTGGACGACCAAATAACCGTAATGGCATGGGCGTATAGAAATTCTGCAGGAAGTACAATACCTGATACCGGAAAGGTTGCTAACGTTGGACTGTTCAGTCACGATTATGTAAGTACCCTATTTTTTGGCTTTCATAATACCATGTACAAATGGGCATTTATAACCAATAACGGTCCAGTGGATCTTTATGCCGGTCGTGCCCCTATGGACACTTGGGTACACATGGCAGCTACCTATGATGGAAGAACTGCAAAACTCTATGCTAATGGCAAATTAATTTCTTGGAAAGAACTTAGTGGTACAATTCCTTTTAAAGATGATGGCAGCCTTCAGTCACACTTTACATCTTCAGGTTTTTACGATGAAAGGTCAGCTGCAAATTTACCTAGTTATGCAAACGGCAGTGGCATTACCGATGAGATTAACGGTAAAATAGATGAGCTTAAAGTATTTAACAAAGTACTTGGAGAGACTGAAATCTACGAATACTATCAACAAGGAATAAATACAGGTAACCCAGAAGTAGTTAATTGCAATGAGGGCGATATCATAGCACAGTACCGCATTGGAGAAACAGGCACTTGGCTTACCGGAAATTCGTTAACGGTACAAGAAGGTGGCGACATTTACATTAGAGCAATAACAGCAGGTAATCAATATTATGTAACTACCCCGCAAGAAAATGGACCTACGTTCAATTCTGGAGGAAGTGCTTCTTACGAGTACCGTATAGACACTGATGTTTTTCCTTATGGTAATCCTGAAAGAAACAACGGGTTGGTAGATATAACAAATCAAGGCCAATTCGTAATGACTACAGAACAAGGATGTACAGCGGTTTTTGATTTAAAAGTAACAGTAATCGATGAAACGGACGGTTGTCCAAACCAATTGATTAATGAGGACAGTGCTATAACCCTACCAAAAGGAACATCTAGCCAAGTTGAAATTGCTGTTGGCTCACCAGATAATACTAATGGATCGGACTGTGCACTTAGATTGGTAAATGTTGATAATGGTGAACTTTATGCTAGACATGAAATTGAGCTAGATTTAACAACTTTAGGCATAGCTGCCGGTAATGAGATACTTGTTTCCCTAGACGCAGATGGGACAGATGGAATACCTAGAATTGAAGTAAACCAAAACAATCAAACAAATTCCGCACTTATAGACCATACGTTCGGTTCAGGCTGGACAAATTATGAAGAAACCTTTATTGTACCTAGTGGCATTTCTACACTGAATATTTGGCTTTATACGAATTACGCTTCCAATAACCCTGGAACTGTATTTTACGACAATCTTTCTGTAATAAATTTATCACAAAATGGAGGAAATACTCCACCAGTTGCAGCCATAACTGCTATACCGACTAACGGTAGTGCTCCATTAGAAGTTAATTTTAATGGTTCCAATTCCACTGATGATTCGGGTATAGCATCATACAGTTGGGACTTTGGAGATGGTACAACTGCCACAGGTGTAAATGTTGACAAAACTTTTATCTATTCTGGAACATACAATGTAGTTTTGACTATTACCGCAAATGATGGTGGTATTGATACTGAAACTATAGAAATTACTTCTAGCGGTGCCCCTATTGCTAATATTGTTGCGACACCTCAAACAGGAGATACACCATTAGATGTATCATTCAACGCATCTGGTTCCTCTGGAGACAATGCTATCGTCTCTTATGCCTGGGATTATGGAGATGGAACAATGGGTTCTGGAATAACTTCGACCCATACTTATACTTTGGTTGGTAATTTTACTGCAAAACTAACTATAACAGATTCGGCTGGTTTAAAGGACACGGAAAACATTTTAATAACGGTAGAAGCACCATTGAACAATGCACCAACTGCTGTTGCTAATGCCACGCCACTAAATGGCGAAGCACCGTTAGAAGTGAGTTTCGATGGTTCTGGATCCATCGACGATAATGGTATTTTTTCTTATTCATGGAATTTTGGCGACGGTACTGCAATTGAAACTGGTGCGGTAATATCACACATCTATACTGATGAAGGTACTTATGAAGCTATCTTAACAGTTACCGATGCCGAAGGATTAATGGATACGGAAACATTAGAAATTATAGTTTCACCAAGTACTGTAACCAACTCAGCTCCTATAGCTGCAGCAACAGCAAGCCCTATGACGGGTACCGCGCCACTATTAGTTGAATTTGATGCTTCAGGCTCAACTGACGATGTTGCGATAGCCTCATACTCTTGGGATTTTGGCGATGGTACTACCGGAACAGGTATAAATCCTTCCCACACCTATACCGCTATAAATACCTTTACTGCCACATTAACTGTAGTTGACTCGGAAGGGCTTTCGGATTCTGCCACCATTGAAATAAACGTAACGCAACCTGTATCGGGAAACACACCTCCTATAGCCATGATGACGGCTACACCTATGAACGGAGAAGCTCCATTATTGGTTGAATTCGATGCATCTGGATCTTCTGACGATGATGCGATAGCCTCATACTCTTGGGATTTTGGCGATGGTACTACCGGAACAGGTATAAATCCTTCACACACGTACACCTCCATAAATACATTTACCGCTACATTGACAGTAATTGATTCGGAAGGACTTTCGGGCGCTACAACTATCGATATTATCGTAACACAACCCTCATCGGGCAACATGCCTCCTATTGCCATGACAACTGCTACTCCTATGAACGGAGAAGCTCCTTTGTTGGTTGAATTCGATGCCTCTGGGTCTTCTGACGATGATGCCATTGCCTCATATTCTTGGGATTTTGGTGATGGTACAACGGGTACGGGAATAAATCCTTCACATACCTATACCTCCGCAAATACCTTTATAGCTACATTAACAGTAGTAGATTCGGAAGGACTTACGGATACTGCCACCATAGATATCACGGTAACGCAAATCTCCTCAGGAAACAACCCTCCTATTGCTATGATTACGGCTACGCCCTTGAACGGAGAAGCTCCATTATTAGTTGAATTTGATGCCTCAGCTTCCTCTGATGATAATGAAATCAGTTCATATTCATGGAATTTTGGTGACGGATCTTCACTAGGCACAGGAATACAAACGTCACATACTTTTGAAACAGAGGGTATTTATAATGTAATTTTAACCGTAACCGATACAGAAGGTCTTACCGATACTGTTGACCTTGAAATTGTTGTCACTAACGGTCAACCTACCAATATAGCACCAACAGCATTGGCAACTGCCGACCCATTAAATGGGGAGACACCTTTACCGGTAACTTTTGATGCATCTATATCGTCCGATGATAACGCAATCACCTCGTACGTATGGAATTATGGTGATGGTACAACTGGCAATGGAATAACCACTACCCATACCTTTAGCACACCAGGCACCTATGAAGTAATATTGACAGTTACAGATGAAGAAGGGCTAACGGCCACAACCAATCTTACAATTACTGTTACAGCACCAAATACAACCCTAAACAATGTAGATTTAAAGGATATTAAAGTATACCCTAATCCTGTAGGCAATGAAAATTTAAATATCAACCTATCAGATTTTATGAACGAATCTATAGCTTTAGGTTTTTATGATTCTTACGGTAAATTAGTATTTCAAAATATTGTGAATGAAGATCATCCAGAAGAGATTGCAATTGACGTTTCCTTCTTATCTGACGGTTTATATTTAATTGAAATTACAAGGGTAGAAACAAATGAATTCACCTACAAAAAGATTATAAAAGGCAACTAAATCATTTAATTTCTTTTAACAATGCCGTAATAAAGCGTTTTATTACGGCAATAGTTACATTTGTATATCTAAAATTTAAAAATTTTGAAAATACTTGTAACTGGTGCTGCGGGCTTTATTGGCTTCCACTTATCGCTTTCTTTGCTTAAATCTGGGCACCAAGTAACTGGCTTGGACAACATTAATAATTATTACGATGTTGCCTTAAAATATGCAAGGTTAACGGAACTAGGTATTACACAAGACAAAATTAAAGACGACAAGAAGTATATTCAAAGTTCGGCTTACCAAAACTTCAAGTTTATTAAATGTAGTTTGGAAGATGCGCCTACGATAAACGATGTATTTCAAGAAAATAAATTTGATATTGTTTGCAATCTAGCTGCTCAAGCTGGTGTACGCTATAGTTTAGAACATCCTGATAAATATATAAATAGCAATATTGTAGGTTTTTTTAATATTCTAGAAGGTTGCAAGACAACTAAAGTTCCTCATTTAATATATGCAAGTAGTTCAAGTGTATATGGCAATAGCACTACTACCCCTTTTAAAACATCAGATTTTACTGATAGTCCCGTAAGTTTATACGCCGCTACAAAGAAAAGCAATGAACTAATGGCACACACCTATAGTCATTTATATGACTTTAAGACAACCGGATTGAGGTTTTTTACCGTATATGGACCGTGGGGTAGACCGGACATGGCCTACTTTAAATTTACGAAAGCTATTTTAAAAAATGAAAGTATCCCAGTATTCAACAATGGGCAGCTTGAAAGGGATTTTACTTATATAGATGATATCATTGGTGGAATCAATAAAATAGTAGAAAAAGGTTTTATAAGCAATTCAGAAAACAGCAATAATGCCATATACAATATTGGAAATGGCAAACCGGTTAAACTGATGGATTTTATTGCTATTCTAGAAAAGGAATTGAATAAAAAAGCAACTTATAACATGTTACCCATGCAAGATGGAGATGTTTATAAAACCTGGACGGATATTGAGGAGTTAAAAGAAAATTACAATTACCTACCTGCAATAGATATTGAATTTGGCATTCATCAATTTGCAAAGTGGTATACGAGTTTCTATAAATCCTGATAACGTTCTATAAATTTAAAGTTCCCCAGTTTTAATTATAAAGTAAAAAAGAAACAAAGAACAGAACATTTATATAAAACTAAGGAATGAAAATAGGAATTATAGGATTAGGATATGTAGGACTTCCATTGGCTGCCCTATTTGCAAAAAAGTATAGAGTTGTAGGTTATGATATAAGTCAAAAAAGAGTTGATGAAATAAGATCAGGAAAGGATACTACTCTTGAACTTTCAGATTTAGACCTTGAAGAAGTTTTAACAACGGATTTAAACCAAAAAGAGAAGGGGTTAATTTGCACAACCTCAATTAATGACCTGGCTGATTGCACTTATTATATTATTACGGTACCTACCCCGGTTGACGACACAAAAAGACCTGTTTTTACGCCATTGATCAAAGCCAGTGAAGCGGTAGGTAAAATTATAAAAAAGGGAGATATCGTAATTTATGAATCAACGGTATACCCAGGTGCCACGGAAGAAGTATGTATTCCTGTTATAGAGCAAACAAGTAATATGGTCTTCAACAAGGACTTTTATGCAGGTTATTCTCCAGAACGTATAAATCCGGGAGATAAAAAGCATACGGTAGAGAAGATTTTAAAAGTAACGTCGGGCTCTACTCCGGAAATCGGTAAAAAGGTAGATGAGTTATATAAATCTGTAATTACGGCGGGCACTCACCTTGCTCCTACTATTAAAGTTGCGGAAGCCTCCAAGGTCATTGAGAATACCCAAAGGGATATTAATATCGCTTTCATGAATGAACTGGCCAAAATTTTTGGACTGTTGGATATTGATACAAATGATGTTTTAGCGGCAGCAGGTACGAAATGGAATTTTTTACCGTTTAAACCAGGTCTAGTTGGTGGTCACTGTATAGGTGTAGACCCTTATTATTTAGCTCAGAAAGCGCAAGAAAACGGGTACAACCCAGATCTGATCTTGGCCGGCAGAAGAATTAACGATGGTATGGGCGAGTATGTTAGTCTGCAAATCATTAAGCTAATGCTAAAGCACGACTTGCAGGTCAAAGATGCTAAAGTTTTGATACTAGGGGTAACATTTAAAGAAGATTGTCCGGATATCAGAAACACAAAGGTTATTGATATGGTAAAAAATTTGAACGATTATAGGGTAAACACCACCATATATGACCCTTGGGCAGACCCAGAAGAAGTAGAACATGAATACGGATTAATTACAACACAGCAAAGACCTACGGATACATATGATGTCATTGTATTGGCCGTAGCTCATGATAAGTTTTTAAAAGAGGACTTATCTAGTTTTAAAAAGGAGAGCACATTGGTTTATGATATAAAAGGCAAACTAACAAGTGGTTACACAGCACGATTATAAACCCATAAAACGATATATTTTTCAATATTAAATATATAGATATTAACTTTATCGCCAGAAAATAAAATTACCAAATGAATTTAACAGTAATAGGAACAGGATATGTAGGTCTAGTTAGCGGAACGTGTTTTGCTGAAATGGGAAACACGGTTACCTGCGTAGATATAGACGAAAAAAAGATCACGAACCTAGAGAAAGGTATTATACCTATATATGAGCCAGGTCTTACGCAAATGGTGTTGAGAAATTTTGAAAACAAAACACTACATTTTAGCACAGACCTAGCCAAAACACTTAAAAAATGTGATATAGCATTTATTGCCGTTGGTACGCCAATGGGTGAAGATGGTGCGGCAGATTTACAATATGTATTACAAGTTGCTTCAGACATAGGTGACCACATGCAGCAAAAGCTGATCATTGTGGATAAATCTACGGTACCTGTGGGTACAGCGGACAAAGTAAAAGCTAAAATTCAAGAACGTTTGGCCTTACGCGGAGTAGACATTCCTTTTGAAGTGGTATCTAACCCAGAATTCTTAAAAGAAGGTGATGCCATAAATGATTTTATGAAGCCGGACAGGGTTGTGATCGGTGTAGAAACACCCGAAGCTGAAGAACAAATGAGAACCCTATATGCTCCGTTCTTTAGAACACAGAATAGAATGATTTCTATGGATGTACGATCTGCAGAAATGACCAAATATGTGGCCAATGCCATGCTGGCCACTAAAATTTCATTCATGAACGAGGTTGCCAACATATGTGAATTGGTAGGTGCAGATGTAAACAAAGTTAGAGTTGGTATTGGATCGGACAGTAGAATAGGTTATAGTTTTATTTACCCTGGTAGTGGTTACGGTGGGTCATGTTTTCCAAAAGACGTAAAGGCGTTAAAGCGTTCCGCACAGCAGCACGGCTATACACCTAGGCTAATTGATGCCGTTGAAAAAGTGAACAATGACCAAAAATTTGTTATAGCCAATAAAGTAGTCGGTCATTTTGGCGAAGACCTTACTGGGAAAACATTTGCTATTTGGGGTCTTGCATTTAAACCGGAAACGGATGATATGCGAGAAGCCCCGGCTATTTATATCATAAAAGAATTGGTAAAAAGAGGTGCTACTGTAAATGCATATGACCCTAAGGCCATGCATGAAGCAAAGAGTTTCTACCTTAAAGATGTAGAAAATGTAACTTATTTCGATTCTAAATATGATACGTTGAAAGACGCGGACGCAATGTTACTATTAACGGAGTGGAAAGAATTTAGATCCCCAGATTTTGAAGAATTAAAAATAAGGTTGAACCAACCTATTATTTTTGATGGCAGAAATCAATATACAGCATTAAATATGCCCGAAAAAGGGTTTACATATTACCAAATTGGTAAGAAATAACAACTTTTTACATAAGAAGTAGTTGAAGGTCAAGAACGTTGTTCTTGACCTTTTTTGTTGATAATCAATTAAAAATTAATGATATAAATAGGCTCTTATCTAGTAATTTTGCGATTCAGCGATTAATGATTTTATTAGGTAAACCGCTGACTATTTTTACTACGTATCTTTTTGTTTAACCCCATAGAATGATACTTTTTTTTCAAATTACTACTATGCTACACAAAACACTATATTTAGCCATTCTATTTTTCTCACTTACCGTTGCCGCAACAGCTCAAGACGCAGATTTTGATGGCGTTTTAGATGCTGTAGACTTATGCCCCAACACAGCTGATTCCACAAATACAGATACAGATGGTGATGGTGTTGGTGATGTGTGTGATTTGGACGATGATAATGATGGGATATTAGATAGTAATGAATGTGAAATTGCTATTCCTAATTTTAGTTTTGAAAATGGTTTGGCAGATTGGACTGTCGAATCTACGGATGGTACTGTAAATAATTCAATTACGATTTCCCCTGCAAATGATGGACCTTTCCCTGGAGCTGAAAATACAAATTACGTTGACATAGAAGCATATAATGAAACAATTACATTATCTACATCCAATGCTGTTGGCATATATGAAGAATCTGCTTATGTTCTTTCAATTTCTTTAGGCGATTTACCTTACCCTCTTGGCAGCACTGCCCCTCCAGGATTTTACGAAGATGGATTGATTAGAATTGAAATGGGTTATGGAATTAACAATGATAATTATACGCCTTTACCTGTTACTATTTTAGGCTCTTCGCAAGATATAGACGGGCCGACAGAAACGGTACAAGGGTGGAATGAATTTAATTTATACTTTAATATTGATGATCCCGCCATTATCGGGCAAGGAATCTTATTTAGAATTTATCACACAGGCATAGGCGGTTCGGCAATAGGCTTAGCTGTTGACAATGTTAGATTAGCAAGAGATTCCGATAATGACGGCCTTAGTAATTGCATTGACTTAGATTCTGACGACCCAACTAATAGCAGTGGCTGTTATGATACCACAGAGGCTGGGCATATACCAAATGGCACAGGTAACTTAACAGGAACTGGAGTTGATCCATCAAACGGTTTAGTAACAGGATTTACAACAGGATATACCGGTAATACACAAGAAGTATTGTTCGCGGGTGTTTATGATGTATGTGCATTAAATTATAATGATAATGATGGCGATAATGTATTAGACAAGGACGACTTAGATGATGATAATGATGGTATTTATGATTTAAATGAATGTTCCATTCCAATTTCGAATTATAGTTTTGAGAATAACGGCGCAGGGGACCCAATTACTGACTGGAGTCTTACAGATGCCACTAACAATATAGCTTGGGGTATAGAAGTGCCAGCAATCACTAACTATAACAATATACCAGATGGAAATTCAATAGCTTTTATCAATGGGAGTGGAACAATTACTTTAAACATCCCTGGTGCTGCATTTGAAATTGGAGACTATATTACAAGTCTAAGTATAGGAGATGGTATGGAAACAACCAACGTCTTCAGCAATGATGGACAATCTATTATTGAAATAGGATTTGATAACGGAACTGGGTTTCAACAAATAGGAGAAAGAATAGTTGAAGCCCACGAAACATTGAATGGAATATGGACAGAAATAGTTTTTTCCACTAACATACCATTGGGAAGTCCTGCTATTGGAGAAGGTATTATTGTTCAAATCACCCATATAGAAAATCAGGATTTAAATCAACGTGGTGGGGACTACGACCTAGTTCAAGTACGACAAGACAGAAATGCAAATGGCATTCCAGACTGTTTTGAAGATGATATTGATAATGATGGCTGTGCCGATGTTATTGAAGCAGGTCATACCGACGGAGGTGGTGGAATTTTAGCAAATTCAAGTTCAAATGCAGATGGTACAGTCACCCCAATAGGAACAGGTTACACTGGAATAAATCAAGCAGTATTAAGTAGTAATATAAACATTTGCACCGAAGATTTGGATTTTGATAATGATGGCGAAGATGACATTGTAGATTTGGACGATGATAATGACGGTATTTTAGATAGGTATGAATGCGAAATTCCTGTACCAAATTTTAGCTTTGAAACTGATAATTTACCTGCAGACCCTATTCAAAATTGGCAAGTGGTTACAGGAACAAACTATGGAATAGAAACAATAGACGGAACTAATTTTACAGCTGCCCAAGAAGGTAATTCATTTGGCTTTATAAATGGTGATGGTTCCATACAATTAAATGAAGTTTGGGCTACTTATGATAGAGAAGCAACCTATATTTTAGAATTTTCAATTGGAGACCCGATTCCTTTCGCTCCTCAATTTTCCAATGATAGTCAAACAATTGTAGAACTTGGCTATACTGACGGAACAAATTTCACAACTTTAGCCACTAGAACAGTTCAAAGCTACGAAACAACCAATGGCGAATGGTCAAGATTTTTTATAACCATACCAATGACCGCACCAACTCCGTTGACACCTGGATCTCCCGGATTTGGCGAAGGTATTTCCATTAGAATAACACATGATGACACTTCGTTTAATAACACCTCACAAACTACTTTTGATAATTTCATTTTAAAAATTGACACTGATGGTGATGGTGAGCCAGACTGTACCGATTTAGATAGTGATGATGATGGTTGTTTCGATGTGGTAGAAGCTGGGCATACTGATGCAGGTAGTGGGGTTTTAGGCACAGCTGTTGATGGTAACGGATTAGTGACGGGGACAGCTACAGGTTACACAGGTCCTAGACACCAGATGTGGGATGACGCAAGTAACATTAGTTGTAATCCCTTAGATACTGATGGAGATTTAGTCGAAGATGGAAATTACTTTCGATATGATGCTAGCAACACTTTACAGACTAATATTGATGAAGATGATGATAATGACGGTATTTTGGATGTTGATGAAGATTGTGAACTTATAAATACCGCTTTTCTTCGTCAACCATGGAATTTTGAAATTCCGACCAATAATTTTTTATTAGGAGGAACCGACACTCCTTTTACTTCCGTAGTAGATTATTGGTATAACGAAACAGGAGCAGGTGATGCTTTTGTTCATTTAGCAAATGCTGATAATTTTTTCGGTCCTAATCCTAATCCATATAGCGTTAATTATGCAACCGATGGTACATTATTGGAAGATTTCCCTGAACCAGATGGCGCTTACGATGCATTTTTAGCTCTTCATGGTGACGTAACTATTACCCAAACAGAATCTAGAATTACTTTAGAAGAAGGATCATACATCTTAACGTTAGCTGTTGGGGATGGATTGGATTATCAAAATCAATTCAGAAATGATGGAACAAGTTTTATAGAAATCGGCTATGCTAATGCTACAAACAACTTTAATCCTTTAGGCTTTGATTTAACTATTTTACCTGAAGAAACACCAAACGGTACTTGGACAGATTTTTCAATCAGCTATACAATACCAGCGGGGTCACCAGCTATAGGTAATGACATAAGAATTCAAATTACACATACAATAGATGTAAATTTAAATCAACAAGCAGGAAATTATGATCATTTTAGAATTAGCCGCGATACCGATGGTGACCTAATACCTGACTGTCTAGATTTTGATTCAGACAATGACGGTTGCCCAGATAGCATAGAAAATGGATACGTAGATGATGATAGAGATGGCGTCTTAGGAACTGGCGCAGCTACCGTAGATGGAAACGGTTTGGTTACTAGTGAAGTGGGTTACACCACATTCCCTTTAAATGCAGGAGTTCGCATAGTTTCAGAACCTGCAGTTATCGACACGGGACTTACGGATCCCACCGAGGCTTGCGAAGGTAGTGATGCTGTATTTACGGTTATCGCCACTAGAAATGGTACAAATACAACTATAATTTATGAATGGTATGAAAGTACCGACGGCGGTACAACATTTACTTTATTAGCTGAAGACGCTACTTATATAGGTACAACTACCACAGAACTTACTATTGCAGGGGTTACTGCAGGTCTAGATGGTAATTTATATAGAGTTAGAGTAATGGGAGATGACAATCTTTGTTATGAGGAATCAATAGCCACATTAAATGTAACGGCCGGACCAACACCAATTACACCTGTAGCCACTACAGCAAGCATTTGCGAAGGCGAAGATGCCGAGTTTACTATAACCGGTACTCCCGGAGATATCATAACATACTCATTGGATGGCGGAACTATGCCTATTTCGGTAACTTTAGATGCCACAGGTATAGCAACAATAACCGAAACTACTACTACAGCAGATGTTACTATGGAAATTAGCAGTATAGAAAGCGGTACATGTACATTAAATTTGGTACCCGTAACCTCCGCTACGGTAACCGTCAACACCATCC
This sequence comes from Maribacter sp., assembly GCA_020629415.1. Classification (GTDB taxonomy): domain Bacteria; phylum Bacteroidota; class Bacteroidia; order Flavobacteriales; family Flavobacteriaceae; genus Maribacter; species Maribacter huludaoensis. The sequence goes on along the minus strand of JAHDDL010000004.1, from coordinate 9,670 downwards.
CTACCCTAGACCCAGCTACTACCGCTACCTGTTCCACAGATCTGGCCACCTATGATGTTGCTGTGGTAGTAAACGCCGGCAACATTACAAATACAAGTGAAGGAGTATTAACAGGTAATACCATTACAGGTATAACCGCAGGCAATGACATTACAATTACAGTAGATAACAATGGTTGTATTAGAGACCTGAACATAACCGCACCAGATTGTTCTTGCCCTGTAATTGACATCCCTGTAAACGCCAATAACCCATCTATATGTTTTGGTACCGCCACTCCTGATCTATCCGTAGATTTAGGAACCAATGGCGATGCCATAAATTGGTATGACGCTAGTACCGCAGGTACCCTATTAAATACTGGAACCACGTATACTACCGGGGAAACGGCAGTTGGCACGTATACATATTACGCAGAAGCTATTGAAACAGTTTCTGGCTGTACAAGTAACAGAATTCCGGTAACCTTAACTATTAATTCAATGCCAGTTGCAGATACAAGTACGGATATTAACCAATGTGTTCCTTACACCCTACCCGTTTTATCTGCAGATAACTTTTATTACACGGGACCTAACGGGTCAGGCACCAATCTTTTAGAAGGTTCTAATATTACCAGTACACAAACCATATATATTTATTCAGAATCTGGTACCACGCCAAACTGTTTTGACGAAAGTAGTTTTGAAGTAACCATCAATGAAACTCCGGTAGTGAATATAATTTCAGCAACATGTAGTGCAGATTTAAATACCTACACCGTTCAATTTTCCAATAGTATAGCTACGGCAGCACTTACAACATCTGCGGGAACTATTAGCGGTAATAGTATTATTGATATTCCATCTAATATAGGTTCCGTAACTATTACTGCGGACAACAATGGTTGTATAGCAACATCCACTACATTGGCCCCAGACTGCTCCTGTCCTATTATTGATGATGCCGTCAATCCTATAGATGTTAATACGTGCGAAGGTAATCCGAACGGTTCTTTACAAGTTTCTTTAGGTTCCAATGGAGATACTATTAATTGGTACACCACTGCTACAGGGGGTACCAGTGTAGCAAATGGACTTTCCTTTACCCCTACAGATACGGCTATTGGCACCTATACTTATTATGCCGAAGCAAGTGAAGCCGTAAACGGTTGTATAAGTTCAAATAGAATTCCGGTAACGCTGACCATAGAACCGATACCGGTGGCAGACACTTTAAATGATGTTGAAGGCTGCGAATTTTTTGTCTTGCCGAATTTGAGCAACAACAATAACTATTACACAGGTGCAAATGGCACTGGTCAACTTCTTACAGCAGGTAGCCAAGTGAGTCAAGATCAAACGATATACATTTTCGCACAATCTCCTAACAATCAAGATTGTTCTTCTGAATCGCAATTTGAAGTCACAATTTTAGAAGAACCAATTATTGATTTGCCGTACGAAGTGTCTATTTGCAGCAGCACTAACGGTATTGCTGCTTCTGTACCTATAGGTGTTGATCTGGGGCCTAATTACATTTATGACTGGACCCCAAATAACGATACCAATGGTGATGGAATTGAAGAAGCAATTTTCAATGTCTCACAAGCTGGTGAATATAGCTTAAGAATATTTACTATAGGTAATACGATTAATTGCGGAGGTAGTTTAGAATATATTGTTAATGTTACCGAAGCTCCATTACCCCAGGATATTGAAATAGAAATAACCAGTGAAGGATATGAATTAAATTCGGGCAATAGAGTAAGAGCCATTATCAATAATGACATTTTTGCCTATACCAACTTTGAGTATAGTTTGGATGATCCTGATGGGCCCTACCAAACCGACAACTTTTTTCAAAATGTTGTTGGTGGTTTACATACCATATTCGTAAGGTCTATTGGTAATTGTGGTGCTACTTTGGAAAGCGACCCTTTCTTGATCGTAAATTACCCTACTTATTTTTCACCTAACGGAGATGGATCAAATGATACTTGGTTTCCATTAGGCTTGGCAGATCCAAATTTAACGACCAATGTAGTAGCTGAAATATATGATAGGCATGGTAAGCTAGTGCATTATCTAGATCCCTTTGGCACGGGTTGGGACGGAACTTATAATGGCGAGTCACTTCCTGAATCTGACTATTGGTTTGTCATTGAATATATAGATGCCATTAATAATAATAGAAGTATTCAATTTAAAGGCCACTTTAGTTTAATACGCTAAACATAATAAATTGAATAAAAAAAGCGTCAGAAACTATACAATCTCTGACGCTTTTTCAATTTGAACTAGTTTCATTTACTTGTTGTAGAAAACAGCGAGTATGTTTTTAACGGCATCTTTAATAGATTTTGGAAAAAACCATGCAAGCGTATTAATTAAAGTATTCCTTTCTTTATAAAACAATTTGTCAAATTCAATTTGAGGCAATACATATTTAGGGTGGCGTAACGGTAAGGTAAGTTCTTCCCTCTTATCATAATTCATAAACGGACTCTTAGAACTATGCGTGGCATCTTCCCCATATCCTATATTACTGATTAGGTTGACTTCTGAGAAAACACCCAATTGATTTTGCGCGGCCAAACTATAACACCATTGGTAATCCCAGGCACTAACAAGACCTGTTTCTACAGCTTTGATTCTTCGTTTCCAATACGTATAATCTTTCCCTAAATAACCGCAATTAGACAAGATAGAATCTTCATAGTTACCAGATTTCCAGTGCATATCATAATCCATATTTTTCCAAGCTCTACGCCAAGTAGCCCAGCCCCAACATACAGCATATTTAGAAAAGCAATAAGAATCATTTACCGGTATGCTTCCTACCTGATTATAACCGGAAATTAAACCAATACGTTCATCATCCTTGTAGCGCTTTAATAAAGTTTGACAAAATGGAAAAAAACTATCGCTTGCTACACAATCATCCTCTAAAATAATTCCCTGCTCTTCGTGTTCAAAAAACCAATTAATAGCAGTATAAACTCCAGGTCCGCAACCAAGGTTTTCATCTTGAAATAAAGTTTTTACTTCACAATCCCAATCAATGGCACTAATAACTGCCTCCCTTGTATTTTTTACCTTCCCTGCATCTTGTTGTACTGAGTTTCTGGGTCCATCCCCAGATATGTACATTTTTTTCGGCTTACTTCTTTTAATGGCCTCCAATGATTTTAAGGCAACATCTTTTCTATTAAAAATTATAAAAAGTATAGGTGTATCTAACATTATTAAAAGATTAAGCCAACGAATTGGGTAAGAAATTAGTATTATAATCCAGCTCTTGAACACCTTTGATCAAAAAGTGTTTTATGTGTGAAAGTTTCCAATCTGCAATTATCTGATCCCTTCTTAAGAAGACTTTATTCTTGTCAAGTTTGCCTTTTCCATTTATATGACAACCTCTAGAAGCCGATATACAAGACTCATATCCATTTTTCATTACAAATTCAAAAGCAGGTTTGGTAAAATTTTCAAATCTACCATAGGTGTAAGCAAAATGTTTTACTGGACCACATTTTTGCGTTAAAATTTCATCTGCTTTTAAAAAGTCTTCTTCAAATTGTTCTTGCGTCAATTGAGAAACCATATCATGCTTAAAAGTATGATTACCGATTTCATGACCCTGACGCTGCAACAACTCTATTTCTTTCCAATTTAAAAATGCGACAGGTGGCATTTCCAATCGTTCTTGGCAAAATTGTTTTATTTTATTAACATCGGTCAATGCTATACTTGCAGGGTTAACATAAAAACAACAACTGGCACCATATGTATTTAGTGCCTTGGCCGCCAACATATTATTTTGAATTCCATCGTCAGAACTCCAGGCAATATAAGGCTTGTCTATTCTATCCGTAAGCAATCTATCCACAGCTTCAGAATGACTGACAAAAACATGGTCCCTTGAAAGAAATGCCAACAACTTCTCAAAGTTCTTTACCTCATCTTTAAATATATGATGGAAATACAAAAATTGGACCCGAGGTGTTTTAAGCTCGCTTTCCTCTCCAAACAAAGAATGCTTCATACTTAAAGCATCCAATACAGAAGACCTTAATGCCGACCTAAATTTTCCGCTCTGTGCACTTTTTATTTGTGCATATGTATCAACAAGTTCGGTATCTTTCATTTTACTTATATCATTAATTCAAAGATACTTTTAAAATCATTTTCTTTGAATCTTAAGTATAAACTAGTTATGCTTTTTAAAATTGTATGATCCGATGAAATAATGCCCAAATGTTAAAAAGAATGTATTTTAACGAAAAAATAGACAGTTGGACATCCAAACCATCTTTTAGAACGTTTAATCCTAAAAGATATTTTTTTTGTGCATTTCATCGAATAAAAGAGTTTTTAATCGACATATTCAATAAAAAGTTGAATTTTTGAAAAGAGAAAGAAAAACATGTTAACCCAATTTACCTACTTTACCTATGAATTTTAACCTTAGATTTCCCAAATTGTCTACGGCCCTATTACTTTCTTTTATTTTAACATCCTGTTCAAAAGATGCTGACCTATTATCGGAATATGTTATCAATGACACTGATCAATCTAAAGAAATTGGCCTATTAATTCAAAACGATTTTGTAACCACTCAACCCAACACAAGTATTGTGATTGACGTATTATCTAATGATAATTATGACAATTGGGAAAATGTAAAAATTATTAGCGTCTCTGCACCTGAAAATGGCGAGGTCATATTAAATGACAACAAAACGTTAACTTATATTCCTGATGGTTTTTTGGATACTTCAGATTCTGCTGAACAGGCACCTACAGAAGAACCTGAATCTACTCCAGAGCCGGAAACAGCTCCAGAACCGGAAACAGCTCCAGAACCTGAGGCAACTCCAGAACCAGAAGCAACTCCTGAACCAGAAGCAACTCCTGAGTCAGAGCCGGAATCAACCTCTGAGCCTGAAACTGCTCCCGAACCGGAAACAAGTACAGAAACTGTTGAAGATACCTTTACGTATACAACTGAGGTTACCAATCCAGAAGACAACACTACTACAACTGAAGAAGCGACCGTAACTGTAGTTGTTACTAATTCAACTTTAGCCACCTCAGGATCAAATGTATATTACGTAACTACAAGTGGAAATTCTTATAACGATGGAAAATCGGAAAATTCTGCTTGGAGCTTACAGCATGCACTAAATATGGCTACCGCAGGAAGTATCGTACATATAAAAGCCGGTAATTACGGTAGCGCAGAGTTTACGCAATTTAATAACGGAAACCAAAACGATCCTATAATTTTCAATGGATATAGAAATAATCCAGGTGATATAGAATCTGGTCAAAGTTCAAGTTTTTCGAACAATAGTAGCATTGATAATTCTTTCTTACCAGTTTTGAGAGGTAATGTTAACAATGGTCTTGCTACGGGGCAAGCGCTACAAATTGATGGTGATTATGTAGAATTCAATAATTTTCAAATCACAAATTTTGAAATGGGAATTTTATCCAGAGGAGAAGGTGTTAAGTTAAATAATATTTTTATTTATGAAATGGGCGATTTTCGTTCCAACATATCAGGCTTTGGAGATTATAGTGGAATTGGAATCAGATTAGAAGGCAACAATTCTATTGTAACGAAAAGTTTCATTCTTGATTGTGGTGCTGAAGCTCTTGTTCTTCATGGTTGTAATACATGTTTAGTTAATGATACTGAGGTTTCTTCACAGAACAACACGAATCCTACAGATTATTATTTACTATTAACCGCAGGAACAACGAATTCAACTGTAGACAACGTTACCATTACAAGAAAAAGTGGTATTTCTCATTATGGACATGGTTTAGTAGCAAAAGCACATGCATACAATAATCTTATTAAAAATTCAACTGTAATAAATACCACGATTGAAATGTCTTTTTCAAATGTTTATGAAAACACCGTAAGAGATTGCAGTATTGTAGGTACGTTTTACGAAAATAGAGATACGGCAGGTTCGCTTGAAGTTGCAAATGGTGCGCACCATAATACTTTTGAAAATATTTCCATACAAGGAGTATGGGGAGCGGTTAAATTTAGAGATTGGAGAGATCAGTCAGGTCAAGCGAATGATGCCCAAGATGCAGGTAACAATAACATCTATAATAATATTAATGTTTCTAACTCTCAGATCGGAGTTCATTTTGACGAGTTTGATAAACTTGAAGGTGTAGCTTGGAACAATACATTCAATAATTGTTCTTTTAAAGATTTGGAGAGGCTTTTTCAAGTAAATCGACCAAATTCGAATAACGCATTTAGAAATACAACAGTTCAAAATGTTGGACAGTTATCTGCAACATCTAACGGCTATAATTATTCATTAAATTCAAATACTATTTTTGAAAATATGTCTTGGATAAATATCAGTTTTACCCCTCCAAATTAAAGTAAGAATTATTAGAGTTCACTAATCCGTGGTAATTAATTTTACCACGGATTTTTTTTAACCAATAGCTATAGTAAGACTAGATAATCTACTATTTTCAATAACAAAAGATTTCTCTCATAAAAATAAATTGAAGAGAATCGTTACTTTTTACATATTTTGAATAAGTTTTTTCAACTAAATACGTTATTCATATCAAGCTTAAAAGATTTAATAAGAATTTAAAGTACAAATAAATTAACATAATGAGTAAAGTTGCATTAATTACAGGGGTTACCGGACAAGATGGTGCCTATTTAAGTGAATTCCTTTTAAAAAAAGGATATATTGTTCATGGTCTAAAAAGAAGATCTTCTCTTTTTAATACGGATCGAATAGACCATTTATATCAAGATCCTCATGTAGAACATAGAAACTTTATATTACATTATGGTGATATGACCGATAGTACGAACTTGATTAGAATAATTCAAGAAGTACAACCAGACGAGATTTATAATCTTGCCGCTATGAGTCATGTTCATGTATCTTTTGAAGTACCAGAATACACTGCTAATGCAGATGGTATTGGTACGTTACGTATTTTGGATGCCGTAAGAATGTTGGGATTATCTGAAAAGACAAGAATTTATCAAGCTTCCACTTCTGAATTATACGGTAAAGTTCAAGAGGTACCACAATCAGAAACTACACCGTTTTATCCAAGAAGTCCATATGCAGTTGCAAAAATGTATGCCTATTGGATTACGGTAAACTATAGAGAAGCCTATGGTATGTATGCTTGTAATGGAATCTTATTTAATCACGAATCTCCAATTAGGGGTGAAACTTTTGTAACAAGAAAGATTACGCGTGCTACGGCCAGAATAGCCTTAGGACTTCAAGACAAAATTTACCTTGGTAATCTAGATGCACAAAGAGATTGGGGCCATGCCAAAGATTACGTACGCATGATGTGGATGATTCTACAGGCAGAAGAAGCAGAAGATTGGGTAATTGCTACCGGTAAAACTACTCCAGTTAGAGATTTTGTACGTATGAGTTTTGAAGAAGTTGGTATTGAATTAGAATTTAAAGGCGAAGGCGTTAACGAAAAAGGATACGTAAAAGCTTGCAACAACCCAGAATTTCAGTTAGAAATTGGAAAAGAAGTTTTAGGTGTTGACCCTAAATATTTTAGACCAACTGAAGTAGACCTTTTAATAGGTGATCCCTCTAAAGCAAAAACTAAATTAGGCTGGGATACAGAATATGAGCTAAAAGATTTGGTTAAAGACATGATGCAAAGTGATGTAAAGTTGATGCAAAAAGATCAATATCTTAAAGATGGAGGTTATCGTATTTTAAATTATTTTGAATAAAATTGACTAAATAAAGCTTAATCAATATTCCCTAAGTTGGTAATTAATTAATATAATTTAATAACCGCTTAGGGATTTTTAATTTCAAAATGATTAAACATTACTCATTTATTTTTCCAAACTAAAAACCGAAATCAAAAATTAAGTTGAACATGGTGACCATAGTATAATTAGATTTAAGATTTAAAATTTATAAGATTAATATTTAATCAAATCTTAAAATGGACGCTAATCTTAATATTAAAGTTTGATTAAAAAATATCTATAACTGAAATTGCCTTGAGAATACTAAGTAGTTTAACTATTTTGCAAACTGTTAACTTTTCTAATAGAAAACCTCAAAAATTAAGATTTAAAATTCAAGAAGCATTTTTTCAATGTTAAAATTTATTTCTATCAACCATCCATAATTACAAAGTTTAAAAAACTTGATTAAATTTTTCAAAATTTTACAAACAATAAATTTGTTTAACATTCTCATTCATAAATTATAATATATGAGTATTGGAAATAAGATGTTCAAAGGTGCAATTTGGAGCACCGTGGAACGTCTTTCTGTTCAATTAGTATCATTTGCACTTACTATTGTTCTTGCAAGACTTCTTACACCAAAGGAATACGGTACGGTTGGTCTATTAATTGTGTTTATTTCATTTTCACAAGTATTTATTGACTCCGGCTTCAGCAAAGCCTTAATTCAAAAGCAAGACAGAACAAATGAAGATATATCTACTGTATTCTATTTTAATTTACTAGTAGCTTTAATCTGTTATTTAACATTATGGATTTCCGCACCTTTGATCTCAGACTTTTATAATATTCCAAAATTAGATAATCTCTTAAAAGTTTTATCAATATCCTTGTTTTTCAATGCTCTATTTGCAATACCGAATACCTTGTTAAGTATTGATATGAACTTTAAATCAATAACTAAAGTTAATTTTATATCTACTGTAATCAGTGGTCTAGCGGCTATTTATTTAGCCTATCAAAATTTTGGAGAATGGGCACTAGTATATCAGACTCTAATTAAGTCTATATTAATGGCTCTTTTATTTTGGTTCTCCACTAAATGGATGCCACTATTACTATTTTCCAAAGATTCATTTAAAAACCTATTTGGATTTGGATCTAAACTACTAGTTAACAGCATAATGAATAACTTAGTAAATAATTTTGCCTCTCTGTTTATTGCAAAAATCATAAGTGCTCAACAATTAGGTTATTACACTAGGGGAACACAGAATGCGGATACTGCATTTAGCACAATAAATTCTATTATAGACAACGTTTTACTACCAGGCTTAGCTCCTCTTCAAAATCAATTAGAACTGCTTATAGAAGGTACAAAAAAAATTATCAAAACTGCCGCTTTATTGGTTGTCCCATTATTCGTTGGTTTAACAATAATTTCAAAACCATTAATAATATTACTATTGACAGACAAATGGGTTTTAGCAATTCCTATTATGCAATTAATCTGCTTATCTAGATTAATTACAATAATATCTGGAGTTAATATTAATTTACTTTATGTACTTGGACGAAGCGATTTAGCTTTGAAACAACAATATTTTAAAATTGCTATAAGAATAATTCTGCTCATTTTTGCGTTAAGATATGGAATAGTAATGATTGCAATTGCAGAACTTGTCTCTACAGTCATACATTTTTTTATAAATACATATTATCCTGGAAAAATGATGAAATACGGAGCAAAAGATCAAATAAAGGATATTCTACCTATTTTAATCAGCGCATTAGTTATGTCCGTACCAGGTCTATTGATCGTTTATTTTACTTCATTTTCAGAAATAATGAAAATTATATTAACCATATGTACATGTTTCATTACATATTATTTAATGTTAAGAATTTTAAAAATAGACGAATACAAGATGTTAATTAAAAG
>JAHDDL010000003.1:141514-144718 GCA_020629415.1 Maribacter sp. | reverse complement strand
CAGGATTTTCGCAGACCAACCTTATTTCCAATGGTGATTTTGAGAATTGGACTGGTAATCAATTAGATGATTGGACTTTCAACAACAGACCTCCAATTAGAGTTCAAAATGATTTCAGTAGCGGCTCTAATTCTATTGAGATATGGAATATTTCGTCATCGCCAATATCAATGTCCATAGTTAACCAAAATACTAATTTAGAGGCTGGAAAATTATATGTAATTATTATTGACTCTAAAACAACAACATCTGGAGGTACTGGGAATAGTAAAGGTTATAGTTATAATCTTAAAATAAATAACGGAGTTGCAACTACACCATTAATCGAAAGACAGGAATGGGAAACTTCCCAACAAACATTCACTGCTATCGGAAATGGATCTGACACTATTGAACTTTCCATAAATAGTTATAGTGGTGGAATGTTGAATGTACTCATAGATAATATCAGAATATTCGATGTAGAACAACTTAATCAAAATACATCGGACAAAGCAGCACTTATAGCTTTTCATAATAGCACGGGAGGTCCAAATTGGAAGAACACATGGGACATAAATTCAGATATGAATTTTTGGTACGGAATCAAAGTGGATTTAGCTGGTCGTGTTACCGAAATAAATTTAAAATCCAACAATCTACAAGGAACACTACCTGCAGAATTAGGTAATCTAACAGAATTAAAAAAACTGGAACTCAATAGAGATTTTCAATATCTTGAAGAAGTAAACAATCTAAATGGTGCTATTCCTTCTACTTTTCAAAATCTAAAGAAATTAGAGGTTCTGAACCTTTCTTATAGTGGTCTTACAGGAAGTATTCCTTCTGAAATTGGTGAAATGACAGCACTGAAAGAATTAATTTTAAGTTTAAATAATTTTTCTGGCACTATTCCCCCTTCATTAGGCAATCTTAGCAACCTTAAAAATTTTGATGCAAATTACACGACTTTGTCCGGTAACATTCCTTCAGAATTAGGTCTATTGACCAATTTAGAAAATTTAAATCTAACAGGTAATCAACTATCAGGTTCTATTCCATCATCACTAGGACAATTGATAAATTTAAAAGAGTTAGCATTACCTGGAAATAATTTAACAGGAGCAATACCCACTTCATTAAACCAATTGGCTCAGCTTGAGAAATTAAATCTGGCCCTAAATGAGCTATCAAGTACAATACCAGAAAGCATTTCTCAATTAAGTAATCTAAAAGAATTAAATTTAAGCAGTAATAATCTAGTGGGACCAATTCCCGTACAACTAAGTCAGCTAAGCCAATTAGAATCTTTATATTTAGATCGCAATAATCTCACAGGAAATATTCCCAAAGAATTGGGCTTATTAATTAATTTGCAAAGATTATCTCTAAGAGACATAAATCTCACTGGCACAATACCTCCCGAATTGACCAACCTCACTAATCTAGAGAGGTTATATTTAAGCAGCAATAATTTAGATGGAGAAATTCCATCAAATTTTTCACAATTAACCAATTTAAGAGAATTTTCCCTTAGTCACAATAATCTGAGTGGTACCGCACCCTCTGTATCTAATAACAACATTTATTATGGTTTACAAGCCAATAATTTTATTTTTGAAGACTTTCCGTCAAATACTAACAACCAAGCAAGCACAAGATATTCTCCACAGTCTAAGGTTGGCGAAATATCAATAACCACCCTCGTAGAAGGTGGCACTTTTAACCTTGAAGTTACAGAAACTACACATGACAATAACACATATCAGTGGAGAAAAGACGGTGTTGATATTTCTGGAGCAATAAGTTCAAACTTAACAATTGAAAATATAAAACCTACTGATGCAGGTGATTATGATTGTATTATAAAAAACACTTTACTTACAGAATTAACCCTTGAGAAAGAACCTATTACTTTAAACGTATTATCAAATGACGATGATAACGATGGTGTAATTAATAGCAATGACCAATGTCCAAATACACCATCTGGTAATACCGTAGACAGCCAAGGTTGTATAGTAAGCAACAACAATCAAGTTAATTACGCACAGAATTTTAGTTTTGAAAATTGGTCAACAAACCCGGCTACGCCTGAAGATTGGACTATTGAAAATGAAAATAGCATTATTCAAAGTACGGATGCCACAGACGGATCTTCATCTTTAGAGCTAGATTTAGATAATTCTCTACAATTTAAAACAGAACTCATAAATACTACTGCTATTCAATTAGCAACCAACACAACTTATACCTATGCCTTTGACTACAAAATAAAAAGAGGCACGGACGTTAGTGCTGAAATTCATATATCAAAAGACGGAAACCCATATGGAATACCTTTATTAAGAGAGTATACAACTTTTAATACGGATGGCAACTGGCATACTTTCTCTTTTGATTTTGACACAAACGATACAGATGAATCGCATATTTTTAGACTTATTTTCAGAGCTAACACCACGGAAACAGGTATAATCATTCTTGACAACCTTAGGGTTTTAGGAGATCCTTTACCAGATGCGGATAATGATGGTGTTTTAGATAATAATGATCTATGCCCAAACACTTCTGATACTGCTCTTGCTGTAGATGATGATGGCTGTGAAGTTACAATAGATGGTTCAAATCTATTAGAAGACCCTAGTTTTGAAGATTGGTCTTATGGGGGTGGCACTAATTTGTCAAAATGGGGTATTTATATCCAATTAGGGAGCTGGGTAAAAAACACAGACATTAGTGATAATCTACAATATAGTGTGGAGTTAATTACAGGTGGTGCTTCATCAAATTCAATATTCCAAAACGAATTGCAGTTCTACAAAGGTGTAGAATATATAATCTCAATAGATTATCAAGTACTAGAAGGCACTTTCACCACTTTACAACTTGAGTTGACAGAAGGCGGTATATTTGGTGATATTGTTGCTGAATTTAGCACTATACCTAGCTCGTCAGGTTGGCAAACTTTTTCAACAACTTTTACACCAACATCTAACGAAATGTTAGATTTAGGTATTAGAGTTGAATCTGATCAAACCGGAGACAGAATTTTATTAGACAATACCATAATTAGGGCAAATGTTACTGCCGTTGGAGATGACGATAATGACGGAATAATCAACACTAATGACAACTGCCCAAATACTCCAGCAGGAGATACAGTTGATGAAAATGGATGCACAGTAACCACAATAACAGATTCTGACAACGACGGTGTTGCAG
>JAHDDL010000003.1:91701-141414 GCA_020629415.1 Maribacter sp. | reverse complement strand
ATGCAGATGATGACTGCCCAAATACTCCTACAGGAGATACAGTTGATGAAAATGGTTGCACAGTAACCACAGTAACAGATTCCGACAATGATGGTGTAACAGATGCAGATGATGACTGCCCAAATACTCCTACAGGAGATACAGTTGATGAAAATGGCTGCACAGTGACCACAATAACAGATTCTGACAATGACGGCGTAACAGATGCCGATGATGACTGCCCAAATACTCCTACAGGAGATACAGTTGATGAAAATGGCTGCACAGTGACCACAATAACAGATTCTGACAATGACGGCGTAACAGATGCCGATGACGATTGTCCAAACACCCCTGCAGGTGAGACGGTAGATTCGAGCGGGTGTACGATTTCTGAAAATACACTCCCAGATATTCCAAATGATGGTATTCAAGTAAAAGTAACAAGTACTAGTTGTCCAAATACGGCAAATGGTGAAATCTCTGTTTCTTTCACTGAGGATTACAATTACACGGTTCAAATCACCGGTATGTTACTAGACAACACCTTTGATAACATTAATGCATCAAATGGACTAGTAAGATCAGATCTTTCTTCTGGCTCGTATACGGTTTGTGTAACTATACCAGAGTATCCAATTTATGAGCAATGCTACACAGTAACCATAGAAACCCCCGAAGAATTCATTTCTGGTAAAACGGTAATTGATTACATTTCACAAAAAGCGAGTGTAGTAGTTTCTGGAAGTAAGAATTACCAAGTTGCAGTGAATGACAAGGTATATTCCTTTGAAGTTGATAATATAGCCAATCAGCAATTATCATTTCCGCTAGACAAAGGAGCTAATGTTATTTCTATAGAAACCGATAAAATTTGCCAAGGTGTTTTTAATGATAGTGTTGTAATTAATAATGCTATTTTGTCTCCGAATCCTGTTGCGGATTTATTACGAGTTGAAGGTCTGAACATCATGACCGAAGCACAAATTATAGTATCTAATGTAAGTGGAGTAACCACATTACAAGAAAGCCGACAAATTAATAACGGCACATTAGAAATGAATATTTCTAACTTATCACCCGGTATGTACATGTTAACTATCGTGGAAGGAGATAAAGAAATCAATTTAAAATTTGTTAAAAAATGAGATTAGCTATAAAATTAATTTTAATGGGAATACTTGTTGCGTCATGCGGTGGCAAGAACAATGACAACCCAACACCACCCGAAGAAAAAGAACTGGGCGCATTCAATCTTGTATTCCCCGAGAACAATTTAATATGTACAGAAGGAGAAGATAATGGTACAGATGGGGTAAGCATAGAATTTCAATGGTCGGGATCTACCAATGCAACTTCTTATGAACTAAAAATTACTAATCAAGAAACCAATTCTATAGACACAAGAACTGTAACCACCACATCACTTACTGTTGGTTTGCCTAAAGGCACCCAATTTTCATGGTCAGTAACTGCCATTTTAGGTTCAAAAACACTACCAAGTGATTCATGGAACTTCTATTCAGAAGGCACAAGTACAGAGAACTTTGCTCCTTTTCCTGCAGAAATTAGCGTTTCGGATAATGGTAACGGTTCAGTAACCGTTTCTTGGATAGGTGAAGACTTAGATGACGACTTAGAAAATTATGATGTATATATTGGATCGGGCGAAACTTTAGAATTGATATTAGAAAATACAACATTGCTTAACACCACTTATAACATTACCGCTGGTCAACAGTATGCAATTAAAGTTATTTCAAAAGACAGCAATAACAATTCATCTACCAGCGAAACATTTTTTTCTTTTTAGAAAGTTAAAGTTTATATAAAGCTAGACGAAAATATATCTTTAAAACGTTAGCATATAGCGTACTTCTCTCATGAGGTACGCTATATTTTATGAAAAGGATTTTAATCATTTTAGTTTTTATCATCTTTAACGCTAACCAAGTGGCGGCACAAGATTTTCAAGATGTTAAAGTTTTTCCTAATCCGGCAACCAATGTTATCAATGTACTTGGTCTACAAAATGATGAAAATGCCGCAATAACCATTAGAGATAGTTATGGCAACCAAGTAATTTTTCATCAATGGGAAATTAAAAGAAATTCGCTGAACATTCCTGTTTTCAATCTTAAAAAAGGATTGTATATGATCACCATACGATCTGAACACCAGAATGTAAAAGCCAAATTTTACAAGCAATAAAAAACCCTTACAATTAATGCAAGGGTCATTTTATTTCTATTGTAATTGAATATAGTTTATCGCTTCACAAAAATCAATTGCCCGTCTTCTGAAAAGTTAGGAATATCAAGATCACTTGCATCTAATGTCATTACATCACCGTCAATAGTAACACCTATTGCCACTTCCGCTCCGTTCTCATCTATTGTAGTAACAGTCTTACCGTCAAAAGTATATGTACTTTCGCTTTCATCTGACGCTGTAGGACAAGGAATATCCAAACCAGTAGCAGTAGCGTTAACTTCAATATAGTTTGCAGAGTTAGAAGCGCTTGCCGTTAGGTCTTCATTAAACTGCAGGGTAATAATAAAGCAGTTTTTCTCTGTAAGAAAATCTAATATTTGTTTTCCAAATTTAACATCGTCACTTGCCGTTTCATTATCAATTTCAAGTTCTGTAGCATCCCAAGTACCAACAATTGCAGTACTATTGATTTCCGCTTCATTTTGAATTTCATCTTTATCAGAACTACAGGACAATAGCGTTACTACCACCCCAGCAATTAATAAAATATGCTTATACATTTTTTTGTTTTTTAGTTGTACATTCCTAAAAACGAAAAAAACTCCCAAATATTTCAAAATTGTACAAACGGCCCAATACCACCTCCTACTTATCAAAGAATAAATCTATACGTTGCCTTCAATAAAATGGTATTATCTTTTTTCTGCCCTAGTATTTGACGGTCTAAATTCCTTCCCAAAGTTTCACTAGGGTTTCCTGCCCCTACTACCCCTTGAGACCAAACTAAAAAAACTTCAGAGCCTGGCACATATTCCCATCTAAGTACCAGATTTGACCGAAACTGTACATAAGAAAAATCTGGATTTTCAATTTGATAATCTACCCTACCATCAAAATCTGCATCTATTAAATAAATTTCATCAAGGGTTGATTTTGCAATTTGATTTTCTGAATACATACTTACGCGATCAGCTAAACGCTCAGCGATAGGATTATTTACAAAATTAAAATTGGTATATGTGCCTCTAGAAATGAAAGGCTCACCATAATATTGAATTGATAAATTAGGATTAATACTATAATTAAAACGAATGGATGTACTAAAGGTCTTTTGATCAATATTACCTGTGATATATCTTGCACTGCCATTAAAACTGCTTTCGGTGACATACTGGGTTTTATTGGGATTATCTTCAAATTCAGAGGAAATAGACAGGCTAAAAGCATCAAAAGGCTGGTAGTTCAACCTAAAAACATATCGTGCCAAAGAGAAGTTATTTTCTGCAGCCTGACTGTTAACGTACCCTAAAGTAAAACTTAATTTCTTTCTACTATCGGAACCAAAGAAAAGATAAGCAAAGTTTTCATCTGACCAACGCCAACGTGGTCCGCCACGAAGGACGGTATTTGAAAAAATTCTAGGTTTATGCGCCGCCCCAACCTCTGTCCACCAATTATTTTTATAATTTATGAATCCTTCAAACTGATATTGTATTCTATTGTAATTGCCTTCAAAATCATAGGTAGAATATTGGCTTAATTCTAAGTTTGCCCTCCTATAAAAATTGGTAGGCTTTATAAAAAGTCTACTAACAGAAGTAGTCTGCTTTATTTCATCTGCTTGCCTTAAAAAACCAATATCATTGAGTTCCAATTCCGGAGAACGCCAAATGACACCTCCGTCATATCTCCAATTACCACCGCCTGCCTTACCTAATTCTATTTTACCACCGGTACCTGTTAGCAAGGTTCTAGTATCATCTACTGGAACATGACGTGCATCAACTCTTTGAAAGAGGTGCGTTATGCTATTTTGTGTTCTTGCAATTGCATCTTCACTACCCGTAACGTGACTACCTACAATATTACCTTCAACATAATAGTTTCTATTCTTCCAATTATGTTTAAAATCAAGTCCGCCCGTATAAGCTCCACTTCTTAAAAAATCTAGATTATCTGGTATTTTTCTATTTGTAGCAGTAAATATTCCACCAATAAAAGAATTTCGTTGATTGAAATCTTTCTGTACCCTACCCACTATATAATTTGTTAATGGCTCTACCAGTTCCGATCTTTTATTACCGGAGACATCTTCAATATCTGCGTACATATTACCAGTTACACTTTCCAACAAGCCCAATGACCATCCATTTTTAGTTTTACCAGAAAATTTAGCGGCACCCAAAATTGTACTATTTGTTGGCTGATCAATGAATTCATCTGGTGTCGTCGTTACAAAACCTTGCGGACTTCTTCCTATTCTTCTACTATAAAAAATATTGTCATTACCATCGGCAAACTCATAATCAAAAATATTCTTGTTCTCGATAAAAAAGGTCGTCGCTCCTCAAAAAAGATTTGAAATCCGTCTAAAGCAATAGCTCCGGGATCAGCATCTACTTGACCAAAGTCCGGATTTACGGTTAAATCTAAAGTAAGGTCATTGGTTAAACCAATTTTGGCATCCAAGCCTACGTTTAACCTATAATCACTACCATCGCGAAAAGGATTTCCTTCCTGTGAAGGATAAGCATTATACTGATTTACCAAAAAAGGTTGAATTTCCAATTGCTTTTGTGGCTGAATATCAATGAGTCCTCTAAGTACACCAAATTCACTTACCCAACCTGGAGCATCTAAAGAAACAGGCTGCCAAAGAGAACGTTCTTCTGCCCTAAAAAATCTTCTGTTTAACTGAAGCCCCCAAATCTGTTCTTTTTGTTCCCCAAATTTTAATTGACTGAAGGGAATTTTCATTTCTGCCGTCCAACCTTCGGAATTCACTTTAGATGCCATATACCAAATGGGATTCCAACTGGCATCCCAAAAATCTCCATTTTGCGATATAAACTCATCGCCTTTTACGCCGGCAGCAGAAACGTTAAATGAAAAACCGGTCCTTTTATCATTGTAACTATCAATATTGATCTCTATCCAATCTCCAGAAAAATTATCACGTCTGGCAAGTCTTTTTTCTATTTTAGAAGGAACACTATCATAACAACGAATACCAACGTAAAGAAATTTAGCATCATAGGCAATTTTGAATTTTGTGGCTTGACTTGGTGCCTCTCCGTTGTTAGGGTCAAAAACGGTAAAATCTCCATCCCAAGAAACAGTATCCCAAGCTTTATCAGACAATAAGCCGTCAATTGTAATTTCTTCTTCTACCGGAAGTTGTTTGGTAACATATTCCCTTTGTACCTTTGCCGCATCTTTTTGAGCAAATACTGTCGATATAAATAGCAGAAATAAGATACTTTGGAATATACATTTATTCATAATCGTGTGTTCTTTGGTTGATTGATGGTAATAATGTAGAGACACAAAAGAATTGTAATTGTTACAGAAATAGTAATAAAACCGATAAGTTTAACAGTATCTACATGAAGACAAAGTATTTAGATCTTACATTTATTTAAAAAATGTAAAAAAATAAGAAACAAGTATTTGCAATTCAAGTTAATAATTGTAGATTTGCAGCCCCTTTCTAGGGATTGATTCAAATAATAGTTAAAAATAGCAGTAGTGGATACATTAAGTTATAAGACCGTTTCGGCCAACAGAACAACTGTAAACAAAGAGTGGTTATTGGTAGATGCCGAAGGAGAAACATTAGGACGCATGGCTTCAAAAGTCGCCTATTTGTTAAGAGGAAAGCACAAGCCAAGTTTCACCCCTCATGTTGATTGTGGTGATAATGTTGTTATTATCAACGCAGAGAAAATTGTTCTTACAGGAAACAAGTGGTCTGATAAATCATATATGAGATATACTGGCTATCCAGGTGGTCAACGTACTACTAGTGTAAAACAATTGTTGGACAAAAATCCAGAAGGTATTCTTGAAAAAGCAATAAAAGGAATGTTACCTAAGAACAGATTAGGTGCAGAACTTTTTAGAAACCTTAAAGTTTACGCAGGTACAGAGCACGGTCAGGAAGCTCAAAAGCCTACTGTTGTTAATTTAAAAGACATTAAATAAGATGGAAGTAATTCATAAAATTGGTCGTAGAAAGACCGCTGTAGCTAGAGTATATCTTTCTGATGGTAATGGTGACATAACTATCAACAATAAAGATTTAAGCGTATACTTTCCAACTGCAACACTTCAATACAAAGTAAAACAACCTTTTACATTAACTGAAAGTCTTGATACTTACGACGTAAAAGTAAATGTTTACGGTGGTGGTATCACTGGTCAGGCAGAAGCTATTCGCCTTGCTTTATCTAGAGCAATGTGTGAGATTGATGCTGAAAACAGAACCATCTTAAAGCCAGAAGGTCTATTGACTAGAGATCCAAGAATGGTTGAACGTAAGAAATTCGGTCAGAAGAAAGCACGTAAAAAATTCCAATTCTCGAAACGTTAATTCGAGATTACAAGAGTACCGGGCACCCTTTTTGGGTGCCTATTTTTATATTTTATCACACTGGGAAACCAGATTATTAACAAGTTCATTGAAAGTCCTTTCAGGACAATTAAAAATCCTTTAATTCCTAAAAATTGAAGGTAAGATTAGTTTAGCATCTAAATGATGAAGGCTTCTTGATATTATTATTCGAGATACCACTTTGTTATTGCTAATTCAAAAGAACGTAAACTAAATTTAAAATGGCGAGAGTCGAAGTAAAACAATTATTAGAAGCAGGTGTACATTTTGGTCACCTTACAAGAAAGTGGAATCCGAACATGGCTCCTTACATCTACATGGAGCGTAATGGTATTCACGTAATCAACCTTTACAAAACAGTTGCAAAATTAGACGAGACCAATGAGGCTCTTAGCAAGATTGCGGCATCAGGTAGAAAAATACTTTTCGTAGCTACCAAAAAACAAGCAAAAGATATCGTTGCAGAAAAAGCGGCGGCAGTAAACATGCCTTACATCACAGAAAGATGGCCAGGTGGTATGTTGACCAACTTTGTTACTATCCGTAAAGCTGTTAAGAAAATGGCTTCTATTGATCGTATGAAGAAAGACGGTACTTTCCTTACATTATCTAAAAAAGAAAGATTGCAAGTTGACCGTTTACGTGCAAAATTAGAAAAGAACTTAGGTTCTATTTCTGAAATGACCCGTTTACCAGGTGCTTTGTTCATCGTTGATACAATGAGAGAACACATTGCAGTTAAAGAAGCTCAAAAATTGAACATTCCTATTTTTGCAATGGTAGATACCAACTGTGATCCTAGAGATGTAGATTACCTTATACCTTCTAACGATGATGCATCCAAGTCAATTGACATCATCATGACAGAAGTAACAAATGCAGTTGCCGAAGGTCTTGCTGAACGTAAAGCAGAAAAAGGTGATGCTGCAGAGAAAAAGGAAAAAGCTCCTAAGAAAAAAGCTGTTGCAGAAACGCCAGCTCCATCTCCTGCAAAAGTTGACACCAAGCCGGCACCTATGGTTGACAACGTACCAAACGTTGAAGTAAATGTTGAGGCTACTAAAGAAGCTGTTGCAAACGATACTAAAGCAGACGATTTAACGAAAGTTGAAGGTATTGGACCAAAAGCAGCCGAAGCATTAGTTGCTGCCGGTATAGCTACATTCGCTGACCTTTCTAAAGGCGAAGCTGAAAAAATCAAAGAAATCTTAACAGAAGCAAGTTCTAGAATGGCTCACTTGGATCCAACATCTTGGCCAAAGCAAGCTAAAATGGCTGCAGAGGGTAAGTGGGACGAACTTAAAGAATGGCAAGACAACACCAAAGGTGGTGTAGAATAAGTTATTCTATTTTTGATATAAATAAATCTAAGAACAACCCATTAAAACGGGTATCCTAAAAGAAAATAAAATGGCAAAAATTACCGCCGCAGAAGTAAATAAATTAAGAAAAGCGACTGGCGCTGGAATGATGGATTGTAAAAACGCTTTGGTAGAGGCCGAAGGTGATTTTGACAAAGCAATCGAAGTGCTTCGTAAAAAAGGACAAAAAGTAGCAGCCAAAAGAGCTGACAGAGAATCGTCAGAAGGTGCTGCAATTGCTAAGTTGAATTCTGACCAAACTGTTGGTGTTGCCATAGTACTTGGTTGTGAAACTGACTTCGTTGGTAAAAATGAAAACTTTCTTGCCCTTGCCGATCAGTTAGCTGAAATAGCACTTAACTGTAACTCTAAAGAGGAACTTTTAGCTGCTGATTTTGGAGGTATGACAGTTGCTGAGAAATTAGTTGAGCAAACTGGTGTTATTGGCGAGAAATTAGAAATCACTGCTTTTGAAAAATTAGAAGCACCATACGTTGGTTCTTACGTTCACATTAACAAGATTGCTGCTTTAGTTGGTCTTTCCGCTAAAGTTGATACTGCTGATGTGTTGGCTAAAGACGTTTCTATGCAAGTTGCTTCAATGGGTGCGACTACATTATCTTATAAAGATTTCGACCCTACATTTGTAGCTGCCGAAACAGAAGCTAGAATAGCTGTTATTGAAAAAGACAATGAAGAATTAGGTCGTTTAGGTAAAACACTTAAAAATGTACCTCAGTATATTTCTATGTCACAGTTAACTCCTGAAGTTATGGCTAAAGCAGAAGAAGATGCTAAAGCGCAATTACAAGCTGAAGGTAAACCTGAGAAAATTTGGGATAAAATTCTTCCGGGAAAAATGGAAAGATTCGTATCTGACAATACCACTTTAGATCAAGAGCAGTGTTTATTAGACCAAAACTTCATTAAAGATGAGAAAATCAACGTTGGTAAATATGTTGAATCTCATGGTGATGTTTCTGTTCTAGGTTTTAAACGTGTAACCGTAGGTTAATTACAATACAACTAACTCAATAAAAAACCGTCTTACTGTAAAAAGTAGACGGTTTTTTTATTTTTAAAGTTTAAACTTAATTCTAATTCTTCAACCAAGCATTACGCAGCTTAACAATTTCTTGAGACACCCCTTCCAGAGCAACGACCTTTGTTGCTTTTTTAACAGGTTTACCTACAGGACCTTCTACTGAAATCATTTCCCCATCTCTTTCAACAGTCATAGTGACTACAGTTTCTGCTGTCCAACCAAAACTCTCTCCTATTATAGGTCTAAGACTTTCAAGATTAATGCCTTTACCGTTGATAGTTCTGAAAATATCCCCACCTTTTAATTTTAAGTCATCAAAGAAAGAATTCAACGTTATATTCTTACGAATAAATATTACACTGTCGTTTTGAACATCCACATCCATATAAGGCACTTGTCCATCAAAAAAGTATCCTGTTGCTTCCTCTACCTCTTTTGTAGCTAAACCAACTTTTGCAAAATATTCATCATAATCTATCGGTGTCGTTCCAATAACATGCTTATTAAAGAATGCACCAACTTCTGGGTATGTCATGGAAATTATTTCACCGAATAAAGCAGCATCTTCAAAAGGAACATCTGTACCATATTTTTTAGATAATTCCTTCATTA
Source organism: Maribacter sp. (assembly GCA_020629415.1). Lineage (GTDB taxonomy): Bacteria > Bacteroidota > Bacteroidia > Flavobacteriales > Flavobacteriaceae > Maribacter > Maribacter huludaoensis. The sequence goes on along the minus strand of JAHDDL010000003.1, from coordinate 131,810 downwards.
ACCAAAGCATACCTTTCTCCCCATTACTTTTTTCTCTCAAAATAATATCCAAACACATGTTAATCAAAGCACCTTTCTCATAAACGTTAGCATAATTTGTCTCATAAGGCTGCTCCAAAATATTCTTGCTCATTTTCGTAAAAGACATACTATCATCATAAAACTTAGAATTGGTAATTTTACCCAACATGCGCTCGTAAAAATCCTCTTCTGTAATTAGACCTTGCTGAATCTGAAACAAATTGGCAAAGTATTCTGTCGTACCCTCATACATCCATAAATGCTCTGACATTTTAGGGTCGTTAAAATCAAAATACTGAATCTCTTTTGAGTGAACGGATAACGGAGTTACGATATGAAAAAATTCGTGTGAAACCACATCTACCATAGCTTGCTCTAAACGACCAATGTCCATAGCTTCAGGCAAAACAACTACTGTTGATGTATGATGCTCCAATGCACCGTAACCATGAGCGTCAGGCACATTAACATCAGACATATACAATAGAATACTATACTCTTTGGTGCTATCTACATCTCCAAGGAATTTCTTCTGAGCCCCCATCATACTAACCATTCTCTCCTTTAAATCAGAAGCCTTATAAACATTATTTGGCGAATAAACACTTAAGGTTACCGTAATACCATTTATCTCAAAGGTTTCAGTATTCGGTCTTGCATACATAATCGGATTATCTATAACTTCAAAATAACGTTTTGCCGAAAAGGCATCCCATTGAGAATCAGGTTTTCTATCCGTCGTAAAAGCAAGTGATGTAGTAGCGACCAAATCAGCTGGTTTATTTATATTGATAGCGTATGGCACTTCTTTAAAGTTATCAAAATAACCTACGAAACCATGCAGATTGAGCATAAAATTACTGCCTGCGGCAATATTGGTTCCAGCAGGTGAAAATACCGCATCTTCTACATCATTTTCAGTATCATAGGTGTCATTGACCAAATACTCAATTTTATCCAATTGAACAGCGCTTGAAATACTCCAGCTATTGTCATCAAGTTTTGTACTTTCTAACACATTACCTTTATAATCTATAGCCTTAAAAGCTTCAATATACTTTCCGTAATTGTCAGAGCTATATGTTCCAGGTACAGTTTTAGGAATTCTAAATACAACTGTTGATTTACTAAAAGCACCGGGATCTACAATTACCTGCACCTTATCATCAACAATATTGATCAAGTCAATAGAAATAATAACAGGACTTTTTTCAATAGACAATAGCGCTTTACCTGCCCCACATGCATTAAACAACAATGCCAAAACGACAATTAAAACATTTTTTTTCATAAAAAACCTCATATGTGAATATTTAAAAATCAACGTTATCAAAGATAGATAATATGTTATGACAACATCTTAACGATTTATGTTTTGCTTCAACTAATTATTGGCTACGCCCATCAAATATTTTCATTATTTTTGATGGCAAATAAAAAATTAAGATGCACTACAAAAGAATTCTTCTGAAATTAAGCGGTGAAGCCTTAATGGGCGAAAAACAATACGGCATAGACTCTAATCGTCTAAATGAATATGCAGAAGAAATTAAAGAAGTAGTTGATAAAGGTATAGAAGTGGCCATAGTAATTGGCGGCGGTAATATCTTTCGTGGACTAGCAGGTGCAGCAACCGGTATGGACAGGGTTCAAGGTGATCATATGGGTATGTTGGCTACCGTTATAAATGGTTTGGCATTACAAAGTGCCCTAGAAATGAACGGTGTACAGACCAGACTTCAAAGTGCCATTAAAATTAACGAAGTTGCCGAGCCTTTTATCAGAAGACGTGCAATGAGACATTTAGAAAAAGGAAGAGTTGTTATCTTTGGCGGAGGCACAGGTAATCCTTACTTTACTACAGATTCTGCCGCTGTATTACGTGCCATTGAAATTGAAGCGGATGTTATACTAAAAGGAACGCGTGTAGATGGTATTTATACTGCTGATCCGGAAAAAGACAAAAGCGCCACGAAATTTGACAACATCTCTTTCTCAGAGGTGCTTAACAAAGGGCTCAAAGTTATGGATACTACAGCCTTTACACTTAGTCAAGAAAATGAACTACCCATTGTAGTTTTTGATATGAACAAAAAAGGAAACTTATTGAAAATTGTTGACGGACAAAATATTGGTACAACGGTCAACTTATAATTTTCGGTACAGTTTATGTTATTGAGATAATAATATACTTATTATATGGACGAAGAAGTACAATTTGTTTTAGACGCTACAAAAGAAGGCATGAATGCCGCTATAGCGCACTTGGAACGAGAATTTTTGAAGATTAGAGCTGGAAAAGCCAGCCCAACAATGTTATCATCGGTAATGGTCGATTACTACGGGTCACAAACTCCATTATCACAAGTAGCGAATGTGAACACTCCGGACGGTAGAACAATTTCTGTTCAACCATGGGAAAAAAACATGCTTCAAGAAATTGAAAAAGCTATCATGAATGCCAATTTAGGCTTTAACCCAATGAACAATGGTGACATGATCATCATTAACGTTCCACCTTTGACAGAAGAGCGTAGAATTCAACTTACAAAGCAAGCCAAAGCAGAAGCAGAACACGCCAAAGTAGGTGTACGCAGCGCAAGGCAAGATGCTAATAAAGAAATTAAGGATTTAGATATTTCTGAAGATTTTCAAAAAAACGCGACTGCAGATGTTCAAGATCTAACTGATCTATTTACTAAGAAAATTGAAGATTTCTTGGCAAAAAAAGAAGCTGAGATCATGAAAGTCTAATCATAGATATGTTAATTAAGATACAAAGCTACCTCAATTAGGGTAGCTTTATTCTTTTGTAAAAAATTTAAACTTTTCAGTTTAGGAACAGATGTAGGTAATAGTTACCTTTGCGACCTGCAAAAACAGTTATGGTAGCTAAACTTACGAAAGGATTTTGGCCAAAAACGGCAAACATAATTCTACGAAACAGAATCCTGATTTTACTATTGATTACCGGTTTTACGGTATTTATGGGTTGGCAATGGCAATACATGCGATTTTCCAGCTCCCAAACGAACTTACTACCAGATGACCATCCTGTAAATATTCAATATCAAAATTTTCTGAGCAAATTTGGTGAAGAAGGCAATGCAGTTGTTTTTGCAATACGTGATAGCGCTTTGTTCACACCAACCAATTTCAATAGATGGAACAAGCTTAGCAAGCAACTTGCCGCTTTCCCAGAAGTGGAGTTCGTTATTTCAACGGATAACTTAAAAGAACTTATCAAAGATAAAGACAAGCAAGAATTTGTAATGCGCCCACTTATTAACGGCGAACTAAAGTCTAAACAAGAAATAGACAGCATTACCAACCATCTTTTCAATGACGTTCCGTTTTACAATAATCTACTTTACAATAAAGAAAGTAAAACAATTAGAACCATTGTCAATTTAGATAAGGATATTGTAAACACATCGGTACGTAAAGATTTTATTCTTCAGGACATAAACACCTTAGTCAAAAAATTTGAAGAAGAGACCAATTTAGACGTTCATATATCTGGCATGCCGTATGTGAGAACCATGAACTCGCAAAATATTATTGATGAAATAGGAAAATTTATTTTAGCGGCACTAGGTGTTACCTCATTAATTTTCTTTTTCTTTTTCAGAAGTATTAGGGCTACGTTTATTTCAATGTGTGTTGTAATTATTGGTGTAATGTGGGCCTTTGGTCTACTTGGCTTATTACAGTATGAAATAACAGTTCTTACGGCACTTATTCCGCCATTAATTATAGTTATTGGTATTCCCAACTGTATATTCCTGATAAATAAATACCAACAAGAAGTTAAAAAACATGGTAATCAGGCCCTTTCACTGCAACGGGTAATTTCTAAAATTGGAAATGCGACCTTAATGACCAACATTACTACAGCATCTGGTTTTGCAACTTTCATTGTAACGGACAGTACATTGTTGAAGGAATTCGGCATAGTTGCTTCTATTAATATCTTGGGGATATTTGTATTATCGCTATTAATAATACCTATTGTTTATAGCTTTATGCCCCTACCAAAAACAAAGCATTTAAAACATTTGAACAAAAAATGGATCGATGCATTTGTGCAATGGATGGAACGTATTGTGAGACATAGAAGAATTACAGTTTATATTGTATCTATATGTTTGTTGGTGGTTAGTATTATTGGTATTTACCAAATAAGAATATCTGGCAGTCCTATAGAGGACATGCCAAAGAATGCTGAATTTTTTCATGACATTCGCTTTTTTGAAAAAGAGTTCAAAGGTATTATGCCCGTAGAAATTGTGGTAGACACCAAAACACCAAAGGGAGTTTTAAAACCTGTAACTCTTAAACGCATGAATCAGCTTGGAGAGGTCATAGAAGAGATTCCTGAACTTTCTACACCTGTTTCCGTTGTAAACCTGGTTAAATATTCCAAGCAGGCCTTTTACAACGGTATACCAAAATACTACCAATTGCCTACCAGCCAGGAAAACACGTTCATAATGGATGTTGCCCGCAAATCTGGCAATAATGGAGACCTGCTTAAATCATTTGTTGATAGCACCGGGCAAACCGCCAGAATGACAACATTTATGCGAGACGTAAATACCAGCCGCATGGAAGAAATAGAAGAACGCTTACTAGAGAATATTACTAAAATATTCCCGGTAGAACGTTATGAGGTCTATATGACAGGTAGTGCATTGTTATTCCTTAAAGGAACCAAATACTTGGTTAAAAATCTAATCATGTCACTTGCCTTGGCCATTGGTCTAATTGCATTGTTTATGGCATACCTTTTTAGATCATTTAGAATGATCGTAATTTCACTGATTCCCAATTTATTGCCACTTGTCATTACTGCGGGAATTATGGGATTTGTTGGCGTACCTATAAAACCTTCTACTATTCTAGTATTTAGTATAGCCTTTGGTATTTCGGTAGATGATACTATACATTTTCTGGCAAAGTATAGACAAGAACTTACCGCAAACAATTGGCGTATTGAAAAATCAGTATATAATGCATTGAGAGAAACAGGCGTAAGTATGTTTTACACTTCAATAGTATTGTTTTTCGGATTTTCCGTTTTTGTGATATCCAATTTTGGTGGTACGGTTGCCTTAGGTTCATTAGTCTCGGCAACATTGTTATTAGCTATGTTGGCCAACTTAATTTTACTACCTTCCCTGTTGCTATCACTAGAAAAAAGTATAGCCAACAAACAAACACTTAAAAAACCGCAAATAGATATTTTACCTCATGATGAAAACAATAACCAATAATATCTTTTCATCGCAAGTTATATAGCTATTTAAGCCCTCTATTTTTCAACAAAATCCTATATTTGGGACTATAATTTTCAATTCAATATCATGCGTTTAGCAACAATAAAAGAACTACTGGCAAGTAAAAACTTACTACAAGAAACCACTATTAAAGGCTGGGTAAGAACCTTTAGAAGTAATAGATTTATAGCATTGAACGACGGCTCAACACTGAGCACCATACAATGTGTAGTTGATTTTGAAAATTTTGATGAAGAACTATTAAAAAAAATTAATTCGGGAGCTGCTGTAAAAGTAACCGGTACACTTGTTGAAAGTCAAGGACGCGGACAGTCAGTTGAGATACAAGTTAGTGCTCTAGAAGTTTTAGGTGAGGCCGATCCTGAAGAATACCCTATTCAACCAAAAAAACATTCCTTGGAATTTCTTAGGGAAAAAGCACATTTAAGAATACGCACCAATACATTTGCGGCAATTATGCGTGTAAGGTCTACCTTATCTTTTGCCATTCATAACTACTTTAGAGAAAACGGTTTCAACTATTTCCATGCTCCTATTATTACAGGGTCCGATGCTGAAGGAGCAGGTGAAATGTTCAGGGTAACAACACTTGATGAAAAGAATCCGCCTTTGAACGAAGAAGGAGAAGTCAATTATAAAGAAGATTTCTTTGGAAAAGAAACAAACCTAACCGTTTCCGGCCAATTGGAAGCAGAAGCTTACGCAATGGCCTTAGGAAAAGTATATACATTTGGACCAACATTTAGAGCTGAAAATTCAAATACATCTAGACATTTAGCAGAATTTTGGATGATCGAACCTGAAATGGCCTTTTTTGATCTAGATGCCAATATGGATTTAGCAGAAGACTTCATAAAGAGTGTTATTTCTTACACCCTAGAGCATTGTCAAGAAGATTTAGAGTTTCTGGAAAAGAGATTGTTAGACGAAGAAAAAAGTAAGCCACAAGCTCAACGTAGCGAAATGCCTTTAATTGAAAAATTGAAGTTTGTAACAAATAACAATTTCAAAAGAGTCAGTTATACGGAAGCAATAGATATCCTTAAAAACTGCAAGCCCAACAAAAAGAAAAAATTCTCTTATATAATTGAGGAATGGGGTGCTGATCTACAAAGTGAACATGAGCGTTATTTGGTAGAAAAGCATTTTAAATGTCCGGTTATATTATTTGATTACCCAGCAAAAATAAAAGCGTTCTATATGCGCTTGAACGAAGATGGCAAAACGGTTAGAGCCATGGACATCTTATTTCCTGGAATAGGGGAAATTGTAGGTGGATCACAAAGAGAGGAACGTTTAGATGTGCTTAAAGCGAAAGTCAAGGAACTGGGCATTGACGAAAAAGAACTTTGGTGGTATCTAGATTTAAGAAAATTTGGTACTGCAGAGCACAGCGGATTTGGACTTGGTTTTGAACGATTGGTACTTTTTGCTACAGGCATGGGCAATATTAGAGATGTAATACCGTTTCCTAGAACACCGCAAAATGCCGAATTTTAAACGGATTTAATTACTTTTACAAGTACTAGAATATAGTAATGCTGAAACAACACCTTTCATTTAAACTATCTCAAAAGTTATCTCCTCAACAAATTCAATTGATGAAGCTAATTCAATTGCCTACGCAAGCATTTGAACAGCGACTAAAACAGGAATTAGAGGAGAATCCGGCTTTAGAAACCGGCAAAGAGGATGTTGAAAGTACTACTGACGACTATGATGATATTTATGATGACACGGCTGATAATGAGTCCATCAACACAGAAGATATCAATATAGATGACTATTTAAGTGATGATGAAATTCCAGATTATCGCACCAAAGCCAATAATTACAGTTCAGACGATGAGGAAAAGAGTGTTCCTTACGCCGCAGGCACATCGTTCAACCAATATTTATTGAACCAACTGAATACTGTTTATCTTACAGATAACGAATGGAATATTGCAGAGTTCCTAGTTGGTAGTGTTGATGAAAGCGGATATATACGCAGACCTATCGCAGATATTATGGACGATTTGGCCTTCACACAAAACGTGTATACGGATGAGGAAACCATTACCAGAATATTATCAATTGTCCAAGAATTAGATCCTCCAGGTGTTGGAGCTCGATCTTTGGAAGAATGCTTAATAATACAACTTGAACGTAAAGAAATTACGCCAAGTATTGAACTAGCTACTGAAATTCTTAGAAAGTCTTTTGAGCATTTTACTAAAAAGCATTATCAAAAATTAATTCAAAAGCATAATATTACCGAAGCTGAACTAAAAGAAGCCATTGGAGAAATTGAAAAATTAAACCCTAAGCCCGGCGGCTCATATTCCGGTAATAACCGAATTGTTGAGCACGTAGTACCGGATTTTGCCATTAGAATCACTGAAGGAGAACTAGAGCTTACACTTAACGGTAGAAATGCCCCAGAACTACACGTATCCAGAGAGTATAGCAATATGCTTAAAGGGTACAAAGAGGCAAAAGAGAAGTCTAAGTCCCAGAAAGATACCGTGATGTTCATTAAGCAAAAGTTAGATGCTGCAAAATGGTTTATAGATGCTATAAGACAACGTCAGCAGACCTTATACATTACTATGAACTCAATTATGCAATATCAAAAAGAATATTTCTTGACAGGAGATGAGCGCAACCTGAGACCTATGATATTGAAAGATATTGCCGATGAAATTGGTATGGACGTTTCTACGGTTTCTAGGGTTGCCAACAGCAAATACGTGGATACTCCTTATGGCACCAAACTCATTAAAGAATACTTCTCCGAGTCTATGAAGAATGAGCAAGGAGAAGATGTTTCTACTAAAGAGATAAAGAAAATCTTAGAAACCGTTATCCAGAACGAACCTAAGAAAAAACCTCTAACGGATGACAAACTTGCTACCATCTTAAAAGAAAAAGGCTATCCTATTGCAAGGAGAACGGTTGCCAAATACAGAGAGCAACTTAATATTCCCGTAGCACGTATGAGAAAAGAAATTTAATGAAGCTTTTCTCCACTATAATCTCATATATCCTACACCCCCTTTTCATACCTATTGGTGGTACAGTTGCATACTTTCTTATAACGCCCAAATATACCCCACTAGAAATACAGAGTGCCAGCATTCTACCTATTTTCATCTTAACGGTTATTATTCCTATCATCACTTTTTTTATTTTAAGAAATCTAGGTCTGGTAGAATCCCTCTCACTACATACGATACAAGAAAGAAAATATCCGCTCTACATTCACGCTTCTATTCTTCTTTTAATCCTTTATAAAGTCATTCCTAATAATTATGTTAGTGAGCTATACTTTTATTTTACAGGACTTCTAGGAGCTACTATAGCGTGTATATTATTACTATTTTTTAATTTTAAAGCAAGTCTACATACCGTTGGTGTTAGTGGCCTCTTAATGTATTTGATTAATTTAAGCATACATTTTGAAATCAATCTGATCATAGCGATCAGCTTTTTCATTTTAGCTACAGGAAGTATCATAACCGCTAGATTAGCCCTAAAAGCTCACACAGGTATAGAAGTAATAATTGGTCTCTTAATTGGGCTTTTATCACAATTATTGACCGTAAGGTTCTGGTTATAGAATATAAAAAATAAGTCCTATCCGCAATGGTCGATATTGTAGTACCTCTCCATTAACCGAAGCAGAACCGTTGAACAACTCTGTTAAGGAATAGTATGCGTTAATATTGAAAGTATTATAACCAAAACTAAAGGTAAGACCATACTGAAATTCATTAAGGTCTGTATTCTTAAATCCACTACTAATGTCCCCTAAATCATATTTTGATCGCGCACCTAACACATACGCTGCTTTAATACCTCCATATAAACGCCAAAACTTATATTCTTCTGCGGTAGAGTTACGCCATCTAAATTCTAAAGGAAATTCCAATAAACGTGTTTCTAACTTACTTCTGGTAATATCATCGTTTATACTATAAGAAATAGTTTCACCGGAAATATCTGCGACCAAATTTGAGTAATAACTATTCAACGCCAAACCTACTCCTATACCAATAGCCTTCGTTCCTGTACGATTTAAAGGAATATCTTTTATTATACCAGCTTGCAGACCATAGGATAAATTACGTTGATTAGAACCCTCAGGATGATTCAATATAAAATTATAGGACAACCCCAGATAAAACTGATCCTCTAAATATCTCTTATAAACAACACTATCGTTAGCAACTTGAGCATTGGTATAAAGAGTACTTAATAAAAATAAAATAACAATACGCATGAAGTAAAGTTAATGAAATAAAAAACGCTTCAAATAAATTTGAAGCGTTTTGAAAATGTGATATTCTACTTAACTAACTATTGTAGATTATTGAAAGCATCACCTTCATAGGTAGTATAATTTACCTTTAAGGCATTTACTTTTCTTAACTCTTGTTTAATATCGGATATCAATCCCATATTTGCATTCTTATCAACCTTAAGTGCTGTAGTCAATACATTTTGAATTTCCTGAGGCTTTTTAGCTCTTTCCATTAAAATATAATCACCAACTTCTGAAGGACTAGCGAATTTATCGTTCAATTGAATTTTTGGCTCAGACCCAAACGTTTTCTCAAATTCCTTTGTTGGCTTCCCAACATAAATATAGATAACACGATCTTTCTTTTCCAACTTCTTAACTTCACTAGCATTTGGAAGTACGTTTTCAACTTTCAAGGAACTATCCTTCATAACGGTTACCGTCATAAAGAAAAACAAAAGCATAAATACAATGTCAGGAAGGGAAGCTGTTGATACCGCTGGTACCTCTCCATCTTTTTTCTTTGCAAATTTTGACATAGTGTTACTTTTAATTTATTAATTATTCGCTTGAAGTTTCAGCTTCAGATAACTTCTGAGGAAACAAACCTTGTATTCTAGTCACCTTCTCCTTTAGTTCTTCCTTTACGGAATCCTCAGTTTCAGGGTTCAAATACTCAGCTTCCATTTCTACATAATCTTTGCCGAATAAACGCTTAGCTTCTCTATTTCTAAGATCGTTGTATGCACCTACTAGTTCATTCTGAACTGTTATGTACGTACTGTATTTTGTTTCACGATCATTTTTCAAAGAGATAATTGCTTTTGTCGGGTTATCCGAAGATTCAGCATCACGCTTACCTTTACAGTAGTTACAGTAATCAGGACTTCCTGATGGTGCTCCACCGTTATCTAAAAACGCAATTGCTTTTTCACGCAATTTATCTATTGAAAGAATCTCATCTTCCACCAACAATTGACCATTTCGGTTAATATTCACCGTAAAAATGTTCTTTTGTTTAATAATTGGTGGCGCTTCAGTAGGTGGCTCCATTGGCGGCAACATACGATCCAATCCTGCATCAGTTTCAATAGTAGTAGTTACCAAGAAAAAGATAAGTAAAAGGAAAGCTATGTCTGCCATTGAACCCGCACTTACTTCTGGTGCTCCTGCTCTTCTAGCCATAGTTTTCTATTTTTTTTATTTACTAAACATGTTTTTAACAGCTGGTATAACTAAAGATAATACAGCGATTATAGTAAGGATAAAAAATACATTCAATCCCATTCCTATATTCTTAATAGTACCCTCATCTGTCATAGCGGCGTACTCAGGATCAACATCCGTTCCACTAGCCAAAACATAAGAAACCCCAACTACTAATAAAAAACCACCAACAACGAACAACGTCTTTTTAAGACCTTGAGGGTTAGAAAAAAGGTTTTTTAATGTAAACACTAAACTTACTACAACAGCTATCCCTAATAAAAGATAAGTAATAATAAACATTGTGTTCATAGCTCCACTTTGAGCAGCTTCAGCTGCTGGCATATCTGAACTTGGCAATAAATACCATAGTATAGCACTTAATACACCTATAGCAATTAATGCTATTTTAATAATTTTTTGCATAATTTTTAGGTATTAAAAGTGATACTTATTTTTTGTGATCTACCAACATATCGATCAATGTAATAGAAGAATCTTCCATATCATTAACGATGCTATCAATTTTAGCGATAATGTAGTTATAGAAAATTTGAAGGATAATTGCCGTAATAAGACCGAATACCGTTGTTAATAATGCAACCTGAATATCACCTGCAATAAGAGATGCACTTAAGTTACCAACAGCTGCAATCTTTTGGAATGCCTGAATCATACCAATTACCGTACCCATGAAACCAAGCATTGGTGCAATAGCGATAAATAAAGACAACCAAGAAACATTTTTCTCTAATTGACCCATTTGAACTCCACCGTAAGAAACTACAGCTTTCTCAGCAGATTCAATGCTCTCACCAGCTCTATCCAAACCTTGGTAGTAGATAGAAGCAACAGGACCTTTTGTATTTCTACAAACCTCTTTTGCAGCTTCAACACCACCAGATGCCAATGCGTCTTCAACTTGTTGTTTCAACTTAGTAGAATTTGTACTTGCCATGTTCAAATAAATAATTCTTTCAATAGCAACTGCAAGACCAAGGATTAAACACAAAAGAACGATACCCATGAAACCGGCACCACCTGTAATAAACATTTCTTTTAAAACTTGAGTGAATCCTTTTTCCGCTTCAGCTCCTCCTTCTTGAACTAGCAAAGCTACTGCTGCTACTTTTGCACTTACAATATTTGTACCTGCTACAAATGCCCCAGCGACTGCTAGGCTTGGGAATAATTTTTTCATTTTTTCAAACTTAAATTAGTTAGTTAATAGGGTTAAAGATAAAAAAAAAACAATATAAAAAAAGTAAAACTTACTTGCAGAGAGGAAGGGATTCGAACCCTCGATACCCTTTTGGGGTATACACACTTTCCAGGCGTGCGCCTTCGACCACTCGGCCACCTCTCTAAGATACCTTTTTTAAGGGTGGGCAAATAACAAAAAAAATATTGGTTTAAGAAATTAAAGCACTGTTAAATTTACAGCATCTCTCCGCGTAAAGAAGTTTCAAAAACAGTTTTGAACAATTCATGGGAGACACCACTGCCTAGTAAGTACATTGCCTTTGTAATGGCAGCCTCGGTTGTAATATCCTTACCATTAATCACTTGCATTTGTTTTAACCTGGAACTTGTCTCATAGTGCCCCATCATAACCGCGCCACCAGAACACTGTGTAACGTTGATTATATGTACACCTGCTTTTATAGCATTATTTAATTTCTTAAGAAACCATTCTTCCATAGGCGCATTTCCAGAACCATATGTCTCCAAAATCAACGCTTTTAAATTTTCAGCGTTTAAAATTGCATCAATAACATTTTTATTAATTCCTGGAAAAATTTTTAAAATTGCCACATTATCGTCCATATTTCTATGGGATTTTAGCTTTAATTTTCTTTTTTGTGGCAATAAATATTCCTCATAAACGGTCAAATGCACTCCAGATTCAATCAAATGAGGATAGTTTAATGAGGCAAACGCCTGAAATTGCTCTGCATTTATCTTAGTAGTTCTATTGCCACGGTACAATTTATATTCAAAATAAAGCCCTACTTCCTGAACAACCGGCTTACCATTTTTATATAATGCTGCAATTTGTATTGCTGTTATCAAATTTTCTTTTGCATCGGTCCTTAAATCTCCTATAGGCAATTGAGACCCTGTAAATATCACCGGCTTAGAAAGATTTTCAAGCAAAAAACTCAACGCAGAGGCCGTATAGCTCATGGTATCACTACCATGTAATACCACAAACCCATCATAATCTTGATATTTTCCTGAAATTATATCTGCAATAGCCACCCAATGTGTGGGGTTCATATTAGATGAATCTATGGGGTGATCGAACGAAAAACTAGATATCGTACAATCTAATTGATTAAGCTCTGGTATATTTCTCATTAATTGCGAAAAATCGAAAGCTTTTAAAGCGCCAGAAGTATAATCTTTCATCATACCTATAGTACCGCCTGTATAAATCAATAAAATATTTCTTTTATCTATACCCAAAACAACATTTTATTATAATTATTAAATTCCGAAAACCTCTTTGGAATTCTCTGTTGTAAGCAAAGCTATTTCCTCATTTGAAACACTATGAATATCCGCTAATTTTTCTAGAACATTAACAATATATGCACTTTCATTTCTTTTACCCCTGTAAGGTGTAGGTGCCAAGTAGGGCGCATCAGTTTCTAAAACTATATGTTTTAAATCTATATGTTTTAGAAAAGTATCTATTTTACCATTCTTAAAAGTTACAACCCCACCAATACCTAACTTCATATTATATGAAATTGCTTTTTCTGCCTGCTCAAATGTACCCGTAAAGCAATGAAAAATTCCTCTTAAATTATCCCCTTTCTCCTCCTCTAGTATTTCAAACACCTCATCAAAAGCTTCCCGACAATGAATAACAATAGGCAATTTATGCTTCTTCGCTATTTGTATTTGCTTTCTAAAAGCAATTTGCTGTTCTTTTAAATACTTCTTTTCCCAATAAAGGTCAATTCCTATTTCACCAATGGCATAATACGTATGCTTATTTAACATTTCTTCTACATGGGCCAACTCTTCTTCAAAATTGTCTTTCACATGCGTGGGATGCAAACCTGTCATTAAAAACATATACCCCGGAAAATCTTTCTCTAGTGCCAACATACTTTCTGTATACGTAGAATCTATAGCAGGAATAAAAAACCGTTTTACGCCTAAATCAATTGCTTTCTGTACAGCTTCTCCTCGGTCATCATCAAAAGCTTCACTATATAAATGGGTATGTGTATCTGTTATAATCATGCCGCAAAAATAGGCTTATCTTTGAAAAAAATGAATTATGACAACCCTCAAAAAATTTTTGAAGGATAAAAATTACGTACGCATTCCCTTAGTTTTGACTACGACCGATCACTTTGAAATTTATGCCGAAATAAATTCTGTTAAAGGACGATTTATATTGGACACCGGAGCATCTAATACCTGTATAGGTTTAGATCGTATTGCGCATTTTAACTTAATTTCAGAAGAATCTATAATTAAAGCGGCGGGTGCGGGCGCCACCAATATGGAAACATTGGTATCCAAAAAGAATACGATAAATTTAAATTCCTGGAAATTTAAAAAACTGGAAATTGTATTATTTGACCTGAAGCATGTGAACGAAGCACTTACGGCACATAATGCAGAACCTGTTGACGGAATTATAGGAGCAGACATTCTAAAAAAATCCAAGGCCATTATTGACTATGATAAAAAATGTATTTATCTAAAAAAGAAAAAGCGTTGAGATTACTCAACGCTTTTTACTTTATTCTAATTTTAGAAAATTACATTTCCAAAGCTTTCTTAACGTTATTGTCCATTAATATTTCTTCTGGATTTTCTATTGCTTCTTTGATTGCCACCAAGAACCCTACAGATTCTTTGCCATCAATAATTCGGTGATCATATGACAATGCAACATACATAATTGGTGCTATCGCAATAGCTCCGTCACGTGCAATTGGTCTTTCTACAATATTATGCATACCTAAAATAGCACTTTGTGGCGGGTTGATAATTGGCGTAGACAACATAGAACCAAATACACCACCATTAGTGATCGTAAATGTACCACCCGTCATTTCATCTACGGTAATTTCACCTTCACGAGCTCTGATCGCCAATCTTTTTACCTCAGCTTCAACACCTCTAAATGTTAAGTTTTCAGCATTACGGATTACAGGAACCATTAATCCTTTTGGTCCCGATACCGCAATACTAATATCACAGAAATCATAAGAAATCATTTCCTTACCATCAATCATAGAATTAACGGCAGGATACATTTCTAGAGCCCTAACTACGGCTTTAGTAAAGAAGGACATAAATCCTAACCCTACACCATGCTTACTTTTAAAATCCTCTTTATACTTATTTCTAAGTTCAAATACAGCACTCATATCCACTTCGTTAAAAGTGGTCAACATAGCCGTTTCATTTTTTGCGGATACTAATCGCTCAGCAACTTTTCTACGTAACATAGAAAGTTTTGAACGGGACTCACCACGGCTTCCACCAGTTGGCGACCCCATTGAAGGTACTGCATTTACAGCATCTTCCTTGGTAATTCTGCCATCACGGCCAGAACCGGATACAGATGTACTGTCTACACCTTTTTCATCCAATATTTTCTTGGCTGCAGGCGAAGGAACACCTGAAGCATAAGTTTCTTTAGCTTGAACTGGCTGTGGAGCTTTTTCAGTTTTAGAGGCTTCTTTTTTCTCTTCCTTCGGAGCACTTGTTGCACCAGAATCACCTTCTGGTTTTGCTGCACTTGTGTCAATTAAACAAACAACGGCACCAACGGCAACAGCATCGCCCTCTTCTGCTTTTAATGTAATTGTACCACTAACTTCTGCAGGCAATTCTAAAGTAGCTTTATCCGAATCTACCTCAGCAATTGCTTGATCTTTTTCTACATAATCCCCATCTTCAACTAACCATTCCGCTATCTCTACCTCTGTGATAGACTCTCCCGGCGAAGGGACTTTCATTTCTAGAATCATTCTTTCTATAATTTGATATGTTATTTTATTTTTTAGGTTTGGACATATTGTCCTTTGTCTTATCAAAAACGTAATCTATAACTTGTTGGTGACGTGCTTTTGAACGTACAGAACTACCCGCTGCGGGTGCCGCATAAAAACGTCTAGAAACTACTCTAAAATTCCTAGCTTCATCAAAATGCGTTAACAGGTGGCTCCATGCCCCCATATTTCTAGGTTCTTCCTGAGCCCAAACTATATCGTCCGCATTCTTATATTTGGCAATAGCCTCCCTAATTTGCTTTTCAGGAATAGGAAACAATTGCTCTATTCTTACCAATGCCACATCATCCCTAGAATTCTCTTCTTTGACCGCCAGAAGGTCATAATAGAATTTACCCGTACAAAATACCAAAGATTTTATTTTTTTGACATCTGCGGTTTCATCATCTATTACCTCTTGGAAACCTCCGGTAGTTAAATCTGCAATCTTAGACACCGCTTTTGGATGTCTCAACAAACTTTTAGGCGTAAATATGATCAAAGGCTTTCTAAAATTAGCCTTCATTTGTCTACGAAGAATATGGAACATCTGCGCTGGCGTAGTTACATCCGCTATATACATATTATCTTTTGCACATAGTTGCAAATAACGCTCCATTCTTGCCGAAGAATGCTCTGCACCTTGCCCTTCATAACCGTGAGGCAATAACATTACCAAACCATTTTGAAGTTTCCATTTATCTTCTGCCGCAGAGATATATTGGTCGATCATAATTTGAGCTCCATTACTGAAATCTCCAAATTGCGCTTCCCAAATAGTTAATGTATTAGGACTTGCCATGGCATAACCATAGTCAAAACCTACAACACCATATTCTGACAATAGTGAATTGTATATCTGAAACTTAGCTTGCTTTTCAGAAAGGTGATTTAACAAAATAACCTCTTCTTCACTTTCTTCAACTTTCATTACCGCATGACGGTGAGAAAAAGTACCACGCTCCACATCTTGCCCAGACATACGAACTGCATACCCTTCTTCCAGTAAAGAACCGTAAGCTAAGAGCTCACCCATTGCCCAGTCTAAGTTATCGGCTTCAAAATACATATTGTACCTATCTTTAACCAACTTTTCAACTTTACGTAAAAACTTTTTCCCCTCTGGCAAAGCAGTTATTACCTTGGCAATTTTATTTAATTTGGTTTTAGAAAATTTAGTATTCACGGCATCCATCATCTCCCATTCACGGACATTCTCAAAACCTTTCCATTCATCTGCCATGAACGGAGTAATTACAGTTTTGTCTTCTTTTCGGGAATCTTCTAATTTTTCCTCAAGAGAATCCTTATACTGCTTTTCTAACTGCTTAACGTAAGTGCTATCAATAACACCTTCTTGAATAAGTTTCTCTGCATATATATCTCTTGGATTTTTATGCTTGGATATAGCCTTGTATAATTTTGGTTGTGTAAACCTTGGTTCATCACCTTCATTATGCCCGTATTTTCTATACCCCAACAAATCTATAAACACATCTCCCTTAAACTGCATTCTATATTCTAACGCAAAAAGAGATGCATGTACTACAGCCTCCGCATCATCTGCATTAACATGTAACACCGGACTCAATGTTACCTTGGCAACATCGGTACAATAGGTAGATGTTCTGGCATCTAAATAGTTTGTTGTAAAACCAATTTGATTGTTTACCACTATATGTATAGTACCACCGGTCTTATATCCATCTAGCCCGGCCATTTGAACCACTTCATAGACCAAACCTTGACCAGCTATAGCAGCATCACCATGAACTACAATAGGCAAAACCTTAGAAATATCATCTTGATAATCCGCATCTTGTTTTGCTCTTGCAATACCCTCAACGACCGCACCTACCGTCTCTAAGTGAGATGGGTTAGGAGCAATGCTCATCTTAATTTTATTACCGTTGTCAGATTTTCTATCAGACGTCCAACCTAAGTGATATTTAACGTCACCATCAAAAATCTCTTGCTCGTAGTCTTTACCATCGAATTCACTGAAGATATCTTTAGCGGATTTACCGAATATATTGGTAAGTACGTTCAATCTACCACGGTGAGCCATACCCATAACAAATTGCTTCACACCCATTTCAGCGGCGCGCTCCACAATTACATCCAAGGCAGGTATCAATGATTCATTACCTTCCAATGAAAACCTTTTTTGCCCTACATATTTAGTATGCAAAAAAGTTTCAAAAGATATAGCATGATTAAGCTTCTTAAGAATATGTTTTTTACGGTCTGGCTCAAAATTAGGATGATTGTCATTTACGTTTATCCAATCTTGGATCCATTTAACACGCTCTGGTTTTCGAATATACATATACTCTACTCCAATAGCATCGCAATAGATACTTTGTAGATGCCTAACAATCTCTTTTAAAGAGCTGGGACCTATACCAATTACGTCACCGGCATTAAAAACAGTTTCCAGATCAGAAGAAGCTAATCCAAAATTTTCAATTTCTAAAGTTGGCTCGTAATGTCTTCGTTCACGTACGGGGTTTGTCTTAGTAAACAGATGACCTCTGCTTCGGTAACCATCGATCAAGCGTATTACCTGAAACTCTTTTTGAAGCGATTCCGGCATTTCACTAGAATGGCCGTTTACTACAACCGTAGTTCGATTTTCATCGATTTCCAACTCGTCTAAAGAGCTTTCAACCCCAAAATCGAATCCTTGAAAAAAGGCTCTCCAGCTTGGCTCTACACTATCTGGATTCACTAAGTACTTATCGTATAACTCTGAAAAAAAAGAGGTATGAACGGTATTTAAAAAGGAATATTTATCCATGAATTACTTTCTGTATCTTTAGAATAAATTTCTAACAAAAATACAACATTTACAATATCTAACGATAGAATGCCATGTATTATTGAAAAAAACGAAACTTTAAAACAAAATCGTCATATGAGCTTAAAAAAATTAATTTTCATTGGGTTAGCAACGTTAAATATCACCATAACACTTGCCCAAGCATCAAAAAACAATTCTGATTTCTGGAATAACGTTAGATTTGGTGGAAGTATTGGATTAGGGTTCACAAATAATGGATTCAATGGATCTATTGCACCAAGTGCCATTTATCAATTTAACGACAAATTTGCTTCTGGGGCCAGTTTAAGTTTTAATTATGCCAAGTTTGACAATGATAAATTATTGGCTTATGGCGGCAGTGTTCTATCATTATACAATCCATTACCACAAATACAACTATCCGCAGAATTTGAGCAATTACGTATAAATAGAACGATTACGACACAGACCATAGATATTGAAGATAATTATTGGCTACCCGCATTCTTTATTGGTGCCGGTTACAGTAATAGAAATGTAACTTTTGGACTACGTTACGATGTATTGTACGATGACACTAAGAGTATTTACGGCAATGCACTAATGCCTTTTGTTCGAGTTTATTTTTAATATATCATTACCCTTCAACAAACCAAACCGACCGGCATGAGCAAACTAAAAAACCGATATCTTTCATTGGATGTTTTTAGGGGAATGGATGTAGCCCTCATGATCGTCGTAAACTCTCCCGGAAACGGAGATACCAGTTTTGGAATATTAAAGCATGCTGCATGGAACGGGTTTACACTTACCGATCTTGTCTTCCCTACATTTTTATTCGTTGTTGGCAATGCTATGAGTTTTAGTATGAAGAAGTACGAAAACTTAGGAAACAGCGCATTTTTTAAAAAAGTTTTAAAACGATTTTTGGTAATATTCTTATTAGGGTTTCTTATGTATTGGTTTCCATTTTTTGAAGAAGGTGGCTTAAAACCTATTGCCGAGACCAGAATATTTGGCGTATTACAACGTATAGCACTATGCTATTTGTTCGCTTCTATTCTGGTCCATTATTTTAATACAAAATCTGTATTATTTTTTAGTGTGATAGCACTAATAGGTTATCATATTATTTTAGTAGCATTTGGAGACTTGACCTTAACGGGAAATGCCGTTTTAAAACTCGATAAATTTTTAATTGGAGCTGACCATTTGTATCACGGCAACGGTGGTACGGCTTTTGACCCTGAAGGATTATTAAGTACATTACCTGCCATAGTCAATGTTATTGCCGGATACTTTACCGGTAAATTCATTCAAAAGAGCGGTCAAAATTTTGAAACCATAGCCAAACTCTTCATGGCTGCCGGCATTCTTATAATTACGGGATTTGCGTGGGATTTAATACTTCCGTTCAACAAAAAGCTATGGTCCAGTTCTTTTGTATTACTTACCAGCGGTATTGATATATTTATTATTGCCATTTTAATATATTTTCTTGACATACTAAAACCTGGAAAATGGACTTATTTCTTTGAAGTATTTGGCAGGAACACCTTGTTTATCTATTTATTATCGGAGCTTTTTATAATTAGTTTGGCAGAAATAAACATGAAAGGTACTACCGCATATAATTGGATAGCCAACAATATTTTCATTGCTACTACTGGCGATTACTTTGGATCTCTATTATTTGCCCTATGGGTTATGCTTACCTGTTGGCTAGTTGGCTGCTTTATGGACAAAAAAGAATTTTACATTAAAGTATAAAAACAGTTACACAAATTACTGGTACATTTTCCGATACCATACTTTTTTATACGCTCTTTTTAAAATTAAGAATGTAACCTGATCCGCCACATCTACGGTATCGGTAATCTCTATATGCTGAAATTCACGTTCAGGTACATCTATGATATACATTAAGTTAAGATATTCTGCAAAATGCTCCATCATTAAGAAGTATATCTTTTCACGAATGAGAGCTACAAAAGCAATATTCTCCAAATTTTTTGGCATACTTAAGGGAACATTCGCAAGCATAAAATCTTTAATTACCTGCTGCTTCAATTCATCTATTAGAAAAGCGTCTACGGCCACCTGTATTAGTTGCTCACTATTATCAACTTTCAACTTCATACAATCATTCGTATTGATACAATTATGAAAAGAAAAAAATGGAGTTATTACAATTGTTTATACACCACCCCTTCCTTCATGACAAAAATCACCTCTGTTAAGGTTTCTATATTATCTAATGGATTCTCATTTACAGCAACAATATCTGCGATATACCCCACCTTGATCTGCCCTAACTCTTTCTCACCTAAAAGCATGGCATTTGTTATAGTGGCAGAGCGCAACGCCTCTATAATTGGCATACCTGCTTTATTCATATAAATAAATTCTTTAGCGTTATCTCCATGGGGAGACACCCCAGAATCTGTACCGAAAGCTATACTGACACCTTTTTTATAAGCTTTTGCAAATGTAGCGTTCAATTTAGGACCAATTTCTAAAGCTTTTTTAGCAACGACCGGAGGCAAATAATTAGGTATTTTTGCCAATCTGGCCGCCTCTTGGCCTGCAGAGATAGTAGGAACCATAAATGTGTTATGCTTAATCATTAAATCCATAGTTTCCTCAGACATCAATGTACCATGCTCTATAGTTTTTATACCTCCTAAAATAGCTCTTTGCATACCTTCGTCACCATGGGCATGGGCTGCGGTAAGCATACCATAGTCATTGGCCGTATCAGTAATCTCCTTTATTTCTTCAATGGTAAATTGAGGGTTTTGACCACTTTTAGCTACACTTAATACGCCGCCCGTAGCTGTAATTTTAATAACGTCCGCACCATCTTTATACCGCTGACGTACCGCTTTTCTACCATCCTCGGGAGAATTGACCACACCTTCTTTTGGCCCTGGATCACCCATTAGTTCATTACTTCTACCATTAGTAGGATCCGCATGACCACCTGTAGAAGCAAGTGCTTTACCTGCCGTAAAAATTCTTGGTCCTACCACCGTACCCTTATTTATCGCTTTTTTTAAGGCAATATTTACTCCTGAGCCACCTAAATCACGAACTGTGGTAAAACCGGCCATCAATGTTCTTTTGGCATAAACTGTAGACTCAAAAGCAACATCGGCTTCATTTAAAGTAAATGCTTCTAAATATCTTGAAGGACTAGATTCGCTTTCAATATGAACATGCATATCTATAAAGCCCGGTAAAATAGTTTTCGATTTTAGATCTATTGTTTTGTCGGCATCACTTCCAGCAACAAATCCATTTCTAATCTCTCTAATCTTATTTTCTGAAATGACTATTGTTTTTTCAGACAAGATTTTACCAGATGCTACATCAACTATTTTCCCACATTGTAAATAGGTATCTTGAGCGGATACAACTGAAAACACGAACAAAACTAAAAGAAACAACGAACTTTTCATAACAGACGGCCTTTAAATTAAATAAGGGGAAATATAGCCATATTTCCCCTTATTTATATTGTAGACCCTGAAAAAATCAGTCACGTATTTTCTGTTCCCAAATCCAAGCATAGTTCATAGCTTCATCCAGGCTATATTCAGCTTTCCAGCCTAAAACTTTATTTGCCTTTGTAGTATCTGCATAAGCTGTAGTAACATCACCAGGCCTTCTACCTACTATCTTGTAATTTAATTTTCTGCCAGACACTTTTTCAAAACTCTTTATAGCCTCTAATACAGAGCTACCCTTACCAGTACCTACATTAAATACCTCATAATTAGATTCATTTTTACCATTAAGCAAACGCTCTAATGCTACAACATGGGCTTTAGCTAAATCAACCACATAAATATAATCTCTAATACACGTACCATCTGGCGTAGGGTAATCATCTCCAAAAACCGACAATTCTTCTCTTAACCCTATACCCGTTTGTGTAATAAAAGGCACCAAATTCTGAGGTACACCTTTGGGCAATTCCCCTATTTCACCACTAGGGTGTGCGCCCATAGGGTTAAAATAACGTAGGGCAATGGCATTCAAATTCGGTATCACCTTACAAGTATCGGCAATGATTTCTTCGCCCATTTGCTTGGTATTACCATATGGAGATTCTGCTGCCTTAACCGGTGCATCTTCTGTAATAGGCATTTTATCGGCTTGACCGTAAACGGTACATGAAGAACTAAAGATAAAGCTGGCTTTATTCTTTTTACACAATTCCTTTAAAATGTAAACTAGGGTACCTATGTTGTTCTCATAATATAAAAGAGGCTTTTCAACGCTCTCACCAACCGCTTTAGATGCAGCAAAATGAATAACACCAGTAACATCTTGATAACGTTGAAAAAAGTCTTCGACCTTATGCTTTTCTTTTAAATCCAATTTTTCAAAAGCCGGTTTTTTTCCGGTTATTGCCTCTATACCATCAAGAACGCTTTCATCTGAATTTGAACAGTCATCAATAATGACAACTTCAAATCCTTTGTTCTGTAATTCTACAACGGTATGAGAACCAATAAAACCTAATCCGCCTGTTACTAATACTTTCATTTATAATACTATTTGAACGTTATCAAATTTAGAAAACTATCCTTACTACCCGTTAACAAACCCGATAACTAACTTCGTTATATGGTCAATCTGTTCTTGATCTAACTCTGTATGCATTGGTAAAGACAATACTTCTGTGACCAATTGATTTGTAACCGGAAAATCCGCTTCGTTATATCTATCATCTAGATATGCCTTTTGCTTGTGAAGTGGAATTGGGTAATAGATACCAAAAGGAACTTCATTTTTGGCTAAAAATTGTGCCAATTCATCTCTTTTACCGTTTGTTATACGCAATGTGTATTGATGAAAAACGTGACAATCGCACACATCACAAATACCTCCACAATTGTTGACCGTTACAGGTGTAACAATATGCTCTTGCCCTTCAAAAGCTTTAGAATAGGCTCGTGCTGCATTTCTTCTTGCTTCACAATACCCATCTAACTTTGGCAATTTAGCACGTAATACGGCCGCTTGTATAGAATCTAATCTTGAATTTACACCAACAACATCATGATGGTAGCGCTCGTACATTCCATGGTTTACAATACCGCGAAGCGTATGCGCCAATTTATCGTCATTAGTAAAGATTGCACCACCATCGCCATAACAGCCTAAATTTTTAGATGGAAAAAAAGAAGTAGCGCCAACATGACCCATACTGCCCGCCACCTGTTTGGTACCATCTTTAGAAAGATACTTAGCTCCAATGGCCTGTGCATTATCTTCAATAACGAACAAGTCATGTTTTTTTGCCAAATCTAAAATTGCATCCATATTGGCACATTGACCAAAAAGATGAACAGGAACGATAGCCTTCGTTTTGGGCGTAATTGCTTTTTCGATCGCTTCAATGTCAATGTTAAAGGTATCCGGATAAACATCGACCAAAACAGGAGTTAACTGTAGCAAGGCAATTACCTCTACTGTTGCGGCAAAAGTAAAATCTGCAGTTATTACCTCATCACCCGGCTTTAAACCCAAACCCATCATTGCGATCTGCAAGGCATCTGTACCGTTGGCACATGGTATTACATGTTTAACCTGCAGATATTCTTCCAACTCCTTTTGAAATGCATGCACCTCAGGTCCGTTAATAAATGCCGAAGTTTCTAATATTTGGGTTATTGAAGTATTTACTTGATCTTTAATTTCTTGGTATTGACCACCTAGGTCTACCATTTGTATCTTTTTCATCTGTTGTAATTACATGAAGCAATACAAAAATACGAAACAGGTGACAGTAATTTTATGGAAAGAAACGTAATTTAGCACAAAAGCATCAGTTTGTACTTTCTCTATAACCTTATCGTCATCAGCGCCTCTGCCATTTTAAAGGCCCTAGCACTAACAAACACAAAACTATCCTTATTTGTAAATGGAAGAAGAGAAACTATTTCCTTGATCAATCAAAAAATTTCAACAGAAGACAAGGTAATATGGATCCATGCCGCTTCTTTAGGTGAGTATGAACAAGGATTGCCCGTTATTGAAAAACTAAAAGATCAACATCCATCACATAAAATACTTCTTACTTTTTTTTCACCTTCCGGGTATGAAGTAAAAAAAGACAGCAAGGTAGCAGATTGTATTTGCTATTTGCCTATGGACACCAAGTCAAAAGTAAATTCATTTTTAACTGCCGCACACCCAGATATAGCCATATTCATTAAATATGAAATTTGGCCTAACTACCTATTGGAACTGAAAAAAAACGATATACCAACATTTTTAATTTCGGCATTGTTTAAAGAAAATCAAATATATTTTAAATGGTACGGTGGTTTTATGCGTAAAGCAATGACCCGGTTTACCCATATATTTGTACAGAATGAAAAGTCTAAAAAACTATTAAGTTCTTTTGGTAACCTTACAAATGTTACCATTGCAGGGGACACCCGTTTTGATCGGGTAAGTGAAATTTTAGAGCGTAATAACGAGCTAGATTTCATGAAACTATTTAAAAACGAACAATATTGCTATGTAGCTGGCAGCACTTGGCCAGAAGACGAAAAAGTCATAATCGACTATATCAACCAAAACAACCAGCCTATTAAGTTTGTTATTGCACCGCACACTATTAAAAATAGTCTTATTCAAGAAATTACCGGGGCCATAAGCAAAAAAGTAATGCGCTATACCGAAATGGACAATGCAACTTTAAAGGACTATGATGTACTTATCATAGACACCATCGGTATTTTGACAAAAATTTACAGTTATGCCGATGTTGCCTATGTTGGTGGAGGCTTTGCTACCGGGCTCCACAACACACTAGAACCAGCAGTTTTTGGTATTCCGGTAATAATAGGCCCCCAGTTTGAAGAATTTGCAGAGGCAGAAGAACTAGTAGCACTTGGCGGAGTCATTTCAGTTTCTAATTACCAAAGCTTTCAAAAAATCAGTGACAAGTGTTATACGAGTAATGATTATAGATTAAAAGTTGGAAATATCAATACTACATACATTCAAGAAAAAGCTGGTGCTACCAATCTAATTGTTTCTAAGCTAAGCTCCGTTTTCACCTTAAAATAACAAACATTTACCAATTGACCCCGTAGTTATCACATATTATATCAATTCAAAAAAGGCAAATTATTGTATAGAAAAGATACTTTATAAGGATATTTTCTATACGTTAATCGATTTTACCAACCTATTCAACAGCACTTTAGGTTAGATCTCCCATATTGAGTACAGAACAATAGAACAATGATTATGAAACAAGAATTAACTTCAGGGGTTAAAATACTCAATGGATTTCTTAGATTAATGGTTACCTGCTTGGTAATAATTCTTTTATCTGTACCCTTGGCAGGTATTGCAGATTGGTTTAATTTAATTCAATAGATTTTAGAATAATATTGCCTACATAGCTTTACAAGCGATGATGTGATGTTATAAATTACTGAAATTCAGACATCGACGAAATACAGATTTCTAGGCTGAATTGCATTTTTTATAAACGACACACCACAATAACGTAGGATTTTACATCTATTTAAGACAGTTTTACAACTTTTTCTATGGAATTGTTGCTTAATTCAACTAACTTTAGTAGTGTAACTTTAAAGTAGGTAATGTTATGAACAATTTATCTTTCAAAACCGGAGTAGAGACTTATCTATCCGTGCTTGTTATTGCAATGCATGCATTTTTAGCTGTCGTTGTAGTAGGAGCTTTTTTAGCCCTTTTGGGGATTGTCTAATCTTTTAATACCAAATCCTTATTGAAAAAAAATTACTTTAAAAAAAATGCCCCTTGATTAAGGGGCATTTTTTATTTATAATACCTTAGAAAGATGATTGCTTAAAATTTACAATTCATTTAAAAGCTCATATTTTAAAGAAAAACAAAAATAAAAGGCTGCCGAAAAATATTCAACAGCCTTTTAAAAATAACTAACTAATTTTATTGATAAACTCTAACATAATCAACCTCCATGGTATCCTCTGTAAATGCCGGGTCAATAGTACCTCCTAAAGTACCTCCCATTGCAACATTCATAATTA
Source organism: Maribacter sp. (assembly GCA_020629415.1). Lineage (GTDB taxonomy): Bacteria > Bacteroidota > Bacteroidia > Flavobacteriales > Flavobacteriaceae > Maribacter > Maribacter huludaoensis. The sequence continues at coordinate 105,099 of JAHDDL010000003.1, read as the reverse complement.
AAAAGAAATCGGCATTGAATGGAGTAGTTGCATTGTTTACAAAACTATTGTGAACCAATTGATCATCTACAACAAATTTAATACTGTCCGGCGTCCACTCAACAGTGTAATTATGAAACTCAGAGATAGCATTTTCTACCGGTGTAGAACCTACAACTGCATTTCCTGCAGAATTACCTGGATAGTGTAATGCACTACTAATAGTATTGTTATTATTACCTACATGCTCCATGATATCAATCTCACCGGCTGCAGGCCAACCCACCTCATCAAAATTAGCCCCTAAAGCCCACAATGCAGGCCAAGTACCGCCAGAAGAAGGTAGTTTGGCCCTAATTTCAACTCTACCATAAGTAAATTCAAAAAGATTTTCAGATTTTATTCTTCCGGATGTGATGCCACCAGAAGGAGATACACCAAAATCAAAAAACAACACAACGCGATCATAGGTACCTGCTGCAACTCCTGTAAAATCAAAAGATAATGTCTCCCAGGTATTGGCAACAGAAGAACTAACGCTCACCTCTACATTCTCATCTGCGTTTGCTTGGTTCTCAAGTTTTAAAATTATGTTTGCACCGATTGCAGGTGACCATGTTTTTAAAGTAATAATAGGATAAGTAACAAGATCAACAGGTGCAGATAAATCAAAAAACGAACCTGCCCAAGTTTCAGCACCTAAGGCTTTAGTAGATTCCGCTACATTAGCACTTGTGTTTTCACCAGTAGCATCAGGATTGGCAATTACAACTGTTCCCACACCACCAAAACCAGTAAAAACCGGAGCAACACCTTCAAAATTTTCTATAGACTGGGTACCTCCTGCAGCATCGACCAAAGTCATGTCATCAAAATAGTGAACAGCTGCTTCACCTTCACCAGCTATTGCGGTTATTTTCAAGACCCCATCTTCTACCTTTACATTTTCCGCCTTATCGGTATATGTTTGTGATTCCGCATTACCCCAGCCGCCAGCACCTAGGTCATATGCCCAATTTGCAGGATTTGGCGCACCATCAACATCAAACTCATCTGACCAAACCAAATTGGTATATATAGTTTCTAGACTTTCTTCAGCACCTTCTACAGCTTCTGAAGATGTAAACTTATGGTACCACGCCAGATCAGCATTTTCCGTATCATAAGTTCTAACATACAATTCAGTATCACTTATCGATAAGATTTCATAGGTAGATGAGCCAACATAATACCCCATAAAACCACCATCTGAAAAACTCATCTGAATTCCCGTAGTTTGATCATCTGGGACATTACCCGACACTTCTGAGAGAACTACGCTCTTTGACCCCGTAGTATCAAAATCATAACAAAAATCAATATCCTCTGCACCACCTACAACAGCCTTGTGCCCAACATTAAAATAGGTTTGCCCTTTGTTATCCAACATATACGTTAATGCTCCAGAATCATCTACTGAAAATGTTAGTTCATCATCACATAAACAATCCGAATCATCTGTACCACATTTTTCAAACGCCGATGCAGAATACCATTTAGGATACCACCAGTCTCCATCAATTCCTTCTCTTGCAGGTCCTAAACCTAAATGCCCAGGTTGAGCAGCAGCTAAAAACCAAGTTTTTGAACTATTATTGGTCAAAAATGAAATAGTCTCAGTGTCTGTAAATGCCAATGAAACGGAGACATTCAATGTTTCGGAAATCTTTTTCCCTTCTGTAGAACCAGCAGTTATAGTTACCGTATATGAATTATCCCCAATTTCATCATAAGTTTTGGTCGTTAATCCAGAAGTTTCTAATGCCGAAGTACCATCACCAAAGTCATAATGGTAATAATTTGCATTTGTTGCAGACGCAGAAAACTCAAAAACACCCTCTCCTAAATTTTGAGCGCTTACCGTTAAGTTAGAAGGCATTACCGATTCTGGAATATCAATTTCATCTCCGTCACAGCTCATTAATACCGCAAATAAAGATACCATGATATACTTTAAATTTTTCATAGTTAATTTTTTTTGTTGAGTTAATTATTCAATTTTAAATATTATCAAAAGCGATTCAAAAAACAATCTTTGTTGTATTCAATTCAAGAAGATAACACTAGAGCAATTTAACACACATAATTACCATATTCTAAATTTTTACCACTACAAAAAACATACAATACAAATTATAACCTAAAAAAAATAGATAATACCAATATTTAGGGGTAGAATGAACAAAACCTTATTAATTAAAAAAGCATACAGAAAGCAACCAAAAACATAAAATGTTGTGGTAATGTTGTGGTATTATTTTGTTTTGTAGAGGAAATTAAAGACCCATTATGTAGTCAGTTAAACCAGATTCACGAGAAAGACCCATTTTTTTACGAAGACGATATCTTTTAACTTCTACACTGCGGACAGATATATTTAAAAGTGGAGCAATTTCTTTAGAAGAAAGGTTTAACCTTAAATAAGCACATAAACGTAAATCGTTAGCGGATAATTCTGGATGTTTACCTTTCACTTTTTTCAAAAAATCTTTATCGGCATTATTAAAGGCTCTTTCAAAAAACTTCCAATCATCTTCATTATTAATGTTTCTATCAATTATTTTAATTACAGATTTTACCTGAGGATTATCTGAACTTTCCTTCAACTTATCCTTTATAGAACTTAAAAATTCATTTTTCTTAATAATACTCATTGTAGAAATTGCCAACTCTCTATTTTTACTATCTACAAGTTCTTGTAATTGTTCATTTTTAATTTGAACAATCTTTTTTTGGTTCTTAAGCTTTTTACGCTTCAATCTTTTGTTATTGGCTTTTATTAATTGAAGCTGCTGCCTTTTATAATAGCTCTTATAAATTCTATGAATTAGTAACGAGGTTAACATTGCAATGATGATATAACATATAATTGCCCAATATGAAACATACCAAGGTCTTAAAATGGTAAAACTATAATTTGCAGTATTGCTAGATACATCATTACCAATTTTAGCCTTTACCTTGAAATTATAGTTCCCATAAGGTATATTATCAAAAGAAGCACTTGAAGAGAGTTTCCAACTACTCCACTCCTCATCTAGACCTTCTAACAAGTATTGATAATAGACTTCCGTATATTTATCATATTCGGCTACATTGTAATTAAAGCTAATACTATTTTCTTCATATAATATTTGTGGATTATCATGAATGAGTAAATTATCTTCAAGATCGTTTGGCATTTTTTTGATTGCAGAACCAATCTTGACTTCATATACTCTTTTCTCAATAGCATTTAAATCTAAGGTAATGTAGCCATTAGAAATTCCTATTAAATACAACTCATCCTCTAGATGAACCACCGATTCAAAGCCTAAGACACCCATTGTTCTCCTAAACGCTGCTGGAACTGGAATCTTAATCATTTGCGGTTCCTTGCTTAAATGTCCTTTGGAAACCGTAATTATATTATTTTTTGTAAAACCCCAAAGTCTTTCAAAATTATTTGTAGACCTAAGTATACCTATAATATGCTCATCTTCATTGAAGAAGTTATTCGTTAAAACAGACTCTGCTATAAATTCTTCATTATTCTTGTTATACTTAAAAACACCATTAATAGTACTGTAGAGTATTTGGTTATTATATCTTAACAAACTAGAACCAATTCCCTTTGACTCTTTTCTGTCAATCTTTTCAACACTAGTAAGATCATTACTAATTTTTAAATCATAAACTCCCTTATAATCGTGATTAACCAATATATGATAATCGCCTACAGATTCAAAAAATCTAGTAGAGCTATCAAAACCGACGATACTATTACGGTACTTCCAATTACCATCATCATTCTCAAGAATACTAAGACCCTTGTAATTACCTTGGATGAGCAAATTAGATCTACCTGATATAGATTGAACGTCCCAGGTGCCTGGCACGCTCGAAATTTTGTTTACTTCTCCATTATTTACGACATAAGTTCCAGTATGGTGCCCACAGAATAAGGTACCGTCAATTTCCTTTAATGACCAGACCTGCCCTTCCGTACCATCTATTAGCTTAAATTTATCATTTCTATCTATTCTTTTGTAAAACAATCCTTGATTGGTTCCTAGATATAACAAATTATCTATTTTCTTTGCCGTATAGACTACACCTATACTTCCTGCATAATCAATATACTCCTTATAGGGCGACTCTAGATTAACAATACTAATACCATTATCCAAACCCAACCAGAGATTATAATCGTTATCTTGAAACAGTGAAAGAACAGTATTATTATTAATTCCCTTTTCCTGATTTATATGTTTTAATAGCCCACCATTTTTATCTAAATGGTATATCCCTTTAGAGATGGTTCCTAAAACAAAAGAACCATCATGCAATTGTATTGCACTGTAAATTTTAGTTAGTGAAAAATCATCTAACGACGTAATTTTCCATTCTATAATTCCTTCGTTTCCTAAATTATAAAAAGAACCTTTTTCAGTTATGACCAGTATATTGTTGTCTACACCAAATGCCCCAACAATATTTATATTCTTGAACACGGCCTCATCAGAAACCATAATTGGCTCTCCATTTTCTAGTGTAAAAAAACCTTTACCTATATCTTGAAAGTATATTTTACCATCAATTTCAAATATTTTAGGATTATTACTCCTAACATCAAAAATTTGAAATGTTGAACTGTGTATATTATAAACATAAACCCTATCCAGAGACTGAAAAAGCACCCAATCTTTAAGCTGTGTTATATTCCAAAAATCCTCGTCTTCTATAAGCGGTTCCTTTAACCGATCGGAAATGGATATATAGTCTAATTTACCGTATGCATTACGATTCCAATAGCCAAACTCCATATAACTACCTGTATAAATCTTGTCATCAAAAGCCATAACAGATTTTACCGGTGTTCCATAAGGCATTTGGTACAATGACCAAGAATTTCCATTAAACTCTAACAAGCCATCATTATTTGCTACATAAATAGTCCGATCTGCAGATTGAGCCATAGACCAATTCTGGTTACCGGCATTATATTCTATAGGTGTATAGTTTTGAATAGGAGGTAGCTCTTGCCCGGATAAGCGTAGTGCAAAGAGAACTATTGTAGTGATAAAAAGTCTAAATATCATTTAAGGTAACATCAATATTCAATCTTTTAAATATAAGGCATTTAAAGTCAGTGGAGATATTCCAGTATTATACAAGCTATTAAAATGACACACTGAATACTAAATATCAAAAGTAGCCATGTAGTCACTGAACTATACTTCTATTTTTAAATAATCTAAATACATACTACTGTAATACAGCAATTTAAATTGTATTTTAAAGTTTAGCAACGTAGATTTATGTAGAACGTAAAACAATAAATTATGTCGATAAGATTAGGAAATAGTTGCGTTAACTGCGACAACTTAGTAGAAGGGAATACTTGTAAAGTTCATGGAGTAAAAGTTGGTAATAGTTACACTTGTGATAGTTTTGAAATGAAAGCCGCTTTGAAGGATGACACCAATTGTATAACCTGTATTAGATTTGAATCTAGCGATTGTGCAAACCCACAAAAGGCAGCACCAGGCATGTCATGCAGCCACTGGGCTCCACAAAATGCTACAGCGTAAGTGATTTAATCGTATAAAATTTTAAAGGTCAGTTTAACACTGACCTTTTTTAATGCTAGATTTCTTTCACTTCTACCCCTTTCCAAAAAGCGATATACCCTTTAATACCTTTTGCTAATTCTGATACTTCTGGATAATACCATGCGGCATCCTTGTTGACATCACCATCAACCTTAATATCATAATAAGATGCTACTCCTTTCCAGGGGCAACTTGTATGTGTATCCGTAGTTGTAAAATATTCTTTTTTAATTGCGGAAGGCGGAAAGTAATGGTTGCCTTCAACCTGTACCGTAGCATCACTTTCAGCAATTACCGTATTATTCCATATAGCTTTTACCATATTATTTTAGTTTTTTTTATTTAAGTTTTGTTACAATAATCGATGTTGCGGACAAGGTTTTATGCACAGGACATTTATCTGCAATTTCCATTAACCTACTCTTTTGACTATCGTCTAAATTACCGAACAATTCTATACTTCGTTTAAAAGTATCGATCTTTTTAATAGTCGAAGTATTTTGAGAATCAGGAGCATGTTCTTTACCGTGATCAATATGTACTATAATCTTTTGTAAGTCCCACTTTTTTCTTGAAGCATACATTCTTAAAGTCATAGCAGTACAAGCTCCCAAGCCAGATGAAACGTAGTCATAAGGCGAAGGACCAAAGTCATTACCGCCAAAATCCTTAGGCTCATCTGCAATCAACAGATGATTACCGGCCACTATTTCAGAGGTGAAACCCTCATTACCAATACTTACTGCCACCTGATGCGTAGTTTTTACAGACTGTCTTTTAGGAATATCCAAATACCGCTCTGCCCAACCTGCAATCACATTACCTACATAGGTAGAATCTACACTATCCATTAAAAGATGGTCGGCCTTATCAATAGAAATAAAGCTCTTTGGATGATGTGCATACTGGTACAATTCTTTTGCATTTTCAATCCCTACAATGGTATCTTGAGGAGAATGCAGCACCAAATACGGTTTTCTTAAATTCTTTAGGACCTCTTTCATTGGTTTAGATTCAATATCATCTATAAAATCCTTTTTGATAGTAAAATCGCGTCCTCCGATATTCACTTTTGCCTTACCGGTTGCATTTATTTCATCAACATTAGATTTGAACAAATGTTGCACATGTGCCGGTGAAGATGGCGCCCCAATGGTAGAAACAGCAACAACGGACTCCAGTTTAGCAGAAGCAAAAATAACGGCTGCACCACCAAGTGAGTGACCTACTAGCAAAGAGGGAGCTTTATAATTCACTTCTAAAAACTTAGATGCGTAAATAAGGTCAGAAACGTTAGATGAAAAGTTGGTGTCCTCAAAACTGCCCTCGCTATCGCCTAACCCGGTAAAATCAAAACGGAGCACTGCTATTCCTTTATTCACTAGGGCCCTTGATATATTACGAACCGCAGAGAAATTCTTATTACACGTAAAACAATGCGCAAAAATGGCATAGCTATGTGCTTCTTGATTATTAGGTATTTCTAACCTAGCTGCTAATTGTTTTCCTTCAGAATTTGTAAATGATACTTTTTCGAAACCCATAACTATCCTTTCTCCAATATTAGAAGTAAATAACTACTAAAACTTACAATTCTTATGAGAAACAGAAATCTAGGATGCTCCTTTTAAAACTAAATCCATAAAAAAAGCCTCTCAGTTTCCTGAAAGGCTTTCGTTGTACAGGCGGAGAGACTCGAACTCTCACACCTCGCGGCACTAGATCCTAAGTCTAGCGTGTCTACCAATTCCACCACGCCTGCATACTTTCCAAAATCACGATATGTGATTATCGGGGTGCAAATATAATGCAAAAAATCAATTCTCTAAATTTTAGCTATTTAAAAATTACGCTTTTTGTACTTTTATCAAAAGTCAGATAAAAAATTGCATGAAAAACGTAAAAAATTATATCTCCGAAAACAAGGACCGATTTCTAAATGAAATCATAGAATTTCTTAAAATACCGTCTGTTAGCGCAGATCCTGCCTTCTCGCAAGATGTATTAAACGCTGCAGAAATGGTAAAATCAAGACTAGAAGATGCAGGTTGCGATATTGTTGAAATTCATGAAACAGCAGGTTATCCTATAGTTTATGGTGAAAAAATCATAAACAAAGACCTACCAACGGTACTAGTTTACGGCCATTATGATGTACAACCGGCCGAGCCATTGGAATTATGGACTTCCCCACCTTATGAGCCGGTAATAAAAAAAACCGATTTACACCCAGAAGGAGCCATTTTTGCACGTGGCGCCTGCGATGACAAAGGGCAAATGTACATGCATGTAAAGGCATTGGAGTTGATGGTAAAAACCGATCAGCTTCCGTGTAATGTAAAATTTATGATCGAAGGCGAAGAGGAAGTTGGCAGTAATAACTTAAGTATTTATGTAGCCGAGAACAAAGAAAAATTGGCAAACGATGTTATTTTAATATCGGACACGGGCATGATCGCTAATGATGTGCCGTCAATTACCACGGGTTTACGCGGACTTAGTTATGTTGAAGTAGAAGTTACGGGTCCTAATCGTGATTTGCATTCTGGTTTGTATGGTGGTGCCGTAGCAAATCCGATCAACATATTAACAAAAATGATCGCTAGTTTACATGACGAAAATAACCATATTACCATTCCAGGGTTTTATGACAAGGTAGAGGAACTTTCCGCCGAAGAACGCGCAGAAATGGCAAAAGCACCATTTAGCATCGAAAAATATCAAAAAGCTTTGGATATTGATTCAGTGTATGGTGAAGCAGGTTATTCTACAAACGAACGTAACTCCATTAGACCTACCTTAGATGTCAATGGTATTTGGGGCGGTTATATTGGGGAAGGAGCCAAAACGGTTATAGCAAGTAAAGCATATGCTAAAATATCTATGAGATTGGTACCCAACCAAGATTGGAGAGAAATTACCGAGCTATTTAAAACTCATTTTGAATCTATTGCACCTAAAGGTGTTACCGTAGTAGTAAAACCTCATCATGGAGGTCAAGGTTATGTAACGCCAATAGATACTGATGCATACCAAGCAGCATCAAAAGCATACGAAACCACTTTTGGAAAAAAACCGATACCGCAACGTAGTGGTGGTAGTATTCCTATAGTCGCTCTATTTGAAAAAGAACTAAAGAGTAAAACTATTCTAATGGGCTTTGGTTTAGATAGTGATGCCATACACTCCCCTAACGAACATTTTGGGGTATGGAACTACTTAAAAGGTATCGAAACCATCCCTTATTTTTATCAGTATTTTACGGAAATGACCAAGAAGTAGTTGACAGTTGACAGTTGACAGTTGACAGTTGACAGTTGACAGTTGACAGTTGACAGTAAATTAAAAAACGTCTTTGCTTACAAAGACGTTTTTTATTGTAGAAGTATATTTTGTTGATGATAAATTGATACCGAGAACCAATAACGAACAACTATATTTTTTTCACGTATTTAGTGATGATTACGGTAAGGGTAGGTCCTACTTTGCCTTCAATATATTCAGCATTTTCCCTATCTAACGAAATTCGCCTTACTGCAGTACCTTGTTTGGCTACTTGACTAGAACCTTTAATCTTTAGGTCTTTCACCAATACAACACTATCACCATTTTGTAAGATTACACCATTGACATCACGGTGAATTATCTTCTCACTTTCTGCCAAACCTTCTCCCGTAGCCTTTGCCCAATCTAAAACTTCAGGTTCTAAATACATCATATCCAGCAAATCTTTGGGCCAACCTTCAGATTTTAATCTAGATAGCATTCTCCACGCCACAACTTTTACAGAATCATACTCGCTCCACATACTGTCATTTAGACAACGCCAGTGATTAGCATCCATTTGTTCCGGGTCTTCAATTTGACTACGACACGTTTCACATGCCAAAATACTAGAATCAACTCCACTTATAGAAACTGGTTCAACTTCAAAAACCTCTAACTTATTGGTTCCGGTACATAATTCACATGTGGAACCACTACGTGCTTCTAAATCATCTTTTACACTCATTCTAGGTTGCTTTTAGGCTGCAAATCTAAACTTTTAAAAGGGAACAAATCATACCATAGCCTATTTGAAAACACTTAAAACTTTTATTCGCCGTTCTACATAGAAACCAAAGAAGTAAAACTTTTGATTAACAAGGAAAAAAGCAACCGATTTCTAAGAGTAAGCATTGCCTTGGCATTAATTGCCATACTCTTTAAAATAATGCATTGGCCCTATGCTGAAATATTATTGGTTACAGCAGTTGGTGGCATCGCTATTTTCTTCATTATAGGGTTTTACAAAAAACCAATCAAAAACTGGTTAGATTATGCCAAGTTATTTTTATTAATTTCGTTTTTACTTCATTACTTGTTTAGAGTTCTGCATTTAAATTATGGTTATATATTTTCCTATATTTTTAGAATAGCCTTGGTAATTTTCATCATTGCCTATATAAAAGATGTATTTTTCTCAAATGATAATTCCTCCACATTAGAGGAACAGCCCCCTACTTCAAAAAAGAAAATCATCAACATAGTTCTATATTCAATTGCGGTAATTTGTATTATTATTGGTGCTCAATTTAAAATTCTACACTGGCAATTTGGATTCATAAACGGAAACGTTCTGCTAGCCGCAGGTCTTATAGCTGCTGCCCTTTCTATTATATTAGGTTTTAAAAAATCTTAGTACACCCAAAACGCATTTAACCTCTACATTTGTAGAATCAAATTATTTATTCTATGTTTGTAGAACAAATTCTAAACTTATAGAAAAATGCAGCTATCCAAATCGGAAGAAGAATTAATGAATATACTTTGGAAGCAAAAGAAAGCTTTCATGAAAGACTTATTGGATGCTTACCCAGAACCAAAGCCCGCTACCACCACTGTAGCCACCTTGTTGAAAAGGATGACCGATAAAAAGTTTATTGACTATAAAAGTTATGGCAGAAGCAGAGAATATTATCCGCTAGTTAAGAAAAAAGACTATTTCTCTAAACATGTAAACGGACTCATTAAAAACTTTTTTAACGATAGCGCCAGTCAGTTTGCTTCATTTTTTACGCAAGAAACCAATTTAAGCAAAGCTGAATTGGAGGAATTGAAGAAATTAATAGATGTTGAAATAGAAAAGAAGTAATTATGGAAATCTATCTTTTAAAATCTACGGCATGCATGGGCATTTTTTTAGTGTTCTATAAACTTTTGCTTGAAAGGGAAAGTATGCACCATTTTAAAAGATTCTTTCTATTAACTGCGCTTATTATTTCTCTAATAATTCCACAAATTGTTTTTACCGAATATATTGAAGCAGAACCAACCACTGCTGTCACTCAAATTTTAACTATAAATGAACAACCAGAAATAACACCTATAGTTCATGTGATGGAAGAATCGCCCATGAATTGGTCCTTAATTCTTTATACTATTTATGGTTTGGGAGTTGCAATTTTTGGATTTCGTTTTCTTTATAACATTGCCAAACTATGGATCCGTGTTAGACGCAATACCCAAATTAAATTTAATTTCTTGGTAAAAGTCTTGTTAAAAGAAGAATTACCGCCACATACATTTCTTCGCTATATATTTTTGAACAAGCAAAAATTTGAATCTAAGAGTATACCGGCTGCTGTACTATTACATGAAGAAACCCATGCAAAGGAGTGGCATAGTTTAGATGTTCTTTTTATTGAATTGCTACAAGTTTTATTCTGGTTTAATCCGTTGATATATCTATTTAAAAAAACCATTAAACTCAACCACGAATTTTTAGCAGATAGTGCGGTACTCAATAATCAAGAAGACCATTTAAACTATCAAAATACATTGCTGTCGTATTTATCAAACAACAGCCATAACATCCATCAATCAGTTGGTATTGCAAATGCCATAAATTATTCATCAATCAAAAAACGAATCATCATCATGAAAAAACAAACATCAAAAAGAAATATTTTAATTCGAAGTCTATTGTTGCTGCCGTTACTAGCTTTAATGCTTTACGGCTTTAGTCAAAGGAACGTGGTATCTAAAAACACCATCAAAGACATTAATATTGAAATTACAAAAACTGGAGATTTGCTAATCAACAATGAACGGGCAACTTTAGAAAACCTTTCAACAGAACTAGAAATGGTCAATCATAATTTTGGACCATATATTACTAGAAACTACATAACCGCTCATATTCTTTATGATGAAACTCAATATAAATTAATTGATCAGGTACAATCAACACTGCGAGCTTCAGGTATATCCAATATTGAACATTTTAGTAAAAAAACTATTACGCTTCTTGACAAAAACGGATTTGAACCAAGCGAGTATCATGGTAAAACTATAAATGAAGCTAAAGAAATACGCAAAGCAAATGTATACAATGATCTTAAGACAGATATCTATCATGAACCGCTTTTAGAGATAGCTTGGATAGAAGTAAAGAACAAAAATCAAATTTGGCTTAACAATGAGCATGTTCAACTATCACAACTAAATGAGAAGGTAAAGGAAAAATTTCCATTGGCAGTTAAAAACAACAAATTATCAGCACAGATTTATACACAAAGGAGTATAGACTCAAGTTTTACAGCTGCCATTTCACAAGAATTGAGAAAGCTAAAGACAAAAAGCATTACTGTTTTTTCTAAAAAGTATATCATGCCTAAAAAGGAATATAAGGATACCGTAGACATTAGTCCAAAGGTTGTTTTGGTAAAAACTAACCATCTAGTATTACAAACCAGAGAAAATGAACAGTCAACGATTCCTAAGATAACCGTAAATATAAATAAAGAAGGGCAGTTGCTTGTACAAGATGAGTTAGTTGAATTAGAAGATTTGCAGAAACATTTATCTGAAATAAATTCTCATTTAACTATTAACCAGAGAAAACAAATTGTAAAAACAATAATAAAGGTTGTACCTGACAGCCCCAAAGAAGTAGTGATGAAAGTAGAGCAAGAATTACTTGCGTATGGAGCAGCAACTATTGACATTCAAGAATACAACCCTAAAATCGATAAAAGAAAAAAAAGAGCAACATCTGTTCAAATGTCAAAATATGATGAGCTTGCAAAAAAATACAACCGTATGATAGCCGATGGTAGCAATATCCGCATCCTGAAATCTGATATAAATCAATTAAAACATATTTACGGATTAATGTCTAAAGAGCAAAAAGAGAATGCAGAGCCATTCCCTGATTTCCCAGAGCCACCACCAGCTCCCAAAGCTCCAAAAGCACCGAATTCTTCAGATTATGCAGATAATCAAATTAAAGAAATCATTGAAAATCAAGACCCCTATGATCATTTGAACTTAAATATCAATGGAATAAAAGGAACATCCTCAAAAACGACTATGGAACTTACTAGTCCTGCGGCACCCACTCCTCCTACTCCACCCTCTCCTCTTGACTACGCTAAAGACATGGCAAAAAAAGGAGCAATATTTTATTTTGAAGGCGAAAAAATAACGTCTGATAAAGCGATCGACATACTTAAAAAGAACAAAGAATTGAATATGGAATCTCGTAAGAAACTTGGAAAGACTGAAGTAAGAATTACTACCGCACCTGTAACCATACGATAGACACAACGTCAAACATATGTTAAAGCCCTCTTTTAGAGGGCTTTTTACGTACCAAAAACAAAAAAGTTACGTTCACCCAGTATACATCATCATCATCATCAACTTGCCAGCCGTATGGATGGTCAAAAAACGAATTTTCATCATGATTCAAAATTTCTTCATTCTTTGTTCTGGCGCCGACTCAGAACTTTTAAAAACATGT
>JAHDDL010000003.1:65534-91601 GCA_020629415.1 Maribacter sp. | reverse complement strand
TACCACGAATAGTTCTTGCCGTTATCATTGCTATCGTAATTTCAAAACCTTTGGAAATGAAGATTTTTGAAAAAGAGATCAATCAAGTTTTATTAGAGCAAAAGAATGACCTTACCCTTGCCAATAAAGATCAACTTGCCCTACAGTTCACACCCGAGATAACACAGTTAAATAACGACATCACCAACTTAAAATCTGAAATAACCGAAAAAGAAAAAGAAACCAATGCCCTTTATGATATTTATATCAATGAAGCAGAAGGCACGGCCGGTACAAAGCTATTGGGCAAAGGACCTGTATATGCGGAGAAGCGGGAAAAACATGATGCCGCACTTGCTGAACTACAGGCATTAAAGACCACTAATGCAGAAAAAATTACAGATTTAGAAGCCCAAATAACGGCATTGAATACTGAATATGCAGACGTGGTGAAAAACTCACAACCTGTTATTGATGGTTTCGACGGATTAATGGCAAGAATTACGGCTCTAGATGAATTGCCATGGATGCCATCATTTTTTATATTTCTACTGTTCTTAGCTATTGAAACTTCGCCCATAATTGCAAAATTAATGGCTCCAAAAGGTGAGTACGACATTAAATTGGAAGAAGAAGAAAGTGTATTAGCTTCATGGGTTGCCCAAAAGTTGGCACAACGTAAACTAATAGTTGCTACAGATGGTGAAATCAATCAAAAAATTTATGAAGATTTAAAGGGCGAAGAAGAGCTATACGGATACAAAAAGAAAAAAGCGGAAGAATTACTACGCTTACAGGCAGATAGTTTCCATAATGTTCAAACCAAAGGATTAAAATAGGAAAAGACCAATATCTCTATTGGCCTTCATTGATTTGGGGGAACTACCTGAACAACTTTTTCACACGACTGCAGCCTCTAAAATTAATTCTGAACCCGTAACATTATAGGAACAAATTTCAAAAATTTCTTCCTCGGTGACAGTTTCAAAATAACCGAAGCACTTTTTTGTGTGAATTAGTTTTTTCATTTGTTTGAGTACTAGTAATTTTTTGAGTTAGTCAATAATTACACTCCAAAGGTACCTCATCAATGCAGCTTAAATCGTTGATAATTGCCAGAGTAAAACAAAGTGTAGACCAATGGACCTAAAGTGTAGATGAACTAATTTTATTTTACTTAATTTCATCAATCATTAGCCAAGATAAATTCATCCCATATGTTTTATGGATAATCTTATTAGTAAATAAGCTAATTTTATATACTGGTAAACTTAACTTTGTCCAGTAATGGCATCACTTAAAGAAACCAAGAAGAAGAAAAGAAGGTTTTACAACCTTATGATCATCATAGTCCTACTAATTATAATTGCTACAGGTTTTATGGCACAGCTGGAATCGTAACATGTTCTAGTTTAAAGATTGAATGACTGTATTCAATATTATATTGTTTTCCTTATGGCCAACGAAAATCTGAAATTCAAAAAATATCTAAAGCGCATTGGAAAAATTCTCCTTGGGCTAATTTTGCTATTTTTTGTTTTGGTCCTGATAGTACGGACACCTTGGGCACAAAATGCCATTGTATCTAAGGTTACCAGCTATATATCTAGCAAAACACATACTAAAGTAGAAGTTGGTAAATTGTACATTACCTTTTCTGGTGATATACAAATAGAAGGTGTTTATCTAGAAGATGTTAAGGGAGATACCTTATTCTATTCAAAATCGTTACAAGCGGACATTCCAATATACCCTGCCATTTTTAAAAATGAAATTTCAATTGATGATGTTATATCTAAAGGTGTTGTTGCCAAAATAAATAGGGAGAACAACCCAGATGTTTTCAACTTTACGTTCTTAATAGATGCACTGACTACTACGACAGATACGACTGCTACTAGTAGTGACCCCATGAATTTAAATGTTGGCAGCTTAGATATCACTGATTGGAAATTGAATTATTCCGATGCCTATCTTGGAACAGATATCAACCTTATACTTGGTCAATTAGATATTGACGTATCGGAATTCGACTTGAATTCCATGAAATTCTCTTTGGATGATTTTAAGTTGAGCAATACTCAACTCCAGTACGTTCAATCTCATGAATTCCCAATAACCGAAGACACCACAAGTACAGTTCTACCACGTATTAAAGTGGAAGATTTTAATGTAAATAACGTAGATATTACCTACAACAGTCAGCCAGGCGGTTTACAGACCCAGTTAAAACTTGGTACCATTGAACTTACAGAAATACTGGCAGATGTATCCAAAAATAGATATGAGACAGATGACCTTGTTCTTCATGATTCACAAATAGATATAAAACTAAGGAGTGAAGATACTGAAATAACTACCACCAATACAGCTGAATTTGAATGGCCGGAATTCATCATTGCAGCTAACGATATAGACCTTGCCCAGAACACATTCAGTTATTCCATAAATGGCAACCAGCAAAGCACGGAAAGCTTCAACACCAATGCATTTAAAATTGAGCAGTTACAACTACTTTCCAAAAATTTAGAATATCGCCCAGAGCAGTTCAATTTAGATGTTTCTAAATTCTCCTTCTCAGAACCTAGCGGTATACATTTAAATCAATTGGCCTTTAAAGCTGGCTTAAACAATACAAAGGCATCACTGTCAGATGTCGTTTTTCAAATAAACAATAGTTCTGCAAATGCAGATATTAATGTACAGTTCAATTCGTTGAAAGATGCATTGGAAAATCCTGAAAAAAGTACCCTAACCGCAAACATTGCCGATCTAAATTTAGAGCTTGGCGACCTCTTAAAAATTCAACCGGAGCTTGCCCAAAATCAATATCTAGATTCCTTATCAAAACATCCTTTTACCGGTCATTTAAAGGCAAGAGGAAACCTAAGAAAAGTTGATGACCTCAGTACAGAAATACAATGGGGAACAGACACACATCTTGTGGCAAAAGGCAGTATTGAAAATCTTACCCAAACAGATTCACTTTTTTATAATTTGAACAATCTTAGCTTTAAAAGCAATAAAACCGCTATAGACAAATTAATATCCTCCAAGGAATTAGGAATTTCTATACCTAAAACCATTGTAGCCGAAGGCAGCTTATCTGGTGGAACTAGCTGGGTAAAACCAAACATGGCCCTAAAAATTCCAGAAGGGAATGCAAGTATAAATGCCCTTGTTGACTTTGGGGAAATCATGAAATTTGATGGTACCGTTTCTATAGACAGTCTTCAACTAGGGCAACTGTTACAGAACGATCAGTTAGGTGAAATTTCATTGCAAATAAATGCTAATGGCTCTGGTAACGAAACAAGCAATTTAGATGCCAACATAACCGGTAACATTTCGCAATTTCAATACGGCGGTTACAGTTATAAGGCGATTGATATTGACGGTATTCTAAATAATGGCAAGGGTAACATATCCGCAAATATCAACGACCCCAATTTGAATATGGATGCAGGTGCAACTTTGCTTCTTACATCCAATGACAATGATATTCAATTTACTTCAAATATTATTGGGGCAGATTTAAAAGAGCTTGGACTTACAAAGGAAAACATTAAAGTTGCCACTAATATAAATGGTGATTATACCGGCACGCCATCCAATTTTACGATTAACACCGTTATTGATGATGGTATTGCCGTAGCGGATAACGAGCAATATCAAGTGTCAACCATCATTCTAAAGGCACATGTTGAAGATACCATAACCGACGTTTCCGTACAAAGTAATTTCTTGAACGGTCAGTTGGCATCCAATGCATCGCCTAGTCGTATTACCAACGCATTAAAAAAACAATTGGAACACTATTTCTCAACAGACGACACCGTCTATGAGGTCGAAGATACTATTGAAGCAAAACTGGCGATTGCCATAATACCAACACCGGTATTGTCTAAAGTATTTTTTAACGGAGTAGAAGATTTAGATTCCTTGAATATAGATGCCAGTTTTAATTCTAAAAAGAGAAAAATTTCCGCTCAAGTGAAAGTACCGCACATATCGTATGCCGGTAGTTCTGTAGATAGTTTAAATGCCTATGTAAAAGGAGATTCTGTAGACCTGAAATTTTCTGCAGGCCTTGCAGATTTAATTTACGAACCCATTCATCTTAAACAAACCTATTTAGAAGGTAGCTTAAAGAATAAAGAATTATTACTTGATTTCAATTCAAAAAATGACACGGTACAGGTCATGCACATAGCATCTGGTCTAGTATTCCAAAAAGATACTTTAAAACTCCATATTGATCCAGAAGATTTAATCCTTAATAAAAAGCAATGGGAAATTCCAGAGGATAATTCTATAGTGATCAGTGAATCATTTTCAGATTTTGAAAAAGTAATCTTTACTCGAAATTCTCAAAAGATGGAGATATCCAATACATTTCCAAAGATGGATACGGAACATATTGGAATCCTGTTCGAGAATTTTCAGTTACAGACATTTCTCAGTTTTTTCAATCCTGATGAAGCCTTGGCAAAAGGTAAGGTAGAAGGCGATTTTGTAATTATTAATCCCTACACCGCGTCTGGGCTTGTTGCCAATTTAGATATCAAAGATTTTCAGGTACTTCAAAATCCGTTAGGCACCCTTACCCTAGATGCAACTTCCAAATCGTTATCAGAATATGACTTTGACCTCGCCCTAAAAGACGGTGGTGCAAAGCTTAATTTGACCGGAGATTATACCGCAAAACAAAATACCGCCTACCTGAATATGGAACTGGATATTCAAAAGCTGGAAGCCAGTATAATAGAAGGATTCTCTAACGAACAATTGACGAATGCAAAGGGTTATCTAGACGGAAGCTTATTGGTAAAGGGTACCCTGGCAGAACCAAAATACTCGGGCAGAATAAACTTTAATGAATTTAGCTTAGCTTTGGCGGCCTATAAGTCTACGTTTACCATAGATGATCAATTCATAGATATTGATCAAGACGAAGTAAGCTTTAATTCCTTTGCCATAGAGGACATTAATCAAGGTACATTGACTATAGATGGTACGGTTTACACAGAGAGTTTTGTCAACCCAAGTTTTGACCTAACGGTGAAAACAGATCAATTTAGAGTGTTAGATTCCAAAAAAGGAGATGATGAATTGGTCTATGGAATTGCAAGTATAAAAGCAGATGTAAAAGTACAGGGAGATTTAGAACTACCCGTTATAGATGGCAGGTTACGCATTCGCGATATTACCGATCTAACTTATGTTGTACCTCAAGACCAATTGGACATTCAGGAGCGAGACGGTGTTGTCATTTTTGTAAACAGGGAAAACCCTGATGCCATACTTACAAGATCAGATGAAGAAACTACGAATTCTTTCTTTGCCGGCATGGATATCAATACGGTTCTAGAAATAGGGAACGAGGCTAAATTCACCATTGTACTTGATGAAAAAACCCAAGACAAGTTGCAGGCATCCGGTAACGCTACATTGAATTTGAACATAGATCCAAATCAAGACATAAGACTATCGGGCAGACTAGAATTGAATTCGGGCTTTTACAGAACCAGTTTATACAACTTGGTAAGCCGCGAATTTCAATTACAAAAAGGTAGCAGTATTGTATGGAGCGGTGACCCATTCGATGCCAAAATGGACGTAACCGCTATTTATGAAATAGAGACATCTGCTTCTTCATTAATGTCTTCCATTAGTTACGGAACGGACAGCAGTGTTTCTGACTCCTATGCACAGTCTACACCATTCTTGGTATATTTAAACATAGATGGGCAGCTTATGCAACCAGAACTCTCCTTTGCCCTGGACATGCCAGAAAATGCGCAGGGTAACTTTGGTGGTGCCGTGTACAGTCGTATTCAACAATTGAACGAGCAAGAATCCGAATTGAACAAACAGGTCTTCTCGCTCTTGGCACTTAACCGTTTTTATCCTACCACAGGAAGTGATGGTAGTAGTGGTGGCGCTGTAACTATAGCCCGAAACAACGTAAACAAAGTTCTTTCTAACGAACTTACTTCCATTTCCAATAAATTATTGGGCAATACAGGTTTTGAGCTCGGTTTTGACTTGGACAGTTTTGAGGATTACGAAAGCGGAAGCGCCCAAAGTCGTACCCAATTGAATATCAATGCCAGCAAAAGACTATTTAACGATCGGTTGATCGTTACCGCAGGCAGCGCAGTAGATGTTGAAGGAAGTGCATATTCCAGCGAAAGTGAAACACCATTGATCGGTAACGTAACCTTGGAGTACCTATTGAGTGAAGAAGGCACGTACAGACTAAAGGGGTTTAGAAAACAAGAGTATCAAAATATTATTGACGGTCAACTTATAGTAACGGGTTTAGCTTTTATCTTTAATCGCGAGTTCAACAAATTCAGTCAATTGTTCAGTCCGCTGAAAAAAGAGAATAAACCGTCTAAAAAAGACACGAACAAAAAAGAAGAATAACGGTACATTGAAAACGAACAATTGCACATATAGAACTTTAATTTGTTTGGCATTTTTGCTGATATATTCATGCGGCATTGAAAAATATATTCCTGAAGGAGAGCAACTGTACACCGGTGCCGAGCTTGAGTTACTTTCCGAAGGTGAGATACATGACAGTAAAGAGGTAAAGGCCGAATTATTAAACCTTATTGAACCTAACCCGAATACCACATTTTTAGGCATGAAGCCTGCCCTATTTTTTCATTACAAGGCGCAGCGAGAAAAACCAGGGTTTCTATATAAATTTCTGAATAAATCTTTTGGGGAAGAACCGGTATATTTTTCTGAAGTAAATACAGACCGGGTAGAAGAATTGATTTTAAACCGCTTGGACAACAATGGATTCTTCTATAGCAAATCATCTTCTGAAGTAGTCAACAACGACAAATTCGCTTCGGTCAATTATACGGCCAGTATGCCGCAGCCCTATGTTTTGGAAAACTATCATCTTGAATCTGACTCATTGCCCATTTATAAAGAAATAGAAAAAATGCTCCCGGAAACCTCTTTGGCAAAGGGAGATAGATTTGATTTAGATTTACTGAAGGCCGAAAGAGCAAGATTAAACAATGGATTAAAACAAAAAGGGTTTTACAACAGTCAAGAAAATCTACTCATTTTTGAGGCAGATACCAATCAATATAAAAACAGAAAATTTGACCTTTTTCTTAGACTAAAAAAAGATGTTCCAGCGCGGGCATCAATTCCGTACACTATTGATTCCATTACCGTTTACCCCAATTACACCATTGAAGGTGACACACTGCCCTTAACTAAAGAAAATGTAACCCAAATAGACAGTATTGATTTTGTACAGAATGAGCTATACTTTAAACCAAAGCTTTTAGAATCCTATCTATTATTCAATGAGGGTGACCTATACAATGCCGATGTTTCCAAACAAACAAGCAATAGGTTATCTGCATTGGGCAGTTACAAATATGTAAACATACAATACACGGAACTGGATACTACGGCTACCGATGGTAATGGCGGTTCATTGGCAGCAAGCATTTATTTAGCACCATTGACCAAACGCTCCATTAGGGCAGAAATACAGGCTGTATCAAAATCTAACGGATTCACCGGTCCCGGTATTCTTCTAAGCCATACCAACAGAAATGTGTTCAACGGTGGTGAAACCTTTAGTGTTTCTGCCAATTTTAGTTATGAATCGCAATTATCAAGCGGCAGTAATTCCAGTTTAAGCAGTATAGCAGGTGGTATAAGTGCCGACCTAGTAATACCCAGGTCCATACCGTTTTCACCCAGTAGGTTTCAGTATGCCGTACCTAAAACAAAAATATCTTTAGGTTACGATTTTTTACAGCGTAGCCAATTGTTTACCTTAAGTTCTGTAAATGCATCTTTTGGCTATACATGGCAAGAAAACCAATATGTATACCACACCCTAGACCCCATCAGTATAAACTACTCAAGGCTATCAAATGTAACCGATGAGTTTCAGGCAATTTTAGACGACAATGAATATTTGAGTCAAAGTTTTGAGCAGCGTTTTATAGCAGGACTGCTCTATAGCTTTACCTATGACGAAGTATCCAAGCTTAGCAAAGAGGCTCCTATTTACTTTTCAACCAACTTTGATATTGCCGGTAATATGCTAAATCTTATTAGCGGTGGTTCAGAAACTATTTTTGGCTCTACATACGCCCAATATGCAAAAGCCGATGCAGATTTAAGACTGTACCTACGTTGGAAAAAGGAGCGCACTTTGGTATCCCGTATTTATGCAGGTTGGGGCGTTCCATACGGCAATAGTTCAACATTACCCTTTGTTAAACAGTTTTATTCCGGCGGTCCATATAGCGTTAGAGCGTTTAACATCCGTTCTTTAGGACCCGGTAATTTTAATGCGGAAACAGAAAATGCCACTACCGATTATTTTGACCAATCCGGTAACCTTAAGCTAGAAGCTAATGTAGAATATCGTTTTCCACTTTTTTCCTATTTAAAAGGCGCTTTTTTTGTTGATGCAGGTAATGTGTGGCTGACCGGTGACTACTCTGAACTAGAAGAAGACCAACTGAACAGCAGTTTTTCCGAAACACTTTTTACAGATGGTAAATTTGAAAAAGACTGGCTTACCGAGGTTGCTGCGGGAGTAGGGTTTGGTTTACGATTAGATGTTCAAAATTTTGTTATCCGCCTTGATGTTGCGTCTCCATTAAGAATTCCGTACGAAGCTAAAAACGAGCGATGGAACGTACCTTTCTTTGGAAATGCCGATAATAACATGACCTTAAACTTTGCTATTGGCTATCCTTTTTAACACCTAATTTCCCCACATACGCTTCCAAAGGGCAGTCATCAGTCGTTTTGCATCCCGTTTAAATTTAGGTCTTTCTTCTACAATAAGATCTTCCCCATTGGGCACCAGTTTATAACTGAAGGCAAATTGGGTTTCGTTTTCATCTAAACTTATGAGTCCAAATCTTAAATCATTGAAATAAAGGTCCCCTTCTCTTTCGGTAATCGTATACCAACCATCTGTAATTTTAATAAGTCGTACTATCTTATCATTATCCGCCCATTTACCCAACAGTTCATGATTCTTTGGGAATGCAGAAAATGAAACATCCTTAGTATCAAAAAAAGAATAATCCCCCATTAAATACGCATCTTCAGTATCTATATTCGCCATCCATAATACCGTATTCAATGGCGCCGGGCGTGTATTCATATCACTGTAAACAATACCTTGTTCCATTAAGGCATCCTCAAATCTTTGAAAAGCGATTCCTTTTAAAACAAGGGTAAATAGCAAATATGCTGTACTAATAACAAGCCCTAAGTGAACATATTTTTGACGTTTAACGGAAGTTCTTTTTTTGAATATTGCCATAATCAAAAAAATGATAAAAGGAACAGTGTATAACGGGTCTATTACAAAAATGCTTTGAAATGCCAACCGCGTTTTAAAGGGCCAGAACAATTGTGTTCCCCAAGTCGTAAAAGCATCTAATAATGGGTGAGTGAACAATCCCCAGAACATTAACCATGACCATTCTCTCCAGATAGCAGATTCTTTCCTGTTTATCTTCCAGACCAACCACCCGAACACAGGAGCAAAAAGCACAGAAAAGAATATGGAGTGACTAAAACCCCTATGCCATTCCGTTGCTGTAACCGTATCAAGAAAATAACGCGTAATAACATCTAAATCTGGAATGGTACCGGCAATAGCTCCATACAACATTGCCTTATTACCCACTTTTTTACCAAGTACGGCTTCACCAACGGCTGCCCCTAGTACTATTTGCGTTAATGAATCCATAAGTCCACTAGTCCCCAAAGGGGGAATTAAAATTCAAGTTCAAACTCAAAATACAAATTCAAATTCAAGCGCAAACATTTTTTGTTGTTGGTTGTTACTGACAATAGAATATCTGAAATATATGCGCTTCCTATTATTATACAAACAACTAATTTAATTCTATTTTGAGCTTGTGTTTGTTTTTAGTATTTGTATTTAAAAATTACTCAATAATACCCATCTTTTTTAACAGGAAAGAAGCGTTCATATTCTGGCAAATACCATCTTTGAACGTGTAATCAAAATGCAATTCGTTATCTATGATTTCAGCATCAAAATAATGGTTTTTAACCGCATTATATTCATTGGCGACTTCACATAGACTAAGGTCGTGAGTGGCTATAATCCCTGTAGATTTACTCTTAACCAAGCGTTCCACAAACTTTCGTGATCCTAATGCCTTATCAGTACTATTGGTTCCTTTTAAGATTTCATCCAGTACAATAAAGTAACGGTCAACTTGTATTTCATCTACTATATATCGTAATCGTTTTAACTCAGAAAAGAAATAAGACTCATCATCTGTCAATGAGTCTGTAGTACGCATGCTCGTTATTAATTTTATAGGGGAATAACTGACCTCTTGGGCACATACGGGCAAACCAACATTAGCCATCATAATCTGCAAGGATACCGTTCTCAAGAACGTACTCTTACCAGCCATATTAGCACCAGTAATAATAAAGAACTCTCCGCCCGCTATAGTAATATCATTCAGTATACTTTTCTTGGGATCTAACAACGGGTGACCTGCATTCTTAGATTTCAAAACCACTCGGTCATTAGTGATGGATGGGTAGGTGAACTTGGGGTGATTAAAAGCGAAATTGCCTAAACTGTTATAGGCATCAAAAAATGCGATGGTATTGAACCAGGTTTCTACACTTTTACCATGCTCTTCGATCCATTTTTCTACTGCCAGACAATCGGTCAATGAACGAAGGAAAAATCCATTTGCAAATATTAAGTACAGTAAGTTATTATTACGATCTAGATTACTCAACAGTGAAGCAAATTTCATTAACACCTTAGAATTCTGTTCGCCATTACTTAGAATATTCGCCTTCTGTTGCTTTAATAAATTTGATGTGAATTCAGTCTCTTCAATCATAGCCAATAGCTGATTGTACTGATCAAAGGTAGACTTCATTTTTGAGGCACTTTGACCTAAATTGGTCACTTTTTTAGTGAACAAACCAACAATGACCATTCCTAAAACCAGCCATGTTATCAACACTGATTCTGGTAGATAATCCAAAAAGTACGCTATGAATATAGTGACTGAAATAATAGAAAATACGGAAGGAATAAATTTCATCGCCTTTGGTACAAAGGGCTTATAGCTCTTTAACCAAGAGGCGATAGTATGTGTAGAAGTTTCTGTTTTCGTCAATGCTGCCATGGCTGAAAACTCTTGCCTCCAATCTACTTTCTCCGCTATCTCGGCAATAGCTTCTTGTTTTTCCTTTATCTCATTTATAGAATTTTCCTTATAGATATCTGCTAACAACAAGCTACCCTCGGCAAGTTTTGTTCTGTTTGAAATTTGATAAAATGAACCTTCGCCAAAAAGATCAATATCTTGACTGAAATAATGAATATCGTCAGCATATTCCTTTCCGTTGGGAAGGTTAGAATAATCCCTATTCAACACCTGTAACTCTACCGCATTAATTTCCTTTAATGCCTCTAATTTTGATTTTTGCTGTTTAAGATTCGTGTATTTGCTTACCAGATACAAGAACAACGGTATACCCACACACAATACACCAATGACATATTTGGCATCTACAGATGCGAAATATATGGCAACAATGGTCCCAAGAAATATTAGTAAACGAAGTATACTGAACGTAAATAACTGTTTATTCAGTGCCTCGATCTGTTTTTCAAAACCGTTTACTTTAGTGGTATAAAACTCTTGTAAATTATTCATTCAAATAAACCTATAAAAAAGGTAAAGATAACCTTAGAAAATGGTTTCTATAAATGGAAAGTAGTATTAAAGTACTTCAAGCTCCGCCTTAACCTTTTTGGTCAGTTTAGAAACTACCAAATTGTACGAATGGTCAATAAGCTCTTTTGTTAAGTCTTTAGAGATGCTATCAAGGTAGACCGTATTCCAATGTTTTTTGCTCATGTGCCAGCCTTCTATAATACCATCATGTTCTTCACGAAGTTCTATAGCCCTATCAGGATCACATTTTAGGTTAATACGCAAAGGCACATGATCCAAACCACATAAGGCGAACATCTTGCCCATTACTTTGAATACCAGGGTAACCTCATCAAAAGGAAAGGATTCTGTAACACCCTTTTTCGCGATGCAGTACTCCCGGTATTCTTCAATATTCATTTTATGATTTTTTGGCTTTTACATTTTCTAAAAACGCTGAGGCATTTTGCCAATAATATCTGATCTTTAAAAAAGTCTTATCTCCAATATCATTAGACTCAACAGTTTCCATAGCAACGCCATCTATTTTTTCATAATAGGAAATCGCAGCGGCGTTGGTATCTAAAACCCATAGGTAAAAACCATTTTCACTATTCCGCGTTAGGATTTCTTCCGCTAAAGCGGCCATTAATTTTGTACCTACACCTTTTCCTTGAGTATGTAAGCCTACATGCAAATTATCCAGTAAGGTACCGTATTGGGCATCATGATTGAAATAGGCACACAAAAATCCCAAAAACTCGCCATCTTCCTCCGCTATAACAACAAATTGATCATCTGACGGATTTTCAAAGCGCTTTTTCCATTCAATCAATCTATTATCGAATGCCTGATAATCTAAAAAATGATCACTAAAGGAGTCTCTATAATTTTGCTGCCAGCTTACGGAATGTAACGTTGCAATGGTCTCAACATCAACTTTAGTAGCCTTTCTAAAAACCATAATATCGATCTTAGATTCCTGTAGAATCGTAAACGATAACCTTAGACCATAGCTTTTCCGACTCTTCTATAAACAGTTTATGAGGAGCCTCATCTTGATAGGCTTGTTGAGATTCCGCAGAATCAAAACTTACGATCAATGAATAGGTAAAAGAACCATCTACTACATTTCTACTAGCCTTTGGAGGAGTGCCAATAAATTTTGTCTTCGCATAACCAGAGTTATCTAAAAATTTACGCAAAGAAGTTTCAAAAGCGGTTCTGTCTGCTTGATTATCAGGATTTTTCAACCAAAAAAATACAGTATGGGAAAAATTAGCATCAAATTCTGTCATTTTATCATCATTTTGACCAAAAGTTACAGTGGTCATTAGTGTTAGTACAAGGATACAAATTACGTTTTTCATTTTAAAATTCATTTTTAATTACTGTTTTTCTTCTAATAGTTCTATTTGTTTTTGTGGAATTTTTAGGGCCGTATAATCAAGTGTCCACCCAATAGTTTCCACAATTTTTTCCATGATCAAAACGGTTTGCAAGGCTTCTTTTCTGGCCGTATCCATCAATCCGCTTTCCGGTATTTTCTCTCTAATGTGACTCTTGGCTTCTGCGTTCAACTTTGTAAGATCATCAGGAGCAAAAAAGTTGAAAAATCCGCTTTTAATATCATAAAACTCCAATTCTGGTTCAATACTCAATACTTCTGGTTGAGGAAAATTATCAAGAATAATTGTTTTTTTACCCTCATCTGCATGCATTAGTATTTTACTTAGATCATAACCAATATGGGCCTTCGCTTTTATAACAACAAGTGCTTTCTTTTTACTGCTTACCAAACTCATGAAATCCTTTACATTTTCATATTTGTAGATTTCGGCAAATTCGCCTTCTACAGAGATCAATTTGCAAACGCTTTTCATTTTTTCTAACAACACGGTAGATTGGTGTGTTGTTATCTCTTTACTTTTCTTGCCCTTAAAAAAATTAAAGAGCCAATACATACCAATGGCCCCTAGAACCAGACCTAGAATCGTATCAAAAATATTATCCATTTTTATTTCCTATTTCGCCTAAATGCGTAAACTTAAACCCTTTATCGTATTTAAGTCCGTAACCAAAGATACGGTCCATAGCCGTATGTATAAAAAGAATTGCACCTATTAATTGAACAATGGGTAGCATAAAGTAAATACCCACAAAATACAAAAGCACGGCAAAACCCCTGTGATGAAATAGGTTATAGGACATTGCCCCAATTTTAGCACCCAATAAATAACCTAACATAGAAACATCTGGAGTAAGTATCAAAACCGGCAACCACCACCATTGATAACCTAATAGACCAAACATAAAAATACCAAGAACCATTAAGGAGAGTTCCTCTAATTTCAGTAGATTTTTCATAATCATTCAATTTTATAAAGCACAGGTCTGCTTGGGCTGGCATCATTTTCAAAAGGTGCTACCTGTAGATTTAAAAAGTATGAACCGTCAACAATCGATTCCGGAACATAAATAAATTCTGTAATCGTTGCGTTTAATCTTACTTCCCCATTAAGATTCCAAAAGGCCTTGTGTGCCAAAAGAGCACCGTTGTCCTTTTCTTTATCTACAGAAGGTAAATCTATTAGTAAATGTTCAACACCATGTTCTCTCAAAAACACCATGGCATCTTCTAAAATGTATGGCGGATTGGTATTGGAATACTGTCGGTTTAATTTCATAGCTGTATTGGGCAAAGTTCTTATCACCAATGCGCCAGGAGTTGTTCCACCTAAGGCTTTTTGTAACTGTTCTTTAGTAATGACCAAATCTTGGTTTTCTTTTGAAGGTGAAATAGTAATGACCTCAGCCAGAAAGAAAAACTGTTGTAAATATTTGTTTACAGATTGATGTTCTCTTGATATATGCCCTACACATTCAGTATGCGTACCATGCGAATGCGGATTAAACCAAATATCATAAAAGTTAGTACTGGCACCTGCAGGAATACTACCAACAAAATCCTTATCCCGATACGGTTCTATTTTGGGAGCATCAATATACCATGCGTTGACATTATCCTTTTTATTGGTTATGGCAATAGAAATATCCAATGGTTTAGTCAGGTCAATTTGATATTGGTTAGCATTGTGGGTAATGGTAGTTTTCATTTTAATTATGCTCAAATTACAAGGTTGTTTTGAGATAAGAAATTTACGACTTTTTGTGCGGTTATGATTAAAGCATATAGATCAGATAAGTATTCGCGTTCCGGACCCGTTCTCGATACAATTTTTCATTTCCGTTTTACTCCAATAAAAAATCACTCGAACTGACAGTACATTTTACTTTTACCTTTACAAACGGATTATTTCAAGCACCAATGTCACTTCAAATAAATTTACGAGGCACAAGAAAATTTGTATCGAGAAGCTAGCGTGTTCGAATATCCGTTGTCGATACAATTTTATTTTCCCGTTTTACTCCAATAAAAAATCACTCGAACTGACAGTTCGTTTTATTTCAACCATTACAAACAGTTTATTTCTAATACTCATGTCACTTCGAGTGAATTTCGAGGCACGAGGAAATTTGTATCGAGAACTTTTTTGTTACTATCTAAATCGTATATTGAAAATGTGATTACTTACTATGTTTATATATTAGAATGTGCTGACAACAGCTTTTATACCGGAATAACTTCTAATCTAACTCAAAGATTAGAATCTCATCAATCTGGAAAATATAAAGATAGTTACACAAGTAAGAGAAGACCTGTAAATCTTGTTTATTATTGTGAATTCACTGATCCTAATTTGGCGATAGAGATGGAAAAACGAATAAAAAAATGGTCCAAAGCGAAAAAGAAAGCCTTGATTGCTGGAGGACATGAAAAATTACCGAATCTTTCGAAAAAGAAATTTTGGTAAAACGAGAGACCTTCATGTTCCAAACCTGTTCTCGATACAATTTTTCATTTCCGTTTTACTCCAATAAAAAATCACTCGAACTGACAGTACGTTATACTTCAACCTTTACAATCGGATTATTTCAAGCACCAATGTCACTTCGAGTGAATTTCGAGGCACGAGTAAATTTGTATCGAGAACTTTTTTGCTACTATCTAAATCGTATATTGAAAATGTGTTAACTTACTATGTATATATATTAGAATGTGCTGACAGAAGCTTTTATACCGGAATAACTTCTAACCTAACTCAAAGGCTAGAATCTCATCAATCTGGAAAATATAAAGATAGTTACACAAGTAAGAGAAGACCTGTAAATCTTGTTTATTATTGTGAATTCACTGATCCTAATTTGGCTATAGAGACCGAAAAACGAATAAAAAAATGGTCTAAAGCGAAGAAGAAAGCCTTGATTACTGGAGAACATGAAAAATTACCGAATCTTGCGAAAAAGAAATTTCGGTAAAACGAGAGACCTTTATGTTCCAAACCTGTTCTCGATACAATTTTTCATTTCCGTTTCTCTTCAATGAAAAATCACTCGAACTGACAATACGTTTTATACTATTTCAAATTCACCATAAACAGATCTGCCGCAATACCATCGGCTAAAAACATGCCTTTTTTAGTGGTTTTCAAGATGTCACCATCCACGAACAGCAAGTGTTCTTCTATAAATTTATCAGCTTGTAGTAGAACGTACTCTTTGTATTTAGGTCCAAATTCGGTTGAAATTCTAGATAAGGAAACTCCCCATATAGTACGCAAGCCCGTCATAACATACTCGTTATACTTATCGGTCGAAGAAAGTACCTCAACCTCCATGGGTACTATGTTCTGTGCTATGGATTTTATGTATTTGGGGTTGTTATTGATATTCCACCCACGTTGCACACCGTCAAAAGAATGTGCGGACGGACCAACACCTATGTACTTTTTCTGTTGCCAGTAAGCAGAATTGTTTTGGGAGTAATAACCGGGTTTCCCAAAGTTGGAGATTTCGTAGCAATCAAATCCTTCTGACAATAAGGTTTCATTCAATACGTTGAAATGCTCTTGAGTTTCTTCGTCGGTAGCGGGCGTAATCAATCCGTCTTCAACAAATTTAGCCAATGCCGTTTTTGGCTCAACCGTTAAGGCATAACTTGAAATATGAGGAATACCGAAACTTAGTGCTTTAACAATATTTTGTTTCCACCGATCTAAGGTCATATTAGGCATTCCGTAAATAAGGTCAATTGAAATATTATCGAAATGTGCGCTTGCCAATTGCAAACACTTTTCAGCTTCCAGAGCGTTATGCGCACGGTTCATCAACTTTAAATCCTCCTCAAAAAAAGATTGAATGCCAATACTCAATCTATTAATTGGGCTAGCTGCCAGTTGTAGTATTTTCTCTTCGGATAAATCATCAGGATTTGCCTCTAAGGTAATTTCCGGACGGTCCACAACATCATAATGTTTACCAACCGCCGCAATCAGTTGTTCAATCTCTTCCGTCTCTAAAACCGTAGGTGTACCACCACCAAAATAAATAGTAGCTACCTGTTCACCTGAAAACTCGGCTTTGCGCAATGCCAGCTCTTTACACAATGCCTTCACCATTGCTTCTTTCTTCCCCATTGTAGTAGAAAAATGAAAATCGCAATAATGGCAAGCCTGCTTGCAAAATGGGATGTGGATGTAGATTCCGGACATAGTTTCAGTATTCAGTATCAGTATCAGTTAGCAGTGCCAGTTTTCAGTTCTTATTCTGAACCAAATTTACTTGGGTTATTAATCATATAATTTAAAAGCCTACCTACTTCTTCACTATCACTTATTAAATCATTAAACACTTTTTGTTCAATATACTCACACTTTAATGCAAACTCTAACCATGTTTGTGTTTCCGAATTCTCAGCGTCACTATCGATTAACTTACTTACAAAATGTTTAGGATAACTTCTTTTTCGATATGTTCTGCAATATTAGCGCTTACACTTCTAGACGAACGTCTAATTTGGTCAGTCAAAGAATATTTCTCCTCTTTAGGAAACTTTTTTGAAACATGAAATATCTTCATGGCAAGCGCAAAAGACTTCTTATAAGCCAATAAATCTTGAAATTGCATACATTGTTTTTACATATTACTGCCACTGCTAACTGATACTGGCACTGGCACTGCTAACTGGAAACTACTTTTTCACTCTTTTCTCATTCTGCTTCACGAATGCATCCCAACCAGAGTAGCTTTTACCTACCACATCAACTCTTCCTTGGTTGTAAAAATGACAAACGGCAGCAGCTAATCCGTCAGTGCTGTCAAGGTTTTTAGGGAGTGTTTTAAGTTTTAATACACTTTGTAACATTCTTGCCACTTGTTCTTTACTGGCGTTACCATTACCGGTAACCGCCATTTTAATTTTTTTTGGCAAATATTCTGTAATTGGTATTTGACGTGATAAGCCTGCAGCCATAGCAACACCTTGTGCTCTACCAAGCTTTAACATAGACTGTACATTCTTGCCAAAGAAAGGAGCTTCAATTGCAATTTCATCTGGGTGATAGGTATCGATCAGTTCTATAGTACGTTCAAAAATGAGTTTCAATTTCGTGTAAGGGTCGCTATATTTCTGAAGAAGCAATTCGTTCATTTGAATAAATTCCATCTTTTTGCCCACTACTCTAATGAGTCCAAAACCCATTATTGTCGTTCCAGGGTCAATACCCAATATAATTTTCTCGTTCGCCAATATGCTTAATTTGTATTTAGTTGAACGGGAATACGGTATTTGGTATTTACCGGAATTCCTCTTTTTAAAGCGGGTGCAAGTTTAGGAAGATTCTTTAAGCTTTGCGTAATAACACCATCAAATTCTGGCATTTGATCTAAAACTAATTCATTCTTATAAATATCGGCAACTCTTATTTTACCCAAGGTATCAATAACAAAAATAACCTCAACAGTTTCACTTTCCTTATCGGTCAAAGTAAATTCAAAATCATTTAAGGTTTCTTGAAAATGGGAGATCAAGGTTTCTTCAAAGCAAATTTTCTGCTGATCTTTAGTAACCGCTTCATCACAAGTGTAAAAGAACGGATATGAATCTACACTGTTCCAATCTATATGTCGTAATTCTTCATCAATAAGTTCTTGCGTTCTTTTTTGTTTAGACTCAAAGAACGAACATGAACTTATTAAAATTAACACAAGAAAATAGATAACTCGTTTCATTTCACCTGTTCTACTGGTGAAATTACGATTTTTTTGAGGAGTTATTTCAACAATTAAAACCTACTATAAAATATTATCTTTAGACTCACTGCAACTTAAACTGTACAGGAATTGAATAAGGTACATTAACGGCCTTCCCTGATTGCTTTCCCGGAGTCATCTGTGGTAGCCTTTTAATGATTCGCTCCACCTCATCTTCCAATAGCTTATCCGGACCACGCATTTTAATATTTTCAATAGTACCTTCTGAAGAAATCACAAACATAGTATATACTCGCCCCTCTATATTGGCAACTTGTGCTGCTTGCGGATAGTTAAAATACTTACTAATATGTTGCTGCATATTCTCATTAAAGCAAGCACGCTTATCGTCTGCATCTTCACAACCCGGAAAGATTGGAACTTCATCAACTTCTGAAAATGAAAACTCAGAAGAACTTAGGTAATCCAATTTAAAAACAACAGGAATTGAAAAAGGTACATTAACTGCTTTACCGAGATGCTTCCCTGGGGTCATCTTTGGTAACCTTTTTATTATGCGTTCCACCTCATTTTCCAGAAGCTTATCCGTACCACGCATTTTAATATTTTCAATAGTACCTTCTGAAGAAATCATAAACATCGTATTTACCCTACCTTCAATATTGGCATCTTGTGCAGCTTGAGGATAGTTAAAATGCTTGCTGATGTGTTTTTGAATTTTCTCATTAAAACAAGCGCGCTTATCGTCTGCATCTTCACAGCCAGGAAAGATTGGAACTTCATCAACTTCGGCGAAAGCAAAATTTTGACTGGATTTTAAGCTAGTACTATCAATAGTATCCTTATCATCTAATTTAGGTTCCATTTCACAACTAGTATATAGAAGCATTCCTAACACCATTGGCACTAATAGTAAATACTTCAACTGCCAAACTTTTTTTGATTTTGATTTTTGTAACATGACGATTCGTTTTTTGATTAATGATTTTGTAAAAAATTGATTGATGAATGATATATGTTCGGTCTGAAAAACCTGAGCTAACAACTGCTCATAATGATCCGTTTTATGTTCTTTTGATACTTGAGCATCGGCAATAAATTCATGTAATTCTGAAATACGATTTTGATATACGTACACCAGCGGATTAAACCAGCCTATAACTCGCATAAACTCAAAGAACAACAAATCGTACGTGTGCCCTTGTTTTATATGTACCAATTCATGGGCAATTATGGTATCGTGTTTCATTTTCAACACCTTGTCTCCAATAAAAATCGATGTAAAGAATGAAAAAGCTATGTTGCTATTTGCGATTATAATTTGGGTAAATGATGGAAAAACAACCCTCTTTCCGCTCCTTCTTAAAAGGTATAATTGTCTAATTTTTAACCAGAATAGGAACAAAGCCACTAACATTCCGCCATAAAGAATATCTTCTTGCCAAGTAATATTCCAGCCCGATGATTCTTGAACCTGCGCTACAACAGCTTCATTTTGCAATTTCCATAAATACTCAGGATATGGAGCAAATGTTTGTGGAACCTGTTGCTTAAAAGCTTCAATTTTTACCCAAGGCAGAATTAAAGACAATGCAAACGTTCCTAACAGATATAACCTGTTCCACTGAAAAAAGGTTTCCTTCTTCAAGTAAAAATCATAAACAACCAAGAAAAGAAGTTGAAAGGCAATGCACTCCAAAATATACTGTATCATGGTTTTTCCTTTTTAATTTCATTTAGTACCGATTCCAATTCAGACAGGCTCATATCGTTCTTCTTCATAAAAAATGACACCATACTTTTAAAAGAACCTTGAAAATAACCGTCTACCAATTTATTGATGGACTGATTACTGTAATCTGATTTCTGCACCAATGGAAAATACAAATAGCCTTTGCCCAGTTGTTCATGATCAACAAAACCCTTGCTCTCCAGTATTCTTACAATGGTTGAAACGGTATTGTAAGCGGGTTTTGGTTCCGGTAATTTTTCAATGATCGATGCTACGTTACATTTCTGCAAGTCCCACAATACGATCATTACTTCCTCCTCTGCTTTCGTCAATTGTTTCATTCAACTAATCTTTTAGTTCTATGGTCAAATATAACTAAATATTTAGTTTAAACTAATTTTATAGTTGAAAAATTTTATTTTGATTACCGTTCATGTAACAAATGCACCCTATATTAGTCTTATAGGCAACACTAATTATTTACAATGGATATTTTTTTATTAGTTCTTGGGTTTGTTTTAATGCTCGTAGGCATTCTGGGCAGTTTTTTACCTGTACTACCAGGACCACCAATTAGTTGGGTAGGTCTACTTTTACTCTACTCTACTAGCGCTATAGCCATGAACTGGACCTTCTTGGGCATTACCTTGGCGATTGCATTAATCGTTTTTGGGTTAGATTATGTGATACCAGCCATGGGCACCAAAAAATTTGGAGGTACAAAAGCTGGTGTTATTGGTACTACCATAGGTTTATTGGTTGCCTTATTTTTCCCAGTTCTAGGACCTTTCGGAATTATTATCTGGCCCTTTGTAGGTGCCTTGGTAGGAGAGTTATTAAATAAAGCGGATAAAAAAACCGCTACGAAAGCGGCTTTTGGTTCTTTTCTAGGTTTTTTAACGGGGACATTTTTGAAATTTATGGTCGCTATTGTCTATCTAGGACTCTTCATTTCAAAAGCCTGGGAGCATAGTAACACCCTATTTCCTTACTTTAACTAATGGAGTAATTACTCCGATATCCATTCGGTTTTAGTTGCAATAGGTTCGCGTTTACCGTCGGTCAATTCGCCATCGAAATTACCCATATAGAAAAATCCTAGACATTTTTCACCATTGGCTAAGCTTAAAAACTCGCCCATGTGTTTTATGAGTCCCGGTGAAGACCAGTACGATCCTATACCCATATCTGTACACTGCAACCACATATTCTGAACTGCCATAGCTACTGCAGCTACCTCTTCCCATTCCGGAATCGATTCATTAGGATCTCTTTGCATGCAAATTGCAATAATTGCGCCCGCCATTTTAGGGTTCTCTTGCAATTTCTTAATCTTCATTGCCTTTGGCTTAGGATCAAGCTCTTCATATTTTTTAGATAAGAAATTACCTAGCCTACCTTTTGCTTCCCCCTGAATCACCTTAAATCGCCAAGGCTCTGTACATTTATGGTTTGGCGCCCAGTTCGCAGCTTCTAACACCTTCTCTATATCTGCTCTCTCAATAGGCGTACCATTATATTGTACCGGAAATACCGATCGTCTCTTCTTTATTGTATCTAATATCATAATGTTCGTTGTTCGTTTGTTCGCTGCACGCAATACGTTAAGCGCATCACGCTCTATTTTCTCTATTCTATTTTCTCTTTTCTCAAAAAAGTAAAATTAACTTTTCAAATGACCACTCACTGTTAGATAAGTATTAAAGTTTACTCGATAGTGTCACTCTATCCTTCCAATAGCAACTCCATACAATTCTTAAGAACAGGGTTGGTATGTTCCTTTTTCCAAATGACGGACAAATTAGCTCTTTGGGGTATCTCCTTCAACTCAATAAACTTTACCCGCATTTGAAAACCATTTTGTAAAGATGTGGGTACAATAGCTATGCCCATTTCATTCTCTACCAATTTAAATATGGTATGCGCGTGAACAGATTTATGAGAAATTTTTGGAGCAAATCCCGCATCTTTACAGATACTGATAATAGTATCATAATACAACGGACTATAAGCCTGACTAAATAATATAAAATCTTCATTCGCAAATCGTTCCATACCATCAAACTCCCTGGTCAACATAGGATATCTTTCTGGCAATACCAGAGAAAAAGTATCGGTAAATACCGTTTTCATTTCCAATGTACTGGGCACCCTACTTACACGGACAAAACCCATATCTAACTTATCCTTTAAAACCGCATCTACCTGGGCAAAATTAGAAAGCTCTTCTAAAGATGTTTTTACTTTTGGATAATTATCTTTTATCCGTAAAAGCATTTTTGGAATTACCTGTTGCATAGCAGATCCCAAAAAACCTATCCGTAACTCGCCACTATCACCATCTCCTACCAATTTCAATTGACGCTCTACTTTTTCCATGTGGCTGAATATGTATTCAACCTCTTTTTTTAAATAGTGCCCCGCAGGTGTTAAACCCACTTTTTTCTTGTTTCTTTCAAACAATTGGGTTTCAAGAATTTCTTCCATTTGCTTTATTTGCCTGCTGAGACCGGGTTGGGAAATAAATAATTTTTCCGCGGCCTTTCTAAAGTGTAATTCTTGGGCTACCGCTAAGAAATACGTTAGGTGCCGCAATTCTATTTGATTACTCATAGTTATGAATTGATGATAAAATTGATATTACCAAGTATTAAAAATAGGTATTAATTTTAATAAAATTCTTGAAAAGCAAAAGCTATGGGTAAACAGACCTTTAAATTAGGAGAAGATTGGCTTACGGCGGGCAAAGCCATGCAGATCGTAAACAATGAATATGCGGTAACACTTTCCAGAACTACAGAACAAAAAATAGCCGATAGCTGGAAAATAGTTCAAAACATTGTAGATAAAGGTCATCCAGTATACGGCATAAATACTGGCTTTGGTCCGCTCTGTACGACCAAAATATCAAAGTCCGAAACCAATATTCTACAGACCAACATACTTCAAAGTCATAGCGTTGGTGTTGGTGAACCCGTAGACAATGACATCGCTAAACTAATGCTGATCCTTAAAGCCCAGTCACTGGCCAAGGGATATTCGGGAATAGCAATAGAAACCTTAAACCGTATAATCTGGCACATTGAAAATGATGCCACACCTGTGGTCCCCTCCCAAGGATCTGTTGGTGCTTCTGGGGATCTAGCTCCGTTATCCCATTTATTTTTACCATTAATTGGTTTAGGTAAAGTGCAATACCAAGGTGAAATAATTTCAACAGCATCACTTTTCAAAAAAACAGGGTTAGCATCTATTACCTTAGGACCAAAAGAAGGGTTGGCACTTATAAACGGTACTCAATTTATAGCGGCACATGCCGTAAAAGTGGTAGTACAATTACATGCTATATTAGCTCAGGCAGATGTTATTGGCGCTATGATGATAGAAGGTCTACAAGGGTCAGTAAAACCATTTTACAATGAACTACATGCGTTACGCCCATTTAAAGGAAATGTCCATGTTGCAAAAAGGGTTAACAAATTACTGAAGGGTTCAGAAATTATGGAAGCCCATGTAGATTGCGAAAAAGTACAAGACCCCTACTCCATTCGCTGTATACCACAAGTTCACGGTGCCTCAAGAACAGCATGGTTACATCTAAAAGAATTATTGGAAGTAGAATTAAATTCGGTTACGGACAACCCTGTAATTATCAATGAAGAATTGACCATAAGCGGTGGTAATTTTCATGGTCAGCCTCTAGCAATGGCATTGGATTATGCATGTTTGGCCGCATCGGAAATTGGTAATATTTCAGACCGTCGAATTTATCTTGCACTGGAAGGTAATAGTCCCGGTGTACCCAAATTGCTCATGAACGATACAGGTATCAATTCCGGATATATGATCTTACAATACACCACTGCGGCTTTGGCAAGTGAAAACAAAGGACTATGTTTTCCGTCGAGCGCGGATAGTATTCCTACTTCACTTGGTCAAGAAGACCATGTTAGCATGGGCTCCATTGGCGGTAGAAAAGCATTGCAGGTAATTGGTAATGTTGAAAAAATATTGGCTATTGAGTTATTGACAGCCGCCCAAGCTTTTGAATTTAGAAAACCATTGAAATCGGGTATTTATTTAGAAGAGGTTCATAATGCCGTTCGTGAGCGTGTTGCCTTTGCCAGTAAAGACCGTGTATTTGCAGATGATATTGAAAAAGGTATTGCAATGATCAAGGATCGGACAATACTAAACGTTATAGACCGCATACAAGCAGAACATAACATATCTTTAAAAACAAAACACTCAGAAGAGTTCGAAAATTACTAGTTGCATGACACAGAGAACACTCATAGGTCCGTTTAAACAGATTATTCCCATGGCGGGGCTAAAACTAAAAGGCGCCATTTTAGACAATGAACTAAACGTCATTGATGATGGCGGTATGGTAATAGAAAATGAACAGATTTTGGCAATAGGCAATTTTGAAGATTTAAAATTGAAATTCCCAGAAATAGCTATTCATCAACTAAAAGGAAATCATGTTTGCTTACCCGGTTTTATAGATGCTCATACCCACATTTGCTTTGGCGGATCACGCGCTAAAGATTATGCCATGCGAAATGCCGGAAAATCATACTTAGAAATCGCAAATGCAGGTGGTGGTATTTGGGATACCGTTACCCAAACCAGAAAAGCAAGTATGGAAGAATTGACCAAAAACACCATAAAAAGAGCCAATCGTCATTTAAAAAACGGTACCACAACGCTAGAAGTTAAAAGTGGCTACGGATTAACAGTAGATGAAGAATTGAAAATGCTCCGCGCTATTAAAGAAGCCGATAAAGTGGCATTGCCTGAATTAATAACTACATGTCTTGCCGCGCATATGTTACCCAAAGATTTTGAGGGAGCCGAAACAGCGTACTTAAAAATGATCAGCGAAGAGTTATTCCCAGTTCTTAAAAAAGAAAATCTAACAAATAGAATTGACGCTTTTATAGAACAGAGCGCTTTTTCTTCGGAAGATATAAAAGCATATTTCTTGAAAGCGAAGGACCTGAATTTTGACATCACCGTACATGCAGACCAGTTTTCAACTAGTGGAAGCAAAGTAGCGGTAGATTATAATGCCATTAGCGCGGATCATCTTGAAGCTAGTACGGACAACGAAATTGATCTTTTGGCAAACAGTAATACCATAGCCGTAGCCTTACCAGGTGCTTCAATAGGACTTGGATGCAATTTTACGCCCGCAAGAAAATTATTAGATGCCGGTGCAGCACTTGCCATAGCCAGTGACCACAACCCAGGTTCTGCCCCTATGGGCGATTTATTGACCCAAGCCAGTATATTGGGAACTTTTGAAAAATTGACCAATGCCGAAGTCTTGGCAGGAATCACTTTTAGAGCCGCAGCCGCTTTAAAATTAGAAGACCGCGGTAAATTGGAAGTAGGACATTTAGCTGACCTGGCCGTTTTTCATTCGGATAATTATCAAGATATTCTTTATAACCAAGGAAATTTAAAGCCCTGTATGATATGGAAAAATGGGGT
>JAHDDL010000003.1:0-65434 GCA_020629415.1 Maribacter sp. | reverse complement strand
ATGGATTTCAAAGCGCAGATACAAATGGGAATACCTACAGAATTACCTCCAAGAAAGGAGCGTTCTTCAACGGTAAGCCATGCTCCTAACCGAAAGCAAATACTCTCAAAAGATGAGAAAAAATTGGCGATCAGGAATGCGCTACGCTATTTTCCGGCAGACTGGCATGGCGTTCTCGCACCTGAATTTGCAGAGGAATTACAAAAATATGGTAGAATATACATGTATCGTTTTCAGCCAGATTATGATATGCATGCAAGAGCTATATCAGCATATCCGGCACGGATTAGTCATGCTGCAGCGATCATGTTAATGATCCAGAATAATTTAGATCCAGCGGTAGCCCAGCATCCACAAGAACTCATTACCTACGGTGGCAATGGTGCCGTTTTTCAGAATTGGGCGCAATATCTTTTGACCATGCAGTACTTATCTGAAATGACCAAGGAGCAAACCTTGCATATCTATTCTGGTCATCCTATGGGTTTGTTTCCTTCATCAGCAGATGCCCCAAGAGTTGTCGTTACCAACGGAATGATGATTCCCAATTACTCTAAACAAGACGATTGGGAAAAATACAATGCGCTTGGTGTAACCCAATATGGTCAAATGACCGCGGGTTCATATATGTACATTGGTCCGCAAGGTATAGTGCACGGCACTGCAATTACCGTAATGAATGCATTTAGAAAAGTACTGAAGGTGGATGAAAATGCCAACGGAAAAATATTCTTAACTGCAGGTTTAGGCGGAATGAGCGGCGCACAACCAAAAGCCGGTAACATTGCCGGATGCATCACCATTTGTGCAGAAGTGAATGCACTTGCCGCAAAGAAAAGACACGAACAAGGCTGGGTAGACGAATTAATAGACAACCTTGATGATTTAGTAAAAAGAACCAAAGAAGCCCAAAACAAAGAAGAAATAGTATCATTGGCTTTTATTGGCAATGTTGTAGACGTATGGGAACGATTTTTTGCAGAAGAATTATTCATTCACCTAGGATCTGACCAAACCTCTTTACATAACCCATGGGCAGGAGGGTACTACCCAGTTGGGTTAACCTTTGAAGCGTCTAACGAAATGATGAATAAGCAACCAGAGGCATTTAAAACGAAAGTGCAAGAATCGTTGCGAAGACATGCCATCGCTATAAACTTACACACCAGAAAAGGTACTTACTTTTTTGATTATGGAAATGCCTTTTTACTCGAAGCCTCAAGAGCAGGTGCAGAAGTAATGGCAGAGAACAATATAGATTTTAAGTATCCGTCATACGTACAGGATATATTAGGACCCATGTGTTTTGATTATGGTTTTGGACCGTTCAGATGGGTTTGCTCCTCTGGTACATTGGAAGACTTAAGAAAAACAGATGCCATTGCCTTACAAGTGCTAAAAGAGATTAAAAAAGACGCTCCATCAGAAATACAACAACAATTAGAAGATAATATTAAATGGATTTCTAAAGCTGAGCAAAACCGGTTAGTGGTAGGTTCCAAAGCTCGAATTTTATATGCCGATGCCGAAGGAAGGGCAAAAATAGCCTTGGCATTCAACAAGGCAATTGAAGACAAAAAGTTAAGTGCTCCGGTAATTTTAGGACGCGACCATCATGATGTAAGCGGTACCGATTCTCCATACCGAGAAACAAGTAATATTTACGACGGCAGTAAATTCACAGCAGATATGGCCATACACAATGTCATTGGCGATAGCTTTAGAGGTGCAACCTGGGTATCTATACACAACGGTGGTGGCGTAGGCTGGGGCGAAGTCACCAACGGCGGATTCGGTATGGTACTAGATGGCTCTACAGATGCAGAGTGCAAATTAAAAAACATGTTGTTTTATGATGTCAACAATGGTATTGCTAGACGAAGCTGGGCAAGAAACAAAGAAGCAATGTTTGCATTACAACGAGAAATGGAAAGAACAAAAACTCTTAAAGTTACCATACCTAACCTAGTGGCAGACAAGCATGTAGACAATCTGTTTTAGATTATAATATTATAACTTCATGAGTTTAACAGTAATTCATCACAATTAACGCTATATAAAAGTAAGATTTATATTACTTATTCGTTGTAATATAACCCATATTTAGAATTTAGATTATCCTTGTTTTGGGTAGTTTATTATTTCATAATTCCTATAGATAGAATGATATGTTCAATTATAAGCTAGCAAATCCAGAAACTTGGTTTGGTCGATCATCTGACCAACAGCTATATCTGCACGAAAAAGTTTTATTTTCTAACCTCAATGAGCCATTTCCTTTTAAAACGAATAAAACTTTTGCATTGTTGGGTTATAGTAGCGATGAAGGAGTAAGGCGAAATCATGGCAGAATCGGTTCAGCTTTGGGTCCGGATGCCATACGTAGACAATTGGGTAAAATGCCCAATCATTTAGTTAAAGATACGCAATTGATAGATTTTGGAAACTTGCAATGTATTAATCAAGATTTAGAAGAACTGCAAATAGAATGTACCAATGCAGTAAATTATTTCATAGAAAATAGAACCACACCAGTCCTTTTAGGCGGTAGTCATGACTTAGCCTACGCGCATTATAACGGGTTACGTCAACATATAAAATCCGGAGAAAAAATAGGAATTATAAATTTTGATGCTCATTTTGATTTGAGGGCAAATACCAATGGTAGTAACTCTGGAACACCATTTTATCAAATTGCCTTTGATCATGCCAAAAACAGTGATTCAATAAAGTACATGGCTTTAGGTATACGAAAAGATGCAAACACAAAAGATCTATTTGAATTTGCAGAGCTACACCAAGTCAACTACCTTTTTCAGAAGTACTTTAACATGAACTACCTTGAACATGTACAACTAAGGATAATTCAATTTCTAGAAGATGTAGATTATGTGTATGCCACCATAGACCTAGATGGTTTTTCCTCAGCTTTTGCGCCGGGCGTTAGCGCACCTTCCCCAATGGGTTTTTCCCCAGATGTTGTAATTGAAAGTCTTAAACTTATAATAGAATCAGGAAAATTAATAGGATTGGATGTGGTAGAATTGAATCCAAAGTATGATATTGATGACCAAACGGCAAAATTAGCGGCATCATTGATACACTATGTAATCCACAAGTTATAAATGACTAAAAACAAAAAAAGCCTCCCTTAATGGAAAGCCTTTCATTGGGTTCTATCGGTTAAATCCGATAAACACAATTGCCTCAAATTTCTTTGAGACACAACACAACGCCGTAAAGGTAGTAAAGGTTTTTCAATTAAAAAACGACCTTTTCATTTCTTATAAAAACCAAGCTATTTTTACATATTATTTTCCCTCATTAGAGTGGAACAATTTATAGATGTATTGCTTCTCTTTAAAAGTAAATTGCTTTTCCTCAAACCAATCATGAACCTTAATTTTTTCATTTTCAATTTGGGCATTTCGTATGGCTTTTAAAGAAACAATATGCCAATGCGTACCTTTATTCCTATTCACGGAATAGCCAACATCTTCTACAATGTATGACTGTTTAGGTCTATTTATGAGTCTTACACCATTTTTTAAAACCGCTAAAGTTTCGGTAAGTCGCACAACTTCAGAAAAAGAATATCGCGCAAAATCGTTGAACCCATTCTGCTCAACATTATAAAGTTTATCACCAATTTTAAGGGTATCCATAGCTTAAAAAAGCTACAAATTTAAAAGGCAATGTCTGTTAATGAAATTAATATTAGGTATAGTTATTCACAAAATAAATGGATAAAAAATCTTTGAAATTAAAATTTATGCCATTCCCTTCATGGTCAACAAAGTAGTTGCCCAAACAATCAAAGAAGATAAAAATATACCAATAGTATTTGCTAAAAAAGCTTTTTTTCTTTCAATTTTAAACAAATAACTGGCAATACTACCTGCATAAACCCCGGTACCGGGCACAGGTAACATCACAAAAAATATAAGACCGAAGAATCCGTATTTTTTAATTTGATCCCCAGAACCAGTTTTTGCCCGTCTTGCCACAAATATTGCATTCTTCTTATAAAAATGCCATCTAAGTAAATACCTATTGACCGTGTTTAAAAAAAACATCATAATTGGAAAAACAAGCACATTGGCCAAAAAACAGACCACGAAGATTACGTAAATATTACCTCCCTGTAGAAGACCATAAGGTATACCTACCTTGGCTTCTCCTAATGGGGAGATGCTCCAAAGTGCTGCAATAAGTATATCTTTTAACAAATCTCTTTTTTAAGCGAATGCAAAATTACGTTGTTCTTGAAAATTTTAATGCCATTAAAATCATAAATGTTGCCAATTGGCAGATTACTTAGGTGAACGACCATAAAACAGGAAATCCCTATCCCAAAAACCTAAGAATATGTTTAAACGATATGTCTAATAGACAATATTTTTAGGTAATTTTAATAGCGTACAACCATAATTTATAATGAATAACAAAATATGGGTCAGAACAACTCAAGAAAATCGTTCATAAAACGTGCATCTATAACTTCAGCAGCATTAGGTACGTCACCTTTTTTATTATCAACGGCTACAAAACAGTAAATACTTTTACAAAGAATTTACGTTAAAGAAGAGTTTAATATAAACGACCAAATAAACATTACCTTAATTGGTTCTGGTATACAGGGTATTTATGATACCCAAGCAGCATTACAAGTAACAGGTGTAAAAATTGTTGCGGCATGTGATTTATATACAGGCCGATTAGAGCGAGCAAAAGAACTTTGGGGCAATGATATTTTTGTGACAAGAGATTACCGCGAAATTTTGATCAGAAAAGATTTTGCATCAAAAAAATTAAGTAATAGAGCTGGTAGTTTAGCCACGGGATCAACTACTTGGCAAGCACCTGGCACCTATAAAGGAGCACATTATGACCATTTTCTTAATTTTTTTACCAGCATAAGAGAAAATGTAAAAGTAATACAAGACCCAAAATTTGGACTTAGAGCAGCAGGCGCGGCACTTTTGGCAAATGAAAGCTATACAAGAAAACAACCTGTACACTGGAATCCTACAGAAATGAAACTGATATAATCAATCTTCTTCAACTTCC
The DNA here is from genome assembly GCA_020629415.1 of Maribacter sp. Lineage (GTDB taxonomy): Bacteria > Bacteroidota > Bacteroidia > Flavobacteriales > Flavobacteriaceae > Maribacter > Maribacter huludaoensis. The sequence continues at coordinate 60,364 of JAHDDL010000003.1, read as the reverse complement.
ACAAATCTAATATGGCGTTCTAAATTTTCTTCTATAGAAATAAAAGATTCTATACCGCGTATACCGGATATGCTAAGAATTTCGTCTTGGTAAACTTGCTTATAGTGAAAACTATCCCTTGCATGCATTTTTATAAAAACATCATATTTGCCCGTTACATGATGAATTTTAACCACTTCCTCTATCTCGTTCAGACGAGCCATTACCTTTTTAAAGAGACTAATCTCACTTAAAAAAATACCTAAGAATATAGTCATCTTCCAGCCCATCTTTGCATAATCCAAACTAAGTGTCGCTCCGGTAATCAATCCCATTTCTCTCATTTTTCGCATACGCATATGAACCGTACCGGGAGACACGATCAATTTTTTGGCTACGTCCGTATATGGAGTTTGCGCATTTTCAGCTAAAATGTTTAAAATATTGAAATCAACCTGATCTAATTTGTTTCTCATCTGTGCTAAAGGTTTAAACGGCTATTTCAATAAATATTGAATTATCGTTGAATTATTATAGGCTTTTAAGCATTTTTAACAAATTTAATTTATAATAATCTAATTTTTAGTGATAATAAAGCAATAAAAAAGCCAATTATTGATGTTTTGTTTATTTTTCTCTAATCAAATTATTAATTACATAAAAAGCACATTTTTACACAATAATACCAGATTAGCACATTTCCAATTCTAAAAAATGAAAAAACTGAATTAATGATAGATTTTATTAAAAAAACTGTCGATAATTCAAATAACACCCTCACAACATATTCATAATCAATAGCTAACGAGTTACAGCTATTTTTAATTTGCTCTAACAATTTATAATATTGTATAAGTCATTTGGTCACCTAATAACATGATCAATTGACCTGTAAAGTATCCGGAACTTTTCTTTTACGCATAAGGTATTCCCCCAATAGCGCTCCTTCTAACCATAGGATCGCTATTAGGTAGGTGCACCATTGAGCAACAACTAAACTCACATGATTATGAAGAAAATTCTAACACTATCCTTCTTGTTACTATGTACACTTTTCATAGCACAAGCACAGGAAATTACAATTAACGGTAAAGTATCAGATGCACAAGGTCCCTTGCCCGGCGTTAACGTTATGGTAAAAGGCACTACCAAAGGGGTAATTACAGATTTTGACGGACTATACTCTATTACCGCGGCAAGTGATGCCACACTAGTGTATTCATTCATTGGATACGCCAAATTAGAAATACCGGTTAATAGCAAAACCACGATCAACGCTACTTTAGAAGAATCCGCACAGCAATTAACGGAGACCGTTGTGGTAGGTTCCAGAGGGCAATCAAGAACAAAATTACAGACCGCAGCTCCTGTAGATGTAATAAGCGTCAGCAAACAGGCCATTAATATGCCACAATTGGATGTTGGTCAATTACTTGTGGCGTCCGCACCATCTTTTACCGCTGTTAGATCCCAAGGTGGCGACTTAAGCGCTTCGGTTACACCTCCTTCCTTAAGAGGTTTGGGTCCCAATCAATTATTGGTATTGGTAAACGGTAAAAGACGCCATAGTGGAGCTCAATTGATAAGTTCTGCAACAGGTGGATCTGCAAACTCAGTTGATATGGATTTCATTTCCTTGGATGCCATTGACCGCGTGGAAGTGTTACGTGATGGTGCCTCTGCCCAATATGGGTCTGACGCTATCGCCGGGGTGATCAATATAGTTACTAGAAAAGGTACCGATAAATTTACGGCAAACTACACTGCCGGTTTTTATACCAACTCTAACCCGGATATCAGTGATTCCAACATTAGTGAATCCGATCAAGCTTTACTAAACGATACCGATGGAATAGATGGTATAACACATCAACTTGGAATTAACTATGGAACCTCTTTTGAAAACGGCGGATATCTTAACGTAGCAGGAACCTACAGACAAAATGAAGCCGCCATACGCCCCAATATTAGTGGCGCTACACCTTATGGCGATTCTTACCTGAACAATGAACGAACAGATGCACAAGGTAACCCTATAATAACCAACCCAGAACTTTTGGCAGCACAAACAGCTGGAGACGCTGCACTTGCGGCAGAATTACAGACAGATGCAGGTCTACTTGCCGCACGTGGCCTTACCGCAAGAGATATATCAACCTTTGCAGGTTTATCACCAAGTGTATTGGGCGTAGTATCCTATGACCTGGAAATACCACTTTCTGAAACATCTGAAAGCAGCTTTTATTCCTTTGGTGACTTTGGTTACAAATCTGGACAGCTATTTGGATGTTTTTATCGAAGATCAGCACAAACCGATCGTTTCAATTTTGACTTGTATCCAAACGGTTTTAGACCACAAATGACCAATGAGCAAACCAATTTGGCCTTTACAGGTGGTGTTAAAGGAAAATTAGGCGATTGGGACTTTGATTTCAGCAATACCTTCGGCACCAACACACAAAGACTTGGGCAGTTTAATACATTCAACGCCAGTCTACAATCCGCTTCACCAACAGAAATGGATCTGGGAACCCACAAATTCACACAGAACACGGCCAATTTTGATCTTTCAAGATATTATCCAGATTTCCTATCTGGACTAAACATAGCAATAGGAGGAGAATTTAGAATTGAGAATTATATTATTGAAAGAGGACAGGAAGAAAGTTACGCTGCTGGCGATGCGGGTTTTGTTACCGCAACAGAAGACAATCAACCACTTATAGGACCTGATGGTTTCCCGTTGGAAGGTTTGGACGGAAGTCCACTTGTTGATGCCAATGGCGCACCTCTTGTATTACCATTTGCAGGTGTTAGCTCATATCCTGTATTACAATACAGTCCAAATTGCCAATGTTTTAGAGGTTTTGCACCTGAGAACGAGGCAAATGCGTTTAGATCGGTTACCGGTCTTTATTTAGACCTGGAATTAGATGTTACGGACAAATGGTTTGTAAGTGGTGCACTTCGTACTGAACAATATACTGACTTTGGTGGGGTTTTTACAGGAAAGTTTGCCACTCGTTACTCTATATCGGATAACTTATCAGTTAGGGGATCTATCAGTAATGGTTTTAGAGCACCTTCATTACAAGAATTAAATTACTCACATACATTTACCTTTTTTGTTGATTTAGAACCGTTTGATGGAACTCTATATCCAAATAGTAGTCAAGTCGCAAAAACTATTGGCATTCAGCAGCTGCAAGAAGAGAGATCTACCAACATTGGTCTGGGAATTACCGCAAAGCTTTTTAAAAAATTGGATCTTAGTATCGATGCCTTTCAAATTGATATTAAAGACCGTTTGTTCAGCACTGGTAACTTCAGCGCATCTGATGCCCCGGTTTTAGAACCACTAATAGGTTCTGGTTTGGCAAGTTTTAGGATCAACGGTGGTGATATCAGTACAAAAGGTATAGAAATAGTAGCCAATTACAGTGATAGAGTTGGCGAAGGAATGTTGAATTTAAACGTTTCCGGATTACTATCGGACAGAACCTTTGAAGGCGCAAACGTTCCTGACCTGAATACGGAATTGACCGATCAAGAACTAGAAGACCTATATATTGACCGTGCCGTAATAGGTGCATATGAGCAAGGTGTACCAAATACGCAGTTTATTGCATCGGCTACCTATAGCTTAGGAAAATGGTCAGGAATGTTAAGAGGTAACTATTTTGGGGAAATTGCTAGAATAGATGACGGAATTGGCACCTTGACCGATGCCAACTTCCCAAATGTTGGAGAACAAGGTTATTCTGACCAAACATTTTCAGCCCAGCTTACCGCTGACCTTGGATTAACATATAAAGCTTCTGAAAATTTGGCCTTTACCCTTACCGGACAAAATATTTTCAATAATTATCCAGATCTATATCGATCAGAAGAAAGAGGTTTTTACCTATATGGTAATGCTCAGCAAGGTTCTCTAGGTGCTTTTTATTCAGTAAGGGCTACACTAAGCTTCTAATTGATGTTTAATATTAAAAATTAAGAAAATGATAAAGACATATATAAAAAAGTTAAGTGTACTAACTGTAATCTTAATAACATTCGGTTCATGTGATCTAGAGCGATTAGATTCAGCTCAAGAGGTAGCCGAAGGTGGTGGCACTTTGGACACCTACACTGCATATACCATAGATTCAACTGACCCAATGGGTTCCAATGTCTACGGGAGGATCGTTTTTTGGAAAACTGACCTGGACCAGACCTTGGTACAAATATCACTTTACAACACTATTGAAGATACGCTACACCCGGCCGTTATAATTGATGGTGCCGTTGGCATGGGTAGTACAGTATCTATTTCACTGGATGACGTAGACGGATCTACCGGAGAGTTGGCGGCAAACAAGTTTTTTCTTATTGCAGACTCCTCGTTCTACGATACAATCGATTCATTGGATGCTCACGTAAGCATTTCTTTAAGTCCAGAAGACAGTACTGTGGTAGCTGAAGGAAATATTGGCGCAAATGCCGTTCCTGTTGAAACAAACTAGAAACTTTTAACTTAAACATAGCACATTATGAAAACAAATGTAAACAGAAGAGATTGGCTTAAAAAAGGGGTTCTTACCGCCGCAGGTGTAATGGCGGCACCTTATTTGACCTATGGTGCTTTCCCATCAGAACCTATTGCGTTAGATGCAAAAGGCAACATACCATACACTCCGTTTTTTAAAGAGTATTTACCATACGCACCATCACAACCATTGGAACTTGCAGCAAAACTGAATGCAAATGAAAATCCATACGGACCTTCGCCAATGGCCGTTTCCGCCATGCAAAAATATGCACCAAAAGGAAACCGATATGCTTGGAAAGAGCTCTACCAGCTTATGGATAAGATAGCCGTAGAAGAAGGTGTAAAACAAGAGAATATTATGATGGGTCCCGGTTCCTCAGATCTTTTGGAAAAAACCGCTATGGTATTTTTCCAAAATGGAGGAAACATTGTTTCTGCGGACCCGGCATACATGTCTTTGATTAAAGTGGCACAGGCAACCGGCGCTACGTGGAAACCAGTTCCACTAAAAAAAGATTGGTCTCATGATTTAGCGGCAATGGAAGCGGCAATAGATGAAGACACAAAATTGGTTTATATCTGTAACCCCAATAACCCAACGGGTAGCATGACGGATCATGCAGAACTAATAGATTTCTGCTCACGTGTATCTGAAAAGACTCCAATATTTGTTGACGAAGCGTATTTGGGCTTTTTGGACGATGCAGCAAAAAAGAGTATGGTATCGCTTATCAACGAAGGTAAAAATGTTATTATAGCCCGTACATTTTCTAAAATCCAAGGTATGGCAGGTCTACGTGTAGGTTATGTAGTTGCCCAACCGGAAACCTTGGACATTATCCAAAAAATTACGCGTGGCGGTATGGGTATATCGCTTCCATCCGTATATGCGGCAATGGCAAGTATGGAAGATATTGAATTCAAGAATAAGTCCAGAAAACTGAATAAGGAATGTAGGGAATATGTGTATGAAAATCTTGATAGATTAGGTTTCGAGTATGTACCGTCTTCTACAAGTTTTATCATATTCCCAATAGAAATGGACGGTAAGCCTTTCTTAGAAAAAATGACCGCCGAAGGTGTTGGCGTTAGAGCTTTTGAAATCTATGGTAAAAACTGGTGCCGAGTAAGCATGGGTACCATGGACGAAATGAAGCTGTTTACAGCTGCCCTTGAAAAAGTGCTAGTTTAAGTTTGAATTAGTCCAGGAGTTGGAAGATTGGATAATTGCCTTGACACAAAAATCCTGAATCAACTCCTACGGACTATTCATAGTTTATAGATCCACCTCAAACCAAAACACTCCAAAGATGAATTTTGCACTACAAAAAACCCTAGAATTAATACTCATAATAGGTCTTGGCGTACTACTACAGAAGAAAGTGGCAAAGCAAGATTTAAAAGGTGTTAAGGTTCTTATTTTAAGCGTAGCACTACCAGCTACTATATTTGTAGCCTTGTTAAAAATAGAACTTAACGGAACCTTGCTTGTGTTCCCATTAGCCGCCTTAACATTCAATCTTCTTATGTTATTGGCAACAAAATATTTTTTGGCGGCCTCTTTACATAAAGAGGAAAAAAGTAAAAAAAGGACCTTGATGATGCTTTTACCATCTACTGCACCTGGTCTTTCCTGTTTTCCGTTTATCGTAGCTTATTTAGGTGACGACACCTTGGCTTTGGCCGCACTTGCAGATATTGGAAACAAAATTTTTGTTTTGATTTTGCTTTACATGTTGGCCATGCATTGGTATCGTAAAAATGCTGTAATTGAAAAAAATGAATCATCTTCTGCCAAGCTAAAAGGTCTTTTCATATCCTTGATCAATGAACCTATAAACATAGTAATCGTAGTAGGGTTGTTAATGCTAGGTTTTGGGTTAGATTTATCGTCATTACCAGCATTTTTTCAAAATACAGCGCTAAGTATTAAAGATTTGATGACTCCGCTAGTACTCTTATTCATTGGTATGGCGGTAAGAATTAACAAAGGAGAGTTTAAATTGATCATCTCTATGCTTTTCCGTAGAATGGGTCTGGCATTTTTACTCAGCGGCATTTTTGCTTATGCCATACCAGCTATGACGCCGGCTATGATATTATTATTAGTAGTATTTCCACAAAGTGCCTGTAGCTTTTGGCCATTTGCTCATATGAGTGCCATACAGTCTATGGAAGAGAAAGATGAACAGCCAAACCCAACATTTGATGTTAACTTCGGTTTGAACATATTGGCCTGCTCCCTACCCTATTCAACGCTTTTGATCATAGGTATATTTTCATTCAGCGAGTATTTTATAAACCCTATTACCCTACTTGGATTGGGCGCCATTGTTTTAGCGATCTCTTTTGCTCCGGATATTTTTAAAGCTACCAGTTTCAGAGCTGATAGAGAACGTAAAATAGCTCGCAGATTATCAAAAAAGAAATCTAAAATGACGATTGCAAAGGGCGAATTTGATGATAGGAAGACCTTTAACGAAGCTAAGGCAAGTTAGATTTAGTACGTTTCTTTCATCCAGTGATATGGCTTCCTTTTTATCCAAAGTCCTCTAGTAAAATCAGGGAAATCCTGGGGTTGGCCATTATTGGCGATCGAAACTTCCGAGAGTGGTGTTACAGCACTCCATGCCGCGGCATCGTACGCATCTAATGGTGGTGCAATGTTCTGTTTAGCGGATTCTACAAAAGAATTTAGCACAAAAAAATCCATACCGCCATGACCTGCATTTAAGGCATACGCTCCATACTTTTCCCAAAGTGGATGATCATATTGTTCTAACCATGGTTTTGCATCATCCCATTGATGTGGTTCAGACTTGCCTTCCACATAAATACGGCTTCCGTCAACCTCCCAAAGGCCGTTTGCACCTTGCACCCTAAAACCTAAAGAATACGGTCTTGGTAAATTACAGTCATGGGTAATGATTATGGTTTCACCGTTGGCCGTGTTAATGGTAGTGGTGATAACATCACCTTGTTTAAATTTAATTTTTGCATTTGGGTGTTGTGTTCCTCCCTGGTCAACAATATAATTATGCAAGCCAATACCTTTCGTGGCATGTGAAGTCATAGATACAAATCTATTACCTCTATTGACATCTGCCATTACAGCAACCGGCCCCAAGCCATGTGTTGGGTAAACATCGGCATTTCTCTTTACAGAATGCTCCGTTCGCCATTTAGATTCAGAAATACCCTTTTCACCAAATTCAACACCTTTACCATAGGCCGTTTTACCATCATTGAACTTTACATGACGCAAATCATGCTGATATCCGCATCTATAATGAACCATTTCACCAAATACATTTTGCTTTACCATATTTAGAACGGCCAATACATCTCGCCTATAATTTACGTTCTCAAGAATCATCATATGGGTACCGGTACGTTCATGCGTATTCACCAGATCCCAACACTCTTCCAAAGTATTAGACGCAGAAACTTCCACGCCTGCGTACTTTCCCGCTTCCATGGCATCCACCGTCATTCTGGTGTGCCATAACCACGGGGTCGCAATGATTACCGCATCAACATCCTTTAGGGCCAACAGGTTCTTATAGTCCAGATCATTAGAACCAAAAACCTTAGGTTCTTTACCATTTGCATCTGCAATATACTTTTTGGCAATGGCAATCCTATTTTCATCTATATCACAAATAGCCGTTACGTTTATATCATTTCTAAGTAATAAATTTTGCAAATGATTGGTCCCTCTTAGCCCTACACCTATTAGCCCAACATTCAATTTATCCTCAAGGCTAAAATTTTTACGGGCAAAACTAGGTACTGCCATAAGCCCTAAACCAGCCAGTGATGTATTTTTAATAAAATTTCTTCTTGATGCCATTTGTTTATGAAGTTTATGACTTTGAATTTATAAAAACTTACCCATTCATATTAACTAATCATCAAGTTTATAGCGGTTACATTCATTAATCTCTATAAATTTTAATCACATTCGTTATTTTTGCCCCGTAAATACAGAAAATTATGACATTACTATTAATGGCTGCCGGTAGCGGTAGTAGATATGGAAAATTAAAGCAGTTTGATGATTTAGGTCCTAATGGTGAGTTTTTGATGGAATTTGCCATATATGATGCAATTCAGAATAACTTTGAACAGATAGTAGTTATTACCAAAAAAGAAAATGTTTCTTTTTTGGAGGAACATCTTTCAAAAAGAATTCCTAGCAATATTCAATTGAACGTTCTTGCTCAAGAACTTACAGATTTACCTGACGGAGTTACTTTTACAGGTGAACGTAAAAAACCTTGGGGTACCGCTCATGCAGTTTGGACGGCAAGAAATGTGATCAACGGACCGTTTGTAGTGATCAACGCAGATGATTTTTATGGTCAATCTGCCTACAAAAAAGCGGCGGATTTCATGAAATCGGATGATAGTGCCTATGCACTTTTAGGCTATACCCTTAAAGACACTTTATCTGAGCATGGTTCTGTGTCTAGAGGTGTTTGCGAAGTAAATGGAGATAACCTTGTATCTGTACAAGAGCGATTAAAACTGGTACAACAGGGAGATAAGATTATTGATGAGGATACTAATTTAGAATTTACAGGTAATGAACAGGCCAGTATGAACTTTTGGGTCTGTAGACCATCTATCTTTGATAAGATTGAATCTGAATTTAGAATATTCTTAAAAGATGATGACCGTATCGCCAACAGCGAACTTTACATTCCTTTAATGATACAAGAAATGTTACAGGCCAACGAAATTGAGGTTAAATGTATACCTTCTGGTGGAGATTGGTTTGGTGTAACATATGCCAGTGATAAGGAAAAAGCAATGAACAGTTTAAAGGAAAAATCCGATTCTGGAAAGTACCCTGCGCCTATTTGGAAATAAGCCTTTTCATCAAATACAAGAACCCATTAGATATTGATTTAATGGGTTTTTTTATGCTCAAAACAGACCAAAACTAAAAAGAGTCCGATCTTATCAGACCGGACTCTTTTACGAGAACACTATATGAAAATGAAAAAATTTAATTCGTTTTTAATTACATTGTAAATATATAGGTAAGGTTAAATATTGGAAACAAATTGATGTCAATCGCCCATATTTTGTTGTCAGATGCGCTATTTTTGTTGTGAACTGAATCTATAGTTATGAAAATTAGAATAAAAGGTGATTCTGTACGGTTTAGATTAACCCAATCTGAAGTGAAAACATTATCGGAAAATGGAGAAATTTACGACAGTACAAATTTTGGAACTACAAAATTTAACTATGGTGTAGTATTAAAGAGCGATATTGAGCAATTACATATCAATTTTGAAAACAATAGAATTACCCTTTTTATGCCAGAGGCCAATGGCAGATCCTGGTTTACCAATGACATCATAACTTTTGACCATACCTTGAAAACTACAGCCGGCAATAACCTTTACCTGTTGTTGGAAAAAGATTTTACTTGCTTGGACAATACTATAGAAGACCAATCTGACAATTACCCCAACCCTAAGTTGAGTTAAAATCCCCTATTTTAATCATTTGGGTTACAGTTTTAATTGAAATGATTACAAACGTTACTATTACATTTCTTAAGTTTATTGCATGAACGCAAAAAACGAACGTAACGTCTCTTTTAGAGGGTCTGAGGAATTTCTTGATATTGAAGTAAAAGAACCTGTAACTCATGCAGCAGGTTATTTAGGCGTACGTGAAGCCCTAAAACATACGTTCAAAGAAATGGGCGTATTACGATCAATGCGCACCTTGCTGAGCATGAATCAAAAAGACGGTTTTGATTGCCCAAGTTGTGCATGGCCCGATCCCGAACACCCATCACCTGTAGCTGAGTACTGCGAAAATGGAGCCAAGGCCTTAGGTGATGAAGCTACCACACAACATATTGGTGCAGATTTTTTCAAAAATAATTCTGTAGAAGAACTTTCACAACTTACCGATTATGAACTCAACAAATTTGGGCGCTTAATTGAACCTATGGTATTAAGACCCGGCAACGTTCATTACGAACCAATTTCTTGGCAGGACGCGTTTGATCTGATTGCAGCTGAATTAAAAAAGTTGAACAATCCGGACGAGGCTATCTTTTACACTTCTGGTAGATCCAGTAATGAAGCTGCCTTTTTATATGGCATGTTTGCACGTGCATTAGGCACCAACAACCTTCCGGATTGCTCTAATATGTGCCATGAGAGTAGTGGTGTTGCCTTGGGAGAAACCTTAGGCATAGGCAAGGGATCAACCACTTTAGAGGATTTATACGAAGCAGAAGTCATATTAATAGCCGGGCAAAACCCAGGCACCAATCACCCTAGAATGTTATCCGCATTAGAAAAATGCAAGCAGAACGGTGGTAAGGTCATTAGTATAAATCCGTTAGAAGAATCAGGATTGGTGAATTTTAAAAATCCACAACATATTGGCGGATGGATCGGTGGTGGTGAAGACATGGCAGATATTCATTTGGCGGTCAACATTAACCAAGATATACCTCTGGTAAAGTTAATTTTAAAGAAATTAGTTGCCTTAGAAGAAAAAGGAAATACAGTTTTTGACCACGTTTTTATTGAAAAATATACAGATGGTTATGAGTCCTTGATTTCTGATTTAAAAAATTACAATGCGGAAGACCTATTGGCGCAAACTGGCGTATCCGAAGAAAAAATAAACGACACGGTTACATTATTGGCGAATAAATCTAAAATTATAGTGTGTTGGGCAATGGGTCTTACCCAACACAAGAATGGCGTAGAAAATATTAGAGAGTTCATAAATCTTCTATTGTTGAAAGGAGCCATTGGAAAACCAAATGCAGGTACATGTCCGGTACGTGGGCACAGTAATGTACAAGGTGATCGTAGCGTAGGCATTCAACACTTTGTTGATGAGGGTTTAAATACCCGTATTAAAGAACACCTAGGTTTTACACCACCTAACCATGAAGGGATAGATGTCGTAGGTACATTAAAAGCAATGTATGAAGGTAACGCCAAAGTATTTATGTGCTTGGGCGGCAATTTTTTAATGGCGGCATCTGATACAGAATATACCGCAAAGGGAATTCAAAATTGCGATTTAACGGTACAGATCAGTACCAAATTAAACCGTACACATTTAATCACCGGAAAAACCGCTTTGATCTTACCGACTATTGGAAGGTCTGAAAAAGATTTGAAAAATGGCAAGCCCCGTCATTTTACCGTTGAAAATAGTATGGGAAGGGTAAAACAATCAAGAGGGATTTTAAAACCAGCCTCGGAGGCCATCATGAGCGAACCGGAAATTATTGCCAATCTAGGGCATTCCTTATTTGGCGAAGAACATCCTATGAACTGGAAATCTTTAGGTGAAGATTATGAATTGATCAGAAAAAGAATCGACCAAGTTGCAAAAGGTTTTAATGATACCGAAGAACGTTCAAAAGGCGCAGGCTATTACTTGCCAAATAATGTTCGCGAATTGGATTTTAGCATGTTACCAAACGGTAAAGCACAATTTACAATTAACAAACTACCTGAACACACTTTGGCAAAAGATGAATATATGCTTATGACCATACGTTCTCACGATCAGTTCAACACAACTATTTATGGTTTAGACGACCGTTACAGAGGCGTTTATAACGCAAGACGGGTCATCTTCATGAATATAGATGACATGAAAGCTGTTGGTCTTAACAAGTTAGATGTAGTTGACATCACCAGCACTTATGATGACATTGTAAGAACCGCCCATAATTTTAAGATCGTTCCATATAATATTCCATCGGGAAATCTGGCTTCTTATTTTCCGGAGACCAATGTTTTGGTACCCTTCAATCATTTTGCAGATCGTAGTAAAACACCGATCAGTAAGTCGGTAAAGGTAAGGTTGGTAAAGAAATAGTTAACCAACATTATACTGAAATTCAATTACATAACAATCTGGTAACTAAAAAATAAGTTACCAGTAACCTACCCACGCGCATATTTTTTGAAACTTTACGACTATAAGTTTCACTATATGAAATCTATTGAATTGACCTTGACTTCAACTACCCCTACCACCTATTATACTGAATTAGAGGTAAAACTACCCCATAGTACTTTCTTAAGGTTTTCAAGAAAGAAACCTATACATATTTTATGAAAAAAAGACATGTAGACATTGTGGTCATTTCCGATGTTCATTTAGGCACATATGGTTGCCACGCCAAAGAGCTTCTAAAGTATATGAAATCTATAAGGCCAAAAGAAGTAATCCTTAATGGCGACATTGTGGATATCTGGCAATTTAGTAAGCGGTATTGGCCTAAATCTCACATGAAAGTAGTTAAACTTCTATTGGATTGGGTTGCAAAAGGAATTCCCGTACACTATGTTACCGGAAACCATGATGAACTATTGCGCAAGTTTACAGGCAATAGAATGGGTTCTTTAAGTATTGTCAATAAAATGGTAATTCCTCTAGAAGACAAAAAAGCATGGATTTTTCATGGCGATGTTTTTGATGTAACCATGCAACATTCTAAATGGGTAGCCAAACTTGGAGCAAAAGGTTATGACTTTTTAATTGTCTTGAATAGAGCCATTAATTTCATCAGCAAAAAAATAGGAAAAGGACCTATTTCCATGTCCAAAAAAATTAAAAACGGTGTAAAGTCTGCCGTTAAGTTCATTAACGACTTTGAGCATATTGCAGCAGATATTGCCATAGAAAATGGGTACGACTATGTAATATGTGGACATATTCACCAACCTGAAATCAGAAAGATAAAAACGGATAAAGGAGAGGTCATCTATTTAAATTCTGGAGATTGGATCGAGAATTTAACCGCACTGGAATATCATAACGGGCAATGGAAATTATATTCATATCTAGAAGACCAACTCACCATAGACCACAAGGAAGATAGTAAAGAAGAAACATTTGTCTTAGAAAAAGCAGAACTATTTCAAAGCCTACTAGAGGAGTTTAGAATTAGTGGAATGACACAGCAGAGTAAATGAGAGTACTATACGCAATACAAGGTACCGGAAACGGACACTTGAGCAGAGCAAGAGATGTTATACCCGCATTATTAAAGCATCATATATCATTGGATATTTTAGTAAGCGGCATACAAGCTGATATTAAGTTACCCTACCCCATTAAGTATCAATTAAAAGGGTTAAGTTTTATTTTTGGCAAAAAAGGTGGCGTAGATGTTTGGAAAACCTACTACAGAGCCAATTCTATGCGCTTACAGAAAGAAATTAAAAGTATACCTGTAGAAGATTACGACCTGATCATAAATGACTTTGAGCCTGTTACGGCCTGGGCATGTAAACTTAAAAATAAACCATGTTTCAGTCTCAGCCACCAGGCGGCGGTACTATCTAGTTTGGCGCCAAAACCAAAGAAGAAAGATAGAATGGGCAAATGGATTTTAAACAACTATGCCCCAACAAGTCAGCAATTTGGATTACATTTTAAATCCTATGAAGACAATATTTACACACCTATAATAAGAGATGATATAAGGTCAGCATCAATTTCCCAAGGTGAACATTACACAGTTTACCTTCCCTCTTATAGTGATGAAAAACTCCTGAATTTCTTAAGCAAGATGAAAAGTGCCAAATGGGAAGTTTTCTCTAAACACAACACCTATGAATACTTCAACAAAAACATTCATATAAAACCTATTACAAACACAGCTTTTGTAAAGAGTATGGCTACCAGTAAAGGCGTCTTATGCGGCGCCGGTTTTGAAGCGCCTGCAGAAAGTCTTTATATGCAAAAAAAATTGCTCGTAGTACCTATGAAAGGTCAGTATGAACAACAATGTAATGCAGCTGCATTGGCAGAAATGGGTGTTCCGGTTATAAAATCACTAAAGAAAAAACATCTGGACAAAGTAAAACATTGGTTAAACACAGATACTATCGTACCAGTGGAATACCCGGATATTACCGATAAAATAGTTTCAAAACTTTTAGAAGAATCTTTAGTACTACGCTAAAAAAGCTCGTATTTCATTGAAAACATATAAAGAAGCCATTTTAAACGCATCAGATTTTGGTGAAGATTTTATATGGGGAGTATCTACCGCAGCATACCAAATTGAGGGCGCATATGATCTTCATGGCAAAGGACCATCTATTTGGGACAAATTTACCGCTACACCCAAAACAATCTTAAACGGGGACAATGCAAATGTTTCATGTGACTTTTACCATAGATACAAAGAAGACATCTTGTTAATGAAATCGATGAATATTGACAACTATCGTTTCTCGATCTCATGGCCAAGGGTTTTACCCAACGGTACAGGAGCTATCAATAAAGCAGGAATTGAATTTTATAATGATGTCATCAATTTCTGTTTAGATCAAAATATAACCCCTTGGGTTACTTTGTATCATTGGGATCTGCCACAAAACTTAGAAGAAAAAGGCGGGTGGACCAATAGAGACATTTTAAATTGGTTTTCAGAATTCACTAAAGTGTGTGCAAACGCTTTTGGAGATCGGGTAAAAAACTGGATGGTATTGAACGAACCTATGGTTTTTATAGGCGCCGGATACTTTTTAGGCGTTCATGCACCTGGTAAAAAAGGACTTAAAAATTTTCTGCCAGCAGCACATCATGCAGTTTTGTGCCAGGCGGAAGGCGGCAGATTACTTCGCAAACTTGTACCTAAAGCGCATATAGGCACTACATTTTCATGTTCACAAATTACACCTTACAGAAACAATAAAAGAGATAGAAAAACAGCCGTTCAGGTCGATGCTTTGCTTAATCGTTTATTTATTGAGCCCGCGCTTGGGTTAGGTTATCCCATAAACGAAGCTCCGGTTCTAAAGAAACTTCAGCCTTACATCCAATCTACCGATATGGAAGATTGCCAGTTCAATTTTGACTTTATCGGTATCCAGAACTATACACGGGAGAAGGTAAAATACAGCCTTTTTGTACCCTATATAAAAGCTAAAATTGTTAAGGCCAGTAAGAGAAACGTACAAACCACATTGATGGATTGGGAAGTGTACCCGCCCAGCATTTACAATATGATCAAAAAATATAACGACTACCCCCAAATCAAAAAAATAATCATCACAGAAAACGGGGCCGCTTTTAAGGATACCATGTTCGAAAAAAAAATTGACGATACCCAACGTAAAGATTTCCTAAAACGGTACTTAAGTCAAGTACTAAAGGCAAAACAAGAAGGGTTGAATATCCATGGTTATTTTGTGTGGACCTTTACAGATAATTTTGAGTGGGCAGAAGGTTACCATCCTAGATTTGGATTGGTACACATAGATTTTAAAACATTGAAGAGAACAATTAAAGAATCGGGAAAATGGTTTTCCAATTTTCTATCAAGCTAAAATAAGGGCACAAAAAAAGCCGATGCTCCCATCGGCTTAAGCTTTTATCCAAAAAACATGTACACATCTTACTAGCGCAAGACAAAGATAGCAGTCGTTTTTTGTATTGATGTTAAGGGTAAACTACCAAAATGTTACGTTATTGAAAAGCTGGCATTCCTGTAATATCGGCACCTGTTATCAGCAAATGAATATCATGTGTACCCTCATAGGTAATTACGCTTTCTAAATTCATCATATGTCTCATAATACTATACTCGCCGGTAATACCCATACCACCTAAAACCTGCCTAGCCTCACGTGCTATTTTTATGGCCATTTCTACATTATTTCTTTTTGCCATAGATATTTGGGCAGAAGTTGCCTTGCCTTGGTTTTTTAATTGACCTAGTCTAAAAGCCAATAACTGGGCCTTGGTAATCTCCGTAATCATTTCTGCCAATTTCTTTTGCTGCAATTGTGTTGCCGCAATAGGTTTACCAAATTGAATGCGTTCTTTGGCATATCTTAATGCGGTATCATAACAATCCATAGCAGCACCTATGGCACCCCAAGAAATACCGAATCTGGCAGAGTCCAAACATCCCAGTGGCGCTCCTAAACCAGATTTATTGGGTAACAGATTTTCTTTAGGGACCTTTACATTATCAAATATCAATTCACCGGTAGCCGAAGCTCTCAAGGACCATTTATTATGTGTTTCAGGAGTTGTAAAACCTTCCATACCACGTTCCACGATCAAACCATGAATACGACCTTCTTCATTCTTTGCCCACACCACGGCAATATCGCAGAATGGCGAATTGGAAATCCAAAGTTTGGCACCGTTCAAAAGATAGTGGTCTCCCATGTCCTTATACTTGGTTTCCATACCACTAGGATTAGAACCATGGTTTGGTTCTGTCAACCCAAAAGACCCCATCCATTCGCCAGTAGCCAACTTAGGCAGGTATTTTTTACGTTGTTCTTCGGTTCCATAGGTATAGATAGGATACATAACCAAGGAAGACTGTACGGATGCCGTTGAACGAACACCACTATCTCCCCTTTCAATTTCTTGCATAATAAGTCCGTAACTTATTTGGTCCAGTCCGGCACCACCATATACTTCAGGAATGTATGGTCCAAAAGCACCGATCTCCGCCAAACCTTTAATAATTTGCTTCGGAAATTCCGCTTTTTGGGCAAATTCCTCTATAATCGGAGATACATCTCTCTTTACCCATTGGCGTGCGGCATCACGAACCAACAATTGTTCTTCTGATAGTAAATCGTCCAAGTTATAATAGTCTGGTGCTTCAAATAGATCTGGTTTCATAACAATGCTTTTCTCAAAGATAAATAAAGAAATATAACATTACACAAGGTTAAAGTTACATATCTAAGTAATATGCTTTGGTTAAATTCACATAATCAATGGTATATTGATGTCTACTACTTTCAATAATTAATTCTGATGTTTTATAATCTTGTTCTTTACGGGAAAAAGCTAATAAAACACGTTTGGTATCTGCGTTAGAATTTCCTTTTACATGCAAACATTCGTTAACGAACAAGTTTACATCTGCCGCCAATTTTACAAAAGCATCTTTTTCCTTAAAAGGTATAATGGTAGAGAACAACCCATTTTCTGCCAACAACTTTGAAACGCCTTCTAACAATTCATTAAAAGGAAGAAACTCGTTTTGTCGTGCTTGGTCTCGTTGCACATTACCTGAACTAACGGTTTCAGAATAAAATGGCGGATTGCAAACGATCAATTCATATTGATCTTCAATCTCATCAACAAACTCGTCTAGACCGGCATGATAACAGTATAAACGATCTCCCCAAGGCGATATTTCAAAATTTTCAACACATTGCTCATAGGCATCCGCATCAATCTCTATTGCATCTATTACCTCGGCGTTGCTTCTTTGTGCCAGCATTAAGGCGATAACTCCCGTACCGGCTCCAATATCAAGAATAGAATCTGGATTGTGCCGTATACTGGTCCACGCACCAAGCAATACGCCATCCGTACCAATTTTCATAGCACAGCGATCTTGGTTGATACTGAATTGTTTAAATTTAAATAGCTTGCTCAATATAAATGTACTAATCAGTTAAATTATTTAAAATCCTACTTTTTGCATCCGTTAAATAACTTCTACCTATGGTATATCTAATACCACCAATTTCTACACTATTGCCCTCAACCACGCTTACCTTATCTACGGCGATAGTATAGGAACGATGAATTCTAATAAAGCTATCTTTTGGAAGCTCATCCGTAAAACTACTTAAAGTCCTATGAATAATGTATTTGTTAGAAGGGGTAATTATTCTAATATAATCCTTTAGGCTTTCTATCACCATAATTTCGTCTAGATAGATTTTCTGCAGTTTCTTTTTATCCACTTTAACGAAGATGGATGCTTTTACGTCTTTAGCAGATATATTACTGTCAGAACCTCTTTTTAAATCGATAACACGGTCTACAGCTTTAAAAAAACGAGGCAATGATATTGGTTTTACCAAGTAATCTATAGCTTGTAGCTCAAAACTTTTTAAAGCATGTTCTTCATGTGCCGTAGTCATAATTACAAATGGTTTGGTTTGTAAGGTGCTTAAAAACTCCAAGCCGTTAAGTAGGGGCATATTGATATCCAAAAACAAAATATCCACTTGATGGTCCCTTACATAAGAAGATGCGTCTATGGCGTTAGAGAAAGTACGCTCTAACTGCAGCTCCTTTACTCTTTCAATATAATTTTTAAGCACATTTATTGCTAACGGCTCGTCATCTACAACTATAACTTTCAAAATCATATCACCTTAAGCTTTAAAAAAACATTGAACATATTATCCTCTTCAAAAATCTTTAGATCGTAATCGTTTTTACCATACCCTAACTCTAACCGTTTTTTTACATTAGAGAGCCCAATGCCACCTTGTTCCTTAATATCTCCATAGTCATTATTTACCGGTGGAATGGAGTTAGATACTTTAAAATCCATAAAACGGTCGTACACCTCTACATTGATACTGATCTTCATTTCGCCAATATTTTTATTTGCCCCGTGCTTAAAACAGTTTTCAATAAGTGGGATCAGAAGCATTGGTGGTATTTTACAATTAGTAATATCGCCAGAAATATTCATATCTACCTCTAACGCATCATTAAACCGAATACGCTCCAAATCTATGTAATTTCTAATACAATTAATTTCACTTGTTAAATCTTGACGCTGTTTTTTAGTGGCATACAGCAGATATCGCATTAATTCAGACAACTTTAAAATAACCTCGGACGCCTGGTCAGATTTTTCCAAAGTTAAAGCGTAAATATTATTTAAGGTATTAAAGAAAAAATGCGGAGATACCTGTGATCTTAAAAAACGAAGTTCTGTAGTAAGTTGCCGTTTTTCAAGATTATGCAGTTTACTACTTTCACGCAACCAATCTATGGTCAATTTAATAGCTGTAAAAAACGATATTACATACACCTCCCCGATCATTGTTTGCACCGCATACCCAATTGTCAATGAATCTATAACCTCTTGCGCTTCGGGCATTACATCTTTACTTACCAAATAATACGTTAGATTGTACTTGACCAAGAGCATTGATACCAAAGCCAAAAGTATACACACCGTATATTGAACATATTTTTTGGTATATATAAATTTGGGCATTAAATAATATGCATTTAAATAAGCCAAAAAAATGTGTATGGGAAAACCGATTAAATTGGTATGTAACGATAATAAAAAGTCATCATGAATAAACGTCCAACGAAACGTATTGAAGACGAAGTAAACCAACCAGAATAAAATATGGTGCCAAGGTTTAATATCTGTTGTACCTAAAAAATTTGGTCTGCGTAAAAACTTTCTTAATCTAACATCCACATTGGAAAATTAGTGTTTTTAACCAAGCAATACACAATTGGATAATTGTAATTCTATAAAAGCATGGTTGTCCGCTTTCGTACCAAATAATTCAAAAAATGGTTTTGTAATGCAAAATAATTATGAGAGATATAGATCTACTAGACCTTCTGGTGTAGTAACAAGAATACGTTTATTCTCCCGATCTACCTTTGTAATGATATCATCGTTTATAGGTATCAATAATTGAGCACCGTCTTTTTCTACCTCAAAAAGCGCTTGGGCCGTAGTATCGTTTACGCTCTGTATAATACCAATATCACCGTGAACGGAATCTATCATGGTAAAACCGATAATTTCGTGGTAATAAAATTTATTCCCTGTAAGTTTGGGCAACATGGTAAGGGGCAAATAAAGTCCGGATTTCATGATGCGATCTGCATCAGATTCAGACTTTACCTCTTCAAAATCTATACGAAGTAAGTTAGATTTATGAAGTCGGCATCTTTTAATAAAAAATGGAACCAGATTGTTTCCTAAAGAAACGAATACTGATTCCATATTTTCGTAAATCTCGGGATCATCAGTATCTAGTTTTACCAGTACCTCACCTTTGAAACTATATTTTGAAACGATATTACCTAGGTAGAAACAATCTTCCTTGCGCATCGTTTCTTATAATTTATGCTTTATCATCTTCAGCAGGAGCCTCGGTAGCTTGTTCTGGCTCACCAGCAGCTTCAACGGCCTCTACTTCAGCTTCAGCGTCTTCACCTTCGGCAACTTCTGGTAAAGCAGCAGCGGCAGCTTCAGCGGCACGCTTGTCGTTTACTTCTTTTTCTGCTTTAAGTGCAGCAGCTCTAGCTTCAGCTTTTTCTTTGTCCAATCCACCAACTTTATCGGCAATTGCAGCTTCTTTTTCAGCAACCCAAGCGTTGAATTTTTCTTCAGCTTGCTCTTCGGTCAATGCACCTTTACGAACACCACCTAATAAATGATGCTTTAAAAGAACACCTCTATAAGAAAGAATAGCTCTTGCAGTATCTGTTGGCTGTGCTCCGTTTTGTAACCACTTTACAGAACTATCAACATTAAGCTCAATTGTTGCAGGGTTTGTATTAGGATTGTAGATACCTAATTTTTCCAAAAATTTACCATCTCTTTTTGCTCTTGCATCTGCAGCAACTACCCAATAGAATGGTTTACCTTTTTTACCGTGTCTTTGTAATCTAATTTTTACTGGCATATCACATTAATTTGTAGGGTGCCCGACCCTTGATTATTAATTCTATTTTTTAAAATCGTTCGCCATCAGTAAAAAAGCTTATCTGAAAGCGGGTGCAAATATAATTTAAAATGCTGAATTGGCAACAATGTTTTAAAGTTATTTGAATCAACTAACCCGAAAATCTTTTCAAGGTTTAAAAACACTCAAATTCAATCCTTTAAATCAGGAATAGCCCTAAGCAAAATAACTAAAAATTTAACCGTTAATAACTCCTAGCAACTACGTTTTTTGCAACACCTACTTTTTCGTAATTTTATACGCACTTTTTAGGTCAAATACCTGACCGCTTTTGAACACACAGAATACACAATATGTACCTCATCTTTGATACCGAAACTACCGGTCTTCCTAAAAACTGGAACGCACCTATAACCGACACTGACAACTGGCCACGCTGTATACAGATTGCATGGCAGTTACATGACGATATGGGAAATTGTATTGAGCATGAAGATTATCTGGTTCGTCCTGAAGGATTCAATATTCCATACGATGCCGAACAAATTCACGGTATTTCCACGGAACTGGCCGAACAAAAAGGTGTTTCTCTTGCAGAGGTTTTAGAGAAATTCAACATAGCTATGTCCAAAACAAAATTCATTGTTGGGCAAAATGTTGGGTTCGATGTTAATATTATGGGAGCGGAATTTCACCGTTTAGGGGTTGAGAATCCGTTGCAAGAATTACCTGTTCTAGACACTTGTACAGAGCATACGGCTCAATTATGCCAAATACCCGGTGGCCGTGGTGGTAAGTTTAAACTACCGACATTAACGGAACTTCATGAGTTTTTGTTCGGTGAACCATTTGGTGAAGCGCACAATGCAACTGCCGATGTTGAGGCAACTACGCGTTGTTTTCTAGAGCTTATTCGTAAGCAACAATACACCAAAGAACAGTTAGACGTTCAGCCCGATTATTTTAAGAATTTCTCGGAAGCAAATCCGCAAGAGATTCAACTTATCGGCTTAAAGCACATTAACCTCAAGAAAGCATCGAAAAAAATTGCCGATGCACTTTGGGCAAAAGATACAGGCGGTGTTTCTCAAGAAGAGATAGAAGAAAACTTAGCTACTTTAGAGAATGCAAGTTTTGCACATTTACACAATCACACACAATTCTCCATATTACAATCTACCATAAGCGTACCTGACTTGGTGAAAGCAGCGGCAAAAGCCAATATGCCGGCTGTTGCCATGACAGATCACGCAAATATGATGGGTGCCTTTCACTTTGTAAACGGAGTTTTGAACCACAACAAAGGAGTGGTTTCTAGAAACGAGGCCAACCAAAAAAGATTTGAAGCCACCCAAAATGGTACACTTGAAGAAGGCCAGGAACCCTTAAACGAATTACCGGAACCTGAACAGGAAATTACACCGATCATAGGATGTGAATTTCAAGTTTGCGAGGATCATACCAATAAGTCCCAAAAAGATAACGGCTACCAGATTGTAATGCTCGCCAAGAGCAAAAAAGGATATCTGAATCTGGCAAAAATGTCCTCAATTGCTTTTGTTAGCGGTAAATATTACGTACCACGTATAGATAAAAAAATTGTTGAGCAGTACAAGGAAGATGTAATGGTACTTACAGGAAACTTATATGGTGAAGTTCCTAGCAAAGTATTGAACGTTGGTGAAAACCAGGCAGAAGAAGCCTTGATCTGGTGGAAAGAAACTTTTGGCGATGACCTTTACATAGAAATCATGCGTCACGGACAGGAAGATGAAGACCGTGTAAACCAGGTATTGATAAAATTTGCAAAAAAGCATAATGTAAAGTTGGTAGCCACCAACAACACGTATTACGTAGAAAAAGAAAATGCCCATGCACATGATATTCTTCTTTGTGTAAAAGATGGTGAAAAACAGGCTACACCCATAGGCCGTGGTCGCGGATACCGTTACGGGCTGCCCAACCAAGAATACTATTTTAAGTCATCTGAAGAGATGAAGGAGCTTTTTAAGGATATTCCCGAAGCCATCATCAACATTCAAGAAATTATAGATAAGGTAGAAACTTTTACCTTGGCACGTGATGTATTGTTACCTGCGTTCGATATACCAGAAGAATTTCAATTTGAAGAAGACAAACTAGACGGTGGTAAACGCGGCGAGAATAAATTTTTACGCCATATTACTTATGAAGGTGCCAAGAAAAGATATGGGGAAATTACTCCCGAAATTGACGAGCGTTTAGATTTTGAGCTTAAAGTAATCGAAAAAACCGGTTATCCAGGTTACTTCTTGATCGTGGAAGATTTCATTAGGGCAGCAAGGACCATGGATGTATCCGTAGGCCCTGGTCGTGGATCCGCCGCAGGTTCCGCCGTTGCCTATTGCTTATGGATTACGAATTTAGATCCAATTAAGTACGACCTTCTTTTTGAGCGTTTCCTGAATCCGGATCGTGTAAGTATGCCCGATATTGATATTGACTTTGATGATGAAGGGCGTGGTCGTGTAATGGACTACGTAATTGATAAATACGGTGCAAACCAAGTAGCTCAAATTATCACTTATGGCACCATGGCCGCAAAATCTGCTATTAGAGATACGGCACGTGCCTTAGATTTGCCATTGCAAGATTCTGATCGCATGGCAAAGTTGATACCAGACATGTCCAAGCTAAAAAAGATTATTGGGGTAGATGAAAAGGTATTACGTTCAAAATTCAGGTCAGAAGATTTAGAAAAGATAAACGAACTTTTAGCAATTTCCGAAGGCGATGGTCCTGAATCTGAAACCTTAAATCAGGCCTATATCTTAGAAGGTTCGGTTCGTAACACCGGTATTCATGCCTGCGGGGTCATAATTACGCCAGATGATATCACCAAATTCGTTCCCGTTGCCCTAGCGAAAGATTCAGAAATGTATTGTACGCAGTTTGACAACTCTGTTGTGGAAGATGCGGGATTACTGAAGATGGATTTCTTGGGACTGAAAACACTGACCCTGATCAAGGATACCGTTAAAATTGTAAAAGCGAAACATGGTATTGAATTAGACCCTGAAAATTTTCCTTTAGACGATATAAAAACGTACGAGCTCTTTCAAAGAGGAGAAACGGTAGGTGTTTTCCAATATGAATCTCCCGGAATGCAGAAGCACATGAGATCGCTGAAACCAACGGTATTTGCGGATCTTATTGCCATGAACGCCTTGTACCGACCTGGTCCTATGGAATACATACCAAGTTTCATTGCCCGTAAGCACGGTACCGAAGAAATTGTATATGATCTTGATGCCTGTGAGGAATACTTAGCGGAAACCTATGGCATTACCGTATACCAAGAGCAAGTGATGCTGCTATCGCAGAAATTGGCAGACTTTACAAAAGGTGAAGCTGATGTCTTGCGTAAGGCAATGGGTAAAAAGCAAAAGCATGTACTGGACAAGATGAAGCCAAAGTTCATTGAACAAGCTTCGGCCAAAGGGCATGCCGTTGACAAACTGGAAAAAATCTGGAAAGACTGGGAAGCATTTGCCGCTTATGCCTTTAACAAATCGCACTCCACTTGCTATGCCTGGATCGCTTACCAAACCGCATATTGCAAGGCCCACTACCCTGCCGAGTATATGGCCGCGGTACTGAGCAATAATATGAACGACATTAAGCAGGTTACCTTCTTTATGGAAGAATGTAAGCGTATGGGCCTAGAAGTTCTTGGTCCAGACGTAAACGAATCTTACTACAAGTTTGCCGTGAACGATGCCGGTGCCGTACGTTTTGGCATGGGCGCCGTAAAAGGTGTTGGTCGTGGTGCTGTAGAAACCATCGTTGAAAACAGAAAAGAAGACGGACCGTATAAATCCGTTTTTGATTTTGCAAAGCGTATAGACCTTCGCGCAGCCAACAAAAAAGCATTTGAAAGTTTGGCCGTCGCAGGAGGCTTTGATTCCTTTGGCGATACACACAGGGCCCAATACTTTCACAGTGAAGGAGACGGAGTTACCTTTTTGGAAAAAACCATAAAATATGGTGCTAAATTCCAAGAAAGCGAAAACTCTAGCCAAGTAAGTTTGTTCGGAGATGCCAGTGAAGTGCAAATACCGGAACCTGTGGTGCCGCCATGTGAAGAATGGGGTACCATGGAAAAACTTCGTCGCGAAAAAGAAGTTGTAGGCATTTATATTTCAGGTCACCCGTTAGATGATTTTAAAACGGAAGTGAAAGCATTCTGTAACGCCAACATAGCTTGCGTAAATGACCTACCCACCTACGTTAATAGGGAACTCACCTTTGCTGCGGTAATTACAGATGTGCAGCACAGAGTATCTAAAAACGGAAAAGGCTGGGCGGCATTTACCATGGAAGATTATACGGACTCCTATGAATTCCGGATTTTTGGGGAAGAGTATCTAAAATTCAGGCATTTTTTAATGGTCAATTCGTTTGCCTACGTTAAATTATTTGTTCGCGATGGATGGATGAATAAGGACACCGGAAAAAAAGGAGACCCTAGAATGCAGTTCAATAGCTTTATGCTTTTACAAGAAGTGATGGAGACCTACGCCAGAAAACTTACCATAAAATTGAACATTGCCGATTTAAAAGAGGAAAATGTACGAACCTTAAAAGACACCTTTACAAATCATAAAGGGGAACACCCGGTCAACTTTATTGTGTATGAAATGAAAGAGAAAATTAAGGTGACATTAAATAGTAGAAAACAAAAAGTCAATATTTCTACAGAGTTATTACAACTTTTAGAAAAACAAGACGTTCACTTTAAACTGAATTAGAATCTTAAGTACTATGCTACGCTAATTAAAATTTACTTTTGTTTAGTTGTAGATGTAAGAAAAGAACTATATAAACAAATAAATTAGCTTGATACCTTAATAGGTAAAACGAATTACCAGCCTGTAAGGAAACAGAAGAATAATTGACTAAATTTGCATAATCAATAAAAGATATTAAAATGGCACTAGAAATAACAGATGCTACTTTTGACGAGGTAGTTTTAAAAAGCGATAAACCAGTAGTAGTTGATTTTTGGGCAGCATGGTGCGGTCCTTGTCGTATGGTAGGTCCTATCATTGACGAAGTTAGTACTGAATATGACGGTAAAGCTGTTGTAGGAAAAGTAGACGTAGATGCAAATCAAGAATTTGCCGCTAAATACGGTGTACGTAACATACCAACGGTATTGGTATTTAAAGGTGGTGAAATTGTAAGCAGACAAGTAGGTGTATCACCTAAGAAAGTTTACACAGATGCTATAGACGCAGCTTTGTAAAAGCCCGCTTAACTCCCAAAAGGGGAATATAAAATTTAAAAAATCTTGCTTTTAGCAGGATTTTTTATTTGGGATAATTTTAATTCTTCGCGTCCTTAAAGTTAAACCGTCTTTAGTATCTTTAGAATTGTGAATTTACAATCAGAATTAAATAAATCATCATTATTCTCTAACCTAGAGCTACTTGCCAATCAAGTAGTAGAAGGGTTCATTAGTGGAATACACAGAAGCCCTTTCCATGGATTTTCTGCAGAATTTGCAGAACATAAAATCTATAACAATGGCGAAAGCACCAAACACATAGACTGGAAACTCTTTGCGAAAACCGATAAGCTTTACACAAAGCGATATGAAGAAGAGACCAATTTAAGATGCCATATGATATTGGATAATTCCGCTTCCATGTATTATCCAGAGGTTGATAATGTAAGCATAGATTCTTTGAACAAAATAGGATTCAGCGTCCTAGCGATTGCTGCGCTCATGAACGTGCTTAAAAGGCAGCGAGATGCCGTAGGCTTAAGCATTTATTCTGACACTTATAATTATTATGCCCCTGAAAAAGGAAGTGAACGTCATTTTCAAATGTTATTGGCACAATTAAGTGAGATTAGCAAGGCCAAAAATCCTCCAAAAGAGACCAACACTTATACCTACTTACATCAAATAGCAGAAAATATAAAGCGAAGAAGTCTCATTTTTCTGTTTACCGACATGTTTCAAACTGAAAAAAAAGATGATGAACTGTTTGAAGCACTACGTCATTTAAAATACAACAAGCATGATGTGGTTCTTTTTCATCCGATGGACAAGCAACATGAATTATTTTTCGATTTTGAAAATACGCCCAAAAGATTTGTTGATGTAGAAACAGGAGAGCATTTAGACCTTTACGCAGACAATATCAAAGAAGCATATAACGAACGAATTACTACGTATCTATCTGATATTAAAATGAAATGCGCTCAATATAAAATTAAATATGTGGACATAGACATACACAGAGATTTCTCAACGGTGCTCAATACTTTCCTCGTAGAAAGAAATAAATTTCTCTAGATTTAAAAAAAAGTAAAAAAAATGTTTGTGCAATTAAATAAACCACATATATTTGCACTCGCTAAACGCCACGGTCTGGTAGTTCAGTTGGTTAGAATACCTGCCTGTCACGCAGGGGGTCGCGGGTTCGAGTCCCGTCCAGACCGCTCACTAATCCTCTCAAGTCATTGATTTGAGGGGATTTTTATATTCTACGAAGAGGATAATGCTTCTCTAAAGTCCAGTACTACTGCAAACCTCACTAACTCAATTCAGCTGACACCTCCAGTAACTTAAAAAAGTCATCTAATCTCGGAGTAATAGTAATTTCGGTACGTCTATTATTTCTTCTTCCTGTGGTACTGTCATTATTTGATTTGGGTAAATATTCTGATCTACCAGCAGCGGTTAATCGTTGAGGATCGACTTGGAAGTTGTTTTGTAATAATCTGACGACGGCGGTAGCACGGTGTACACTCAGGTCCCAGTTGTCTCTATAGACTCTGTTTTTGATGGGAACGTTATCGGTGTGTCCTTCTATGAGTACATTCATATCAGATTGCTCATTGATGATAAGTGCAACCTTACCCAGTACCTCGTAAGCCGCTTTATTGATCCGCGCACTGCCTGTGCTGAACATCATCTTATCAGACAGCGAAACCATCACAGCATTTCCCTTGACCTCCACTTGTATATCACTATCATCATAATCTATAAGAGAACTTTTAAGCGTTGCCGCCAGCAATTGATTGATAGAATCTTTTCGCTCTACCTCGTCAGATAATTCCTCTATATATTCAAATTGTCTATTGAGAGATCGCATGGATTCTCTGATGCTTTCGGCATCATTTCGATTGATGACTGAGAGGTCGGCCATTCTATCTAGTAGATTGTCGTTAGTTGATTGCAGATGATCTATTTGGTCTTGCAATTCCATTATGACATCTTGCTTTTCTTCTAATTGTTGGTTGATTAACTTCTTCTGGTCAAACTGGCAAGAAGAAAGGAGGATGAGGGTTAGCGTGGTTATAATAGCTTGTCTGATCATGTGTTCTTTATTTTCATATAAAACTAAAAGCAAGTAGAGCGTACTTCAATTGGGGCAATCCATGATTTTATTTTAGGTATTTACCCCAATTTCTGTGTGCTAATTTCTACGGAGATATTACTATATATATCATACCTTTGACCCTCCTAATCAGACATCTAATGATACAAAACGGTACACCTACAACGGCCAGAGTGGATAAGTTCCAACACCATGATTACTATAACATAGACGAATTACTCAGCGAAGATCACCTTCTTGCCAGAGAGGCTGTAAGAGCATGGGTAAAACAGGAGGTAAGCCCCATAATAGAAGAATACTCGGAGAAAGCAGAATGCCCTACCCAATTATTCAAAGGGCTTGCGGAGATAGGGGCCTATGGACCAAGTCTACCCGCAGAGTATGGCGGAGGCGGTATGGACGAAATAGCTTACGGCGTTATAATGCAAGAGCTAGAAAGAGGAGACTCTGGCGTGCGCAGTATGGCTTCTGTACAGGGATCTCTGGTGATGTATCCCATATATAGATTTGGTAGTGAAGAACAAAAGAAAAAGTATTTACCCAAGCTAGGATCGGGAGAATTTATAGGATGTTTTGGACTGACGGAGCCAGATCATGGCTCTAACCCAGGAGGAATGATTACCTCTTTTGTGGAAGATGGCAATGACATAATCCTTAACGGCGCTAAGTTATGGATCACTAATAGTCCCGTCGCCGATCTAGCTGTAGTATGGGCTAAAAACCCAGAAGGAAAGATACAAGGTGTCATTGTAGAAAAAGGAACACCGGGCTTCTCCGCTCCAGAGATTCATGGCAAATGGTCGTTAAGAGCAAGCATTACAGGAGAGTTGATATTCGAAGATGTACGCGTACCAAAATCAAATATACTTCCGAATGTCGTCGGACTCAAAGGTCCTCTTTCTTGCCTATCAAAAGCAAGATATGGAATCGCCTGGGGTGCTATAGGAGCCGCATTGGATTGCTATGATTCTGCTCTTAGATATAGTAAGGAGCGCATACAATTTGACAAGCCAATAGGCCAGTTTCAGTTGACTCAAAAGAAGCTAGCCGAAATGATAACAGAAATCACTAAAGCACAGTTAATGGCATGGAGGCTCGGATCATTAGCGAATAAAGGAAAAGCCTCTCCAGCTCAGATATCTATGGCCAAAAGAAACAATGTACACATGGCCCTAGAGGTAGCAAGAGAAGCCCGTCAGATACATGGAGGCATGGGAATAACTAACGAATACCCTTGTATGCGCCACATGATGAACCTCGAAACAGTACTCACTTATGAGGGAACACATGATGTCCATTTATTAATAACAGGCATGGACGTAACTGGCCTCAATGCATTTAAGTAATCACGAGTCAATGAGAAAATTATCTCTACTACTTATCCTGATATTCTTAGGCCAATCTGATAGCGGCATAGCCCAGTCCGATTTGCAATCCTGGACATCGATCAAATTATCGAGCAAGATCAATGACGAAGTATCTTACGCCATAAGACCCATAATAAGACATCGCAACGACCTCTCGGAATATGACAATTCTTCCATAGATATCTCCATAGCTTTTAATTTGGGCAAAGGGTTTTCTATGGCAATCCTTGAGAGATACTGGTGGTTGCAGAATGGCGTCAATCGGAACTTTTGGTTTTTTGATATTAAGCACAAAGCCAACTTATCCAATAATATAGGAATGTCCAATGTTATACGATGGCACATTGCTCAGGATATCGAGATAGATGACCCAAATTTTATGCGATGGCATCCAACCTTTACATTCAAAACGCAAGGTAGATTTACTCCATATATTGGTACAGAATTATTTTTTCGATTAGATGGTGTCAATGAGTTGCAGCGTACGCGCCATTTAATAGGTTCTAATATAAAGATCACCAATGATTGGTCATTCAACCTGACACTGTGGAAACAAGACAGAGCTAATCTTGATTCACAGTTTACACAGTGGATTATAGTGACCACGGCCGCTTATAATATGTAAGACTGACTTTGTAGATCTTATTCTCTTAGGAATACTAACTTTATAAGACTTCTATAAAGCTATGTCATACAGAACCATTATATTTCTATTCAGTCTCTTCTCCACTTGCATTATTTGCCAAGATTGTTGTGATGATGATACAAGACTCATTCTATGTTATACATCCACTGATGATTATTGTATTTTTTCTAATTGCAACTACACTTTCGATGGTAATAACATGCGGGGCATCCGACAGAAGCTATATAATTCTCAGCTATTCGGAGATAGTGGCGTCGTACCCTGTGCTGTCACTCCCCTTCCATTAAGAAACATCAACTCTGTAAAAGATATAGAAGATCAAAAATGTGACATTATATTGATAGGAAATTTCGCCGCTGATAATAATGCGGGTTTTGGCACTACATTATCCACTTCATTATTGCTAACGATACGTGAGTGGTCCTTAGAGTGCAAAGAGAATCTTGTAATTCTATTCCAAGGAGAATCTAAAATCTGGGGCTACGAAGTAGAAAACGACAATGCAAATCCCAACTTACCCAATGGCAATGACACACTCAATATTTTTGATGGGCCGTTTGGACAACTTACGGAATTTGACCAAGGAGGTAGTTTTCAAGCCAACTTTAGTCAGTTAGCATCCACAGGCGCAGAGGTTCTTTCAGTTGATAATTTTGGGCGCCCCACCATTGTACTTGATAATGAGACTAATGATATAATCATGTCTGATGTAGGTATAATATGTAACACGGCAGGTCTCGTAACTAATAGTCCCAATATATCAAACAGCAATGATATTCTTGCCTGTAACATCTTTGCCCTTGGTTGCCAAATTGCAGACAACTCCTTTATCAAAGATGAAAAGATTACAATATGCCAAGGTCAGTCGTACCAACTGCCAGATGGTCGAAATGTTATGACCACGGGGCTATATACATCGGACCTGTTGACTATTAATGGCTGCGACTCGATAATCAACACGACTCTAGAAGTGGAAGGACAAATAAATGAGTACCGCAATTATCAAGGCTGTCAAAATGATGGCTATACTGAGACAATAGGGACAACGGAATACAACGAAACCAATACATCTGGCGAAGAACGACTCCTGACTACTGCTGGATGTGACTCTGTAGTGGTCGTAGATTTTGTATATGAATCACCTTCCTACTACGAAACCGATACAAGTTTTTGCTCTGAAGACGAATTTTATTTATTTGGAAAATTGGTGTCAGGAGATACCACAATCAGTGATGTAGTAGTTAATGCCAAGGGATGCGATTCTACCATTACCTATTATGTAGAAAGAATTGATTTTCCAGACCTAGAAGTGGAAACTACAGTCGAGATCATCAATAATGAGACTTATACATTCCGAAACAATATTCCTTCTGATCTCAATGTGGAATGGTATCCTATATCAGGATTAAGCTGTGCGGATTGCCCTAATCCAGCTTTGACCAATATTGAAAATATTAGCGAATATACCTTAACCGTATCAGATGATGGAGGATGCCAAATACAATACCTTATCAACATAGAATATACCTGCGATATATATTACCCTAATATAATATCGCTGCAAGATAAGGATCGAGGGTTCCAAGTGCTATCCTCTTGTAGGCTTAATAACTTCGAACTATCCATTTACGATAGATGGGGCGCACCCGTTTTTAGAAGCATTAATCAAGATGAAATTTGGTTTGGAAATAGAAAGAACAAAGCTGTGGAACAGGGCGTATATCTATATATACTAAAATACATCGACCCATCTAATCAGACCATAGTAGAAACTGGGGATATTACAGTAGTGAGATAGTAACGATTGGTCATCTATCATTTGCACCATTTTATCCTTCAATTTCATCTATTCATAGAATAACCATCTTAATCAAAAATATCTTAGGTCAGACCTTCATTTCTATTATGAGCATTAGAATCAATCAATTACCAAAAAAGTGAAATAGATGAAACAAACATTTACATTGTTGGGCATATTTTTATTTGCCCTGAGTAGTTATGCACAATCTACAGAAACCAAAGAAGAGTCAATTGCCACAACGACAA
Organism: Maribacter sp.; assembly: GCA_020629415.1. Lineage (GTDB taxonomy): Bacteria > Bacteroidota > Bacteroidia > Flavobacteriales > Flavobacteriaceae > Maribacter > Maribacter huludaoensis. Next base: position 27,929 of record JAHDDL010000003.1, on the reverse strand, counting down.
TTAACTTTGCAGAAGAGACTTTTGAGTGGGGAGAAATTACACAAGGCGAAAAAATCCAAAATGTATTTTATTTCACGAATACTGGAGAAGAACCACTTATAATTATCAATGCTAAAGGTTCATGCGGATGTACAGTTCCAAGATTTCCTAAAGAACCCATTGCGCCAGGCCAAACCGCTAGCCTATTAGTTCAGTTTGATAGCAAGAACAAAAAAGGGTTACAATCCAAACGAGTAACTATTACAACCAATACAGATCCCGCCATTACATATCTTACCATAAAAGGTAAAGTCACTGTACCAGAAAAAACTGATGAATTATTACAGCGATTTGATGACTTTGATATAATGGCTGAATCAATCAATATCTACCCTAATCCAGCTTCTAGCATCGTCAACTTGACCATAGAGGACAATCCAGGCGAAGAAGCCAATATCGAGATATATAATTCTTTAGGTCAAAGAATGGAATCTATTTATATCGAAAAAGTTAACGAGGCACCAACCGAGATTAACGTACAACAATATACGCCAGGTCTCTATACAATGTCCATCAATCTAAAAAACAACAATAGAATTGCGAAACAATTCAAGGTAGTCAGATAAATAACCTCAGGTTCTTTTTGGAGTTAATTGTAACCTTAGAATATTTGATTAGTAGCCAGGTGATATGCTTAGTTTATGAGCATATCTCATTGGCTATTATTTCTTGGCGTTAACCTTTTTTGCACGACTCTTTCTTTAGGCCCTTTCTGCCAAAGTTACATTCCATAATTCTCCCTTCTTCATCCACTATCTCCCAAATACCAATATTTATAGGTCTAACAAATGAATGAATAAGGACTATCTCTTTCCATAAATCCGTCGGATGACAATGATGACAAGACACCGTATCTCTACGGACTAAGTTATTCTCTCTTAATAATATCTTACCCTTAGCTAGTATACGACCGTCGTCATACTTCTTAAGATTGTATGTCGAATCGCTTAATCTATTGAGTTCATACACAAAATTGGATGATCTGATCTTGGTATATCCATCACTCAGGTTCTCCCACTTCCAATCCTTATCAATTACGTGTTTGTTAGAGCACTTATGACAAAAGGTAATGCTATCTTCTATTACGGGGAGATATCTCTGCGCATTCAGATAGAAAAAAGGAATACAGAGAAATAACATTATAAACACTTTCACTTTTGCTATTTAGCAAACTAACGATAATTATTTAATCAAATTGCGATATCTAATTTGTCATTCGAAAGTCTTTAGCGAGTCCAATAATTACCAGTCTTAGCAACGATCAATAAGACATATACTCCCAAGCCGACTTATAAGACCCTTCCTTCTCGATATGATCCGCTAGGGTGTTGTACAATGGGTAAAGGCTTAGAGTGCTCATATCTCCAATTATAATCAGTTTTTTCCGTGCGCGCGTCATGGCGACATTCAGTCTTTTTTCGTCTTTGAGGAAGCCTATATCCCCAGCATTATTAGACCTGACAAGAGATATATAAATCACATCCTTTTCCTGACCCTGAAAACCATCTATGGAGTTAATGCTTATCAATGTGTCACGAAAACAATCGTCAACTTCTACTTTTCTTTTGAGGAATTTAACCTGTTCGGCATAAGGACTGATGATACCAATAGTATGATTTTGATATATTTCTTTGTGTTGTAAAAAATGTTCCCTTAGGATAAAAAACTCCCCCTCGTTATATCGGCTTCTCGTTTTGGGATTATAATTTTCCTCAAAACCACAACCACTTGTATCTATAAAAACTAATGGTGTACCATCACCTTCTAGAGTCCAATTACTAATGCCTTCCGCAGATTTTAATTGGTTATTATAGAATTGTGCATTAGAGAAAGAAAGTATCTTATCATTCATGCGGTATTGGGTCGTGAGCAAAAAACTGGATGTAATCCGATCCGATAATCTTTGCAATAATGTATCGGACAAACCAAGATTCTCGGCTTGTGGCGACTTTACCGTTGGCGATAACTGTAGATGATCGCCTGCTAATATGACTCGTTTGCATTTGAGTATGGCATTCCAACATTCTGGCTCAAGAGCTTGAGACGCTTCATCTATGACCAAGGTATCAAACTCCAAGTCATTTATCGTCTTGTGACTAACGCCTATCAATGTACTGCATATCACTTTGGCTTCATGGAGTAGGCGATCTATAAGTTTGTGTTCCATATCTCTTGCCCACTTACGTAGCTCTCTGGACTCCTTGTACATCATTTTGCGCTCACTCCGCTCTTTCTGTCCAAATGATCTTTTATACTTCTTGGCTTGTCGGGACGCTTCTATGGCTTCCACCTTTATTTTTTTTATATGCTTCCATTCTTCGTGATTTCTTGCCTTTTCGTCTAGTGTCAGATGTACCAGATTATCACCTATACGGGTGACATTACCTACCCTGATGGTGGGTATACCATTTTGGTCTAAGCGATAGGCTAATAAGTCTACTGCATTATTACTCGGAGCACATACGAGAATATGTTTTTCATTCTTAGTCAATTCCTTGATTAACGAAACCAGTGTGGTTGTCTTTCCCGTCCCAGGAGGTCCATGTATAATACTTAGACTGTGAGATTGTATACACCCACGCAAAGCGGCAGCCTGAGATTCATTAAGGTGAGGCGGCACATAATGTACCTCTTGAGGAATAACATAATCGAGATCTTTCTTTTTCCTTATGCCTTCTCGTAATTCTATTATATGTCGTCGATCTGTTATCTTCAGATTCTCTATGGCCTCTCTCATGACACGATAAGGACGCTCGTCATAGATCATTTCTATACCTATCATGCCTTTCATTTCTTGTAGCTGATCCAGAGTGATCATCTCATCGCCCAGAATAATTCCGATCTTATTCTTTCTCACGAAAGATACTACGCCCTTAGTAGATAAATGTTGTTCGTTACCAGATCGGGCAAAAAGTATGGCGGCTATTCCAGATTTTAGTTTGTGAGGTTGATTGACATTTTTATATCGCTCTAGAGTCACTTCTATTTTTTCACCGACGGTGTAATGTTGGGATAAGACCTGCAGAGGATAATATAGGATACCAGATTCTATCTTCTCTTTGACCGTTCTATCGGCAGCTAGGCTCTGATAATATCTTTCTTCTTCTTTTCTTTCTAATTCGATGGCTTGCAGTAAGACATCGTACCTATCTTGTTCTTGCGACATACTGTGTACAAGGATAATATAATAGGTCTATATGAGCATAATAAGACACAATAATTATCAAGAGTTTCTTAATTTTCTGTCATCTAAAATCGGCTGTCTATGCGACCTATCTTGTTTTTGCTTGTTCTGGTAATGCCATTTATAGTAATTAGTCAAGCCAATATCTCCACACCGCTAGAGCAATTCCAGAATAATAAAATCAGATATTATAAGGATCTTTCGTTAGATCGATCAAATTTTTTCGCTAAGAAAAGAGCCGAATTAAATCTTTCGGATCAAGACAAATTCTTACTCATATCGGATCGACCAGATAAGTCAGGATACGCTAGACTGAAATACCAACAATATCATAAGGACATCAAGGTAAAAGGTGCAGTCTACACATTGCACGAAAAAGATGGCCGCATAATAAAATCGACTGGAAATATATTTCCTATCAAAAAGGTCGACATTCTTAATGCACCACTTCAAAAAACATTTGCAAAGGGAATCGAAGAACAATTTGAATCCAAACTAATACAAGATCAGGATATAGACGATATCACTCATGTCTCATGGTCATCCTCATATAAAGAAACGGTAATCATGGATAAAAGTCATCCAGAGTTTTCTGGCAATTACGCACTTGCTCATGGTTACGAAATCAGTTCATACGATTTCGAAGAGCCGATCAAACATCTGGTATACTTTGATGCACATAATGGTAAAATAAGTAACAGCTTCTCTATAATACAAGGTCATGCTACAAAAGCACGCGCCAAAACTCTATACTATGGAGAGCAAGAAATTATTACTGATTCCATTGCGCCAGACCGCTATCTACTCAGAGACCTAACAAGGGGACAAGGCATTATTACGCTGGATGCGAATACAGACAGAGATACTTTTTGGGACAGCGATAATATATGGGATACATTCAATGAGCAACGTGACGAAGTGGCTCACGATGCGCATTATTGCACCTCCAAATACTATGATATGATGCAAGAATATTTTGATTGGGATGGATTAGACGGTCAAGGTGGCGAACTAGTATCGGTAGTGCATGTCAGAGGACGCTATTATGTCAATGCCTATTGGGATGGAAGCAGGACCAACTATGGAAATGGAGATTGTGATAGATATGGTCCGCTAACTACTCTTGATGTTGTAGGACATGAGTTTGCTCATGGCTGGACGAATAGTACCTCTAATTTGATTTATCGCAACGAGTCAGGAGCGCTGAATGAATCCATAAGTGACATCATAGGCAAAGGTCTGGAGCACTACGCCGATCCTCAGAATTTCAATTGGTACATAGGAGATCGTTTTAGGTTATCAGAAGAGGTGAATTATTTCAGGTCATTAGAAAATCCACATGAGCGATCAGATCCTAAATATTATGGTGGTGACTACTGGCGAACTGGAACAGCTGATAATGGAGGCGTACATACTAATAGCGGCGTATTCAATTATTGGTTCTACTTATTAGTAGAAGGGGGAGCTGGCACAAACGAAACACCAGAAGAATATAACGTGGCTTCCATAGGATGGAAAGATGCATTGGACATAGTGTTTGTATCACAGACAGGATACCTTACAGAGAGCAGCAATTATTTTGATTGTATGTATGCGACCCTAGAGGCGACCGCTGATCTTTTTGGTGAAGAATCTGATCAATATCGTAGCGTGCTCGAATCATGGAAAGCTGTAGGTCTTTATCCAGATATAGATAATTTAGATTTGGGACTAGAACTAGAATCGGGTATCACAACAATATGTGATACGACAACTGATCACTTCGCCAGTGTGATAATTAGAAATAAGGGGCGGTCCACTTATCCCATGACAGATAGTATAATCATAAGATTTGTCCAAAACCGAACTACGGCTATCCAGGAGTCATTATCTGTACCATTAGATCTTGCAGTTGGAGATTCTATAATTTATACTTTTAAAACTCCTATAAAATTAAATCCGGATAACGCCGGAACATACGTAATAGAAGTTTGGGAAGTGGATAATAACAGACTTAACAATAGGGTGACTGGCAATATTTTTATGTCCGAGATACAAGGTCTAGACTTAGAGCTAAGCAACTTTAGCCTAAGCAATAGAACTCTATGTGAAGGAACATCTCCTACACGTTATATATACGGCTATAGAAATCGAGGATGTGAAATTTTGGATGCAGGCGATACAATATTCTTTGATGTTAAAACCGATAAAGGGAATTTTACAATAATCCGTCCTCTACAGTCGGCCGTATTACCTCTGAACTATTATGGCGGCTCGGCTTCTCTTTTTGATATCGAAATCCCAGACGGAATCAAAGATTATAATGTGACTATAAGGCATTCTTCTGATATAAATGAGGATAACGATCAGCAAGAAAATAGTTATAGCGGAATCACACATATAGTGAAAGGATACTTAGAAAAATATGAAGAGACGCATAGAAGAGATTACTATGAAATCAATACTGTTTTTGATTCCTATGATACGGACACTATTATAAGTTGGCAACAAAATAACGGATTAGCTATAGCCGCTATTGATGACGTATTCTACCGAGCCTGTCCTGATGTAGAAGGAATATTTAGCTCTACCTCTTTAACAAGCGAAATAGTCTACTGTATAGATGCATCTGATATGAGTCGACCTATTTTTGAATTCAATCTGGCACAATTCCTTAATCAAAATAGATTCGATGTCATATTGGACGAGAGTTTCGGTACTATCGTGCAAGTCAAAACCGATTCTACCACCTTCCCACTTATATATGGTCAGGAAGAAGGCGTTGTCTATAAACGAAAGTTTGATCTTGTCTCTGGTTATAAGGGTCCCCTTATCATAGAGGTGCTAACGCAATCAGGAGGTGCACTTGGCGCGCAAGCTGCCGACTTCTTTACGGATCGAGATATTGCATTTTTTGATAATACAACTCTAAGAGAAGGTATAGACCAAAATCAGGAATTCAGCGAGCAAGGGTTTGTTATTTTTCCCAATCCCACATCTCATTTTCTCTACGTACAAAACGAAAATCCTGAGTTAGAATTTGACCTCAGCATATTCAATAGTATAGGTCAACTTGTCATGTCCAGAAATAAGCTGAAGGGAATAAGGCGTATCAATTGCTCTGGAATGGCATCTGGCATCTACTATATATCTTTCTTACGAGACGGAAAAATCATAGATACACTTCCTTTAATCAAGGAATAAAAAAATGCATGACGAGGCTCGGACATACATTCCGAATTATACTCTGATCAAGTCAAAGCACCTTGTCATGCAAGAATATTACAAAAGTGTTTACCCAAAATTTAGTCGGAACTCTTCTTAAAGTTGTTCTATTGAGTTCCTTAGCTACTTATAAATCTTCTAAAATGAATGATTTTTTGGAGCTACGCCTATTAATGTAAGGAAGAGATCATTGGTTATGAGAAAACGGCGATTTTTTTTCTCGATTATTTTTCATAAAAATAAAAACTATATTCAATCATCGAACTAAGGCCGTATCGTTTTATTAAAATTGTAAGCTATTTTACATTTTCAATATTCGTATCTCCATAGGACTCTATAATGGCTCTCCTTTTCTTGTAAGACTGCAACTCTATACCATCCCATGTTTTCCCACAAGAATTATGCACAAGAGCATCGAAGAGTATAAGTTTACCATCAGGCTCTACCGTAATTTTTCCATTTTCTGGCATAGATAATCTACAGTGTACTTCGAGTGTCGCACCAGATTTTACGACGATATGCTGATTTACATCTCTTGCTCCTAGCCATTTTATTTCCGAATCAATAGTAATGGTATCCTTAGTATTCAATTTGCACCAATTCGGATTGAGAAGTTTCCGTGTTTTACCATTAATAGTATTAAATCCCTTATGGATTATACCTAGCTGACATGGCGTAATAGCCATTTGACTCTTATTATAATCCATCATATTGTTGGAATGTGATCCTTCGCAAGGTTTCTTTCCTGTGGTATCCCAGCAGTTAGGATGTTTAGGTGTATCATCGCATCTGTCATTAGTTATCCAAGAATGGCTGAGTCCCAGTATGTGCCCTATTTCGTGATTGAGCAGAGTCGCATAAGTCCATGGCTCTTTGCCATCTTCTATCATCCCTGCCATCTTAAGAGAGGTCCCTAGGGCGATTCCTGTACGTCTTGCTTTATATTTTTTAGATCTGAGACTATCTGGATGGTGTGGAAAAACAAATATGTTTAATACCGTGTCCGCTCCGATATTATATTTTTCTAAGATTTTTCTGTTGTAGTTGTTCCTATGTTTTCCATGGGCGATATAATAAGGATCATTTTCTTCTAGGTGTTTGTAGAATCCATTGTCATCCTTATTAAGTACGCCTCTGACATCGTATCTATATTTAGGATTAAGTACGGGTGTATCATTCCCTTCGGGAAGGTTCATCTTTTTGTTGTTCTTTAGTCTTTTGTTTCCATCCCAGATCATCTTCTGCATAAAATCTTGTCCTGCTTCTAAGGAGAAATTTTTGTCTCCTACAAGGTCATCTATAATATGTACGTTAACCTTGATGGACTTAGTAACCGTATATTCATCAGGGACATGATTTAGTGGGTCTCTGCAACCTTTGTCCTTGACAGATATCGGTATGTTATCTAATTGAGATACATCCTTGATAGAAAGAACCTGCAACCTATTGCTACACGAAAAACAAATCAATACTAAAAACCATAGTGACGCTAATCGTATCATCTATATCCTAGCTTAAGTATTCATGGCTCCACAGACACTGAGTACTTGGCCCGATATATAAGTAGATAAGTCAGAGCCAAGAAAAACACAAGCATTAGCCACATCCATCCCCTTGCCAAATCTTTTGAGTGGAATATTACTGATGTAAGCCTCTTTGACTTTATCATCCAGAGTTTCTGTCATCTCTGATTCTATAAAGCCTGGAGCGATGGCGTTACATCTGATTCCACGAGATCCCACCTCTTTGGCAATGGACTTAGTAAATCCTATAATACCAGCCTTAGACGCCGCATAGTTGGCTTGTCCTGCATTACCGAATACACCGACCACAGAACTCATATTAATAATAGATCCTGCTCTGTTTTTGAGCATCGGTTTGAGTATGTGCTTGGTCAGGTTAAATACGGATTTGAGATTGACTTCTATGACCTTATCCCATTGGTCCTCACTCATACGTAACATGAGTGTATCATTAGTTATACCGGCATTATTAATCAGCACATCGACCTTACCAAAATCTTTTAGCACAGAATCCACCAACTGACCTGCCGCCTCATATAGACTGGCGTCTGATTGATAAGCCTTTATTCTTTCTGGTGAGACATTGATCTCGGTGATGAGGTCTTCTGCCTGCTGCGCCGATGACCTATAAGTGAAAGCCACATCAGCACCTTGCTCTATACAAGATCGGACTATAGATCTTCCGATCCCTCGAGAGCCACCAGTTATAATTACTTTTTTACCTTCTAATAATTTCATCAATATTATAATTTATCGACCATCACCGCCAGAAGTATCTATAGGCATAATCTGCTGAATAATAGAGTCTGGCGTAGGCTTATTCGTACTAATAATATTTGAGTCTGTTTTCGATTCCGTATTTTCAATATCCGATTCGTCCGAAAATGTATCTTCAAATTCGTCTCCGAAGTCATCGCCAAAATCATCACCGAATTCTTCATCAAACTCATCATCCATAATGTCCTCTCTGACATTTAGTTTATTAAGATCTTGTTCTTCTTCTACAGACTTTTGTTTGTATTTGTCGCAATCCAAAAACTCCAGTATACCTGGCGGCGGTGTCGGAAAAGGCGTATCAGACTTAAAAGCTATGGTGGAATCCTTCTCCACTCCTGATAAAAATTTCTGAACAATTGGTCTCGCCATAACAAAACCCTGACCATCGTCCAGACTAAGAAAACGTATCCACTTATCATCTCCACCTACCCACACACCTGTTACAAGTTCTGGAGCAACAGACATAAACCAACCGTCAGCATAATCATTAGTTGTACCTGTCTTACCTCCGATATCTGTGTTCACTCCCAGGCCAAATCCTCCTTGTACATTATTCCTTAGCATATCAACCATCACACCATTATAAAGTGGATTGATGGCTCTTTTGGTTTCTGGCAATCCTTTGTAGATCACCTTCCCCGTTTTATCCTCTATTCTACTTACGAATATAGGCTGAGTATAGACTCCGTCGTTAGCAAATGTCGTATACGCCCCTGCCATCTCGTATAGCGTGAGATCTACGGCACCGAGACATATCGAAGGCACTCTTGGCACGACGAGTTGCCCATTGGGGTATTCTCTATCTTTCTCTATTCCAACATTATCCAGTAACTCTCTGATCACATCCACACTCCCCATTTCTTTGATTAGTCTGACAGTAATGGAGTTTTTGGAATAAAGAAGACCTTGATATAGGTTATAGTCGTTGGCAGTGAATTTTTCGTTGGCATTGGCAGGAGACCATTCTTTATCGACGAATAAATTATCATCACCAGGGGCTATGGTGTATTGTATATCCTTGTATGTCTGACATGGCGATAATCCCATCAGACTTATAGCAGTTGCGTAGACAAAGGGCTTAATCGTAGAACCGACTTGTCTACGAGAATTGACATGATCGTACTTAAAGTAGTTAAAGCCCGGTCCCCCTACCCATGCTTTGATATGACCAGTAATGGGATGTACGGCCAACAGACTCGCTTGTAAATGTTGGTTATGATAACGGACAGAATCTCTAGGACTCATCTCTATCACCTTATACCCCTCTTCGTTATAATCGAAGACCTCCATAGAGATTTTCTTTTTGAAAACCTCTTTGTAATCCTTTTGTAATTTCTGAAATTGATTTTTTAGTGTAGGCCATATCTCATCATCTCCTAGTAGGGATTCGTACTTAGACCTGTTGGATTTAGATATAATCTTTTTATAGATAACATTAGACCAGGAAGTGGCTTTTGACTCTATCCGCGATAACTCTTTTAGTACATTTTCATTGAGCGGTATATTTCCATATTTTTCTTGAGCTTTGGTTTTGTCCGCACTTAGGTACTGATTATGAAGACTCAGATATCTCTCTGATTCTTTAATTTTTCTTTCTAAAGTATTACTTCTTATAATCCTCTGCAAACTGTCAGCCTCATAGGTCCAGGGGTTTCTATTCTTCCACACTTCCCAATATCTAGCCTGCAAAAACTGCATGTGCTCTTTGACAGCTTCTTCTGCATACTTCTGATAATCCAGATTTATAGTGGTATATATCTTCAGCCCATCTGTGTAGACGTTATATTCCTCACCATCTGCTTTGGTGATATTCTCCTTTTTGAATATTCCTCTCAACCACTTCGTCAGTTCTGATCTGAAATATGGTGCTGGTCCCGTATCATGAGAATCCCTCTCAAATCGACTCATATCCAGAGCGGTACTCCGTATAGAATCCAATAACTCACTATCGACGTCATCATAATACCGTTCGATTTGATTGATTACAAGATTACGACGTCCAGTCGCATTCTCAGGAAATCTAAGAGGATTATAAAGATTGGGATTTTTGAGCATGCCGACGAGGAGTGCCGCTTGCTCTATGGTGAGGTTTTCTTGGTCTACATTAAAGTAAGTCTCCGATGCCGATTGTATACCATGTGCTCCATTGATAAATTCAAATTTATTAAGGTACATGGATATGATCTCTTCCTTGGTATAGCTCTTCTCTAGTCTGATCGCCGTTATCCATTCTTTGACCTTAGTACGGATAAGTTCCACGCCTCTCTGTATCTTAGACAGACCTGATAGACTCTTTCTTTTGTATAATAGCTTGGCCAATTGTTGACTGATGGTGCTACCACCACCCGCACTCTCTTTCTGCAACAAAATAGTTTTGAATGCTACACGAAAAAGGGCTTTGAGGTCAACTCCATTGTGATCAAAGAATCGAATATCTTCAGTGGCTAATAAGGCCTTTAATATGTTAGGTGATAAATCTTCGTAATCTATATTCTCACGATTTTCCACATAGTACTTACCGAATGATCTGCCTTTCTCATCATAGATAATGCTGGCCTCGTTATACTGCGGATTTTCGAGTTCACTAAAGGCTGGTATATCGGAATTATTAGTCTGAATAATAAACCTCGCGACTATAACCATCGTCAAAAACAACAGCACCCAAGCCGCATAAGCCAACCATCTTAAGATTCGATATTTTCTAGGTTCTTCCAATAGAATACGTTGGTATTATCACAAGATTCCAATATAGTATGTATTAAATGGATTACCAACAATAGTGAATATGAGATTCCTAGTTCTTGGTTAAAAGTTCTTAGTCTGGGCAATTAAGAATTTAGATTCATGGTTACATTAATGCATTGTCAACAAATCAATAACTATCCAAGTGCAAAACTCACAATTCAAATTGATCAATAAATGGTCAAGATTTTGGAAATCAAAACAAGAAATATCAAAAAGGACTTTACTATTCACAATTGCTTTCTTGTTTCATCTAGCTGGTCACGCACAAAAGATCATTAGGGATACTATACTAACATTACCTGCTTATGACGAAATCTGCGAAACTATTATGGTTTGTGAATGCATAATGCCAGATTCTACATATAAAAGACTAAAAGGAATATTGCCAAATGAGCTAACAGGAGGAAACATAAAATACCGACCAGATTGTTATTTCCTTGGTTGGGATTACGATAATTATGAATTGCATGGATTCAAAGATTTTGAATTGTACTTGGGAAAATTTAAGATTGAGTTTGGATTCCCACAATACGCTTATCGAATAGAGAAATCCTCCCTGACCGACAAAAGTATCAGATTTGTCAATGTAAAAAACGAAGAAGAAATATCACTTGATTGGATCAGAATAAAATCTACTTTAGGAAAAGAACAACAATTCGATATAAAGAAAGATGGCAGTCAGCTTCTAAGATTCATTGAAAAGTTGGAAAAATACAAAACCTTTGAACTATTAATTTCTCCCACGAAATACCCAGATAATGGTGAAATATGCGGGAACGTCTTACATAAATTTCCTCCAGTAAAGCTTGAGATTTACTAATCTAAAAATTGTGCTTTCTTAGAGTGAGATACTACAATATGAAAAAACCCATTATCGAACTTATATCAACAATTATCATCGGCACATGGGTTATATATAACCTCTGCATGTATTTACCTAATACCATCAACGCAGGCTGGCATACAAGCTCTCAATCTAAAGAATACCTATTTGTAAAAATCGCTTTTCTTACCCTTACTGTAACTTTCTTCTTATATCGCAGTATTACTTTATATAAGGAAATATGGTCAAAGAAGGCCAAATAATAAAATCAGAATCAAAACTATGAACAAAGACAACAGAAGAAACTTCATCAAAAAGACAGCGGCTCTATCTCTAGCGACTGGAATAATGACCAGCTCCCCAAAGCCTGTCCAATCAAATTATATACTCAATCAGCAGGTCAACGGCATAAATATCGTTGGACCCAAAGCTGGATACACCCCTGAAATTGGAACACTGGTATCCATGATGAATTGGATGCGTAACACCATGCTGAGACCAGTACATGGCATGTCACAAAAAGATCTCGATTATCTCCATGATGCAAAATCTAATTCTATCGGAGCAATGCTCATGCACCTTGTTGCGACGGAGCGATTTTATCAGGAAAACACATTTGAGGGAAGCGTTCATTTTGAGCCTGGTGGTGACAATGATGAGTTGTATCGAGCCGCCTCCAACCTTGGTGATGCGGGTAGAGCGACATTTAAGGGTAAAGAATTAGATTACTATCTAGACAAACTCGAAGCATGCAGAGAATTCAGTCTAAAAGAATTAGCCAAGTATGATGATGGTTGGTTGGAAGTAGTGGATACCCAGTTCTGGGGAAGTCCGACCAATAATTATTGCAAGTGGTTTCATGTCGCAGAACACGAATCAAACCATAATGGTCAGATCAAATACCTGAAAAGTAGACTGCATACGAATGGATAAGAAATATAGTTATCAAGGTGATGATGTATATCGTTACATCAGCCCGGCAATAACATTCTCTTCCGTTATACCTTCAGCCTCTGCTTTGTAGTTACGTACTATTCTGTGTCTTAATACATAATTAGCAATGGCTTGTACATCTTCTATGTCTGGCGAATACTTGCCGTTGATCGCTGCGTGTGTTTTGGCACCTAATACGAGGTACTGAGATGCTCTTGGGCCAGCTCCCCATGCAATATAGTTGTTCACTTCACCAGTGGCCATCTTGGTATTAGGTCTGGTTTTGCTGGCAATGGATACCGCATATTCTAATACGTTATCCGCAATCGGAATCTTTCTTATCAGTTGTTGGTATGCTAAGATTTCTTCTGCTGTCAGGACATTAGCTAGCTCAGTATTCTTATCTGTGGTTGTTTCTTTGACGACCTGTATTTCTTCCTCATAAGATGGATAATCCAGAGGAATATTAAACATAAATCTATCTAACTGAGCCTCAGGTAAAGGGTAAGTTCCCTCTTGCTCTATAGGGTTCTGAGTTGCTAATACAAAGAATGGCTTAGGTAATAGATGTCTATGTCCACTCACGGTTACCGATCTCTCTTGCATGGCCTCTAACAGTGCCGCTTGTGTCTTAGGTGGTGTTCTGTTGATTTCGTCCGCTAGGACGATATTAGCGAATAATGGTCCAGGGTTAAATTTGAAAGATCTGCTTTCGTCCAATATTTCTGATCCAGTAATATCCGACGGCATAAGATCGGGTGTGAATTGTATCCTTTTGAACTCCAAATCCAACACCTCAGATATCGTACTTACTAATAGAGTCTTAGCTAATCCTGGAACACCAACAAGTAGACTGTGACCATTACTGAATAATGAGATTAATACGGCTTTAACTACTTCTTCTTGACCTACTATAACCTTGGCTATTTCTTTTCTCAGTTTCTCATACGCTCCCGCCAAGCTATCCACTGCTTCCTTATCGTTTTGAAAATTTAATCCCATTCTCTTTGTCTATTGTTTTATAAAAAGATGCAAAAATACACATACGCCAATACAATTGCATCATACCTCCACCTTGATGATCGAGTAATTAGGCTGATTAATCTTTAAAAAATCGGAAAGTAGATATTTTATTATCTAATCCCGCTAACTCTGCGATATACAACCCTTGGTCCAGGTGATTAACGCTGACCTGATTCTCTTTGTTTGCCAAAGTATGTTTGGATAATAACTGGCCTGTATAATTGTATAGTCTCAGCTCATAAGAGTCAAAACGCATTGTCTCCGTTAATTCTGTAATAAGCGAACCATCATTGTAAGAAAATCTGACTACCTGGTCGACATCTAAATCAGTGACTGAACTGGTTATATTACTCAGTGCCTTAAATCTATCATAAGTTTCCAGATGACATGGTATACCGCAACCAGAATGATCCAATGGTGCATCATCTGTATCCATTCTTATCAGCTCTACAGTGGTTGCACCATTATCACTCATAACGCGCTCTGCTAGTAGGGAATTTTCAAAAGTAACCTGCTCATCTCCATGACAATAGCATAGATAAGTCGTTGCCTCAGGTGTCCAATCATAAGTATCGTTATCCGCTAAAGCAACCGCAAAAGGACTGGTCGGATTGGCCAAAATAGAATTGACAATGGAGTCATGGAACATATCTTTAGGGCGTTGTCCACCAGTCTCATCTATCAGCGTCTGGGCTAACAAGTTGTTGAGCGTCCACAGATTAATCGTTTCCGCTTCGAATTCTCTTATGTGATCTATGTATTGGCTTTTAAAAACATCTTCTAAGGTCATCATACCCAAAGTCTCAGGATATGCCGCTTGGTAACCCAAGGTTATCCATGCCACGTAAGCCACAAAACCATAATTATCATCACCCAACGTAAAATCCACCATACTCTCTGAGACACTATAAGGGCCAGACATAGGCGCACTTGCGGCTAACTGAAATTCATCATTGGCATTGAGTTCTATTTCTCTTTGCAAGGCCATGGTCGCATGTCCTCCTTGCGAGTATCCCGCAACGAATACTTGATCATTAAGATTGAACAAGGTGGCGAAATCTGGGTCATTAGACAGTTCCACTGCAGCGCGCATAAGATCAAGAGACGCAGAGGCCTCTGTCGCCGCATGGACATAAGGATGTATTCCAGAAGAATCCCCTAATCCCAAATAATCTGCCGAACAAGTCACAAATCCTGCCCCTGCAAATACAAGAGGCAAGACGTAATTGTTGCTACCTAATCTGGATGGAACATCCTCACGTCCACCGACTGTACCATGTTGATAAGAAGCCAGAGGAAAAGACGATGTATTATCTCTAGGAATGCAGATGATACCCGATGCCACGGAAGATTCTCCTTGTACATCAGGCGTCAGGTAGTTGACCTTGTATATGTCGACGGCGTATTCTGCGATTCTTACAAAAGATACCGCTGATGATATTTCCACAGCACTATATGAATCCAATAATTGTACATCCGTGACAATCTGACCAAGGGATTGGGACATGATACTGAATAAGAAGGCAATACACAGTAGAGAATGTTTCATAAGTAAGAATTTAGATTAAATATAACTACCAATTTTATTTCGAATTGAAATACTTTTGGAAGACCATATCACTATACATGAAAAGTTCTGGATCGATTGCTCTTATTTATTGTCTTGTATTACTCATCGCATGTGTCCCAGAATCTAAAAAGACATTGACCGAGGTCGATATAAAAATAGCTGATCCAGAATTCAGAAAAATAATTGAACTTCAAAATCAAGAGAAAACGGATAGTCTATTATCCTATTTTACTCATCCCGACCCTACTTATAGATACTTATCGGCAAGAGCTTTTGCTTCGCATCATGATGGTAAGGCACTTGATAGCCTCTATTGGTTATTAGACGATCCTGTCATCAAGGTGCGTGCGATGGCCGCTTATGCCATCGGACAGATGCAAAACGAATCATCAGAGTCTTCTCTTATCAAAGGATTCCGACAGAAAGACACCATGTCGACGGATAATTCTGCCAATGCGGAAATACTATCAGCCATCGGTAAGTTAGGTAATGCCAAGTTATCAGAGTTTATGATAGACGCGGAAGGATATCGGGATAGTGATACTTTGTTGCTAGAGGGTCGGATGCGTAGTTTTTATAATTTTTCTTTGCGTGGAATCCACAATGCAGATATAACTAAACTTGCCGTAGAAAGTGTCAGGAATCCAGTCCTCAGTCACCAAATAAGATTATCCGCAGCACATTATCTCGCGCGCACTAGAGATCTGGATATAGAAAAGGTGAAATTTCAAATTGCCGAAGCACTCACTCAAGAAGTCGATCCTGATATTAAAATGGCATTGGCCTTAGCTCTAAGAAATACCAACGATCCAGAAATTCAAACTACGCTTCTGGACATGCTCGATTTACAAATAGATTATCGTGTCAAATGCAACATAATCAGAGCACTCGCCTATTACAATTATATACAATCTGCTGAAAAAATAACAGCCCTATTGAGAGATGAGAATGTTCATATTGCCATTAGCGCATCTCAGTTTTTGAAGAATAATGGATCTAAAGATGATGTACCATACTACAGACGCATAGCCAATGATAGTATTGACTGGCGCGTAAAGGCGAGCATCTATAGTTCCATCTTTGATATTCTACCTTATTATTATTCTAAAACTCTCAATGCCACCAGATGGCAGGTACAACAAGTACTATCTCAAGAAGAAGACCCTCAGGTGATTTCGGCTTATATCAGTGCACTAGGTAATGACCCCGGCAGTTATCAGACGATCATAGATCAAGCAGAGAAATCTGATAACGATAAAGTGACGACGACTGCCGTCGCCGCGCTTAATAAAATATTAGCACACGATAATTTCAATGGAACTTATCAAGGATATATTGGCTACCATAGAAGAAAAATATTCGATTATCTATTGCAGCAGCTCGAAGGTAGTGATGAGGGTATATTAGCTGAAATTGCCAATGGAATAATTAATGAGAAGACTCAACTTGTCCCATTAGTCGATAGCACCACCTTACTCTTCGCCGCAAGAGATAGATTACAAGTATCTAAACATATCGAAACAATCAACCTACTGGAAAAAGCCATCGCCAAAGTACGCGGTGTCAACACACCTAACCTTACATCTCCACAGACGCCTAAAGAAATAAACTGGGAAATCTTGGAGAAAAATCTGGATAACGACCTAGCCATAGTCAAAACCAATAAAGGAATATTCAAAATAAAATTACTGATAGAAGAGTCTCCAGCGACGGTAATTAATTTCTTGGAATTGTCAGAGAGCGATTTTTATGATGACAGAATCTTTCATCGCGTCGTGCCTAACTTTGTAATCCAGACAGGTAGTCCGCGCAACGATGTCTATGGAGGTGCAGACTATACTATAAGATCAGAGCTCGGCCCATTATATTACTCGGAAGAGGGATATGTCGGTATGGCCAGAGCGGAACAGACTGATACAGAATCCACACAATGGTTCGTGACACATTCTCCGACGCCTCACCTTGACGGAAAATATTCTATTTTTGGTAAGGTAATAGAAGGAATGGACGTCGTACATAACATTCAAGTCGGTGATAAAATCACAGATATCATCTTAACTAAATAATACCAACTTAACCATATAAATGAAAGAGACACCTCTCACGCAGGTACATCAAAATCTGGGTGCGCGTATGATGGAATTTGCTGGTTATAATATGCCAGTGAGTTATACATCTATCAATGAAGAACATCTAGCCGTAAGGAATGATGTCGGATTATTCGATGTATCTCACATGGGACAATTCTTTATAGAGGGTCCAGAGGCTCTACAGCTACTCCAAAAAGTAAGCTCTAATGATGCCTCCAAACTGGTCGTGGGACAGGCACAATATGCCTTCTTCCCAAATGATAAAGGTGGAATCGTGGATGATTTTATTACCTATCGAATAGAAGAGAATAAGTACATGTTAGTGGTCAACGCAGCCAATATCCAAAAAGATTACGACTGGATCAAACAAGCTAATGACTATAACGCGCAACTTACAGACCTATCAGATGATTACGCACTACTCGCCATACAAGGACCAAAGGCAACAGAGGTCCTAAGCAAAGTCACGAATACTCAGGTAGATCAGATACCCTTTTACTATTTTGCCATAGGCGACGTCTGCGATATAGAAGATATAATTATCTCAGCCACCGGATACACGGGCTCTGGCGGATATGAGCTATATCTAAAGAATAAAGACGTGGTCAAAATCTGGGACGCTCTGATAAAAGAAGGACAAGAACAAAATATAAAACCCTGCGGCCTAGGCGCGCGCGATACTCTAAGACTGGAGATGGGATACTGCCTATATGGTCACGAAATAAACGACCAAACATCACCTATCGAAGCGGGACTTTCATGGATCACTAAGACAGACAAAACAGAAGATTTTTACTCTAAAAAAGTCTTTATAGATCAAAAAGAAAACGGCGTCGACAAGAAACTAGTGGGATTCAAAGTACATGATAAAAGAATACCACGAGAAGGGTATGAGATCGTAGATATAGATGAAAATGTCGTAGGTGTCGTTACCTCCGGCACCATGTCTCCTTCTCTCAATATACCCATCGGTATGGGTTATGTACCAAAGTCCATGTCTAAGCGAGGACAGGATATTGGTATAAAAACAAGAAAGAAAATCCTACACGCTACGATTACCAAGCTACC
This sequence comes from Maribacter sp., assembly GCA_020629415.1. GTDB lineage: Bacteria > Bacteroidota > Bacteroidia > Flavobacteriales > Flavobacteriaceae > Maribacter > Maribacter huludaoensis. The sequence goes on along the minus strand of JAHDDL010000003.1, from coordinate 8,950 downwards.
TTTCGTAAAGATAAAACCTACATAAAATCAAAGGCTAATAGGAATAGGTCCAAATAAAAAAGCCTCAACCAGAAGTTGAAGCTCTTAAAACGTTAAAACCTTATTGAGAATTTTTTGCTAATTGACTTTTAGCGTAGTAAAATGAATTTTTGAATTTTTGTTGATAAGAAATCCTAACCTGTAGTTTTCATTCTCATCAAATATTTTTAGAGATAACTTTATCTTATTAGACATCACAGGAAGTTGGTATTGCATCTTTCCATCCTCAGAAAATATCTGGACGAAACTGACTTCATCTTTTGTATTAAAGTCTATAACTTCTGATTTGCTATTGTACTCAGCTGTCAGTAAGAATTCAGAATTCTCTGAAGACTCTATTGTGCATTCCACTTTTTCATTAGACATTATGGTTACTGAAGATTCTGGATTAGAATTGTTTCCGAGTACCGTTGTGACTGTCGAAACGAAGACTACTAAACTGAATATTAAATTTTTCATGACTTTAACCTTTAATTCTGATACAAACATAATCTGCAAAACAACCCATGTAAAGGGGTCGAAGACTACAGATTTACCCATCACTATCCACGATCGCACTACACAATCCTGTTTATGCGCATTTTTTGACATCTGGTTTGCTATTTTATACTAAGATTCTCAGGAAATTCCAGATATAATAATCGGAATAATGGATATAGTGCTCATTTATTTGTGTTTGCACTGAACATTATTGTCTTACAGACATTTACTCTTTGCACTGTACCACAATGGAATTTTCGGAAGCTAAAAAACATTTTATATCCACCTGGGGAGAACTTGGGATGAATTGGGGCATCAATAGGACCATGGGTCATATCCATGCCCTACTATTAATAAGTCCAAAGCCACTCTGTGCCGAAGATATTATCAATCAACTCCAAATATCTAAGGGTAATGCCAATATGAATCTCAGAGGCTTACTCGACTGGAGGCTAATCTATAGACAATCTAAGGCTGGTGATAGAAAAGATTATTTCGTAGCAGAGAAAGAGCTATGGAAAGTTTTCCGCAAGACCTTGGAGAAAAGAAAGCAGAAGGAACTCAACCCCATGCTAGACATGATCAAAAAAATATCCAATGTACAGGGAGATTCCGAAGACTCTAATGAGTTCAATAGATTTATTAAAGACTTAGATGCCATTTCTTCTGCGGCAGATAATGCATTGGATAGACTTATCACCTCGGATAGTAACATCTTCCTCAATACTTTGGTGAAAATAATGAGGTAAACCTCTTATCCTCCCTTCAAATAAAAATGGGATGCCAATTATATAATCGACATCCCTTACAGATTTATTTTTAATGATATAGAGGCTCTTTAAGCCACACCCATATCCTTCCTTATCTTATTAAGTGCGGAGCCTTCTCTGACCCAATCTATTTGCGCTTGATTATAAGAATGGTTGACTAAGAAGTAGTCATCCGTGCCATCCTGATGCTGTAGATAGACCATAAGAGGTTGTCCAGGTGCCATTGTCTCGAAACCAAAAAGACTGACCTTATCATCTTGTCTCACTTTGTCGTAGTCCGCAGGATCATCAAAAGTCAGTGCTAACATACCTTGCTTTTTGAGATTGGTCTCATGGATACGTGCAAAAGACTTAACGATCACAGCATTGACACCTAAGAATCTTGGTTCCATTGCCGCATGCTCACGAGAAGAACCCTCCCCAAGGTTTTCTTCGCCAAAGACAACTGTACCGATGCCTGCCTTTTGGTAAGTTCTGGCAGAATCAGGTACTGGGCCGTATTCTCCTGTCTCGTAGTTGATGACAAGATTTGGCTTTTCGTTAAAGTAGTTAATCGCTCCAGTGTAGCAATTCTCAGATATGTTCTCCAAGTGCCCTCTGTATTTCAACCAAGGACCAGCCATAGAAATGTGATCTGTGGTACATTTTCCTTTCACCTTGATCAGTATACGCATCTCTGTCATATCTGATGGTTTGATAGGTGTAAAAGGTGTCAATAATTGCAGTCTCTCGGAGCTGGGGTCAACTTTGACTTCTACGCTACTTCCATCCTCAGCGGGTGCATTGTATCCTCTATCTTCTACGGCAAATCCATTAGGTGGTAGCTCGAATCCCGTTGGTTCATCCAATTTTACCTCTTCTCCTTTCTCATTCGTCAAGGTATCAGTCATCGGATTAAAATCCAATCGACCAGATATAGCTATAGCAGCCACCATTTCAGGAGAGGCCACAAAGGCATGTGTGTTAGGATTACCATCCGCTCTTTTAGCAAAGTTCCTATTGAATGAATGGACGATAGAGTTTTTAGGTGCATTCATCGGATCGTTATATCGTGCCCATTGGCCGATGCAAGGACCACAAGCATTGGTAAAGATGGTCGCATTAAGATTCTCGAATATTTTTAATATACCATCTCTTTCCGTCGTGAATCTGACCTGCTCACTGCCCGGATTGATACCAAATTCTGCTTTGGTCTTGAGTCCTTTGTCTACAGCTTGTTTTGCGACAGATGCTGCTCTGGAAAGATCTTCGTAAGAAGAATTAGTACATGATCCTATGAGTCCCCACTCTACTTCAAGTGGCCATCCTTTTTCTTTAGCTCTCTCTGTCATCTTACTACCCACAGCAGTAGATAGATCTGGTGTGAAAGGCCCATTAAGCAATGGCTTTAGCTCTGATAAGTTTATCTCGATGACCTGATCAAAATATTTCTCTGGATTCTCATAACACTCTGGATCTGCCGTCAGATGCTCTGCCACTGCCTTGGCGGCATCAGCCACATCCTCTCTATCTGTTGCTCTCAGGTATCTATCCATACTTTCGTCATAGCCGAAAGTAGAGGTCGTTGCACCGATCTCCGCTCCCATGTTACAAATGGTTCCTTTACCAGTACAACTCAAGTTAATCGCACCATCTCCAAAGTATTCTACTATCGCACCTGTACCTCCTTTGACAGTTAATATATCCGCTACACGAAGGATAACATCCTTAGGAGATGACCATCCCGATAACTTACCCGTAAGTTTCACTCCTATGAGCTTAGGATTCTTGAGTTCCCAAGCCATCCCTGCCATCACATCTACGGCATCTGCTCCTCCGACACCTATTGCCACCATTCCGAGACCTCCAGCATTGACAGTATGACTATCCGTACCGATCATCATACCACCTGGGAATGCATAATTTTCTAGCACCACCTGATGTATGATACCCGCACCTGGCTTCCAGAATCCGATACCATATTTATCAGATACAGACTCTAGAAAATTGAATACTTCGTTACTTGTGTTAATCGCATTTTGCAAATCTGCATCTGCGCCCATTTTGGCCTGGATAAGGTGATCGCAATGGACCGTCGATGGTACAGCGACTTTATTTTTACCCGCCATCATAAATTGTAACAAAGCCATCTGAGCTGTCGCATCTTGCATCGCTACTCTATCAGGTGCATAGAATACATAATCCTTTCCTCTCTCATATTTAGCTAAAGGCGAATCTTCATGCAAGTGCGCATAAAGAATTTTTTCAGATAAGGTGAGGGGCCTCTGGAGTTTGTCTTTTATTTTTTGAATTTTTCCTGGTAGTGCATCGTAATGCTTGCGGATCATCTCAATATCAAATGCCATGTGCTGTTAGTTTTATTTTGAAAATTGATGTGTGCAAAAATAAGATAGAAATATTATATATCCCTGATGCTATATATATAATAACAACTATGCCAATAAGCAGTTCTTAAAGAAATTAATTTCGCCATAATCATCTGAATACCAACTAATTAAAAGTGACGATAAAAATAATATGAATCGCCTGTAATTTTTTGAGCTTATTCGCTACCTATATGTTGTATTCGATAATCTATTGATAAAGACTTGAAGGAAAACGAAAAAGAAAGAGAATTTATAAATCAAGTGGAGATGCATCAAGGCATTATCCACAAGATTATTGGTCTCTATATAGATAATGACGAAGACAAGCGTGATGTCCGACAAGAGATCTTATGTCAGGCATGGAAAGGCTATGCGCACTTTAAGGGACAATCAAAATTCAGTACCTGGCTATATAAAGTGACTCTTAATACCGTACTCAATCATCAAAAGAAAAAACCTCAAGCTGAGGTCCAAACCATAGACGAATCAGATCAAAGCACCGAGAAGCATGAATTACTATACAGCATAATAAAAGAACTAAATGAAGTCGATAAGATGCTCATCACACTCCATCTGGATGGTTATGGAAATATAGAAATCGCTAAAATAACGGGTATGACATCTAATCATATCAATGTCAAATTATATAGAATAAAAAAGGTCATTGCGGAAAGATTCAAAATAGAAGACGCTCAATAATGACTTTCGATCAAAATCGGACTTATGAATAAAGAAGAACAATTAGATAATGTGTTAGCAGAAGCATGGAAGCAATTAGAGGACAAAAAATTCAAAAATCAAAAAGATAAATTACAAATTATGGAAGCTATAAAATTGGATTCTACATCGACAATCAACAAACTTAAAAAAGGACTTAAAATCAAGATCGGATGGGCGGTCGCCATCACAATGGGCCTTATAATATTCTTACTTTTTCAGATGGATAATGCAGAAATGGTTAAGCTCATTAGTATAGGTATCATCTCTTATATTTTAGGTACTATCGCGATGTTATTCTCTTATAGAAAAATAAACCCCGCCATCGGCGACAAAGACATACTGACATCCATGAAAGACAATTATAAACAAATCCGTGGCGTACTGGCGGCGGAACAAACTTGGGCTCTGATCACATTTATACCAGCTGTTATATTAGGAATACTTATAGCAAGAGTAATGCGTGGTGAATCCATCATAGAATGTTTTACTGATCCTAGAGTACTTAAAATCATGGTAATTTCTCTATTCGTCTTGGTACCCTTAATGTACTTTGTCAGTAATAAAATGAATGAAAAGGCTTTTGGCTCTAATCTTAAAAAATTAGAAGAGGATATTACTAAGATGGAGACACTGAGCTAAAGGTATACTACCCTTCTATCAGGCTCACTAGCTCTTCGTCTTGTGGTTTGACCTTAGAGCCAAAATACTCAATGAGTTTTCCATTTTCATCGATCAAAAATTTATTGAAGTTCCAACTGACTTTGTAGTCGCCTTTGCCATTGAGCTCTTCTGAGGTGAGCCACTTATATATGGGATGCTGACCTTTTCCTTTGACCTTTATCTTGGTGGTCATAGGAAAGGTCACGCCATAATTCTTCTGGCAAAAGGTGGATATCTTACTCTCAGACCCAGATTCCTGAAATAGAAACTGATTACATGGAAAACCGACAATCACTAATTCCTCATTATACTCTTCATACAGTTTTTGCAGCCCCTCATATTGTCCTGTGAATCCACACTTAGATGCCACATTGACAATTAATATTTTTTTGCCCTTGTAATCTGCGAAATCAATTACTTCTTCGCTATTAAGTGCTTGTATCTGGTAGTCGTAGATCGTGTCCATCATATTGTTATATGCTAAGAAGGATATGCCGATGAGTAATGATAGAATTAGTTTCATAATACATTAAGATAATATGTGTCTATATGTTCAACCCAATGAATTATTTAATTGAATGAAACAAAAAAAATGTCAGTCTTGATGTCCATAATTAAGCTCTTCGTTCTTATTCCAAAATGCCAGATATAAATCCTGAAATGTTCCTTTTGCAGAAATCCAACTCATTACAATTTCAATGGCAAGTTCTAAATCTTCCATATATGCCATTCTTCCATCACTTCCTCGTATTCCTCTTTCATCCTTTTTATGCCCTCGATTTATTAGAATATTTTTTTCATCATAAATAATTCTCCTTATTGGCTCATTTTCTTTGCCTTTAGGCAAGTTTGCCCTAAGTAGCTTATTTAAAACTTTATAGTACAATTGAAATTTTTGAACTGGATCATCTATACTTTTATCCAGCAATGTCGAGTACTCATTTTCCGCCTCTACTCCTTCTTCTATGTCAAGTTTAAGTTGTTCTTCTTTAGCCTCTTCAGCTTTTTCAAGAATCCCTCTCCTCTCCATTTCTTCTTTGGATAGCTTTTCTTTATCTACTTTTTTTACCATTCCTTTGATTTTAAACTGTTAGTATATTCTTTATTTTATCCGCAGTTTCTTTAATGCTTGCGGCATTCCAATTAGAATAATTCAAATATCTTGTTGCAGTTTCATAATTAGGAAACTCCTTCTTAAACGCTCCCCAATAATTCTCGCCACGTTCATTTTTCCAATGTTGAAACATAGCGTAAATTATGCATGGATGAACGTTGTATTGCTTTGCTTTCTTCTGAACAATTATTCTGTTGTGGATAAACGGCTCAATATTTTTTAGCTTATCCTCTGAAAAAAGATATTCTCTAGCAAATGAATTTGCTTTGTCCTCTTGCATCAAGAATAGATCTGGTTCACCGCTTAGGTGATATTGCGTTTTCGATATTGTTTCAAGATCATACAAAACATGATGAAGCTCATGAATAAGAGCAAACCAGATCGTAGCGTAATTCTTCAAAAGGTCTGTTATCACTATGCATGGTTTATTATTAACTAAGAAGGTGGCCCCTCTAATCTGCGTTTTTGGTAGTGAAGGTTGGAATACAACAGTTACGCCAATAAAGAATAATGCTCTAAAAACTGTTAGCAACCCATCTTTTATATTAGCCGTATACGGTTTAATTTTTGGTATAAGTTCAACCAAAGCTTCTCTATTAAACTCATTAGGATTATCAATTAGTTCGAAATACTTGTAGGACGACTTAATCCAGAAGTCTTTCATTTTATCATCAAAAGATCTTTTAGTTCTGCTATATAAAGCCTCGTTTAAATCTCTTTCATATTCATAGAGTGATCTAAGCCCAAAGAAAGTTTCAATACGATTCTTTATAGTAGATACATCATCTCCTCTTTGAATAAAGTTAATTGCAGATAAAGTTTTCAGATCGAAATACTTGTGTATGAATGTTAATTCAAGTGCAGATTGTAATTCGGAGATTTCTTCTTTTGGCCTGTCTTGAAGAAAAAGAATAAGCAGTTCGTTAATAGATAAACCTAAAAACTCTCCAATTTTTAAAAGCTTAATAACATCGGTTTGCTTTGATGTATTATTCAAAATGTGCTCTAATGACTTTCGTTCAATTTTTACCAATCTTTCAAATTGAGTCCGACTTAATCCAGTGGCTTCTAACTGACTAATCAAAAGTGATTTAAGAGATAATCTCTTCTCATTAAAGCTTTGCTTCAAAAGTTCATCAATATTCACAAAGGTAAATTTACCTTAAAAATATATCAAAAAACAATTCCAATCAAAGATACGAGGTAAATTTACCCTAATTTGAACTATTTATACAAAGGCACCCCATCCAAATCATGTGTCAATATCTCTGTCATATAATTAAAGAATGGCTGTATGGTCTTGTAGACATTTTTTACTTCTTTGAGGAAAGTCGGAGCAAGGACTTCTTTATCAGAGAACTCTTTGAAGACGTACATCGCTTTATATCGTAACAGGTCTATGGCGGGGTGATCCTTGGAGAAACCTTTGGGAGCGGACTTGACCTGATCGCCCATGAGTTCGCCGAAGGTAGCTTTAAATTTTTTGGACTTCAGTATTTTTCTGAGCGGCTTATCATCAGCAGCGATGTGACTGCGTATTAGTTTGATGTCACCAGGATTAGGATTATAAAATCCACCACCGATCATACTTCCGCCAGGCTCTAGCTTGATATAATATCCACCTCGTCGGAAAGCACCCTCCCGACCCAGCGACATTCTGAAGCTGGTGCTGTAGGGTGTTTTATCTTTAGAAAATCTAACATCTCTATATATGCGGAAGAGCTTTTTCTTTTCTATCTGATCGAAAGTATTGAGTGTATCCTCTACAGCACCGAGGAAGGCTTTGGCATCTTCATTTGCCGCATCGTACATTGGTTTGTTTTCTTTGAACCATTCTCTATTGTTGTTCTTTTCAAGTTTTTTGAGGAAGTCAAATGAGGATTTAGATAGCTGAGACATGCACGTAATTATTTAGAATAAATAAAGTTACTAAACGAGTAAGTAAATCAAAGAACTAACATCATAGCAGCCATAATCAGCATACTCACATTCTCTATGATGGTCACCTTAGTCATCGGTAGATTAAAAACATCTCCTAGACAGGCACATTTTATTTTTCTCTTATCAAGATTGCTTTGGATGACGCCTAGAGTGCCGATGGACACGACAGCTATTGTAATATATAATGTCATGCGAGGATAGATGCCTATCAAAAAGGCTATCCCTAGCGCCAATTCTACAAATGGAAAAATATATCCCCACGCTTTCCACCGAGCCGCAATGATATCATACATACTGTACGACTCCGCAAAGCCTGAGAGATTCAAAAATTTAAAAAAAGAAAAAACGATAAAAAATCCAGCCATGAAATGCCTCATCCATAGCATCCCATCAAAACTGTCAAAGGGATATTGCACTAATAAGGTAACACCAGCTATAAATCCGATGATCAATATCAAGGGCTTATAAGTCGAGAGGCTTGGAGCAGGTAGATCTGTTTCTTGCGTTGGTGTTTGTTCGAATGCCTTTATAGGATAGGCTGGTATAGCATTTTGGAGCTTATCCAGATCAGTTTGTTTTAGGAACCAGATCGTCGCTTGGGGTGCAGATAATTGCACCTGCGCCTCTAGCACGTCGGGTAGTTGTTGTAATTTACTTTGGACCTTTCTGACACAATTTTGGCAGGTCATACCTTCTATCTGATACCGTAACTCCATCATCTTGTAACGCGCAGATAAGTCTTGGAGTTCTATGAGTGATCATATCATTATAACTTTGCCCGTGCAGTATTAGAATATATTATTAACGATAGCCATCACATAGGGTAATTTCCAAGCGAAAAAATATAAATTAGAAGCCTT
>JAHDDL010000035.1 GCA_020629415.1 Maribacter sp. | reverse complement strand
TGGACATCAACAAGGACGGCAGTTTCGGTACACCCAAGAACTTGGGGGAGCGCATAAATACCGAAGCAAGGGAGACCTTCCCGTTCGTGACGGAATCCGATAAACTATATTTCTCATCCGATGGTCACCCGGGACTTGGGGGACTTGACGTTTTCGCAACGGACCTGAAGAACGAAAGGGGAGAAGTGTTCAACGTAGGACGACCCTTGAACGGTGAGGAAGACGACTTCTCGTACATTATCAACGAAGAGACGAAGAAAGGCTTTTTCGCATCGAACAGAAAAGGAGGACAGGGGAACGACGATATCTACAGCTTTGTGGAAACGACGCCGCTGGACTTCACCTGTCATACGAATATAGCAGGAATCGTGAAGGACGAAAAGACCAATGCACTGTTAACGGATGCCTCGGTAACGGTATACGACAAGGACAACCAGGTAGTATCGAGCTCGAGCACCGACGAGAACGGAGCTTTCGAGATGGAAGGCAACTGCGCAGAGGGCAGCTATAAAGTAGTTGCTACCAAAGCGGACTACGAGGAAGGCAAAAAGACTTTCATGACGGTAAGGGCGGAGGACGCTACCGGAATAGAGATCGTATTGGCACAGGTGGACCCATCGGCACCAGTAGGCACGGACCTTGCGAAATACCTGAACATAGAACCGATCTACTTCGATTTCGACAAATATTTCATCAGGCAAGATGCAAGGATCAGCATAGAAAAGGTACTGGCATACTTGCACGAATACCCGAGCGTGAACGTACAGGTACGCTCGCATACCGATTCACGTGCTAACGATGCGTACAACATGCGCTTATCCGCCAACAGGGCAAAGGCGACTGCGGATTACCTGATCGCTGCGGGCATACCGGGCAACAGGATATCGTACGAAGGCTATGGCGAGACGGAGCTTACGAACAACTGTAGCAACAACGTTCCATGTAGCAAGGAGAGACATCAGCTTAACAGACGATCGGAGTTTATCGTGGTGGAATAACAACTTAAATAACATACATCAACACATGTTGAAAAGGGAAGGAGCAAGGCTCCTTCCCTTTTTTTGTTGATAACCGTAATTAAATTGAGGCAAACCTATGGTATGACAGTTTAAGCCAATAACTGGTAAACCTGTTTGGCAATTTCTAATTCTTCATTTGTAGGGATTACCAGAATTTTTACTTTAGAATCCGTGGTGTTTATTTCTCTAACATTTTTAGACCTTAAATCATTTTTGGAGTCGTCTAAGTGAAGATTAAAACACTCCATATCCTTGCATACAAGTTGACGCATTAAATTGGAGTTTTCTCCAATACCGGCGGTGAAAATAATAGCGTCTAAACCGTTCATTGCCGCAATATAGGCACCTATGTATTTTTTAATTCGGTAGGCGTTCATTTCTAAAGCAAGAATGCAATTGGTATTACCTTTACTCGCCTCTACTTCAATATCACGTAGGTCATTGTAACCTGTAAGGCCTAGCATTCCACTTTTTTTGTTCAAAAGTTCATTTACTTCATCTAAACTATACCCAAGTGTTTTTACCATATAAAAAATAATGGAATGGTCAATATCTCCACTTCGTGTACCCATTACCAATCCGTTAGACGGTGCAAATCCCATACTGTGATCTATGCTCTTACCATCTTTGATAGCGGTAATACTACAACCATTTCCCAAGTGAATGGAAATGAGCTTGGTATTTTGATTGCCTAGATATTCATTTGCTTTCTCAGAAACATATTTATGGCTGGTACCATGAAATCCATAAGCCTGAACTCTCTTTTCTTCGAACAGGATATTGGGAACGGCATATTTTTTAGCTTTTATGGGCAACGTACCATGAAAGGCAGTATCGAAAACAACGATTTGCTTAGATGATTCAAAAATTTCTTCCGCCATTAGTATTCCTTCTAAATTGGCAGGGTTGTGTAAAGGGGCTAGGGGGGAAAGTGATTTTATTTTTTGTTTAACTTCTTCATTGATTAAAGTAGTATCAACATAATCTTTACCACCATGTACCACACGATGACCAATGGCATCTATTTCCTCAGTACTACCGATCACGCCCATTTCAGCATCAAGCAAAAGAGAAGTAATTCGCTCCAGACCAGCTTTGTGAGTTGCAATTTTATAGATTTTTTCAACCTTGTGGGTATCCGTTTTATAGGTTGAAATAGCTTGTGTACTACCAATACGCTCTATAGATCCTTGGCAAATAATCTTTGCCGAAGGCATATCTAAAAGTTGATATTTTATAGATGAGCTACCAGAGTTGATAATTAAAATATTCATGAAAATGGGTTTAGAATCCTTCTGCTTGAATAGCAGTAATTATTACGGTGTTAAAAATATCATCTACGGTACAACCTCGGCTTAAATCATTAACCGGTTTATTTAGACCTTGTAACATTGGTCCGATCGCTAAGGCACCAGTTTCTCTTTGTACCGCTTTATAAGTATTATTTCCTGTATTCAAGTCAGGGAATATAAACACGCTAGCTTGTCCTGCAACTTCAGATTCGGGCAATTTACTTAAACCGACTTTGGCATCAACGGCTGCATCATATTGAATTGGACCTTCCACTTTTAGGTCGGGTCTTTTATCTTTTATGATTTCAGTAGCTTTTCGTACTCTATCAACATCTTCACCAACACCCGATGCTCCTGAAGAATATGATAGCATGGCTACTTTAGGTTCTATGCCAAATGCAGCACTTGTTGCCGCAGATGAAATTGCAATTTCAGATAATTGCTCTGAAGTAGGATTAGGGTTAATGGCACAATCTCCAAAAACAGTGACCCTATTGGGTAAACACATAAAAAATATAGAAGATACTATAGAAACACCGGGCTTTGTTTTTATAAACTGTAATGCAGGTCTTATGGTATGTTGGGTGGTATGTACGGCACCGGAAACCATGCCGTCAGCATGCCCTTTATACACCATCATGGTGCCATAATATGATACGTCTTCCATTAAATCTTTGGCCATTGCCAAGTTTACATTTTTATGCTTACGTAATTCAAAAAGGGTAGAGGCATAGTCCAAAAATTGTTCAGATGTCGTTGGGTTAATGATATCGATAGCATTGATATCCAAATCAATATCTAGTTCAGTAATTTTTGAGATGATTTGTGCTCTATTTCCTAAAAGAGTAATATTGACAGCATCGGCATCTATAAGCATTTTGGTTGCCATTAAAATACGTTCATCTGAACCTTCGGGCAGTACAATATGCTTTTTAGAGGATTTGGCTTTCTGCAGAAGGTTGTACTGAAACATTCTAGGGGTAATGCCCTTAGCTTTAAAGGTGATTAACAGTTCAGCCAATTCTTTGGTAGGAACGTATTTTTCGAACTCTTGTATTGAGGTCTGTATTTTTTCGGTATTTTCAGCATAAATACGAGGTCTAATAGTCCCTATTTTATTGGTGACATGGAAGGTGCCTCTTGCTACAGATAGAATGGGAATGATGTCTGAAAGTCCCTCTATCAACTTTATGATGGATTCTTCCGGTAATAATCCACCGGTTAGAACAATACCGGACAAGCTAGGGTAGTTCGTAGAAATATTTGCCTGTAGCGCCCCTAAAATAATATCTGCGCGATCACCAGGTGTAATTACCAAGCTATCATCTTTTAAATGCGTTATGTAGTTACGTAATTGCATGGCGCCAACACTAAAACTACCAACTTGATTATTGATATAATTTTCACCAAAAAGAATCGTGGCATCTAGTTCTTGGGCAATTTCCTTTAAAGTAGGGCTTCCTAAAATAGGGTTTACAGGTATGGTACCTACCAATACGTCATTGGGTAGTTTTTCTTTTAAACCATTGGAAACAACAGTAACATTTTCTGGTTGTACTTTATTGGCTACAATGAGCAGAACTTCAACACCTTTCTCTTTAAAAGAGTCGTAAGCCATGTAAAGGTTACCAACTAACTCATCTAGAGTTTTATTTTTTCCGCTTGCCAGAATAACTGCCGGTATACCTAAGTTTTTTGCAATAAGAACATTAATGTCCCATTCAATTATGGCACCTTCTCCAGAAAAATCGGTTCCTTCCACTAAAACGAAATCGAACTTCTTTTCTATAGTTTTATACTTGTGTATAATATGCCCTACAATTTCATCGTCTTTGTCTAGGTTTTTTAATTGAACCACTTGGCTACGCGTGTAGGCATAAGCTTCTTCTGGTTTCATATCTACATTAAAGTAGCTTAAAACAGTGTCAATATGATTGTCGGTTTTCCCTTTGGGAACATCATCGATAATAGGTCTGAAATAACCAACCTTGGCAGTTCTACCTAAAAGAAGTTGCATAAGACCTAATGAGACAATAGATTTTCCACTATTGGGTTCTGTAGTAACAATATATATAGCTTTACTCACGAATAAAAGGGATTAGTGTTTATCAAATTTATAGGATTTTGTCAGGGAATACTATTTATGATATATAAACTGACATTTTTGTTTGAAAAATTATGTTTTTATGATCTGCAGTTTTAAAATAAAATAAGTGTTTGATTCTTAATTTTCAAGTTTCAAAAATATAGATCAAGGGTATTTTTAAATATGATGAAAATCATATAAACGAGAAAGATGTTTAAAGAGTTTTGGTGGAATACGATCTTAAATCTTGACTAGCTTACATATAATAACACATTGGTCATTTAAAGTAGTGAACATCAGTATCATCAAGTACACAATTTTTACTAAAAGGTGCGTTAAGCTAATAGAGGCTATTGCATTGCCATGGCTTTTAAAACGTTGATACTGCAAAGTGCTTGGTATTAATCTGATACAGCAGAATTGAATTTTATGAAAAAATATGTAATTACAGTTTTGATGTTGGTCATAGGATTAGGTACCGCTATTGCCCAAGACTGGCATACAGATTTTACTGAAGCAAAAGAACTTGCTAAAATTCACAATTTGCCTATTGTCCTTGTTTTTCAAGGTTCGGATTGGTGCGCTCCTTGTATTAAACTGGATAGAGCCGTATGGTCTACCAATGAATTTAAAGACTATGCTAAGGAGCATTACGTAATGTTGCAAGCAGATTTTCCACGTAGAAAAAAGAATGCATTGCCAGTAGTGCAATTAGGTAAGAACAAGGTTTTGGCAGAAAAGTACAACCGGCAAGGTATCTTCCCCTTCGTGGTAGTAATGAATGCGGATGGTAAAGTTTATGGCGAAACCAGTTATAAAAAACTGTCACCAAAAGAATACATTACAGAATTAAATTCATTCATAAAATAGCTTGAAAAAACTACTTCTCATAGTATTGATTTGTTCTGTTGGGCAGCTTCTGGCTCAAGTGCCTTTTAAGCGTACTATGAAATTAATGGGTAGCCGTTTTGATATTACGGTTGTTGCTAAAGATCCTATTGAAGGTGAAGAGTATATTAATTTGGCTGTCAGTGAAATAACAAGAATAGAAAAGTTGATTTCTTCTTGGGACCCAAATTCACAGACATCGGAAATTAATAAAAATGCAGGGATAAAACCTGTAAAAGTTGATGCGGAATTGTTCAATTTAATACAAAGGGGAATAGGAATTTCTACATTGACCGATGGTGCCTTTGATATCAGTTATGCATCAATGGATAACATCTGGAAGTTTGACGGTAGCATGACTAAAATGCCCGAAGAAGCAACCATTAAAGCATCCGTTTCTAAAGTAGGATATCAAAATATCCTATTGAATAAAGAAGATCATACCGTTTTCCTCAAATTGAAGGGTATGAAAATAGGTTTTGGAGCAATAGGAAAAGGTTATGCGGCGGATAAGGCAAAAGAATTATTGATTTCTAAAGGTGTGGTAGCAGGTATTATAAATGCATCTGGGGACATGAATATATGGGGAAAGCAGCCTAATGGTGATAGTTGGCAAGTAGCCATTACCAAACCTATGGATAAAAACAAAGTGTTTGCATTATTACCCTTGGATAATGGAGCGGTGGTTACCTCCGGTAATTATGAGAAGTACGTAACTTTTAATAATACCAGATATACACATATTATTGATCCCCGTAGCGGTTATCCGGCAACGGGTATAGTTAGCGTAACGGTATTTGCCCCAAAGGCAGAACTTGCAGATGCGCTTGCAACATCCGTTTTTGTAATGGGTAAAGAAGTAGGTTTAAATAGAATAGAGCAGTTGCCAAAGGTAGAGTGTATCATTATTGACGACTTGGGTACAATAATTACATCTAAGAATATTCAAATAAATAAGTAAAATGAAAAGGATTTTAATTGTGTTGGTAATTATTGGTGGTCTTAGTAGCTGCACGGTATTAAAGGAGTACGATAAAGTGAATATCAATGATCCGGATATGACCTTGCAAGATAAAAAGTGCGATAGAAATGTGATTACCATGCATTCGTATAGAGAAGCAGCGGTAGGTGCAAATGGAGGTAAAACAGGTGGAGGCTGCGGCTGTAATTAGTAAGTAATGAAACAACAAAGACATAAGTTTAAATTTATAGTGCTACTCCTTGCATGTATGCTATGCGGTGTTGGTTACGCCCAGCAAAATACCGGTGCAACCAACTCTTATAAAAAACGTGTGTTGCAAACTGCCGAAGTAGATTTCTTGAGCAGTTACTATTCTCAAAACGGTGATAATGCTGCTGTTACCGGTGGTATTGGTACAGAAGAACTTACAGATGTTACGGGAACTATTATAGTATCGGTACCATTGAATGATGATGATATTTTAACCATTGATGCTGGTGTTTCTGCCTACACCTCTGCATCTTCCAGTAATGTGGATCCATTTGATGGAAGCGAAAGGGCAGATGCTTTTGTTGCAAGTACAGGGGCTTCTAGGTCAGATGTATGGACCAACTTGTCCGGCACATATACCCATAGTTCAGATGATAGAAATACCATGTACTCTGGAAATCTATCAGTGTCATCGGAATATGATTATTTTTCATTCGGATTTGGTGGTGGGTTAACAAAACTCTTTAATGAAAAAAATACCGAGGTAAGCATTAATGCAAATATATTTTTAGATACCTGGACTCCTATTTACCCAACGGAACTAAGACCTTTTGCAAGTGGGGCAAATGGTTTGGATAACGGATTCTTTTTAAACAAAACAATTACTGGGAACACAGATTACAGTCCTACTTTTGAGAAGTTTACAGATGAGACAAGAAATTCCTATTCGGTAGGTTTGGGCTTTTCTCAAATTCTAGGTAAAAATCTTCAAGGTTCATTGGCTTTGGATTTTGTAAAGCAAGATGGTTTATTGAGTACACCTTTTCAACGCGTTTATTTTGCAGATATAGCCGATTCATTTATTCAAGAATTTCAACTTGCGGATGCTATTGAGCAATTACCGGATAGCCGCTTTAAAGTTGCAGGTGGCGGAAGGTTGAATTGGTATATAAATGAAAGTGTTGTGTTACGATCCTACTATAGATATTATTTTGATGATTGGGGTATTAACTCGCACACGGCAAGTGTAGAAGTGCCTATTAAGCTAACGGATAAGTTTACGGTATACCCATCCTATAGATTTTACCAGCAGTCAGCCGCAGACTATTTCTTTGGTTATGAAGAAGCATTTTCTACGGATACGTTTTATACCTCTGATTATGATTTGTCTAAATATTCGGCAAACCAATTTGGAATGGGAGTTTCCTACACGGATATTTTTACAAAAATGCATGTCTGGAAACTAGGACTTAAAAGTATAGATGTAAAGTTCTATAAATATGATAGGAATAGTACCTTTAGTTCCAGCATTGTTACCGCAGGCTTTAAGTTTGTGATGGATTAATTTTATTTTACATTTTAAAATTTTATAATGGTTTTACGAGAAGAATATGATCTAATTTGTGTAGGCACAGGTATCATGAGTGCTACCTTGGCTTTATTGGTAAAACAGTTGAAGCCAGATCTTAACGTGCTGATCGTTGAACGATTAGGTAAAGTGGGGCAAGAAAGTTCTGCCGCTTGGAACAATGCAGGTACTGGTCACTCTGCCTTATGTGAGTTGAATTATACTCCAGAAAACGAAGATGGAGCTGTAGATATTAGAAAGGCTATTAACATCTGTACCCAGTTTGAAATTTCTAAGCAATACTGGTCCTATTTGGTAGCGGAAGGCTTGATCAAAGACCCTAAATCATTCATCACTCCCGTACCACATCATAGCTGGGTAAAGGGAGAAGAGAACGCCAACTATCTTGAAAATCGTTTCAAAGCTTTTAAAGAGCATTTTATGTTCAACTCGATTGAGTTTACTAGAGAAGTTGAAAAAATGAAAGAATGGTTTCCTTTAATGATGCATAATCGTACTGAAGATGAGGTTATGGCAGCATCGCGAATAGATAGGGGAACCGAGATGAATTACGGCGCATTAACGGAAAAATTATTTGCTATACTTAAAGATGAATATGATACTGAAGTATTGTTCCATACAGAGGTTGAAGACATAGACCCTGACCATGATGAAGAATGGTTGGTGAAGATGAAAAATTTAGAAACAGGTAAGAAGAATACGATCGATGCCGAACATGTTTTTATCGGTGCCGGTGGCGGTAGTCTTTTATTGCTGCAAAAGGTTGAAATTGAGGAGAAAGACGGCTACGGTGGATTTCCCGTTAGTGGCGAGTGGTTGGTCTGTAAAAATCAAGAAATCATAAATCAGCATAACGCCAAGGTATATAGCAAAGCAGGTATTGGTGACCCGCCAATGTCGGTTCCGCATTTAGATACCCGTTATATCAATGGAAAGAGAGAATTGTTGTTTGGTCCGTTTGCAGGTTTTAGTCCAAAGTTTTTAAAAGAAGGTTCTTATCTAGATTTATTAAAATCAATCAATTTTGACAACATACCATCTATGTGGGGCGTGTTTTGGCATAATTTACCGCTAACGAAATATTTGGTAGAACAAGTAGCCATGAGCTTTGATGATCGTATGGATTCATTGCGTCAATTTGTTAAGGATGCCAAAAATGAAGATTGGGAAATTATGATTGCAGGACAACGTGTTCAAACGATAAAAAAAGATGAATTTGAAGGCGGTTCGTTGGAGTTTGGTACACAATTGGTAAGTAGTAAAGACGGTAGAATTACATGTTTGTTGGGTGCATCACCGGGCGCATCTACCTCGGTGAAAATTATGTTAGATGTTTTGGAACAGGCTTTTCCGGAGATTATGAAATCTGGGACGGGTAAAAGAAAGCTGGATAGAATGATACCATTTTATAATAAAGAGGTTGTTGAAGATTTGTTCGATAAAGAACTTAAAAGAGTGGCTAAAATTCTTGAATTATAACTCTAGTTTTGTTTTAAGCTAATTTTAAGTTTATTATCACTAAATCAATACAATAAAAAGATAGTACTTGCATTATGCTTACGTAGTATAAAAACTATTGACAAAAAATGCGGGTTAGACTTCTTTTACTTTTTTTATTCATATACAGCTTGGCTTCACAGGCACAATTAAGTGATTTAGCTCGATTAGATTTTACCTTTATACCCAACAAAGGATCAGATGTAGAATATACGAGGTCTAGATTTTTGGTCAATTATCCTTTAAAACTTAGAAAAGAAGGACAATTTTTATTTTTAGGTGTTGATTATAGTAATGTACACTTACGTTTTAAGGATAATGACCTTCCTTTTGATAGGGAGCTGTTAAACGATTTTAAGCTATTGGATTTTACCATTGGTTTTACAAAACCCTTAAAAAATGGATGGCGTTTAGGTGTGCGTATACAGCCTGGGATAAGTACAAATAATGCTGCAAGAAATTTATCTGCGGAAGACGCTGTGTTTTCAGGAGATCTGGTTTTTATAAAAAAGTTTGAAAAAGATATTGAAAGACCTTCACGTTTAATTGTGGGGCTATCTTATTCACAAAATAGGGGATATGTATTTCCACTACCTTTTATTAGTTATTATAGGAAGTTCAGACCGGATTGGTCTTATAATTTAGGGATTCCGAAATCGAATCTTCAATATCATTTATCGGATAAACATCGTATTAAACTATATGCGCAGTTAGATGGTTTTACCTCAAACATTCAAAACGGAGCTTTGGTGAACGAAAACGAGTTTGCCGAATTAATAAATATGTCATTGATCAATGGTGGTTTACAATATGAGTATCACTTTACCGATCACTTTCAGCTAGATCTACGCGCCGCTTATAATTTTAGTTTAAGCAATAAGCTAAAAGATGGAGACAATAATACCATACTTACAATAGATAACGATTCTAGAAGTTATTTGAGGGCGGTATTGAAATTTAAAATATAAACTAAAAAAACGCCAGAATTTTTATTCTGGCGTTTTAGTATTACAATAGCATAAGGGTATTAACCTATTACGGATTTCTCCGTAATAAACGGTTGATTATAATGTCTTTGTCCTGTAGCCTTGTAAAGAGCATTGGCCAATGCGCCAATTATTGGAGGTAATGACGGCTCTCCCAAACCTGTTGGGTCAATTCCGTTATCCACAAAGAACGTTTCTATTTCTTTAGGTGCTTCCTTATGTCTTATTAAGCGATAGGTGTCAAAATTCTTGTGTTGTGGTTGCCCGTTTTCAAAGGTCATTTCACTATAGGTGGCATGTCCTATGCCATCTATAATACCACCTTCAATTTGGTTTTTTGCGGCCATTGGATTAATTACGATTCCGCAATCTACCGCACACCATACTTTATCAACTTTTGGAGCATCCGTATCATCATTTAAGTCTAAAACCTGTGCAACATAAGAGTTATGGCAGTAATAGGCAGAAACACCTCTTTTGGCATTACCTTGCCCTTTAGACCAACCCGATTTATCCCTTACCAATTTTAAAACACCGGCATAACGCTCGGGGTCGTAATCGTTCTTTTCCGGTTCACCAACAGGATTTTTAATCGCTCTGTCAAAAAGTTCCAGTCTGAACTCAATAGGATCTTTACCTGCGGCTTCTGCAACTTCATCAATAAATGCCTGTTCCGCACCCGCAACGAAATTAGATCGTGGAGCACGCCATGCGCCTGTAGTTACATTGGTTTCTAAACTAAATTTTTCTGCTAGATAATTATCTACGGCACCTGCCGGAAATCTATTTTCAAAAAGTAGGTCGTCATTAGACCCGGCACCTTTAACGTGCCATGCAAGTAAGTTGCCCTCTTTATCCAAGCCTGCTTTATATTTAACTTTATAGGTAGGGCGATAGGTACCTTGCGTCATATCATCCTCTCGGGTATATACTAATTTTATGGGAGCTTGCATTTTTTGTGAAATCACCGCAGCTTCTACTCCAAATGTTCCATAGAGGCGTCTACCAAAACCACCACCCATACGGGTCATTTTAATACCAATTTTTTCAACTGGTAAACCTAATCTAGATGCCAATGTTTTTTCTAAAAACTCAGGTGTTTGTATGGGACCGTTCAATAACGCCCTTTCTCCATTAACATCTGCAAAGAAGTTCATGGGCTCCATGGTATTGTGTGCTAAAAATGGTGCGCTATACGTACGTTCAATAACCTTATCGGCTTTTCTAAATGCACTTTCCACATCACCATCTTTACGAGCCGGCTTTTTAGAAGAAGTGTTCAATAATTTTGTCAAAGCTTCATCATGCCCTTTTGTACTTTCTAGTGCCGATGTTTCTTCCCAAGTTACATTTAACGCCTTTTTTGCTTGCATACACTGCCATGTACTTTCACCGACAATTGCAACAAGTTTGTTAATTGCGCCGCCATCTGACCATTGTTTTTCAGTATCATCTTTGTAGGCGTCAATAGGGAAAACATCTTTAATGCCCGGCATAGATTTTACGTCATTTGCATTCATGGATTTATAGGTCAACCCAAAGGCCGGAGGGTGAACGATCATGGCAATCAACATACCTTCTTCTTGAATATCTATACCGAATAAGGGTTTGCCTGTGACAATACTTGGTCCGTCAACATTACGTCTGTCGGTACCTATAATATCAAAATTACTAGATTCTTTAAGTTTTACTTCTTCTGGAACGGGCATCGTAGCCGCTTTCGATGCCATTTCGCCAAAACCTGCTGAATTGTTCGATGCGGTGTGACTGATAACACCGGCACTTACCGTTATTTCAGAAGCATCTACCTGCCAAGCTTCGGCAGCCGCAGCGACTAACATGTGCCTTGCTGTAGCACCTGCCATTCTTAGACCGGACCAACCAACACGTATAGACTGGCTTCCACCTGCCAATTGTCGTTGAAAAATATCAGTGTTCAGGGGCGCTTGTTCTACGATAACATTTTTCCAATCTACACCAAGTTCATCTGCAACGATCATGGGCATGGAAGTTTTTACGTTCTGTCCTATCTCTGGGTTTGGGGACATAATGGTTACCATACCATTATCGCCAATTTTTAGAAAGCTATTTATATCAAACCATTCTTTTGGTATATTGTTGACTTGCTCAGGGGTAGGTTTGCAAGATGCTAGCCAACTAAAGCCTAAGATCATTCCGCCACCTGCAAGCGAACCGGTTTTTAAGAAGGAACGTCTATTGTATGTTGTTTTAATAAGTGTCATCTTTTTATTTTTTGAAGGTTAAATCCCGTAATTATGGGACAAAAATTACGCGTTAGAAATAGTGGAAGCATTTTTTATAGCTTTCTTTATGCGCGTATAAGTACCACAACGACAGATATTACCGTTCATAGCATCTTCAATTTCAGTATCGGTAGGGTTAGGATTTCTCTTTAAAAATGCGCTGGCATTCATAATTTGACCCGCTTGGCAATACCCACATTGGTACACATCTTCTTCTAACCAAGCTTTTTGAACCGGGTGATCTCCGTTTTCAGAGAGGCCTTCAATAGTTGTTATTGATTGTTCGCCAACTGCTGATACGGGTAGTTGACAAGACCTAACGGCATTATCGCCCAAATGAACGGTACATGCACCACATTGTGCAATACCGCAACCAAATTTTGTACCTACTAATTTTAAATGGTCTCGCAATACCCAAAGCATTGGTGTAGAAGGATCTACATCTACTTCTTTCGTTTGTCCGTTAACTTTTAAACTGAAATTTGCCATTCGTTTTTCCTATTTGTTTGAGTTCCCTGAAATTAGGTATTTTTTTAGAAAAAGACTGAGATTTGATAACAAATAATCTTAAAATTTTCTTCTGAAAGTAAAAGTCATAAAAAAAACATTTTTAATTTAAAATACTGATTGTCAGAGTTGTGAATTATCTTTTTGATCAGTCTATGAAAATGGAGCTTTTTATTTCCTTTTTTGACTTAAAACCGAAAGAGTTATTTAATTATTGAATAGCGGTATATAAAGAGTTATCATCCAAGTACTTTTAGCAAAGTAAACAATCCTCATTTTTTCCTCTTGGATAATAATCTATTGAATATGATAACACAAAATATTTCGGATACTGTTTCTGAATCCATTATAGAAACTATAGGCCATACACCCTTGGTAAGATTAAACAAAATTTTAGGGCACAATAAGTTTAACCTTTTAGGTAAGCTAGAAGCTGCTAACCCAGCTGGGAGTATAAAAGACAGAACCTCTCTTTTTATATTACAACAAGCATTTGCCGATGGTAGAATAAAAAAGGGAGATACGGTTATAGAGTCAAGTTCGGGTAATATGGCCGTGGGTTTGGCACAGGCATGTTTGTATTATGGCCTTAATTTAATTGTGGTTGTAGACCCTAAATTAAATCCGCATACAGAGAAAATCCTAAAAACGTATGGTGCCCGTATAGAGAAAGTTACAGAACCAAAAGAAGATGGAGGGTTTTTAGCGGCAAGATTAGAGCGCGTTCAATATTTGTTGATCAGCATTCCAAACAGTTTTTGGTCTAACCAATATGGTAATCAAGATAATCCTTTGACCCATCATAAAACCATGACGGAGATTATGGATTCTTTAGAGGGCAAATTAGACTACCTATTTGTGGCAACAAGTACCTGCGGTACTTTAATGGGTTGTGCGGATTATATTTATGAAAACAATCTTGATGTTAAGATTATAGCGGTAGATGCGGTTGGCAGTGTGCTATTTGGAGGTCCTCCTTTAAAAAGATTGATTCCCGGTCATGGGGCAGGCGTACCATCACAATTTCTAGATACCAAAAAAATCCATGATTACGTGTACGTAGATGATGTTGATTGTGCCAGAGGTTGTTGGTCGTTATTGGAAAACGAATCTATTTTATGTGGTGGTTCATCTGGGGGTATGATAAGTGCAGTTAAAAAATATGGAAAAAATATAGAGGCGGGCAGTAATTGTGCACTGTTTTTATGTGATCGCGGTGAGCGCTATTTAGATACAATTTATAACAAAGATTGGTTATTAAAAGAATTACCGGAAAGTAGAAACGCATTTACTCCTTTGGGAGGTTGGTAGACAGATTGATTTATGAAGGACAATAGCGCATATAACATAGGAATTGTTGGTTTTGGACCTAAAGGATTTTATGGTTTTGAAAGATTGGTGGCTTTTTTAAATGAAGCTCAGATTTCTAAGCCTATACAAATTCATATTTTCAATACTACCAAATTTTTGGCGTCGGGAGATGTTTATAGAACTGATCAACCTGAATATTTAATTATGAACTATGCCAACCGCCATATCAACAGTTGGTTATTAAAAGAACCTTTTTCAATAGCCGGTTCTACTCCGGATTTTGTCACTTGGCTGACCCAAAATGGTTATAAGGACACCGCACAGGGAAAATACGCGCCCAGAGCATTAGTTGGTAAGTATTTGGCGGCATGTTATCAATCTGTTTTAGATCATTTACCAGAGCATATAAAGGTAGTAACACACATTGGTACAGTTACCAATATGTTAGATAAGAATAATAATTATCAAATATTCTATACAAATGGTACAAGTCATGAAAAGCAGGTAGTTTCATGCAACAAGGTTCTTTTTACTACTGGTCACCATTCTTTTAAATCTCAGCAACCAAATAATAATGTATTAAAAAACAAGGTTGATTTTATTTATCCCACCAATGAAAAATTAGAGTCCTTAAAAGCAGAATCTGCGGTTGCCGTAAAAGGTTTTGGCTTGACCGCTATTGATGCCATTTTAGCTTTGACGGAAGGTAGAAATGGTAAATTTATGAAGAATGATAAGGGAGTATTGAAATATAGTTCTTCCGGGGATGAGCCTTCAAAAATCTATCCATTTTCAAGAACAGGTTTGCCCATGGTACCCAGAAATGGATTACCTACGTCTGAAACCGATTTGTATTTTTTTACCAAAGAAGTAGTGGCAGAACTGCAACGCAACAAACCCATTAGTTTTAGTTGTACGTTGTTGCCTTTGATCAAAAGAGAATTTTATTTTGCCTACTACCGCGTACTGTTTAAAAATTATGGTCATCAATTCTATTTTGATAAAGATTTTACCGTAATAGAGAACCAAGTACAATATTTTCATGAAGACTACCCTGAGTGTCCCGTTTTTAATTGGGACTCCATAGTAGATCCTTTTAAGGAGGAGCCTAAATTAACATCGGTACTATTGCAGGTGTATATAGAGTTTTTGATAAATGAAACTAAATTAGGGGAAGATAAAAGTCCGTTCATGGCAGCAGTAGGCACCTGGCGTAAAATAAGTCCCATTTTCAATGAACTTTATAGCTTTGGTGGTTTGGATGCAGGTTCCCATAAAAAATTCGATGTCTATTACTTCGGATTGTTCAATAGGCTTTCCTATGGTCCGCCTATTAAAAATATGCAAAAGATGCTGGCTTTAAGTAAGGCAGGTATTTTAGATTTTTCTTATGCTAAATCGGCAAACGTTTCACACAATAATTACGATGGCAATTTTAGATTATCAATTAAAAATCAACAAGAAACTGTAGTAGATTATTTGGTAAACGCAACAATATCAAGAGCTAAGGAAGGTAAGTTTAGAAATGAACTTTATCAAAATTTGCTAGAAAATGGAATAATTCGCGAATTTGAAAATAAGTTAAATACAAAATATAGACCGGGTTGCATTGAAATTAATAAAGAGGGAAACGCAATTGATAAAAATGGTCATGCCAACCCAAATATTTCATTTTACGGAACACCAACGGAAGGTATAACATGCGATAACGATACCTTATCAAGAACCAGAAATGATTTTGCAACAATCTGGGCAAAATCTGTTTGCAAAGAAATATTAAGATTAGATGGAAGAATCGCTAAAGTTAAAAAAGAAGAAAATGTACTATAAAGGGAAGCCAAAATATCAACTTACTCCAAAAACTTCTGATTGGATGCATGAGATTTTTATAGATACAGGGCTTATAAATGGTTTAATAGAAAGATATGGTTCGCCCATAAACATTCATCATTTACCATCTTTTAATCAAAATTGTGAAATCTATAAACAGGTCTTTAATTCGTACGGTCTTAAATACAGAATTTTCTATGCAAGAAAGGCAAACAAATCCAAAGGTCTCGTAAAACAGGCATTTGCTTCTGGTATAGGTGTAGATACCGCCAGTTTTAAGGAATTGGAACAATCATTGGCATTAGGTGGTAATAGTGAAAATTTAGTGCTGACCGCAGCAATAAAGACAGAAGCACAAATAAAGTTGGCAATTGAACATGGTGTACCTATTATTTTGGATAATGAAGATGAATGTAGGTTGACCCAGACTGTTGCTACAAAACTTAATAAAAAGGCAAAAGTAGGTTTTCGCATTAGCGGTTTTGAGGTTGATGGTGAGAAACTGTATAGTCGTTTTGGATTTGATGTAAAAGACGTAGTAGATTTTATAGGTTCTTACGTTGGCGAGGGTAAAACTTTTGATTTATTGGAAGTTACAGGACTACATTTTCATTTGGATAGTTATTCTACTCACCAACGAAGTGTAAGTTTAATAGCTAGTATAAAAATTGTTTCAACCTTAAAAGAAAAAGGATACCCTATTTCGTTCATAGATATAGGCGGCGGAATTTTAATGAACTATTTAGAAGAAGAAAAAGAGTGGACGAATTTCAATGAAAAATTAAAAGATGCTGTATTAAACCAGAACAATGATATTACTTTCAATGATAATGGATTGGGCTTTAGGCTAGAAGATGGCAAGTTGAATGGTAAATTGAATACCTACCCGTACTTCAATAAGATAAATAAAGGTTCTTTTATAAAAGAGGTGCTAGATTTTATGGATGAAGCATCAGGGTTATCGGTAGCATCTTTGTTGCTTAAAAATAATATAGAGATACGCATTGAGCCAGGTAGATCGCTATTGGACCAAGTAGGAATAACGGTTGCGAAAGTAATCCACAGAAAAAAAGATGCCAAAGGGCAATGGTTAGTAGGGCTAGAAATGAATATGAGCCAAATGATGAGCTCAAGTGCAGATTTTCTTTTGGACCCCTATATGCTATATAACTCTGAGGTTGAAAATGATAAAGATGTAGATGTATTTTTTACCGGAGCTTATTGTTTGGAAAGAGATGTGTTGCTTAAACGAAAAATTACCCTACCAAAATTACCGGAAATAGGGGATTACGTTGCCTTTGTTAACACCGCTGGTTACATGATGCATTTTTTTGAAACAGAAGCACATCTTTTTGAGCTATCTACCAATTTAATATTTACGGGGTCTAATGAAAAATTATCATTTTTTCAATTTATTGATGACAATAAGATCGTGTTAGAAAAGCATAATGAAATGCATTAAGAACAAAGTGTTTTAAGACAATGTAATTATCCGTTGTTGGGTATCTTGAATAAAAATAATTATCATGAAAATACAAGCATATTTAGCCTTTAACGGCAATTGCCAAGAAGCATTAAGTTTCTACGCAAATCTGTTCAATGCAGATATAAAGAACAAACAAACATACGAGGATAAGAAAATTGACGTGCCATCATCATTTCGTCAAAAATTACAACACGCAGAATTAAAGGGAAAGGGAGTACATTTTATGGCATATGATGCCGCACCCGATACACCGTTGAACAATGGTAACCAAATTAATATGAGTGTTGATTTGGATACTATGGATGAAGGAAAACAAATTTTTGAGGAATTGTCTAACGAAGGTCAAATTCACCACGAGTTTAGAGAACGGGAATGGGGATATTTTGGTAGATGTACAGACCGTTTTGGCATTGGCTGGATGGTAAATGTTGATAAATAAGAGTGTAATAGAAAATTACTAAAATTTTAAAATGAACTATAATATCTAGGTGTTGGCCCATATGGTCTAGACCTCGATTTTTAAATATAAACTATGGATATAATATTTGAGTACGACGGTGTAACCGCCAGCAATAGATTAGAAGGATATGCAGAAGAAAAACTGAACAAGGTGCATGCCAAATTCGATGATATTATCAGGGCAGATGTCTTTTTAAAACAAGAAAATACATCTTCTGATGAAACAGGTATGATTTGCAATATAAGATTAAGCGTACCTGGTCCTAGAATTTTTGCAGAGGCAAGTAATCAAAATTTTGAAGAATCGGTAAATGAATCTGTCAGTGAATTGGAACGACAGTTGAAAAAGCGTAAAGACAAAATGAAAACTTACTAATGAGCACAAAAAAAGCCCTTGCAATTTGCAAGGGCTTTTTTATTATAGATGATTTATCTATAATCTTCTAAAATCTCAGTTGTTTCTAGTGCATTCTGTAAATGTTCTTTTTGCACTCTAATGATTTCCTTTAATCTGTGTGGCATCATGACCTCGGCCAAAGCATTATCGTAATCATTGATTGCCGCTTTGTCGCCTCTTATGGCTTCCTCTAACATTGCTTCATCATTATCTTCTGCAAAGAATGCTTTTACATCCATCCAAGTTCTGTGTAATGTTCCCGCAGCGCTTCCTTCAATGGCTACACTACCTAATTCCAATTCAGGTACCGATGCTCTTAGCTCCTTTAAGAATTGCATACGGTCAATAATTTTTTTCTCAAAATAACTTTTAATTCCAACATCCTTAGAATTTTCAGAGGCTTTCTCAAATCCTTTTATGGCATCTTCGTTTTTACTTATCAAATCTTTTAAATGGTCTTCAATTTTCTTTATATCAGTATTCATGTATTAAATTTTACTAGACACTATGGTCTATGATTAAACAAATTTTCTACTTACAAGGTAATGCCATTAGACGGTAATGCTTAGTTGTAAAAAGTAGATGTTTTGCTGTATTCAATAATCTGTGACATACTGTAAATCATAAAGGTTTTTAATGTTTATGGTGTATCATTTCTATGTATAGAGCAAAGCTTCAATATGTCTCTCCATTACTTTTGTGATCAACTATAAAAATAAAATTATGAGATTAACACCACTTTTTGGAGTAGCGAAATTATTGGTAAGAAGTAGAAAATTGAAAATGGCGGCAGTGGGTTTACAGCTTGCATATTTGGGATACACCTACATTAAGGACAAGAGAAAAAATAAACAGGTTGAAAAATAATTGATAACACAATTTAAATAATTGATTTTCAGTAATTTAATTGAAATTATCTATTTAATAGTTTATTAAATTTTCAAAAACCTATGAATTTTTATTAATAAGCGATCAAGAAAGTTACAAGACCTTTGGAGTATTAATCCCCAAAATCTAGTAACATGAACAATTCAATTAAATTCACCCTATTGTTTGCCTGTATGGCAACCATGGGTTATGGCCAAGATTTGGCCTACAATGACAACAGCACAAGTTTTAAGCAAAGAAAGGTTGAAGAGGTAACCAACCGTACAGAGAATTACAACAAGCTAAAAAGTTTAGGTTTTTCTGATTCAGAGATTTTTGAAGATTTGGGTAATGCTAATTTCTTGACCAAAAATTATGCAAATGCATTATACTGGTATGGTAGGCTCATGGAAATTTCTGAAGACGGTACTTTAAAAAGGAGCTATCAAAAAAGATTTGACCATGCGGTTTCTCAATTGGGCAAAGAAGTCCAAAACGAAATAGCCGATGAAAACTGGACAGAGCTGGTCAAAGACGATTATAAAATGACACGTACTGTTGTGCCATCACGTCTAACCTCCAATAATAGAAGAAATTTTTTGCCATGGGGTGATCAAGGAGCCATAAAGGAATTTGCTTCTAACACCGCGGCACCGGTAAAAACTTCTGGTGAATATGCACCACCGGTAGCATTGACAAATGGTGGCAACACTGCATATTACAGTAAAAAAGTATACCGTAAGCCTACAACCGGTATGTTTTCCAAAAAGAAAGAAATACATAAAATCTACAAAGCCGATAAGGTTGACGGTGAATGGAAAAAAATTACCGAGGTAGCAGTTTGTCCCGGTGATTTCTCCGCAAAGCATCCCGCAATTTCGCCAGATGGCAGTCGATTATTTTTTGCATCCAATATGCCGGGTACATTTGGGGAATATGATATTTATGTAGCAACAATTCAAAAAAATGGAACTTTAGGGCAAGCTAAAAACTTGGGATCAAAAGTAAATACGGAGAAGAACGATGTACTTCCCAATCCAATATCCAATAGTAGTTTGGTATTCGCTTCTGATGGTAGGGACGGTTATGGTGGGCTAGATGTCTATATGGTAGAGGTAGGGCAGCGTAGTGTTGGGTTAGCGGTAAACATGGGCAATACCATTAACAGTTCATATGATGAGTATTCTGTAAATCTTTTACAGAGCGATGGTTCTGGCTATGTAGTAAGCAATAGAATGGCACAAGGTAAGAGTGCACAGAATGTAGCCTTTAATTTAAGTGACGAACCCATAAATAAGAAAGATAGGGATGATCGTTTTTTAGAAGCCTTTAACTCAGGTAAACAAATGCAGTATTCCAGCTCTGTATTTGAAGATGAATAACCACCCATTGTTCATTTCCCCCAATTCATAGACAAATTCAATTTTAATCATTAAACTTAATCGTTATGGAAAGTCCGTATAAAATCAATAGTTTTCTTATTGCTTTATTTTTATTGGCTCTTGTCCAGACAGTAAAAGGTCAAGAAACCAATGCAAATTTAGGATCAAGCAGTACGTACCACAACCAATTATTTTTCAATAGGTTTTTTATAAACCCAACTTTCTCCTTGGTACGTGAGAATAAGTCATATCTAAATATTTTGCACAGAAATCAATATGCAACCTTTGACGATAATAGTCAAAACTACTTCTTAGGTTTTAGTAACAAATTAAACGAAAATACCGCAGTAGGTATAGGTGTTTACAGTCAATGGTCTGGCGTAGTCCAAGAATTTGGATTCAATGCTAACTATGCCTCCGCAGTACGGTTAGGAGAGAAATCTGTATTAACATTTGGTACAAATGTCACCTATTTTAACCAAGGTTTGGATAAAAACAGAATTGTGGTAAGTACAGATGACCCGGAGATAGCAGATGCACGAAAAGAAAGTAAAATTGCCGTACAACCAGGTATTAACCTATCTTTAGGTAAGTTCGATTTTGGTTTATATGCAGAAGATCTTTTAAAATACAATCAAACAACGAACGAATTTTTGACCGAGTTATCTACCAAGAGCGTTAAGGCATCTGTGCAATATACCCACTCATTTGATCACACTAGGGGACTTTTTGAAAATGCCAGATTAATGCCAATGGCACAAGTAGGTCAAAATTATGATGGCAGCTTATATTATTTTGGCTCATTATTATTGGATATGCCTAAATATGGTTGGTTGCAAACTACTGTTGATGAGGAATATGGTGTAGCAGCAGGTGTGGGTTTCAATCTTAGTGAGAAAATGTCTTTAGGTTATTTAATGGAGAAGGATCTCTCTAATGAAGATGCCAACCTTGGGTGGAACCATGAGATTACATTGGCATATAAATTTAAGGACGATGATTTGGCTATCACGGTAGCAGATAACTCTTCGGACAATCAAATAGATAATATCGTACGTAATTATGAAGAGCAAATAGCACATCTAATTGAAGAAAGAGATAGTGCAAGAAAGGCCGGCAAAAGAAAGCAAGAAAGCCAAAACAATGTACCTGTTTCAGAAAGCAGTTTGGCTTATGAAAATAAAATAATCTTAGATGAGCTGATTCTTCGTCAAGATTCTATTGAAAGTGAAAGAATAGCGGCGTTTGAAGAACGATTTGAATTAATTGTGAGAATGTTGCGAAATGACATAGATACAACGATCAAAAGTTCTTTACAGGATTTTAGCGCAGAAGAGAGAACTTCTTACGCTTCTAATGATCTTAAGGACGATGCAATTGATTTTGTGACGGAACCTGCAGATGCTTTTGCAACGGCTAAGGTACCAACAGCTGCTTCAAATGCTGCGGAAGAGAAGGCTGCAAGAAGGGCAAATTTTAAAGAATTACCATCTACGAAAGATAATTTTGCCGCGTTACCGGTGAAAATGATGGTAGATTCTGATGTTATAGATATGAACTCTGGTTACTATGTTATAGCCAATGTGTATAGCCAAACAAAGTATATGAACGCTTTTATGAAAGAATTACGGGAAAAAGGTTTGGATCCAAAACAATTTTATAATAAAGAGAATGGTCTTTATTATGTGTATTTAGCAGACTATGATTATAAAAATGAGGCCCAACTTGCGGCAAGTACAGATTTAAACGGAAAATACAGCAAAGAAAAATGGATCATGCAGGTTAGCGAAACGACAGCTACCGCTTCCAATACTTTTGAAGATGATGATATAAGCATTGAATAATAATTTTTAAAATCTATGAACCTTTTTAGGTTATATGGTTGATTTGAATTGTCAATAAAAGGAGGGGTGTTGTCCGGGGGGATAACTGGGGCCCCTCCTTTATTTTTTGGTTTAGATTGAAGGTGATATTTGGTTTTAACTTTATATTAACTATCGACGAATTACCTTATTTTTTAAGAAAAAGTGGTATTTGAACGAAAATTCCGATGTTTTCAACGGGTTTATTGCAATAATATATATATTTCGATCACCAAAAAGATTCAAACCCAATTGTATAACCCCAAATCCCCCCACAACCATGAATGAATTTAATCTACTGAATTCCGGTTTTAAAACACATTTTTTTCTTCACAAGATTTCTACTTTATTAGAACTTCAAAATCTCTTTTATTCAAAGTTGGTCAAAGGCCGCAGTTTTTAGAATTAACTCACTAACGGTTATCCGTTTTTAAATTAATTTTTAACTGAACAACAACGAAGTATTATCTAAATTTAGATGGTTCTTCTAGGCTACATTTGTCAATTTTTAATGTAAAAATGAACTTATAGCATGCACTATTTGTTCAAAATACATAGCCGTTGTTTCGTTATTCAAGCCTATTGCAAAGTCCTTGAGGTTACTCAAAACTAACTTAAGTTATTGTTCTTTTTTAGAACGATAGCTTCAAAAACTATGGAGATTATGAAAGACTCAAACATTAGAATAATAGTATTGGAAAAAGATATTTCATTACATTCTGTTTATAAAAATCACTTTGAAGATATTAATGGATATGAAGTTGTAGGTAGTTATACATCTGCCAAAAATGCCATTAAAGACTTTAGGTTCACCAAGCCTCAAATTGTACTTTCTGAAATTGATCTAGATGATATGAACGGTGATGACGCCATCAAGTTATTTAAAAAGAAAGACTGGGAAGTGAACATTATAATGTTCAGCGAAGTAAATGATTTTGATGTTATTAAAAATGCCTTCAAGAAAGGAGCAAACGGTTATTTAACGAAGCCGCTGACCCTAGATAAATTGGAGCATGCCTTGCGTAGTATGGAAAATGAAGGTGCGGCCATGAGCAATGATATAGTCAAGAAAATTATTAGCAATTTTCATAAAAAGACATTTGCTTTTTTCTCTGAAAGGGAGAACCAGATCGTAGATTTTTTATGTCAGGGCGCCACTTATAAGATGATTGCAAAAAAGCTATTTGTGACCCCTAGCGCAGTAAATTTTCACATTCAGAATATTTATTTGAAGCTAGATGTAAACTCAAAATCAGAAGCACTTTCTAAGTTGGAACAATTACAAAATCAGCTAGAACAGTATTAAATTGTGAAATCTTATCTGTTGATTTTAAGGGTAGTACGAAAACCCTTTCGAAAATAAATTAATTTCAGGTTTAATTATAAAGTATTGATTATCAATATATTAAATATTATAATTTGAATTTTTAGATTTTGTAAAAATGTAATTACGATAATATTTCGTTGCGTAAATATTGAATGGTCCGTTAAGTAACTATTTTTGGTTTAACTTATTATAGCAAACCAATTTATATAGTTTATGTACCATTTAGGATTAGATATAGGAAGCTCGTCTATTAAAATTGCCTTGGTAAATGCATCAACGGGAAAGAGCGTTGGGGTAGTTACAGAACCAGAGACAGAAATGTCTATGGAAGCTGTAAAAAACGGCTGGGCAGAACAAAGTCCGGAAGATTGGTGGAGCTATGTCTGTAGTGGCATTGAAAAATTATGTGTACAGGAGAATATTAAAAAATCGGATATTTCCGGTATAGGTATTTCATATCAAATGCACGGTCTAGTGCTAATTGATGAAGAAGGGAATCCACTTAGAAAATCTATTATATGGTGCGATAGTAGGGCAGTAGGTATTGGTCAGGCGGCATATGAAGAAATAGGCCCAAGAATCTGTGATACCCATTTACTGAATTCACCCTCAAATTTTACGGCATCAAAACTAAAATGGGTAATGGAAAATGAACCAGAGGTATATGCCAAGATTTATAAAATAATGCTGCCTGGAGATTATATCGCCTATAAATTATCAGGCGTGGTGAACACCACCGTTTCTGGTTTATCGGAAGGTGTTTTTTGGGATTTTAAAGAGGACAGCTTAGCCTCTTTGGTAATAAATCATTACGGGCTAAAAAAAGAAATGATACCGGATATCGTAGATACCTTTTCGGTACAATCAAAAGTAAACGAAAAAGGAGCTAACGAAAGTGGACTTGCCAAAAACACACCAATACTTTACAGGGCTGGAGATCAGCCAAATAACGCGTTGACATTGAATGTGTTCAATCCAGGAGAAGTAGCTGCAACAGGTGGTACATCTGGCGTGGTTTATGCGGTTACGGATAATCTTTCCGTAAAAGAAAGTTCAAGGGTAAACAACTTTGCACATGTAAACTATTCTCCTGGAAAACCCGCTAGAATAGGAAAATTACTTTGTATCAACGGAGCAGGAATACAGTACCGGTGGTTACTTAATAATTTAAATGTCTCCTCTTACGAAGAAATGAATATACTGGCCAACGAAGTGCCGATCGGGTGCGATGGGGTATCCATGATTCCTTTTGGTAACGGGGCAGAAAGAATGCTGGAAAGTAAGGAAGTAGGTACCAGAATCTTAAATCTAAATTTAAACAACCACGGTAAAGGGCACTTGTGCCGAGCAGCATTGGAGGGCATTGCCTTTTCTTTTGTTTACGGTATGGAAATTATGGAGTCTGACGGTATAAAAGTAAACGTAATGCGTGCCGGGAATGATAACCTATTTCGTTCAGAAATCTTTTCAACTACGGTAGCCACTTTAATTGGTTATGATATAGAGATTTATAACACTACAGGGGCAATAGGTGCTGCAAGGGCGGCAAACCTGCATAAAGGTGATTTTGAGGCATACGGTAAAGCTGTCTTAGATAATGATTATGTAATGACCTTTAGTCCAAAAGAAGATAAAACGGCATATGAAAACGCGTATGCCACCTGGAAAAAAGAATTGGAATTAATATTGAACAACTTATAAAATCAACATAATGGCAAACAAAGAATACTTTAAAGGTATAGACAAAATTAAGTTTGAAGGAAAAGAATCCGATAATCCGTTGGCGTTTAAATATTACAACCCAGAACAAGTTGTAGCGGGTAAGACCATGCGTGAGCACTTCAAGTTCTCCACGGCATATTGGCATACCTTCTGTGGTCAAGGCTCTGATCCTTTCGGGCCTGGTACACAGAGTTTTGAATGGGATAAATCATCAGATCCTGTACAAGCGGCTAAAGATAAGGCGGATGCTGCATTTGAATTCTTTGATAAAATAGGATTCGATTACTACTGTTTTCATGATTTCGATTTAATTCAAGAAGCACCCACCTTTGCTGAATCTGAAAAAAGATTGGCCACAATTACGGATTACCTGAAAGAAAAACAGAAGGAATCTGGGAAAAAATTGCTTTGGGGTACGGCCAACTGTTTCTCAAATCCAAGATACATGAACGGTGCTGCTACCAATCCAGATTTTAACGTTGTGGCAAGAGCCGGTGGTCAAATTAAATTGGCTTTAGATGCTACTATAGCTTTAGGAGGAGAAAATTATGTATTCTGGGGTGGTAGAGAAGGTTATATGTCCTTGTTGAACACAGATTTAGGTCGTGAGGTAGATCATATGGGACAATTCTTGACCATGGCTAGAGATTATGCACGTAGTCAAGGCTTTAAGGGTAACTTCTTTATTGAGCCAAAACCTATGGAACCAATGAAACATCAATATGATTTTGATTGTGCTACGGCAATTGGTTTCTTAAAGGAATTTGGTTTGGAGAAAGATTTTAAAATGAACATTGAGGTCAACCATGCAACATTGGCACAGCATACTTTTCAACATGAAATTGCGGTTGCCGCAAAAGCAGGTATGTTAGGTAGTATGGATGCTAACCGTGGAGATTACCAAAACGGTTGGGATACCGATCAGTTCCCTAACAACATTCAGGAAACTACTGAAGCTATGTTGGTATTCTTAGCTGCAGGCGGTTTACAAGGTGGAGGAGTAAACTTCGATGCAAAGATTAGAAGAAACAGTACGGATTTAGAAGATGTATTCCATGCACATATTGGAGGAGCGGATACTTTTGCCAGAGCATTGATCACTGCAGACAAGATTATCTCTTCTTCTTCATATAACAAACTGCGTGAAAACAGATATAGCTCTTTTGACTCTGGTAAGGGTAAAGATTTTGAGAACGGTAAATTAGATTTGAAGGATCTTTACAATATTGCCAGTGAAAACGGAGAGTTAGAATTACAGAGTGGTAAGCAAGAATTGTTTGAGAACATCATCAATCAATACATATAGGTAGTACTGCCCAAAACTAGTATAGATTAATTTCAATTTTAGTAAAAAGGCATTTTATAATTGCAAGCAAAATGCTCCTTGGTTTTTACCTTAGGGGCATTTTGCTTTTTATGGTAATTTAAATGTCAAATTAAATCTGTTCTTTTGCAGTACATATTATGAAAAAAGTAACCTTAAAAGACATTGCCGGGCATTTTAGTGTATCTATCTCTACCGTTTCAAAAGCTATAAACGATAGTCATGAGATAAGTAATGATCTTAAGTTTAAAATACAGGCTTACGCCAAAGAAAAACATTATAAGCCTAATAGGTTGGCTCTTAATTTATTAAATAAGAGTACTAAGACAATTGGTGTCGTAGTCCCTAATATTCTGAATTATTTTTTTGTTCAGGTGCTGTACGGTATAGAAAAGGTTGCCAATGAAAGTGGTTATAATATTATTAGTTGTATCAGTAACGAGTCTAAAGCTAAAGAAACTAAAACCTTGGAATTTTTTGATGCCGGTACGGTAGATGGTGTAATTATGTCCTTGGCCGAAGAAAGTCAGAATGAAGACAAGCATGATGCATTGATAGATGTTATAAATAATGACATACCTGTAGTACTTTTTGATAGGGTCTCGGATAATGTACAATGCGATAAAGTGGTTGTAGATGATTTTGAGGCGGGCTATAAAATTACCAAACACTTAATAAATATTGGTTGTAAAAATATAGCCGTAGTAAATCCAATTTCTAGCTCAAGTGTGGGTAAATTAAGACTTCTTGGTTACAAGAAGGCGTTAGAAGAATTGGGCATACCATTCGATTCTAAATTGGTCATAAACTTGACCATAAAAGATGATTTAGATTTGTTAATGTCTTTCTTGTTAAACTATAAGGTAATAGATGGTATTATAGGAATAGATGAATTGATTGCCGTGCAAGTATTGGAAGTGGTGAAGGCAAGAGGTTATAATGTACCCAATGATATTTCAATAATTGGTTTTACCAACGGGCAGTTATCAAAATACGTAACTCCATCTTTAACTATGGTAAGTCAGCATGGCAAATATATTGGTGAGCAAACGGCTAAATTGTTGATCAATAGGATCAAGAATCCAGGGTTGCCTTATGAGACCAAAACAGTAAAAACTAGTTTATTGGTTAGGGATTCTACCAAAAAACTACAATAAGTTTATACCGTATCTGGGTGAGGGTGTTTCCAGTCTCCGCGATATGCCCTTTGCAATAGTGCAGTAGCTTCAGGATCATTTACAACCGTTCTGCTTAAAGGGTCATATGATAAAGGTCTTTTTAGATCCATAGACAAATTTGCCAAAATACAACTAGCGGTAGAAATATGCCCATTTTCAATATCGGCAACAGGTTTTGTGTTATTTTGAATGGCATTTAAAAAATTGATCATATGTCTACGGGTGGCTGGTGCCGCATGTAATTCAATATCTTTTTCCGTGAGGTCTTCAGGATATTCTTGTTTTTCATAAAGAACATCAAAACGTATGGTCTCGCTACCATCAGCAGGTTCAAATTCTGCCTTCATTACATCTCCTTTTAAAACGCCTTTTTCTCCGTAGATTTTAAATGCCCAAGGGTAGTCTGCATCATCTGGGTTTCCCCAAGTTCTATGTTGCCAATTACAGTTAAAGCCTTCATATTCAAATACGGCAGATTGGGTGTCGGATATATTTGATTTTCCGTCCTTGTCAACAAAAATGCCTCCGTGAGAACTTATTCTTTTGGGCCATCCTAGGTCTAGCATCCAACGAACGGTATCTAGCATATGAACACACATATCTCCGGTAATTCCGTTTCCATATTCCCTGAATGTACGCCACCATCTTTTGTGAGGTAAGCCATCATAATGGCGTAATGGTGCAGGACCTGTCCACATTTCATAATCGAAGAATTCCGGTACTTTTTGTTCTGGAGGATTGCCATTGGCACGCATATGATAATAACAACACATATCTACATGTCCCACAGTACCTAAAAGTCCGTTGTTTATAATTTTATTTTTAGCATCTATAAGATGAGGTGTACTTTTTCGTTGAGTGCCCACTTGTACTACTTTATTGTATTTTCTAGCTGCGGCAACCATGGCTTCACCCTCTATTACATCAACACTTATAGGTTTTTGAAGATAAACATGGGCACCATGTTTAAGCGCTTCTATACAGGTTAAGGCATGCCAATGATCGGGTGTTCCAATAAGGACAATGTCTAATTTTTTTTCTTGTAACATGGTTCTATAATCGGCATACAACTGTGGTTTTTTACCGTTTTTTTGGCGTTCGGCAACTAATTCAGCAGCCTTTTTTAATTGATTTTTATCTACATCACAAATGGAAACTACCTCAACATTTGCAATTTGTATGAGCCTTAATAAATCTCCCGTGCCGTACCAACCAGCACCAATGAGGGCTACTTTTTTAGGTTGTTCGTTTTCAAAAAATTGAAAAGCGAACGAGTGTAAGGAAGTAAAAAGGAGTGATGCCGATGCTACTTTAATAAAATTTCTCCTTTTTATTGGTAGAGGTTGTTTTGGCATGACAAATTGAGTTTTAATGAATTATAGATATCTTAAAGAATATTGTTAAGATAATAAATACTTTAAAAATTATATTGAACAGTTATGAATTTGTTAATGTTAAGCTTATTTAGGTATATTTAAATCAAAATTTTATTGGATCTAATGAATTTACGGTTTACACTCATGATGCTGTGCCTTTTGGCGTTCACTTTTGCAAAGGCTGAAATTGCGTTACCCAAAATATTTTCTAGTGAAATGGTCTTACAGCGTAATAGCGATGTACTATTGTATGGTTGGGCGGATCCAAACGAAGAATTTACTATTTATACAGGTTGGAACGATGAGATCCACGAAATTAAAACAGGAAATGATGCAAAATGGGAGCTTAAGGTAATTACACCACAAGCAGGCGGACCGTATGAAATACATTTTAAGGGGAGTAAAAACGAAATTACCTTGAAAAATGTATTGATAGGTGAGGTATGGCTTTGTTCTGGTCAGAGCAATATGGAGTGGAGTGCGAAC
Source organism: Maribacter sp. (assembly GCA_020629415.1). Classification (GTDB taxonomy): domain Bacteria; phylum Bacteroidota; class Bacteroidia; order Flavobacteriales; family Flavobacteriaceae; genus Maribacter; species Maribacter huludaoensis. Next base: position 8,524 of record JAHDDL010000035.1, on the reverse strand, counting down.
AGTAAAATTGCGAACAGGGATTTTGAGATTGAAAATGCCGAGTATCCAAATATTCGATTGTTTACAGTAGCAAAGAGAACAGCCAATTATCCACAGGAAGATGTAGCGGGAACATGGGTTTCATGTTCCCCGGAAACTATGCAAGACTTTAGCGCGGTTGCCTATTTTTTTGCGAGAAAGATTCATAAAGAGTTGAACATTCCTATAGGATTGGTAGATAACGCCTGGGGTGCAAGTAGTGCAGAGGTGTGGACGCCGCAATCGGTTTTTGAGACCTACCCAAAATTGGAGGAAGCTCACAAGAAAATAGAGCCTAATAAATGGGTAACCGTACAAAAGTCATCTTTGTACAATGGTATGGTAGCGCCGTTGACCAAGTTTAAAATAGGCGGGACTATTTGGTATCAAGGAGAATCTAACACACCTAATGCAGAAAATTACCAAGAACTTTTTTCGAATATGGTTGCATCTTGGCGACTCGCATGGAACTATGATTTTCCCTTTTATTATGTTCAAATAGCACCATTTAAATATGACCATGAATTTGCGGGGGGCGTGGTACGTGATCAACAAAGAAGAACATTGGCCTTGAAAAATACAGGTATGGCAATGACAAGCGATATTTGTACCATAGAAGATATACATCCTTTAAACAAACAAGATGTAGGTTTGCGTTTGGCGAATATTGCGCTTAAAGATAAGTACGGTCTCTTGCAGCAACAAGAAGTGTACGGTCCGTTATTCAATTCTTTTGAAGTAGATGGACAACGACTAAAAGTAAAGTTCGATCACGCGGAAGGACTATATAGCAAAGAGAAAAAAATAAGACTGTTTGAAGTTTCAAATGCACTGGGGGAATGGTACCCTGCAAAGGCGAAATTGAAAAATGGGGTGGTGATATTGAGCTCTGACAAAGTAAAAAAACCGACAGGAGTACGTTACGCCTATAGAAGTAAAGACATAGCAACGTTGTTCAATAAATCAGGTTTACCGACCTCTACATTTACAAGTGAACAAACAAATTAAATTACTGTGTCTTATATTTTGGCGTCTGTCCATTAACGAATGTTGTTCGGCTAAAAACACGGGTACTTATTTTATTTAATGGTTAAATTGTAATGATCAACTAAACTCAAATTATGCAAATAAAAGAATCTTCAGAAATCTTTGATGTGATCATCGTAGGTTCAGGAGCAGGTGGTGGTATGGCTACCAAGCAATTGGCAGATGCAGGTTTAAATGTAGCTGTTGTAGAGGCGGGTCCGTTTTTTGACCCGGCAGATCCAAAGACCATGACCCAATTAAAACAACCCTATGATTCCCCCAGAAGAGGAGCCGGGACCACCCGCGCCTTTGGTGAATGGGATATGTCATGGGGAGACTGGGAAGTTGAAGGTGAGCCATATACGCATGCAGAAGGAACCGAATTTAAGTGGTGGCGGGCAAGAATGCTTGGTGGTAGAACCAACCACTGGGGGCGAATCTCGCTACGTTTTGGACCAAAGGATTTTAAAGGAAAAACACGTGATGGCCATGGCGATGACTGGCCAATAGGTTATGAAGATATTAAACCCTATTATGATAAATTAGACAAGTTAATTGGTGTTTTTGGCACCAATGAAGGTAGAGAAAATGATCCTGACGGATTTTTTCTTCCTCCCCCGAAACCAAGATTGCACGAGCTGTTTTACATTAATGGTGCTAAGAAATCTAACATACCGGTTATACCTGGTAGGCTTTCTATGTTGACAAAAAGAATTAATAACGACCGTGGTGTTTGTTTCTATTGTGGGCAGTGTAGTAGGTCATGTCAAATTTATGCAGACTTCTCTGCAGGAAGTTGTTTGATCTTTCCGGCACAAAAGAGTGGTGGTCAAGTGAAGTTGTTCGTAAACTCTATGGTACGTGAGGTTACCACTAATGAAGAGGGCAAGGCTACCGGTGTCTCATATATCAACAAAGAAGATCGAAAAGAATATAAGCTAAAAGGTAGAGTAGTGGTATTGGCCGCCTCTGCATGTAGTTCTGCACGAATATTGTTGAATTCAAAAAGTAAGCAGCACCCTAATGGATTGGGGAATAGCAGTAACCTAGTTGGTAGATATTTACATGATTCTACAGGATCTAGTGCCTCAGGAGTAATTCCGGGATTATTGAACAGAAAAACATCGTACAATGAAGATGGTGTAGGTGGTATGCACGTATATTCGCCTTGGTGGGGAGATAATTCTAAGTTAAATTTTCCAAGAGGATATCATATAGAGGTATGGGGAGGTATGGGACAACCTAATTACGGTTTTGGTTGGGACCCCAATGCTATGAACAAATATTTTGGCCTAAAATCCGGTGGTTATGGTGATAGCCTGCGTGATGATGTTAAAAAATATTATGGATCAGTAATAGGCTTTGGTGGTCGTGGTGAAGCAATTGCCTATAAGGACAATTATTGTGAAATTGATCCTACAACGGTAGATCAATTTGGTATTCCTGTTCTAAAGTTTAACTATAAGCATTCAGAATATGAGATAAACCAAGCCAAACACATGCAAGATACCTTTGAAGAGATCATTCATAACATGGGCGGTCATTACTTAGGTGAAAAACCGGGCAAGGATAAAGACTACGGATTAAACAAACCTGGTGAAATTATTCACGAAGTAGGAACCACCAGAATGGGAGATGATCCTAAAACCTCTGTAACCAATAAGTTTCAGCAGTTACATGACGCAGATAATGTTTTTATTGTAGACGCAGGAGTATTTGTTTCCCAAGCGGATAAAAACTGTACTTGGACCATTATGGCGCTTTCATGGAGAGCGTCTGATTATATCATTGAGCAATTAAAGGCACAAAATATTTAGAATGATGGATAGAAGAAAGAGTTTACAAACTTTAATACTTGGCGGTGCTGCGGCAACCTCTGGGCTAGTCTTCAACTCGTGTAAGACTGAAAATGGTGAATCTGTAGACCAAGATATTGTAGCTAGTAGTGAAACATATTTTGGTAGAACACCTGCAGAACTAGAACGCATAGAAAAGCTAAATGCCGAGCAATTGTTCAATGAGCATGAAATGGAAACCATAGCGGCACTAAGTGTGGTAATTTTACCGCCAAAAGAACCACATGGCGGTCCCATTGAGGCAGAGGTGCCTGAGCTGGTAGAATTTATGGGTAAAGATATTCCAGAAATGGCGCCTATTCTATTAGGTGGTTTAATGTGGTTGGATCACAAAAGTAATACAGAATTCGGTACTGAATTCAAATCGGCTACATTAGAGCAGAAAAAACAGATATGTGATGAAATTTGCTGGCATGACACTGAGAAGCCATTAAGCGAGCAGCCATTGGAAATTCAATTTTTTTATACCATGCGTGGGCTGACCGTTACTGGTTATTACACCTCTAAAGTGGGTATTGCAGATTTAGGATATAAAGGGAATTCACCAAATGTTTGGGATGGTGTACCCCAAGATGTACTTGACCAACATGGTGTTGCGTATGATCCGGAATGGATAGCTAAGTGTGTAGATCAAAGTCAGCGTAATGTCGTTGCAGAATGGGATGACGAAGGAAATTTACTTACATAAATAATATTAAAATGATAAAAAAAATAATTATTACCGCTACCCTTTTAGGTGGTGTATTTTTTGCTCAGGCCCAAGAGGTAGGTTTACAATTGTATAGCCTAAGAAATCAATTTAAAATGGATGTTGCCAACACCTTAGGATTAATAAATGAGTGGGGAATAACCAAAATTGAAGGTGGCGAAACCTATGATATGCCGTTAGAGGATTTTAAAGCTTTGCTATCTGAAAATGATCTTGAAATGGTAAGTGTTGGAGCTAGCTTTGACGATTTAGAAAACAATCTTGAAAAAGTAATCAAGAATGCCAAAGATTTTGGAGCTACGTATGTAATGTGTGCATGGGTACCTCATGATGATAATAAATGGGATTTAGAAGAAACAACGCATGCCACAGGTGTGTTCAATAAGGCCGGTAAGATTTTAAAACAGAACGGGCTTGTTTTGGCATATCACCCACATGGATATGAATTTAGACCTTATAAAAGTGGTACGTTGTTTGACTATATGGCGCAGAATGCCAATGACTTTACTTTTGAACTTGATGTATTTTGGGCACAACATGGCGGTGCCGATCCGTTGGCATTAATGAAAAAATATCCAAAGAAAATTACCCTTTTACACTTGAAGGATATGGAGAAAGGTGTTGAAGGCAATAACACCGGTCATGAAGATAATGATACCAATGTGGTGCTAGGAACCGTTCAAATAGATATTGCAGGTATAGTGAAAGAAGCTAAAAAATTAGGTATTGAATATATGTTTATTGAAGACGAATCTAAGAATGTGGTAACTCAGGTACCAAAAAGTATGGTGTATTTAAAAACTTTAAAATAAACCAATTACCAGCTTGAATGCAAAACCTTCTGTTTTTTAATAAATAGGAGGTTTTTTTATTTGCTTTAACTTGAATCTAATATTTGCAGTTTAGTCCACTTTTTTAAACTGCAATAACCTGAAATCTGCTACTTCTTTATTTGGTATTTCCAGAGCTTTAAGAGTCAAAGTTCCTTTGCCTTTAGGTAATGTAATTATTCCTAGATTCAACGGTTTAAATTCCTTTACATAGGACTCCATTCTTAATACACGATCATGTTCCTTACCAACAAGAGGAGAATCAAAGGCTTCAGTTATTTTAGCCTTGATCTTGCTATCACCAAAACTTAGTTCTACAACTGAACCCAAATCTTTTGGCGGACATGTATAGTACATTTCAACCTGGAAATTACCTTCTTCCAATACATCAACGTTCCAAGTAATAGAGTCGTTTACAGAATTCCAATTGGTGAAAAAAGAATCGTTTGGCCAGCGGTTGCTACGTTCTATAGTACCATGTGCATCACCATCTCTAGCAGGTAGTTGAGTATATATTGCTTTTGGATAACCTAAAGTAAAAGCGCGGTCATCATTCTGTTTGGTGGTAGTTATGGTTTCGTTTTCCCACTTACGTTTAGCTTCAAGAAATTTGTTGACCAGATTTTGGTTCTTATTGGATATATCATTCTTTTGCGCTCTGTCAACAGTAATATCGTAAAGTCTATTTTTATCATCTAGTCTATATTTTTGACTTCTAACACTTGTTTTTCCGTTCCAATGGTTAAAAAGATATCGTTCCTTAGCTTCAAATTTATTTCCCAATAGTAAAGCGCTCAAGTCTTCACCATCAACAGGAAATTCTGTTGAATAAGGTATAGAAAGTAAACCACATAATGTAGGTAAGATATCAATACCACCAGCAATTTCATTAAGTTCCAGCCCTTTTGGAATATGTTTGGTCCATTGAATATAAAAAGGGGTGCGAACACCACCTTCGTCAACACTTCCTTTTTACCTTTCATGTTTCCGTTCCAACGGTAGGCGTTAGGACCGTTATCCGATAGGTAAATAATGATGGTGTTGTCTTCAAGATTCAGTTTTTTGATTTTATCGGTAATCCTTCCAACATTATAATCAATATTTTCTACCATGGCCAAAGCGGCCTTGGTGAACTGCAGGTCTTCATCATCGTTTGCATCGGATAAGAAATTCAAAGACTTGTTTTTCATTTTGTTCCAAAATTCATCGGGCACTTGCATGGGGCTATGCGGTGTATTGTATGGTAGGTACAGAAAAAAGGGCTCTGCTTTGTTGTTTTCAATAAACTCCAATCCTTTATCGGTTAAATCATCCACCAAAAAACCGTTACCCTTTACCAACGCACCGTTATGTTCTAACATAGGACTAAAATAATTGCCCCAATGACCAGATGCAAAACCGTAATATTCATCAAATCCTTTGCTATTTGGGTGGTATGGCGGTTGCATGCCGTTATGCCATTTTCCAAAAGCAGCAGTATGGTAATCTGCTTTTTTCAGTATTTCGGCAATCGTAGTTTCGTTCATATTAATACGCTCACCGCCAGAAGAAGTTTCGTAAACACCCGTACGGGTAAAATACCTGCCCGTTAATATTTCTGCTCTGGTAGGAGAACAAACGGGCTGCACATAAAAGTTATTGAATGTTGCTCCATTGATCCTTAAAGCATCAATATTTGGTGTGCTTAGGTTGTTATTTCCGCTACTGCTTAAATCTCCCCAACCTTGATCGTCGGCTAAGAAAAGAATAATGTTCGGTTTTTTAACCGTTGGCTCGTTACGTGATGTCTTACCACAAGAAAGGTTCAAAATAATGATGAAAATTACAAGTAGATTCTTTGCCATAGGTTGATTTTAATTGATAGTCGGTCATGATACATTGAAACTATTTTAAAGATAAAGCACCTTTGTCAAAAATCTGTATCTTCAAACACAAATAAATTTGACCATGTTTAAGAATAGAATATTAGGGCTGTCCGTAATGGCGGTACTTATGTTTACGGTAAGTTGTAAAGAAGAGAATAAGAAAGAAAATACGGCTACGGTAAAGGAACCAATAGTTGAAAAAGTACTAGACTCCATCAAAGAACCCAAGGTCCAAAAACCTGTATTCAAAAGCTTGGAAGGTGTAGCAGATACTACATTTGTTCGTTTAGCAGACTATAGCGATGGCTTTGCCTATGACCTACGTTACGCTACCAAAAATAATTTTTTAAAAGAAAAGGTATATGAATGTGGCGAATGTTACACTAGGGCAAAAACGGTAAAGGCGTTGTTAAAAGCAAATGAAGAGTTTAAACAGCACGGAGTAAAGATAAAATTCTATGATTGCTACAGACCAAATTCTGTGCAGTATAAAATGTGGAAAATAGTCCCTAATCCGCAATATGTAGCCAATCCGGTAAAAGGTTCTATACATAACAAAGGTGGGGCCGTAGATATAACATTGGTAACACTGGAAGGGGAAGAGGTTAAAATGCCAACGGATTTTGATTTTTTTGGAAAACGAGCCTACCATGATAATTTTGACTTGCCCCAAGAGATTTTGGATAATAGAAAGTTGCTAAAGGAAACCATGGAGAAATATGGTTTTTGGTCTACCCGAACGGAGTGGTGGCATTATAATTTACAAGGAGCTTCAAAAGACCCAATAGCAAATTTTAAATGGGATTGTAATGAAATATAATAGTATAGCGATTAAAGTCGCTTCATTACTGATCTCGTTGCATTTAGTTGGTTGTACAACTATGGAACGGACTATTGATCTTTGGCCAAAAGATAACATTCCAAATCAAAAAGAAACTAATATAGAAGAAGTACATGAACAGCGTGATATCTTAAGAATAAGTAAGGTTCAAAAACCAACATTAGAAGTATTCTTGCCAGAGAAAGCTAATGCTAATGGTAAAGCGGTGTTGATTTTTCCCGGTGGCGGATATGGTATTTTAGCCTATGATTGGGAAGGAACCGATGTAGCCCAGTTTTTAGCCGATAGAGGTATAGCCGGTATTGTAGTAAAATATAGATTGCCCTCGGACGAAACGCTAACAGATAAACATAATGTGCCGTTAATAGATGCCCAAAGAGCTATTAAAATGGTCAGAAGTAGGGCAGGAGAATGGGGTATAATTAAAAATGAAATAGGCATCATAGGTTTTTCGGCAGGTGGCCATTTGGCATCAACTCTAGGTACCAAGTACAATAACCGTGTTTATGAATCAATAGATGAAATAGATAAAGAAAGTGCAAGACCAGATTTCATGGTACTTATGTATCCGGTAATAACTATGGGTGGAGAAACCCATTTAGGATCTAGGAATAATCTGTTAGGAAAAGAGCCATCTGAAAAAATGATACACGAATATTCCAGTCAATTTCATATCAATTCAGAAACACCACCAACATATTTGGTACATGCAATGGACGATGAAGTTGTACCTGTAGCCAATAGTGAATATTTTCATGCGATGTTTAATATAAAGGCTACTGCAAAGAGTGAGTTGTATCTTTTTGAAAAAGGCGGACATGGTTTTGGACTGGCCCAAGATGATCCTATTTTAAGAAAATGGCCAATTGATCTAATAGATTGGATTAATAGTTTATAAACCGAATTACTTTTATATTTTTGCAAACTGATTTTCAATGATAGCAGTTGTCATTGAATTTAGTGGATGTAGCCCTTCGCTACGCTCAGGATAAACTGCACTAGAGTTCATCTTAAGTAGCTGAAAAACTATATGAAATCAGGAAGATAGTCTTCCTTTAAATTTTCGGGATGTAGCGCAGTCCGGTAGCGCACTCGGCTGGGGGTCGAGTGGTCGCAGGTTCAAATCCTGTCATCCCGACTGAATAAGAAAATGAACTGTGAGAACAGTTCATTTTTTGTTTCCAAAAGCGTCATAAGCAAAGCTTATGAAAGCGGTTGGGAACAAAAAATGAAAAAGCGATAGCTTTTTTTTTGTTATTTGCAACGAGGGTTCATTAGGATTATCTAAATCCTTTATATCTATTTATGAAAGCGGTTGGGAACAAAAAAATGAAAAAGCGATAGCTTTTTTTTTGTTATTTGCAACGAGGGTTCATTAG
>JAHDDL010000034.1 GCA_020629415.1 Maribacter sp. | reverse complement strand
GTCAATTCTTTTTTAAAACCTAAATTTAGTCCTCTAACAAATTCTTTTTTTGACTTTGGAGACCATTGCTTTTCTTGAACACTATTAGAGAGAATACTACTTTTGGACAAAAGCTCAAATAGCTCACCTGTCATATAGGTCTTAAAATGAACTATTTCATTATTGCAGAAATAAATATGCTTACTATGAGTACCCGGCAAAAGCAATACACCTTTATCATAATTAGCAAGAATAGTATATAAACCAATTACTTGCGTCTCTTCTCCGCGCATTACATCAACTACATCTCTAACACCTGATATTAATAGTACATCTGGCGAAGTAGGATTGGTTATCAATTTCCAATGCAAACCATTGCCTGTAATTGAAAAAGGAAGATTTGCATAGTCCATTTCCAACATGCCTATGCTAGAGGAGGCCATACCAGAAACAACAACTAAATTATTTTGAAATTCCAGTGGTAAATTCTTAATCAGTTCAATTAGTGTTTTATAGAAATAACTGAACTGCCCTTTATCGGACGCTTTTAGATAATCTTGATAGACCGCCTTAATACCTACATGGGACGAAAACTCGGCAAGTGTGCTCAGCGTTTCGGTCTCTATGACTTTTAATCTAATGTTGGTGGTTCCCCAATCACAGCTAATAAAGGTTAAGGGTATTTTCATTTTCTAGTTTACCAATTTGTAAGAGAGCCATCGTTTCTGTACAACCTAGGCACTTCTATCATTTTAAATTTCTGTTCAATTGCCAGATCTTCATTAAACTCAACACCTAGTCCCGGAGTATCGGGCACGCGGTATCTGGGACCTTCTAATTGATGTTGTACCGGATAGAACTTTGGTGCGTTCGTTCTCATATACTGTGCAGGCGTATTAACTTCCTCCAGATAACTAAAATTAGGACAAGCTGCGGCCAAATGAATTGAAGCCGCAGTACAGATCGGACCTAAAGGATTATGTGGCATAAGATCTACATAGTGCGTTTCTGCCATTGCAGCCACCTTCATAGCTTCGGTCAATCCACCAACGTTACATACATCTACGCGTGCATATTGTGCTATATTATTTTCTAAAAACGGCATAAATTGCCATTTACTGGAGAACTCCTCACCTATGGCAAATGGCACATCAACTATACGCCTTAGCTCTTGATAAGCACCCGGGTTTTGATCGCGAATGGGTTCTTCAAGAAAATCAATAGTACCGGTAGGCATTTTTTTCATGAACGAATAGGTCTCAGCAATGTTCAATCTTGTATGGTAATCAACGCCTATGGTAATTTCATTACCGACTTCCTTTCTTAAACTGGTAATCCAACTAGCTAGTGTAGCTATTGATTCCCTTGGTTCAAACCTACTTTTATTTTCTTGAGACTCAAATTCTGCTGGTGCAAGCCTTAGTACTTTCCAGCCTTCTTTTACGCATATTCTTGAATACTCTAAAAGTTCTTCTTTGGTCGTAAATCTTACAGAGGCAAAGCATTCTACATAATCTCGCTGTTTTCCTCCTAAAAGTTCATATACCGGCACCCCTAAGTGTTTGCCTTTTATATCATACAGAGCAATATCTATAGCCGATATAGCGGCCAACAAAACCCTGCCCCCTTCAAAATATTGACCTCTATACATTTCTTGCCAAAGAGCACCAATTTGCCGAGGATCTTTGCCTATTAAAAAACCTTTAAAATGTTCTATTGCACCAACAACGGCCAGCTCTCTTCCTGACAAACCAGAACAACCTAAGCCATATAGGGCATTATCAGTTTCTACCTTAACGACCAATTGTACTCCACCACCTTCAATATTTATTGGATACGATTTTATATCGGTTATTTTCATAAATGTGCGTTATTTTAGTTCTTAGGGATTATACGTTCTACCTTGCCCACAATAAATGTATAGGAAATTAAACCCAATAAGGCCAATGCCCCTATAAAAAAGAGTGCAGGACTAAAATCGCCATCCTGTACTAAATAGCCTATGACTATAGGTACCACCACAGCAGACAAACCACCAATAAAATTGAAGGTACCCCCTATTAATCCTATATTGTTTTTTGGTGCTATCAATGACACAAATATCCAAGCGATACTTGCCAGTCCGTTTCCAAAAAAGGCTATGGACAAAAACACTATTATCAACGTAGTGTTTTCTGTATAATTTGCCCCTATTATTGCTATTGACAGTAACATACCGGTAATTATAGGTGCCTTTCTTGCCACCTCACGGGTAAAGCCTTTTTTAATTAAATAGTCTGAAGTAAAACCGGCCAACAGTACACCAAAAAATGCTGCCAAGTAAGGAATCGATGCATAGAAGCCTGATTTAATAAAATCCAATCCCCTGAATTCCACCAAGTATGTAGGAAACCATGTTAAAAAGAAAATAGTAGTTGCGCCCAAACAAAATTGCCCAATATATAAGCCCCAAAGTTTACGGTATTTAAAAGCATTTGCTAAATCTGACCATTTAAATTTTTGGGTATCGTCCTTATCTTTGGTAACGATCAAACCTCCACCATCTTTAATGTGTGACAACTCGGCCTTACCAATTTTTTTATGGTTTTGTGGATCACGATAGAAAAAATACCAAACTGCCGCCCAAAGTAGACCTATTATCCCAGATACGATAAACAACCCCCGCCAACCCAGGGCATCTTGAATCAAAGTTAGTACCGGTAATAAAAAAGCCATACCCAAGAATTGTCCAGAGGTATAGGTTGCTATAGCAGAAGCTCTTTCATTTTCAGGAAACCATCTTGTTACTATTAAATTATTGATCGGGTAAGATGGCGCTTCAAACATGCCTATACTTGTTCTTAGACCCAATAATGCCGTAAAAGAATTTACCAAACCCTGTACCAATGTTGCCAGTGACCACAACACCATTATAAGCGGATACAATATTCTAGATTTTACCTTATCCGCAACAATACCTCCCGGTATTTGAAGTAAAGAATACGTCCACCCAAAAGCAGAGAAAATATATCCCATTTGAATGGCGTTGATACCTAACTCTTCTTTTAACGCACCAGCCGCTATGGATATATTGGTACGGTCCAAATAATTTATTACCACAGTAATAAATATCATAACTAAAATATTGTACCGTTTTTTACCTATACGTTCTTTTGAGCCTGGCTCTACATTACCCATATATCTTATTTTAAATACTAATACCCGTTCGCCTAATTTATTCTTAACCTACCTCTATAATACTGCACCATTTAATACAGGTTTTCGCCAATACATAAATTGACCATACCCATGTTATAGTATCCTAATTTTTAAAAACTAAAAATCTTGAAGATTAGTTAAAACTCTATTCTAAATATGTCTTTAACATTTTTGATTACCTCATCATTTTATTCCTGTAATCACTACTCGATGCTAAATAAATTTTATAAAAATTAAATGTTCCACAATGCCATTTCTCGTATTTCAAATCTAGACCTAAACCTTAGAGAGAATAAGTAATATTTATTCAAATACTATAACAAATAGGCTAAAAGCGTTCAAAAAATGTTAGCGATATTCAGTAATGATTTAAAGTTCACATTTATGATGACTTTACTTGTAATTTAATAACTATGATACGTTAAGGTAAAATAGAAATGAGCTGAATGAAATTATTATTATTGGCTACTAATAACGCAGCGGAATCCCCATACTTAATGAGCTGCATATCTTTGGCATCATGTGGTGCAAAAAAACCGCTTTCCATTACCGGAACCACATCAAAAGCTCCTTTTCCGTTTCCCTTTAAAAACAGACCCACTCCCGCATCATTTCTAGGGGTTTCTATTTCAGATGCATACAGGTTGCCAGAGACCAAAAGGTCTTGTTTTCCATCTTTATCAAAATCATCTGCTATAATATTATTAATACTAGAAACTTGTGCCAATTGTGGCAGTAAATGCTTTTTGAACGATTTTCCTTCTATATTCTCAAGGTAATAAGATGCAAAAGTATGTGCCTTTAAGTGCAAAGACCGTTCTAGATCAGCTCCATAAATTGTATTTAAATCCGCCTCACCGAACGACTTAAAAGTGGGGAATTTTTTTTCTAATGAAGGCATTTGTTGAATAGAACATGATCTTCCCCTAACAGGAAACAGTTTGCCATGCTCATAATAACTGAGCACAATATCGTTTAATCCGTTTTTATCAAAATCACCGCTGTATACTTCAAAAGGAGTTTGTGTAGATGCTTTGTATTTATAATTTAGCCCTAAATTACCTACGATAAGGTCTTCATCTCCATCACCATCCATATCTCTGTGTACAACTTTATAGTACCAACCCTCGCTGTTCTCAAGCCCCTTCATTTTATTCCTAACAAATTTTCCGGTCTTATCTTGCAAAAATATAGTCACCGGCATCCATTCACCTACAACAACCATATCCAATCTAGTATCACCATCGACATCTACCCATGTTACGGAAGTGACCATACCTAAAGTTTTAAGTTCAGACGCCTTTTCTGCAGTTACATCTTTTAAAAAACCGTTCTTATTTTCTAACAACCTACTACTGGCCGGCTGCGGATATTTACCGGGCACCAGTCTACCTCCAATAAAAACATCTAGGTCACCATCGTTATCAAAATCAGCTACCTCTACTACTGAACCACTACTACCATCTTTTGGAATGCGGTTGGCTGCCTTGGTAAATATTCCTTTACCATTATTAAGGTACAGTCTATCTTGAAGGTATTTACTGCCAGATTCAAATTCATTACCGCCACTAACTACCAAAAGATCCAAGTCCCCATCATTATCAATATCAAAAAATGTACTTCCCATATCCTCAGAAGCTTTATCTTCTATCCAAACACCGTCCGTAACCTCTTTAAAACCTGAATGTTGCTGCATGAATAACGTACCGGAAAAACCTGCGGCGCCACCTATATAGAAATCGTCCAGCCCGTCTGCATTTACATCTCCTACAGCTATTGAAGGCCCAAATGTGGACATTTTATGTGGCAACAGAATTTCCTTTTCAAAATCATCATATTTATTTTCTTGATGTCTATAATTCAATTTGGCCTCTTTAGTACTTGTTACAAAAAGTTTACGATTGCTTTTAGCAGTCAATTCAGAGTTCCCTTGGCTCAAAGTTCCTTTGGTGAGCGTCAAAAGTTGATTGGCATTGACATCTCTCAGTTCTTCAATAACACCATCTGGCCATTTAACTTCTATTTTATCTATAGCTTCTACTTCCCCCAGACCAAAATGTGCTATGTCCTCACTTTTGGACATATACCCTCTTGTATTCGTAATCTCTATCATTTGCCATAATTCCGTGTTTTTGAACAGTGTAATCCTTGTTCCGTAAATGGATTTATTCTTATCTACATTTAACGCTACACGAAGGTAATTGCCCTGTTTACGGTCAATGGTATTATTTCTGTACAGAAATGCCTTCTCATTAATATTGTTGACCACTATGTCTAAATCACCATCATTATCCAAGTCTGCATATGCCGCCCCATTTGATAGTGATGGAAGATCAAACCCCCAGTCTTCTACAGTATTCTTAAAGGTCAAATCTCCATTATTCCTATAGATATAATTGGTCAATTTATCTTCTGGCGCCATTTTGGCCAGGGCCAAAACATCTACCACATCTTGAAATCTTTTACCGGTGTCTTGAGCTACCTTTTCCAAACTGTCCAAGATTACTTCATAGGTATTATTGACATCACTGTAGCGCATATTTCTTTTAATACCGTTGGTAACAAATATGTCTTTAAGACCGTCGTTGTCAAAATCTGCAATTAACGGTCCCCAACTCCAATCCGTATTAGAAACCCCGCCCAACTGTGCCAGATCGCTGAACGTTCCGTTACCGTTATTTCGCTGAAGCGTATTGAACATATATTGATAGTGCCCCCCATTTTTGACAATGGCCCAAAAATCTTCCGGATTCATTCCACTCATGTTGGTTTTTATACGTTTATGATCTTCGGCCACCATATCAACCACCATGATATCTAAATTACCATCATTATCATAGTCGGCAATATCACTGCCCATACTAAAATTAGATATATGCTTGAAGCTTTGTTTTAGCACATCTTTAAACTTACCATTGGCAGTGTTCAAGTACATATAATCTGGCCTGTCATAATCATTGGTCACATAGATATCCGTCCATAAATCATTATTGATATCTCCAATAGCGGCAGAAAGACCATGTGCCATATTTTGAGTACCGGAAAAAGCGGACACTTCCACAAAGCCCTTCTCTTTACCTAAATTTCTATAAAGTTTATCACTGTAACGGGTATTTGTATTTTTTAACGGTGTTTTACCTCCCTTTCTATTCCCGTAACTTGGTGGTTGGTTTACCAAGTACATATCTAGCCAACCGTCTTTATCATAATCAAAGAAATTTGCCTGAACGGCAAATCCAGGATCTGCCACATTATACTCCTTTGCCATTTCAGTAAAAGTTAAGTCGCCATTGTTTACATACAAAAGATTATAGCTTACGCCCGTATTGTTTCTTGCGCTCTTACAGATATAAATATCTTGAAATCCATCTGCATTGACATCGGCAAACGTTACACCCGTAGACCAAGATTTTTCGGGTAAAATTCCGCTACTTTTCGTAATATCCTCAAATTGAAGATTTCCTTTGTTTACATAGAGTTGATCGTGTACTTGATTACCGGTAAAAAAAACATCTAGCAAACCATCATTATTTATATCCGCAACAGCAACACCTGCACCATTTACGAACTTCTCGTTCAATAAATGATTATCTTCTTGGGTTTCTATCAAGCTATTTTCAAAATCAATATTGGAATACGTATGATCGATCAACGTAAAACGTTTATCAGATTCACTAACAGGCACACTCTTTTCCTTATTACATGATGCCAATAGTACTAGACAAAATATCGACATCATAGAAATACACTCTTTTTTGACCATTATCCTTTTCAATTTTATTAAAGATGTTTACAGTGCCAAAGAACCTATAACGTTCCTACACATAAACACGTCTAACCACCATTATACAGTAGAAACTACCTGTTCCGGCCACGATTACGAATTACAATATAATGCAACTTACTCTTATAAATTTGATAAAATATCGATTGAAATAGCCTTTGATTAGATATTCCTTAATAATGCACACCATTTACCATTAATACTATAAATATTACACTTCTTTTGGAGTGTGGTTAAAACTACTGCCAACTTCTCTGCTCAAAAAGACTTTTTTTTTATAGACGGAGCAGTATTACCACGAACGAATAACGAACACTTAAATTAACTTAAAACTCATATTACTATGCCAAAACACTATGTATTAAGAAAAATGAAAAAAAATGAAAAGTGGTTTGTTCCACTATTGTTTTTTCTATGTTTAACAACACTTGCCTATGGCCAGACCGTAAATGTGAGCGGAACTGTGACCGATGAAATGGACCAACCGTTGATAGGCGCAAACATTTTGGTCAAAGGAACAACTAACGGTGTTGTTGCAGATTTTGACGGCAACTTTTCCATAGAGACATCAAGTACCGCAACTTTAATAATATCTTACACGGGCTATTCAAAACAAGAAGTACCGGTAAACAACCAAACTAGTATCATGGTAAAGTTATTACCTGATGCAGCAGCTCTTGACGAGGTTGTGGTAATTGGATATGGCTCTAGAAAACGGAGTGATGTAACAGGTGCCGTTAGTACAGTAAAAACGGCTTACATTGAACAACAATCTGCAGGTGATGCAACACGTGCTTTGCAGGGTAGTGCATCTGGTGTAACCGTTGTTTCTTCCGCCAGACCCGGCCAGCAGGCACAAGTACGTATTCGTGGATTGGGTACGATAAATGGTAATGGTCCCCTATACGTTGTTGATGGGGTTTTTGGCGCACAACTACCGCCAACCAACCAAATTGAATCTATGCAAGTTCTTAAAGATGCTTCTTCTACCGCCATTTACGGAGCAAGAGGGGCAAACGGTGTGGTATTGATCACAACAAAAACCGGAAGAAAAAGTCAACCTGCAAAAGTAGAATTGAACGTTAGAACAGGTATTGGTTCGGCAAGCTCCAAGTACGACTTTGTTACCGACCCCGTTCTTGTTGGCCAGCAAATTTGGCTAGAACAGACCAATGACGGTATTACACCTAGTAGCGCACATTTTAATTTTGACCCGAATAATATTCAAGGTACTACCGTGAACGATTATTTATTTCCAAACGGTGCATCGATCGGCGATCCATCTACAGACCCTGCCTTGTATGCAGAACGTGATTACCCCATTACCTTAACCAACCAAAACGGAACAGATTGGTTAAAAGAACTTTACCAACCGGCACCTATAACAGATATTACACTTTCTGTTTCAGGTGGATCTGAAAATACGACATATGCCATAAGTGGTAACTATTTTAAAGAAGATGGTGTTTTAAGATATAATTCTTTTGATAGATATGCCTTTAGAGCCAATGCGGATTCACAGATAAAAGATTGGTTGAAAATTGGTCAAAGACTTGGGGTAACCTTAACGGAATCTAAAGGTAACACGGTTGGTTTTAATGCTATTGTTGAAACAAGTCCTTTAATTCCAGTAAGAGATATAGCCGGTAATTTTGCCGGTGGTATTGTAGGTGGAGGTTTAAACGATGGTCCCAACCCTTTAGGTAATAACTTTCGCGAAAGAAAAGACACAAGAACAACTATTAACGCTACCGGTAATTTCTACGTAGAAGTAAAACCGCTTAACAATATTACCGTTAAAACACTTTTTGGTTACAATACAAGCTGGTATGATAATTATGACCCACGCTTTGCCGATCCAGAAAATACCAATGGTACAACCGGTAGTACATTAAGTGAAACCAGAGGAAAAAACTTTACTTGGAACTGGACCAACACCATTAACTATTCTAAAACGTTCAACGAGCTTCATAATGTTGAATTCTTACTTGGTACCGAAGCTACGCGGTTTGAATATGATCAAATCAGTGCCGGTAGAGAAGGTTTCATCTCTACGGACGATGACTTTTTTATATTGAGTTCCGGTTCTGAAAACCAAACAAATGATGCAGAAGCTGCAGCTTGGGCATTAAATTCTTACTTCGCCAGGGCATATTATTCATTTGACGACAAATATATGCTAGAGGCTACCCTAAGACGCGATGGATCATCAAGATTTGGCGCAAATAACAGATGGGGTAATTTCCCGGCCGTATCAGGTGGTTGGGTTCTTTCCAGAGAAAATTTCCTTAGTGAGAGCAATGCCTTATCATACTTAAAACTAAGAGCTGGTTGGGGACAATCCGGTAATGACCAAATTGGTAATTATAACGGCTTTTCAACTTTTGGTTCCGGTCTTGGCGCTTCTTTCTATGGCCTTGGTGGGGCAGATGGTATTATTGTTCAAGGATTTCAATCTACTGCCGTAGGTAATCCAGATGCAAAATGGGAGACTACGACCTCTACCAACTTTGCCATTGATGCTACATTTTTTAACAGAATGAACATGACCTTGGATTTTTGGAGCAAAAACACTTCAGATATGTTATTTCCGGTTGCCATCCCTGCCGTGGAAGGTATTGCCAACGCACCTTCTGTTAACATTGGTGACATGGAAAACAAAGGTATCGATCTAGAACTAAGCTATAGTGGCGGCGGAAACGAAGAAGGTGACTTCAAATATAACGTTGGTCTGGTATTTTCAACATACAAGAACGAGATTACAAAATTATCAGATAACGAAGATGAGTTTATTGTTGGTAGCCAACAACGTGCGCAACGCTATACCAGGGCAGAAACAGGTACATCGTTCCCTGAGTTTTATGGGTATGTCGTTGATGGTATATTCCAAACCCAAGCAGCTGCAGATGCTCATCCTACAAATGGCGATTACAATCAGCCAGGAAACCTGATTATTCGTGATGTAGATGGTAATGGTGAAATAACAGCTGACGATAGAACATATATTGGTAATCCAAACCCAGATTTTACAGCTGGCCTTAACTTGAGATTGGAATATAAAAACTTTGATTTTACAGCTAGTTTATACACTAGTCAAGGTAATGATGCCATCAATTATTATAACCGTTTTACGCGCTACGGCCTTTTTCAGGGTCCAAAGAGCTCTGATCGTTTATTCCGTTCTTGGGGCAGCCCTTACTTAGACGACAATGCCAATGCGGTTCTACCTAAAGCATCATCGCAAACCAGCTTTGAGCAGAATACACATTCCGATCTAGTTGAGGATGCATCGTTCATTCGTTTGCAAAATGCGCAAATTGGCTTTAACGTACCTGAAAGAATTTTAAATGATCTGGATATTACTTCAATGCGACTTTATGTTATGGGTACCAACCTTTTTACAATAAGTGATTATTCTGGATTGGACGCCGAAGTATTTGTAGGTAACGAAATAGACAGAGGTCTTGATCGTGGTACATGGCCTTCGCCAAGACAATTAATTATCGGTCTTGACATTAAACTATAATTTCTAAGAAAAATAAAATTGAAAAAGATGAAAAAATTACACTTTAAAATAGGGATACTAACCGCTCTAGGGCTTCTTCTAGGAGCTTGTAGCGAAGAATTTTTAGAAGAAAAACCTAAGGGAGCAGTAAACGAATCTACCTTAGCCGACGAAAATGGTGTTAACCTACTTCTTGTAGGCGCTTACTCTAGAATAGATGGTTATGCAAGTGGTGAAGCCGGTGGTACCGGTGGTGCCTCTGCCACAAATTGGGTCTGGGGAGATGTTACTTCTGATGACATGCACCGTGGGGACCAAACAGGTGGCTGGGCCCCTATAAATCTTATAGAACGATTTGAAGTGGACGCCTCCAACCCTTGGGTAGAAGAGTTATGGATAGCCAACTTTGACGGTATTGCCAGAGCTAACGATGCTTTAAGAATTTTGAGACAGGCAAGCGAAAATATATCGGACGCCAATGCCGCTCAATTAGAATCCGAAGCAAGATGGCTAAGAGCTTGGTACTACTTTCAACTACGCTCTAAAATTGAAAAAGTACCTTACATAACAGAGGATATGGTGGCCAGTGAGGTTCCAAACGACAGAGAAATCTGGGACGATATTGAGGCGGACCTTCAATGGGGTATTGATAATAATATGGACGAAAACCCAGAAATTGGTCGCGCTTCACGTTGGGCAGCAAAAGCTTTAAAAGCCAGAGTGCATTTATTTCAACAAGAATATTCTGAAGCAAAACCGTTATTGGATGATATTATAAACAACGGTCCGTTTATGCTCATGGATCATTTTTATGACAATTTTGACGAAGAAAAGCAAAACAATGCAGAGAGTATTTTTGAGGTACAATATACCGTAAACGACGGAGCCGGTGATGCAAACTCCGGTATTGACCATAGAACGCTTTTTCCAAGGGGATCGGACATAGGCCTATGTTGTGCCTATAGCGCACCTTCTTTTGATCTTTTTAACGCTTTTAAGGTAGATGCCGACGGACTGCCGTTATTGGACACTTTTCAGGACGATTTATTATTGGAAGATTATGGTCTTCTAGATACGGATGAGTTTACACCTACCGATGTCGCTTTAGATCCACGTGTAGACTGGACTATAGGTAGAAGAGGAATTCCATTCTTGGATTGGGGACCGATGTCCGGTGGTGATTGGATGCTTGATCAAGCAGGTATGGGACCCTTTTTAAATAAAAAGATCATGTTCTATAAAAGAAATTTTAAAACGATCTCTATCTCTAGCCCAACATGGTCTGCCGGTCTAAATGGCAACAATTGGCGCTTATTTAGATTAAGTCATGTTATATTATGGAGAGCAGAAGTTGCTGCTGCAGAAAATGACCTGGAGACCGCTAAAGACATGGTGAACATGATACGTGAAAGAGCCCAAGATGATATGGTAATGGGCAAAGTAAACAATACTACTTTTGAAAGTGGCTACGTTCCGGATATAGATGAGGATCAACCTTCCGCCAATTATAACCTTGGACTATACACTTCCTTTCCTGATGTTGAATATGCCAAAAAGGCGATATATCATGAAATGCGATTAGAATTTGCTTTGGAAGGCATGCGTTTTCAAGATCTTGTTCGCTGGGGCATTGAAGAAGAAACAATGAACAGCTACTTACAATCAGAGTTATCTGATGGAAAGTTACCTTGGTTACAAGGCGCATCGTTCACCGCAGGAAAAAATGACCATTTCCCAATTCCACAGGCACAAATAGATTTGCAGCCGGGAGTATTGACTCAAGATCCGGCGTATTAATATAATATAAGAACAATTTTTTTTGAGTTAGTTTGCTTGAAGGCGACCCTTACTGTTTAGGGTCGCTTTTTTTAGTTGTAATAACTATCATAATATTGATAAGAATAACGCAACAAGCACAAAAATTGACATTAAATGACTTTAAATCAAAAAGATAACATATAGCATATTAGAACAAGAATAGTTAGGTTCAATTTTTTCATAGAACAGGGTTTCCATATTATTGAATAGAATTTACCCGGTAAAAATAAAATTATGCAGAAATAGAATGGTATTTTTAAATGTTACCTAACGTGGAGAAAAGTATATGAACAGAATAATCAAATCTTATATCTATCAAATATGTGTTGGCATTATGCTGCTGTACAATAGCACCACTTTTGCCCAAGGAACAGATTTGAGATTTGAGCATTTTATAGATGACAAAGGGCTTTCCCAAAATTCGGTAATGAACATTCTGCAAGATAAAGAAGGCTTTTTGTGGATGGCTACACCAAATGGCCTATACAAGTATAACGGTAAAGGTTTTACGATCTACAGACATGAACATGACAACCCCAATAGCTTAATCAACAACTCGGTCTACGAACTTGAATTAGATGCTTCCGGCAACATACTCATTGGTACAGGACGAGGATTGAGCCGGTTCAACAAGGTAACCGAGACTTTTTCAACATATCCTGCAATTTTAAAAGATAAAAGAATTAGCGCTATTTACCCTGAAGATGATGGCTCTCTTTGGGTAGGCACATTATATTCAGGTGTCTATCAATTTGATAGCAGTGATGAAATGGGCACTAAACCCGAGCGATATTCTTTTCAACTTGATATCTCTTCTACTGTTAAGACCAACAAAGTACATTCTATTACAAAAGATAGTGCGGGGAATGTTTGGGTAGGAACCAATTATAGCTTGTACAAGCTAAAAAAAGAACCTAACGACAATTATGTTCAGTTCAAGGTGTTGAATGAGGGTGTAAAATCGCTTTTCTTAGATAAAAACGGAAAACTGTGGGTAGGGATTAAAGGGCATTTTTTAATTGGTATTGAGAACGCAGAAAATATAAATGCACCAGAAGACTTAAAATTTAAGCGATATAGCTTTCATCCTGAGCTAAAGGACGCCAATGATTATGGGGGCTTAATTGCAATTAGCCAGGCAGATGGCTCTAATTTATGGTTAGGCATACACGGTTTTGGCCTGTATTGGTTCAATACAGAAACAGGTGAATTTAAGCTATACGCACCAAATCACTTAAACTCTAAAAGTTTAAGCAGTGTAAATGTAGAAACCATACTTGTAGATTCCTTTAATGTTTTGTGGGTGGGCACTGAAGAAGGCGGGTTGAACAGATGTGATCTAGGCCATAAGGATATAACTTTTTTAGAAAAGAATAAACTCACCAAAAACTCTTTGAGCAACCCCTCTGTTAACGCTATAATTTCTGGAGAAAAAAACGCTATTTGGGTAGGAACAGAAAATGGTCTAAACCATATAAAATTTAATGGAAATGGCTATAACGAGCCCAGTTTTAGCCACTACTATTTAAATAACAAATTGACCAAATCAGGAAAATCGTTTTCACAACCAATATGGTCAATTTTAAAAGATAAAGATAATGACTATTGGCTTGGAAGCACGGAAGGTATCACACATATGACTGTTGATGGAAATAAACAAAATGTTTCTTTAAAGCCTACTGAAATCAACGATGTTATTGAGGTATTTTCATCTCTGGAAGATAGTAACGGAGTTTTGTGGTTTGGATCTTTTATAGATGGTTTAATTAAATGGGAAAAGAAGAAAAAACCTAATAGTAATGAATATGATTTTTCGAACGCAGTTTATTATTTACCAAATTCGAACGATCCAAATAGTATTAGCGGCAAAGAAATAAGCTGTATTTATGAAGACAGTAAAAATCAACTTTGGATCGGCACCTTACAAGGTGGACTAAACTTGGTAATACCCGGAAAAAATGGACTACCCGATACTTTTGTGTCCTATCAACATGACCCCAATGATATAAATAGTTTAAGTCATAACTCGGTTTTTTCAATTCTAGAGGATAAGAACGGGGATTATTGGATCGGCACCTTTGGTGGTGGGCTCAACAAAATGAGCCTTTCTGAACATGCGGATAAAAAACCGGTTTTTAAACATTACCGTGAAGAGGATGGCTTGGCCAACAATGCAGTTTACGGCATTCTTGAAAGTGATCAAGGAGAATTATGGATCAGTACAGATAAAGGCATTTCTTCTTTTGACCCGGTAAAAGAGACCTTCAAAAATTTAAATAAGAAAGATGGGCTACAAAGTAACAATTTTAGAAAAAATGCCTATTTCAAAAACAAAGACGGATATTTATTCTTTGGGGGGCTTAAAGGCCTGAATATTTTTCATCCTGATAATTTGAAGGACAATACCATACCGGCCATACCAAAAATTACAGCCTTTAAAATAAAAAACCAAGCCGTAAAGGTAGGGCAAGAATTTAATGAGCGTATTATCTTAAATCAATCCATATCCACCTTAGAAAACAAAAAAATAGAGCTTAATTACGACGAAAGCGTACTTACTTTTGAATTTGCCGCACTTCATTATGCCGCTCCTCAAAAAAACAGGTATTCTTATAAATTAGAAGGTTTTGATGATGAATGGCACAACTCAAAAAATACCGCTTTTGCCCATTATACAAACTTATCTCCTGGCGAATATACCTTTAAGGTCAAA
Source organism: Maribacter sp. (assembly GCA_020629415.1). Lineage (GTDB taxonomy): Bacteria > Bacteroidota > Bacteroidia > Flavobacteriales > Flavobacteriaceae > Maribacter > Maribacter huludaoensis. The sequence continues at coordinate 24,517 of JAHDDL010000034.1, read as the reverse complement.
GCTTCTAACAATGATGGTGTTTGGAGCGAAACACCAGCAACTATGAGCTTTAAAATCTCCCCTCCTTTTTGGCATACTATCTGGGCATATTTACTATACATTCTACTTCTAATACTACTTCTTTTGGGTGTAAGATCCTACTTTGACCTTAAATCAAAAGAAAAAACAGCACTAAGGATTCAACAAGAAATTGAAAAGACAAACAAGTTAAAACTTCAGTTTTTCACCAATATTTCGCATGACTTTAAGACGCCCATTACATTAATAATGAATCCTATAGAAGAGATTTTAGAAGACTCAAGTATTAATACTGCATTGCGTAAAAGGTTAGGTATCATTCAGCGTAATGCCGATTATTTATTGAGGCTGGTAAATCAATTAATAGAATTTCGGAAAATAGAGGTTGGTGAAACTAGGTTGATCGCAACCAGATCTAACATTGTAAATTTTGCACGAGAAATCACCTTTTCCTTTAAGGCCTTGGCCTTAAAAAAAAATATCAGTTTATCTTTTGAAAGCCAATCGTATGCATCAGAAGTTTGGTTCGATTGGGATAAACTGGAAAAAATACTCAATAACCTAATTGCCAATGCCATTAAATTTACCAATGAAAACGGTAGTGTAACCGTTCGTTTACGGATTTCAAAAGACAAATCTAAATTTGAGATCAGAGGAGGGGAAATGGAATCTGAATTTGTCAGCATTGAAATTGAGGATAACGGACCGGGAATACCACATGATCAATTGCCTCACATATTTGAGCGTTTTTATCAAGTAAACAAAAACAATGAAGCTTCATCAAAGCCAGGTTCAGGAATTGGTTTGGCCATTACAAAAGACTTGATCGATTTACATTACGGTGCCATTGAAGTTGATTCTAACTTAGGCGTTGGTACCAGATTTATTTTAAAACTTCCTATTGGCAGTGAACATCTATTGCCCGAAGAAATAGCCCAATATTCTGAACCGCCACAGAAAGCAGCAGAGACGAACAGCCATTTAGAGACTACTATTGTTGAAAATGTCAAGAAAAAAACTGTGAGTAAAAAGAAAACTGTTTTGGTAGTAGATGACAATCAAGATATTAGGTCGTTGGTTAAAAACGGATTGCAAAAAAAATACAATGTATTGGAGGCAGACACGGGTAAAAGTGCTTTAAAGATTGTTTTACAAGCATTACCCGATCTTATCGTTAGCGATGTACTCATGCCAGAAATGGACGGTATACAATTATGCCATGAACTAAAATCAAATATTAGAACCAAACATATTCCCATTATTTTACTTACTGCCTTAAACTCAGTTGAACATAGAATAAAAGGAATACAATCTGGCGCAGATGCATATATTCCAAAGCCCTTTAAAATGAAACTTTTATCTATCACTGCAGATAAACTCATAGAATCTAGAGAATATATGCGTGTTCTTTTTAAGACCGAAGAACAGTTAACGCCCAAAAAAATTATTCTAGATTCTGAGGACAAGAAATTTTTAGATAAGATCATGTCGCTCATGGAAGAACAAATGAGCAATGAAAATTACTGGATAGAGCAATTGGTTTTGGACATGAACACCAGTAGATCAACCTTTTTTAGAAGACTTAAAAAATTAACAGGGCAGCCGCCCAATGATTTTATTAGACTTATTAGATTAAAGAGAGCCGCACAACTTCTAGAACAAGGTGAATTGAGTATTGCCGAGGTTAGCTACAAGGTTGGTTTTAACGATCCAAATTATTTTGGCAAGTGTTTTAGAAAAGCATTTGGCAAAGCACCATCTAGGTATGTATCAGAAAACGAATTATAGCTTAATACAGTTGGCACCTGCAATTAATAACAGACCCATAATGAGCGTTAACACTCTTTACAACACATTTAAATTGAATATAGCTCTAGCGTGTATTTTTAGCGTGTTCGTTTTTTCTTGCAATGGATCAAATGAAGATCCACCATCCACAAGACCAAATATCGTATTTATCATTGCAGATGATGTTAATTGGAACGACCTTGGGGCCTATGGCAACGATATTGTAAGAACACCTAATATTGACCAACTAGCAAAAGATGGTATGTTGTTTACCCAAGCATTTCTGACCACAAGTTCATGTAGCCCAAGCAGAACAAGCATTATTAGCGGTCTATACCCACACAATACAGATGCAGAACAACTATCTTGGCCCTTGCCAGATGATAAAAACACCTTCGTTGAACAACTTCATAATTCCGGATACTGGACCGGGTTGGCCGGCAAGCATCATCTTGGCGATTCTGTAAACGATGCCTTTGATACCATTTATGAAATGCAGTGGAAAGATGCACCCCTTGGGCTAGACCGAAGATTAGTGGGTGACGGTAGCGGCTGCGACGAATGGATTAAACTGCTAAGAAGTAGAAACAAAAACAAACCTTTTTTTACTTGGCTAGCTTCCTTTGACGCGCACAGGCCTTTTTCAGAGGGCATTATCGATAATCCACACCAGCCAAAAAATGTAATCTTACCTCCATACCACCCAGACACGGATAGCGTAAGAAAGGATTATGCACTATACTATGATGAAATCTCCAGGATGGATGACTACGTGGGCAAAGTAATTGACGAACTAGAAAACCAAGGTGTAACAGATAACACCATAATTCTTTTTATTACAGATAACGGAAGGGCTTTTCCAAGAGATAAGACCACCCTATATGAGGGCGGAATAAAAACACCATGGATTATAAAATGGCCGTCCAAGATTAAACCTGGCACTACAAACGATCACCTTGTCAGTTCAATTGACATTGCACCTACCTTTATGAAAATGGCAGGTCTTGATCCACTAATAGATTTTGAAGGCAAAGACTTTACGTCGCTTTTAAATAATGATTCGGCCCCTATTAGAGATCAAATTTATGCCGAGGACCATTTTCATGATTTTGAAGACTATACAAGAGCTATTAGGACTACTGAATACAAGTACATTAAAAACTTTTATCCTGACCTTCCCAATACACCGTCCGCTGATATTATTAGAGATTTGACCTGGAAAAGCATGTTAAGCGAAAAAGAAAAAAATTTATTGAACGAGGCTCAAATGAGATGCTTCATCATACCCAGACCAACAGAAGAACTTTATGATATAGCAAATGACCCCAATGAGCTTAACAATCTTGCACTAAATGAAGCACATGCCAATATTCTAACTGATATGCGCTCTAGATTAAAAAAAATGCGCAATACCACAAATGACTCCCTACCAATTGCCAGAACAAATGATGATTTTTTTAGGGATACGGGACTACCTACCAAATACAGGTTAAGACCAAGGCCGTCTAAAGATATAATGATGAAGGCAATGTTAGCCGGCGAGGAACTAATTAATCCAGACTTCGAATAAATTCATGGAGGTAATTTTCATATATAATGCAGGCGAAATTAAATTTTAAAATGCCGTGTACACGAATAATCCAGATTAGGACCATGGTTTACCCGATCAATCTTTTTGCCAGCTTTAAATCATTGGTATTGTTGCTTGTGGCTTTATGTTTTATGGGATGTAGTTCCATATTTCATATCAATACTTTTGGCAGCGATCTTGAGATATTGAACACTATTGACGATTTACATGTCTTAAAATCGGAAAACTCAATGATAGCGGTTTCGGGCGAATTGCAGGGCCGCGTTTTTACAAGTAGCTCTAATGGTTTAAATGGTAAAAGCTATGGTTGGTTCAATCGAAAAAGTATAACGGACCATAGTTTTAAAAACAGGTTTGGCAATTTAGGTGGTGAAGATAGAATGTGGTTTGGACCACAATACGGCAAGTTCAATGTATTCTTTGAACCCGGGCTTACATTTGAAGACAAAAACTCCCGTATAGCACCTGATCTTGACACCCTATTATTTGAAACTAAAAAGAAAACCCATAAAGAAATAATCAGTAAGGGCCGTATGCACATAAAAAATTACCAAAACTATGTGTTCAATATAGATGTAGAAAGAAAAGTCTCTATTCTAAATAAACATGAAATAGAACAAAATCTTAATATTTCTATAGATGATGAGGTTACCTACGTTGGTTTTGAATCTGTTACCAAAATGACCAATATAGGAACAAAAAAGTGGTCAAAGAATACCGGACTACTATCAATTTGGATCCTAGGCTGTATGGTCCCTACCAAAAACACCGTTGCCATGATACCGGTTAAAGGGCACCTTGACGAGGTCACCAACTATTTTACGCCCTTGGATGAGTCACGAATAAAAATCAAAGACGGTATGGTCTATTATAAAGCCGACGCCAATTACCTGAATAAAATTGGCATACTTCCACAAAATACCATTCCTGTGTTTGGAAGTTATTCCCCTGAATTGAATGTACTGACCCTAATAGAATTCACTTTTGAAAACAATGAGCACTATGTTAACTCTAAAAGAGAAGATAACCAAGATCCTTATGCGGGTGATGTAATAAACATTTTTAACGATGGTGTTACCTCAACAGCAGGTCCTTTTGGTCCTTTTTATGAACTAGAAACTTCTTCCAGCGCACAAGAACTTGAAGCAGGAAAAAACATGGTGCATATTAGCAAGACCTATCATTTTGAAGGTAAGAAAGAGTATTTAGATAAAATTTCCTATAAAGTCTTAGGTGTAAAATTATCCAATAGGGTTAAGCTATAACTCTTTGGAAAAAAGTAAAATATATCATAATCAGAAAAATTAAATGAAATCCCTTCTTAAATCAATAATTATAATCGGTTTGTGCATAGCATGCAAGAATAGCAACCATATAAAACCTATGACCAAAGCCATAGCAGATACCACGTACCCAACTATTGGGTATTTAGAAAAGATAGATGATGCATTTTATGAGCATATATCAAAATCTGCAAAAATTGAAGTGATTTCCAAAGGTTATGTTTGGACGGAAGGCCCCGTGTGGGTTGCCGAAGAACAATGCCTTTTATTTTCTGATGTGCCACAAAACATCAATTACAAATGGACAGCACAAAACGGTGCCGTTGAATTTTTGAACCCTAGTGGTTATACCGGTAAGGACAAAAAACTTCAAGGCTCTAATGGTATGTTTTTGGACCATGAGAACAACTTAATTCTTTGCCAGACCGGTGATAGGGCAATTGCTCGATATTTAGGAAACTTCAATAATCCAAAACCTAAATTTGATATTATTGCGAATCAATTTAATGGTCAAAAATTTAATGCCCCAAACGATCTAGTAGTTGACAAAAAGGGAAATATTTATTTTACGGACCCTAATTTTGGACTTGAAGATGGTTCCAAAGAATTGGATTTTGAAGGTGTATATAGAATTAACACCAATGGTAATGTTAAACTGCTAACTTCTAAATGGCCAACGCCCAACGGTATAGGCTTGTATGAAGAAGATTCAAAATTATACATTGCCAATTCAGAACCGCCATTATTTGTGAGCTACGATATTTCTGAAGATGGTAATTTAACAAACGAGAAGATTGTTTTGGACCTAAAAGAAGCACTGGACAAAAGTATTGCCAAACAAAAACCCGATGGTATGGCCATAAAAAAAGACGGTACCATTTTTTTGACCGGACCGGACGGTGTTTTTATAATCGATAAAAATGGTAATCACTTAGGCACTATAAAAACTGACAAACTAACATCTAACTGTACATTCAACGAAGATGAATCTGTTCTGTATGTTTCATGCCATGAACTTATATTAAGAATAAAATTAAATTAAATATGAAAAAATTTTCAGAAGAGCTTTTTGCACAAACTCCTATTGTTGGCATTTTAAGAGGCTATGATAAAGAGACCGTATTAGAAATTGCCAGAACTTTTGTGAGCGAGGGATTTACAAATTTGGAAATAACTAAAAATAGTCCAAATGTATTTGAAATCATAGAAGCTTTAGTTGATGAATTTCAGGGTAAACTAAATATAGGTTGTGGTACCGTGCTTACTAAAAAAGATACCAAAAAAGCGCTAAAAGCGGGTGCATCTTTTATAGTTACACCAATAGTAAACAAAGATGTAATCCGTTTTTGTGCCAAAATGGAAATCCCTGTTTTTCCCGGGGCTTTCTCACCAACAGAGATTTATACTGCCTGGAAATTAGGAGCTAAAATGGTTAAGGTATTTCCATCTGCCAATCTTGGTCCAAGCTATATAAAAAATGTTGCCGCCCCTTTAGATTTTATAGACTTTATGCCCACAGGTGGTGTTTCTTTAGAAAATATTGATGAATTTAAAAAAGCCGGCGCAAAAGCATTTGGTATGGGCGGCCTACTTTTTGATTCGGAAATGATCGAAAGAAAAGATTGGCACTCCTTAGCACTACATTTTAGAAAATTCAAGGAGGCGCTATAAATTATTTACTCAGTACATTTTAAAATCAAATATTGTCTAAAAGAAGGGTTTAGCGCTAGCTAAACCCTTTTTTTTATAGTTGGTTCTTACTATTGAACATACTAGCTAAATTTTATACTTCCCTAAATATTTTAAAAACCAATTCTTTGGTCAAAGGCCTGCCGTTGGCTTTTTCACGAATGCTATCAAAACTACATCTAAAGTCGCAGCCCGATCTATAGTCACTACAGCCATAAGCAGTTTTACCTTTAACGATGGTACCTGTATTACATTTTGGACAGCTATTTTCCTGAGGTTTAGGCTTTGCTTGAACTTTTGCTTTCTTTGGTTCTAATTTCAATTTAAAACTATCGTCAAACCTAACCAAACCTTCTACCGAAGCACCATCAACCTTAAAACCTTTTAAATTTACCGTTGAACCTTTTTGAAACAGTCTAATAAATTGTTTTTCTGAAATGGTTTTTCCTTCAAACTTAAACGGAATTACAAAATCGCAGGTTTTATTAAACTCAGAACAGCCATAGGCAGCTTTTCCTTTACGGATGGTTCCTTTTTTACATTTAGGACAATTCTCTGCAGACAACCCTTTTGATTTTTCGGTTGCCTTTTTCTTTGTAGTTTTTACGGGTTTATTATTTACTGCCGATATATTAGCCTTTCTGGTTTCACTTCGCACCTCATAGACCAATTGATCTACCATTTGCTTCATTTGCTTAATAAAACTACCGGCATTAAAGGTACCTTTTTCAATGTCTTTTAACTGCTTTTCCCATTTACCGGTAAGTTCGGCAGACTTTAGCATTTCGTTTTGTATAGTATCAATCAATTGAATACCGGTAACTGTTGGTATAACCTGTTTCTTGTTTCGCTTTATGTACTTTCTCCGGAACAAGGTCTCAATAATATTGGCACGTGTAGAAGGTCTACCTATACCATTTTCTTTCATCAACTCACGCAGCTCTTCATCTTCTACCTTTTTCCCTGCCGTTTCCATAGCCCGTAAAAGCGATGCTTCTGTATATTGTTTTGGCGGTTTTGTCTGCTTTTCAAGAAATGAAGGTTCGTGAGGTCCTTTTTCCCCTTTCTTAAAGGTTGGCAACATCCCTGATTCTTTAGCTGTGCTGTTAGGTGTTTCAAAAACCGTACGCCATCCTTTTTCTATGATTTCCTTTCCGGTGGTCTTAAAATTTACCTTATCGGCTTTTCCTATTACCGTGGTATTGGAAACTTTACAGTCTGGATAGAATACTGCGATAAAACGACGAACAATGATATCGTATACCTGCTTTTGATTGTATTGTAAGTTCATTTGTTGACCAGTAGGAATAATGGCGTGGTGATCCGTCACCTTACTATCATCAAAAACCTTTTTGCTTTTTTTCAGCTTCTTGCCATCAAGTGGTTTTGTCAACGTATCATATTCCGTTAGATTTTTCAGTATTCCCGGTACTTTAGGGTAGACATCATTTGGCAAAAAAGTGGTATCTACCCTTGGGTAGGTTACAACCTTTTGCTCATATAATTTCTGTACTATCTTTAAAGTTTCATCTGCACTATACCCAAATTTGGTGTTACAATAAACTTGTAATCCCGTTAAATCAAAAAGTTTGGGTGCATACTCGTTACCCGCTTTTTTAGTGGTAGACACAATTTCAAAATCATGTTCTTTTACAATATTTGCCAATTTCTCACCATCTTCTACCTTAAGAAAACGCCCTTCTTCATAACTAAATAACGTATCTCTATATAATGTTTGCAGCTCCCAAAAAGGTTGTGGCTTAAAATTCTCTATTTCTTTAAATCTATTTACCAACATTGCCAAAGTGGGCGTTTGCACGCGACCTACGGATAAAACTTGTTTATAACCGCCATGTTTTAAAGTATATAAACGGGTAGCGTTCATTCCTAAAAGCCAATCGCCTATAGCACGGGAGAAACCTGCGTAATATAAATTATCATAATCTGTAGACGGTTTTAGATTTTTAAAACCTTCTTTTATAGCCTCGGTGGTAAGGGAAGAAATCCAAAGTCGCTCAACTTTACCCTTATACTTAGCCTCGTTCAATACCCAACGCTGTATCAATTCTCCCTCTTGCCCAGCATCCCCACAGTTGATAACAACATCAGCTTTATCAAATAATTGCTTTATAATCTTGAACTGTTTTCGAATACCGGAATCTCCAGAAACTTTAGTCTCAAAATGATCGGGCAACATGGGAAGGTTATTTAAATCCCAACTTTTCCAATGTGGCTTGTAATCATTAGGCTCCTTAAGTGTACAAAGATGTCCAAAAGTATAGGTGACCGCATAGCCATTGCCTTCATAATATCCATCTTGCTTAGAACTAGCACCAAGTACAGAAGCAATTTCTCTTGCAACAGATGGTTTTTCGGCAATGCAGACTTTCATTTTAGAAGTTAAATATTTAAGATTTAGGCTTGCTTTTTCGCCCGGCAAATATAGAAATTGTTTGCAGAAACCACCACCATTGGATAACTAGCATCCATTGGGTTTAATTGAACGGTAAGTTAATGAAATTTAGGTTTAGATATTTTTTAAGCACCAGAATAGCTGCAAGCTTTTTCATGTTAGAACAATAAACTCTTCTTTAGCCAACTCTTCTTTTTTGTTTACGGATACTAAACTTAGCGATTTTAACAACAATTCTTTTAGCTCTTTAAAAGATGAAGATTTTTTCAAAAATTGATTAGCACCGTCTAACTTAAGCTGATTTACCTCTCTATCTCTATAAATAGAAGAATATGCTATAATATAGATGTTATTGAATTTTTTAAAATTCCTTATATCCATGAGACACTCAAACCCATCCATAATAGGCATATATAAATCTAAAAATATAACGTGTGGCAATGTAACGTCAGTGAACAATTTATCCATTAAATCAACACCATTATCAAATTGAGACACTTTAGTATTTAAAGGAATACTGTTTAGTGCTTCCATAAAAAAATCTCGATCATCATAATCGTCATCCGCAATATATATCTTTAAATCTTTCATGATATCCATACAAAACTAGTATGGACATAAAATTATGTACAAGTGCTACATAATTTTCTACCAATAAAATGGAATCGTAACTCAATACCATTTTAACCATAATATATACTTAACAAAATCAAAAAAATGTAGTAAATTACTTACATTTGTTTTCTAAAATCATTAAATATTCCCCAGTTAATTTATGTAATGTACTATGGCATTTAAAAACTGTAATGAACTTTTAGAGACCCTAGAGCAATATCAGCAGGACTATTATACTAAAGGTAAAGCCTTAAAAATTCATAATGCCCTTACAGATGTTCTACCTAAACTAAATTTTAGAAACGATAAGGATTCTTTAGAATTTTATGAGCGCTACAAAAATTTAAAAAAAATTGAAAGCCTAACGAATATTAATGAATATTCAGAAAAATTTGCCCATAACCTGTTACGACTTATGCTAATAGTGAATAATTCAAAATTTTCTTCTGAAGAAAATTATAATTAATATTCGCATGTTGAAGCTTAGAATGACCAGGAAAAAGAAATACGACCTAACTTATTTCTTTAACTTCTTTAATTAAAATTTTCATGCCCTATTTTATGAAGAAGTGCTTTTGCGGCAAGCCAAAATCTTTTAGAAGTTGGGTTAGGTAGAATAGATTTGCCTACCGGTTCTGTTCCTGAATCAACTAGTTGTTCTATATACCTAAAAGCTTCGTTAGGCAGTTGATTTGAAAGGTATGCCATGCTCCAAGTATTAAATTCCCTAGAATAGATATTGCCTTTAGAGAGCAAATTGACCGCTCTGTGCCTCTTGTCCAATTTAATCTTTTCAAACAAGGCCAGGACAACCTCTGCTTCTCCCTCTAAATATTGAATAAAAAAACCTTGATGATAAATGTGGCAACCGGTAATGTCATGCCTAGCATTAAAATCTCTAGATACCGCTAAAATTTCATTGACCTGTGCCAACGTAAGAGTGTTGGCAATAGATTTATAGACAAGATTGTACATATTAGAATTTATATGACGCTACTTAACAAACCTTTAAGTTACTACCTTTTAGCAAATGAGTACTATTTTTCTTACTTATTATTTACAAATAAATTTTTCCCCCAATCAATAAAAAAACATCACCCTATTTGAAGAGTCAATTTTAAATGTGATTGCGTCTATAGCAAGTTATTTTAAATCATACTTTTCTACAAGAATCTTAAAATATGAAAATTATGAAAACCAATATTGCAATTATACTTGCCTTTACGTTTATTTTGACCTCTTGTTCAACTACAAAAAAAGCCTCTTCTACTACAGAAAAAGCTACTACACAAAATGAACTGGATAGCGGATCAGCTGATGCCATGAACAAAACAGAAGTTCAAAGTACTTCAGAAAGTTTTAAGAGCGAATATGCAGACCTGTTTTCCGAACTGCAAATGAACAAGGACCAGATCAGTACTTTTACCGCTGCAATGAATCGTTTTAAAGAACAACAAGCCAATACCGCCAGTGGAGAAATTTTAGGAAGTATAGATAGTGAACGTACCCGCCAATTGGAAAATATTTTATCTAGTTCCCAATATGCAAAATACGAACAATGGTTGGCAAAAAATAAGTAAAAACTCTTACAATTATGTATTGCACTAATAGCAAAAGGTATATAACAAATGTATACCCTTTAGCTTCTATAACTTTATAACATATTAATTATAAAAAAATATCACAATGATAAAACCTACAACAGAAGTACCGCAATTAAAAATTCCTTTAATTAACGATACACAATGGAGCTTGTACGACCAAACGAGCACTTCTTTTACCATGATCGTATTTTATAGAGGATTGCACTGCCCAATTTGTAAAAAATACCTAGAAGATCTAGCTACTAGATTAAAAGATTTTAGCGATAGAGGTGTACATTTAGTAGCCGTTAGTAGCGATAGTGAAGAAAGAGCGAAAAAAGCAGGAAAAGAATGGAACGTACCTGAACTACCAATTGGTTATAATTTACCTATTGAAACGGCGCGGGAATGGGGTTTATATGTTTCTAAAAAAACATCTGACAAGGAACCAGATGAATTCTCGGAACCCGGTTTGTTCCTAATTCGCCCAGATAATACATTATATGCAAGCGCCATACAAACAATGCCTTTTGCACGACCCCATTGGGACGATATTTTAAATGCCATAGACTATGTCAATAAAAATAATTACCCTGCCAGAGGCGGTGAATAGTATACTTAAGATATAGGCAAAACAGTAAAAATGCCGGTAGGTTTCAAAAACTTACCGGCATTTTTATTAAAATAGTTGGTCTAGTTTCTTTCTAATTTCCAGTTTTCAAATTCCGCCTTTATACTTTCATCTACCATAGGGTATAGACCTATTACCGCCCTACCACGTTGAACTTGCTCAATAACAAACTCTTCATACATGGTCATTTGAATACACTCCTCTGCAACTTCATTGGCCAAATGTGCCGGTATTACCATTACTCCGTCATCATCCCCCAATATTATATCGCCTGGAAAAACGGCAACATCACCACAACCTATGGGATCATTGATGGCAATTGCCTGGTGCAATGTTAAATTAGTGGGTGCCGTAGGCCTATTATGATATGATGAAAAATCAAGGTCGGCTATTTCTGTGGAATCCCTTAACCCGCCATCTGTTACAATACCTTCTGCATTTCTTACCATAAGCCGCGTTACCAAAATAGATCCCGCGGACGCTGCTCTGGCATTTTGCCTACTGTCAATGACCATAACGGCGCCTTCCGGGCACTCTTCTACCGCTACTCTTTGTAAATGCTTTGGGTCTCTAAAAACCGAAATAGGATTTAAATCTTCACGTGCTGGTATGTAACGTAAGGTATATGCCTCTCCCACCATAGTAGGCCTTCCTAATTTAAGTGGCTTTACATGTTGTATGAACTGGTTCTTAAGTCCCTTTTTAAATAAACAGGTTGCAACGGTCGCCGTACTTACCTTTCTTAATTTATCTTTAGTTGCCTTAGCTATTTTGGTCATTGTTTTGTTATCTATTATTTATATTACTCAGCCTTTTTCCAGGTTTCCTTTAAAAAGCTCAAATCTTTTTTCATCTTGGCAAATACTTCTTTTTTATCCATTGTAATTTTAGATGCCCCTTTTTCAGCGCCGCCAAGTTCATATTCTAAATGCAAAGATATTGGCACGTTAATATTATATTTTTTGAGTAGTGAAAAATATCTATGAAAATCTACCATACCCTCGCCCAAAGGAGTATTTATCGGCTCCCATGAACCATTTTTCTTTCCCCATTTAAAATCTTTGATTACAATGGATTTTATATAGGACCTAATACGGCGTAGGTCTAATTCCCAACTTTTTCCTCCTTCTACAACAGCATGCCTTATATCATACTGACAACCTATAAATTCGCCATTAGTTCTTGAAAAAATAGTGGGCAAATCCCAAATTGGTGCCCCTACATGATTTCCTGCATGGTTTTGATAGCAGCCAACCAGACCTAAATCTTTATTCAATGTTTCCAATTTTTGGGCTTGACCTGCATATTTTAGTAAACTTTCGTCAATAGATGTATCTTCCGGATAACTTAACCAACCTGTACGATAATAGCCAACCCCTAACTTACTTGCCGTTTCCAATACTTTTCGCTGACCTAAATCTTCTATATCCCAAACATTGGTGGTGATCATTTTAGGTGACAATCCAAATTTTTTCATCGCTTCTACCGCGGTAGGCAAATCTTCCTGTACTTTTTCTGGAAGTACATGGCCTTTTGGGCGTACGGTTAGATCTAATCCGTCAAAACCTATTTCTGCCGCTGCGGCAGACATTTCGTGATAATTTAGAAATTGCAAATGTTTAGAAAAAAGGTGTACATCAACAGCATCGTTAGTGTCAACTTTAGGCCGTAAAAAATCGTCCTGAAACTTAACCAATGGCAAGCCAGCCAACGCCATAGCAGATTTCTTGATTAAATTTCTTCTAGAAATCCCTTTTTTATCTTCTCTCATTTTTAATATCCCTTTTATATTTTATCAATAGGTTTTGTGTTAATTAGTTGTCATTCTTACAAATATATGTATTTTTGGTCAACCAAACTGGTTAACCAGTTTATTGTAAGTTTCAGGTAAATTGCATTCATCAAACCTACAATTAGTTTCAAACCAGATTAATAACACACATAATGAAAAAGGTTTTCTTACTATTAGTATTTATTCCCCTACTGTTTTCATGCGGTGAAAAAGCTAGCACAAGTGCTATTACCGTGAACGACATTAACGAATTAAACGCCGCAATTACAGATGCTAAACCAGGTGATGACATTGTTATGGCCAATGGGGATTGGAAAGATGTGAGCATTAAGTTTGTAGCGTACGGTAATGAGAAAAACCCCATTACACTTCGTGCAGAAACTCCTGGTGAAGTTTTAATTACAGGCGCTTCAGATTTAAAGCTTGCCGGTGACTACTTGAACGTTAACGGGCTATATTTTACTAAGGGATCATCTCCTTCTTCTGCGGTCATTGATTTTGGCATTAGTGAAGACTCTGTGGCCAACCATTGTAAAATTACCAATACTGCCATTGTAGATTTTAATAAGGCACAACGAAATCAAACAGATTTATGGGTATTGTTCAAAGGTCGCCACAATGAACTGGACCATTGCTACATTGCAGGAAAGTCTAATAGGGGACCTACCGTTAGAATAGATTTGGCAGGCAACAATAGCATTAAGAACTATCATAAAATCACCAATAACTATTTTGGTCCTAGGCCACCTAAAGGCGGACCCAGTGCAGAAACCATACAATTAGGAAATAGCTTTACTTCTATGGCACCAAGTTACACCTTAGTGGCCAATAACTTCTTTGACAAATGTAACGGTGAGGTAGAAGTGATTTCCAGTAAAAGTAATTTTAACGAGTTTAGAAACAATGTTTTTTATAAAAGCGAAGGGTCTTTGGTAACAAGGCATGGCAATTATTGTATTATTGACGGTAATGTATTTATAGGGGACAAAAATTCTGAACAAATTGGTGGTGTACGTTTAATTGGCACCGGACACTGGGTAACAAATAACTACTTCTATAATTTAAAAGGGCAAACCTTTAGAAGTCCGCTGGCTGTAATGAACGGTATTCCAAAATCTCCTTTGAACAGATATTTACAGGTTACCGATGTTGTCGTTGCCAATAATTCTTGGGTAAATTGTGTATCGCCTTGGCAATTTGGTGTAGGATCCAATACTGATCAAAAAGATATTTTACCAAAATCCGAAATTAGGTCTGCCACACCTATTAGAACTATAGTTGCCAACAACCTTATTTATAACGATAAGGGCGATAAGCAGCCTATTGTTAAACATGACTCAATTGACGGTATTAGATTTAAAAGCAATATCATTAACAATCAAGGTGTTATGTTCAATACCGTTGACGGACTTACACAAAAGGATTTTGGTACTATTGTAGCCGATGGCGATATTTTAATGCCCGATAATTCATTAGCCGAATTTGAACTTTATTACGGATTTGAATTTGACCAGATAACCGCAGATTTGTTCGGTAACTCTAGGGGCGACAAAAATTTGGTAGGTGCAGTAGTTGGCAAACCTGTGAACAAAAAGGATATGATGGATGTATCTCAATACGGTACAGACTGGTATTCTAACACAACTTCTAAGAACGAATCTGGTAAAACACATGCAGCGGGCACAACAACAGAACTTGTAAATGCACTTACATCTGCAAACAATGGAGACACTATCAACTTAACCGCCCAACGATACGATTTAAGTTCTCCATTAAAAATTGATAAATCTATAACTATAATGGCTGCTACACCAGATGCAAAAGCAACTGTTGAATACAAAGGGGCGTCTGAAAGTCCGGCATTTGAAATGAATCCGAAAGGGCAACTTACGCTTAAGAATATTCAACTTGTAGGTAACAAAGAACAATACGCTTTTGCTAGTTTAAAAAACAACATGTCTAGCCTTTACAATTTAAATGTTATCGATTGTGAAATATCAAATTTCGATTATGTCTTAAAAGCATACAAACTATCCTTCTCAGAGTTCATCAGTTTTACTTCTACGCAAATTAAAAATTGCGCCAACGGTTTAGAACTAGCTGAAGAAACAGATGATAAAGGCGAGTACAATGCCGAAAATATAATTATTGACAACTGCTTATTCGATGGTGTCGCCAATAATGTTATCAATTACTATAGAGGCGGCTATGATGAATCTACCGTTGGCGGTAATTTAATTGTTACCAATAGCACATTTACCCATTGTGGATCAAAGGCGGACGAAAACCTGCTTTTTAATACTTACGGAATCATCAATGTAAATATTGCCAATAACAAATTTATTGATAACCCCGTTAAACTAGTTGCGCGTTTATGGGGTGCGAAAAACAATAGATATGCCAACAACGATATTCAAAATTCAGGAAAGATAGTAGTACAAGAAAACCTACCTCTTAAACTAATGTATTAATCGTACTTATAAAATTACTATAAATGAAAAAATCAATAGCTACCATCATTGCAGTAGTAACATTATTTGCCTGTAAAGACAACTCAAAGAAAGCTTTAGATACTACTGAAAAAACTACAGAAGATAGTGTAGTTACCACAAAATACCCAAGCGATGTCATCCCGTTTATGGATGAATGGAAAATTCTTTTAGGTGATGGCACCTATGAAGACAATCTTAAAGATTATGCCAAAGATGATTTCTTTTACGTTGAAAACGACGGAAAAACGGATTGGGTAGTCTATAAAACACCAAACAGTGGTATTACTTCACGAACCTCTAGCAATACAAGAACCGAGCTTGGCCAAAAGGAACATTGGATACCCGAGACAGGAGGAAAATTGACGGGAACTTTAAAAGTACAACACGTATCTACTTCTGGAGATGCCAGGGTAGCTGCTTCTTTTGCCGTGGTCGTAGGACAAATTCATAGTGATGAGGGCCATGAAAATGAACCTATAAAAATATTCTACAAGAAATTTCCGGACCATACAAAGGGTTCCGTATTTTGGAATTACGAAATTAACACTGAAGGAGATAATTCAAAAAGATGGGATTACTCTTCAGCTGTATGGGGACATGACATGTCTGTAGTAGGATCAGACCCAACCACAGCCCCAAATGAGCCTGAAAATGGAATTGAACTAGGAGAAGAGTTTAGCTATGAGATCAATGTTTACAAAGGTATTATGTATTTAACCTTTAAAAGTAAAGGTCATGAAACCATCAAATTCACTAAAAATCTATTGAAATCGGAATTTACCAAGACCTTACCGGAACAGATTAAAACATTGTACGCCTCTATAGGTCGTGACGGTCTGGAACGTGAAAATGCCTATGCGGGCGAAATTCAGTATTTTAAGCAAGGCGCATACAACCAAACCAATGGTAAATCTCCTGAAGATAATATTGTTTGGAGCACGGGTGCGGACACGTATGATGGCGATATTAAAAAGCAATATGCAAATGGTGATTATGCAGAAGTTTGGTTCAGGGAAGCTACTGTAGGCGCTGGCACTCCGCCAAATGAAGAATAATATCCACTAATTATATTTAACCAACAATAGAAGTCCGTTCAACAAGAGGAAATATATTTTTACTCATAAACAGACTTCTATTCTCTATAAAATTGGTTGTTTACAAATTATTGAATTGATGAATTTTGAAGTAAATCATTATTGATTCGTAATTTAAACCACCCTTTTTATGTTAAATACTTGCCAGTCTTACAAATATCCTTATTTTTGGTAAACCAATTTGGTAAACCAATTTTGATTTATGAAACGATCTCGCCTTCTATTTTTATTTGTTCTTATATGCTTGGCATATTCCTTTACCACACCAAAACAAGTTTATACCGTAAAGAACGTAGCAGAGTTTACAGCTATTCTTAAAAAAGTACAACCTGGTGACAGCATCGTTCTTGCCAATGGTGTTTGGATGGATTCCGAACTTTTGTTTGAAGCTAACGGTACTAAAGAAAACCCTATAACACTCATAGCGGAAGAAAAAGGAAAAGTGATTCTTTCCGGAGCTTCAAACCTTCGAATTGCGGGTGATCATTTAGTGGTTAAAGGGCTTGTTTTTAAAAACGGCCATACCCCTACTAACGCTGTTATCTCTTTTAGAAAAAGCAGGGAACAAATGGCAAATAATTCTCGCCTTACCGAATGTGTAATAGACAATTTTAACAATCCCGAAAGACAAGTACAAGATTATTGGATTACCATCTACGGAAAGAATAATAGAATTGACCACAATCATATTGCAGGGAAAAAGAACCTAGGAGTAACCATGATCGTTGGTTTGGATACTGAAGACAGTAGGGCCAACAACCATCAAATAGATCATAATTATTTTGGACCTCGCCCTACCTATGGAAACAATGGCGGAGAAACCTTAAGAATTGGCACGAGCCACCACGCTTTAGAAAAATCGAACACTTTAGTTGAATCCAATTATTTTGACAGAACCAACGGCGAACATGAAATTATCTCAAACAAATCTTGCAACAACACTTTCAAATACAATACCTTTTTTGAATGTACAGGTACATTGACCATGCGCCATGGAAATGAGACCTTGGTTGACGGCAACGTATTTATTGGCAATAACAAACCAAGTACTGGTGGCATTCGTGTAATCAATGAAACACAGACTGTCATCAACAACTACCATATTGGGCTTACAGGATATCGCTTTAGAGGTGCTTTTGTTATGATGAACGGTGTACCTAACTCACCCCCTAACAGATATGTACCGGTTATAGATTCTAAAGTAAACAACAACACTTTTGTTAACTGTGACAATATACTTTTTGGAGCCGGTAGCGATGCAGAAAGAAGTCAGGCACCACGTACTTCCGAGTTTTCTGGAAATATCATTTATAATGACACCAAAAAAGATGTTTTTACGATTGACGATGACATTAGCGGCATTACTTTTAAGAATAACATTCTTGGAGAAAATTCTGAAACTACGATCGAAGAAGGATTTAAGAATGCCAAAATTACATTGGTAAATGACAAAAATGGATTTCCTATTCCTACTTCAAATAAAATAAAATATAAAGTATCCATTAGTCCAAAAATTGCAACAAAGGAAAATACCGGAGTATCATGGTATTCAAAAGCGGATAATACTGTTGCACTAAACTCTGGTAAAATGATAAATGTAGCCGCCGGCATCAACACTTTATATGATAAAGTAAAAGAAACAAAAGCCGGTGATATCATTGTTCTAGAGAATGGCGGCACCTACTTGTTGACCAAAGCCGTTAAAATTAACCACCCGCTTACCTTTAAAACACTTGGAAAGGATAAGGCTACCATCTTGTTTGAAAGAATGATGGCTTTTGAGATTGAAAATGGCGGTAGTCTTTCTCTTGAAAACATCGCATTTGATGGCACCAAATCTCCTGACTATGCCGGTAACTCGGTTATTAGTACCAGTAAAAAATCTATGATCGAAAATTATAAGTTGTTCATAGACAACTGTGAATTCAAGGATATGGTCGTCAACCATTCTTTTGATGTACTTCGTGTTTCCAAAGGTACCTTTGCAGATACTATTAGTATCCAAAATTCAAAATTCAAAAACATTTCCGGTAGTATAGCGGCATTAGATAAAGAAACCGATGATATTGGCGCTTATAATGTAGAGTACTTTATTATGAAAAATAATAGTATTAATGATTTACAAGGTGCCGCGTTAAGATTATATAGGGGCGGTAAGGACGAAAGTACTTTTGGTCCGTTTTTAGAGATGGAGCACAATGTATTTGATCATGTTGGTTACGGATCTAAAAATAAATATGATGCAACTGTTTCTTTATATGGCGTTCAAGAGACTGAAATTAAAAACAATATTTTCAAAGATAGCAAGGCCATTAACATGCACTTGGTCGTTGGTGAGCCTATTGTAAAAATTTTGAACAATGCCATTAGTAATTCTGAAAAATTAATGGTTACCGGTGACCAAAAATACCTTGTTGAAAACCAATGGGAGCTTGAACCTGAATTTTCCAAAGAAGACGATTATTCATTGAGTACAGATTCTCCGCTTAAAGGAAAAGGTACTGACGGCAAAGATCTAGGGCTACTTAAAAACAGATAATATACATGACCAAATACTTAAATACTTTAAAAGCTTTTATCTGTACTGTTTTAATAACATTTAGTACAGTTGCACAAGAGCACCCCAGTCTTATACTTACTAAGGACGGTGTTTCTAAAATTAGAGCAGAACTGGGAAACGTTCCCTTGTTCGATGCATCTCTTAAAAAAGTAAAAGAAGAAATAGATGCGGAAATTGCTTTAGGCATAGATACACCTATACCCAAAGATTATTCTGGTGGTTACACCCATGTTAGGCACAAGCAAAATATGTTTGCCATGCAACAAGCCGGCGTTCTCTATCAAATTTTAGAAGATGAGAAATATGCCAAATACGTAAAAGACATGCTCTTGCAATATGAGGAAATGTATAAATCATTACCCTTACATCCCAAAACAAGATCATATGCACGTGGCAAATTGTTTTGGCAATGTCTAAATGATTCTAACTGGTTAGTTTATGTTAGCCAAGCGTATGATTGTATTTATGACTACCTGAGCAAGGCAGAAAGAAAAAAACTGGAAAATAACCTCTTTAGACCTTTTGCAGACCATATTTCAGTAGATAGTCCGCAGTTTTATCAAAGAGTACACAATCATAGTACCTGGGGAAATGCAGCTGTTGGTATGATCGGGCTTGTAATGAACGATAAGGAATTAATTGACCGAGCGCTTTATGGAATTCCGGGATTGGATATGGATAAATCTGCAAAAGATGATGACGGAGGATTTATAAATAAAGAGGGAAAAGCTGGATTTCTAGCTAATATAGAAGATCCTTTTTCTCCGGACGGATATTATAATGAGGGTCCATATTATCAACGTTACGCCATGTATCCGTTCTTAATATTTTCTGAAGGTCTGCACAATGTAAAACCCGAGCTTAATATTTTTGGATATAAGGATGGCGTTTTATTAAAATCTATAAATGCATTGTTAAATTTATCTGATGCAGATGGTGATTTCTTTCCCCTTAACGATGGCCAAAAAGGAATGTCCTATTACACAGACGCATTGGTGTCAGCTGTTGATATTTCTTATTATTACGGATCACAAGACCCGGGACTACTAAGTATAGCAGCCAAACAAAATAAAGTTTTGTTAGATGATTCCGGTTTGGCGGTAGCCCTAGGCGTTAAAAATGGAAAGGCTATACCATTCGATAAAAAATCGATCAATTTATCAGATGGTCCGGAAGGTAAACAAGGCGGTGTAGGTATTTTACGCAGCAAAAATACGGAACTTGTATTTAAATATGCCTCGCAGGGATCCAGTCATGGTCATTATGACAAATTATCCTATTCCTTCTACAATACCGGAAATGAGGTATTACAGGATTACGGATTGGCCCGTTTTGTAAATATTGAACAAAAAGGCGGCGGAAATTATTTAAAGGAAAACAAAACTTGGGCAAAGCAGACCATTGCCCATAATACGTTGGTACAAAACGAGAGATCTCATTATCAAGGGAAATATGATATTGGAAGTAAATACCACCCCCAACTCTATCTTTATGACGATTCTAATGTTGCGGTACAAATAGTAAGCGCCAAAGAAACCAATGCTTACCCTGGAACGGCAATGCACAGAACCATGGCATTAATAAAGGATGACAGTTTTGAAAATCCATTTCTGCTGGATATTTTAAAAATAGATTCAGATAGTATAAACCAGTATGATTTGCCTTTCTACTTTATAGGACAAGTCATTAAAACTAATTTTGAATACGAAGTACCCAACACTCTTGAACCTTTAGGTACATCTAATGGATACCAACACCTATGGTCCGAAGGTTTTGGAATTTCAACAGACGAGAACACAAAATTAAGCTGGTTAGACAAAGGTAAATTCTATACATTGACATCGGCAAGCTTAGAAAATGACGAACTAAAGTTCGTTAGGATAGGTGCAAACGATCCTAATTTTAATTTAAGAAGAGAAGCAGGTTTCATTATACGTAGAAAAAATACCCAAAACACCTTATTTATATCAACTACAGAAACACATGGTGGTTATAGCCCCGTGACGGAATCTGCTGTAAATTCCTATAGTAATATTAAAGAACTTCAGGTAATTTTAGATAATGAAGATTACACGGCCGTAATGATAACCACCGTAAAAGATATTACAAAGGTTTTCATCATTGCAAACAACAATGCTTCAACAGAAGCTAGACATACATTAAAAATCAAGGATAAGAACTATGAGTGGTCTGGCTCATATTATTTTAAATAAAAACAGAAAATTAATAATTATGAAGAGATTTAGCGAAAAGTACGTGATCACAAAAGATATGGAATGGGAAGTACTTGGTGGCGGAGTATCAAGAAAATTCTTAGGTTATGACAACCAAATCATGATGGTAAGGGTCAAGTTCGAAAAAGGTGCACTAGGTGCTCCACATCAACATTTTCATACACAGGCAACTTATTGCGTGTCAGGAAAATTTGAATTTGAAATTGACGGCGAAAAGCAAATTGTAGAAGCGGGAGACGGTGTTTATATAGAACCAAATTTACTACATAGTGCAGTCTGCCTTGAAGAAGGTGAACTTATTGACACTTTCAGCCCAGTAAGAGAAGATTTCTTGACTGGTGAAGGTCCATCTTACTTTGGTGACAAGAAATAATTAAGATTATATATATTTAAAATAATGCTACATTCAGCAAAACTAATTGGTGTTTTTCAAAAAATCCCCTCTTTTATGACTATTGCCATAAAGAATCAACACTAAAATTTTAACGAATGTAGTATACCATTTTAATTCGTTTTCATTTCAGTAACGAATATCAATTTCAAAGCTGAACCAAAAGATAATGGCTACAAAAAATTTACCCTTTTTAGGAAAAATAAAACAAAGCCTTAAAAATTTTGGTCCAGCTTTTTTTATTATTGGCTATGTAGTAGGAACAGGAAGCGTAACCTCTATGGTGGTTTCCGGTGCCAAATATGGCCTTAGCCTGTCATGGGCACTATTACTATCATGCTTTTTCACCTATTTTCTTCTTGTAGCCATAAGTAAATTGACCATAGTTTCTGGAGACACCTTAATGTTCAATTTTAAAAGAACTTTTGGCAAACCATTAACCATATTTATAATTACTGCCCTACTCGTCTCTATAGTTTCTTCATGTATAGGTGTAATGGGTGTGGTAGCGGAAGTTACCATGGAATGGATTTCGGTAAAAACAGAAATCTCTTTCCTTAACGGTCCTGTGGTATCCATTTTCTTTATTGCATTGCTTATTGCTCTTTTTTGGACGGGAAAACACGAAAATTTTATAAAAGCAATGAGTATAATGGTCGGTTTCATGGCGCTGGCCTTTATGATAACCAGTTTTATGGTCGTTAATGAAGCAGGTACCTATATCACCGAATTTTTTCCGGAGCTACCTAAAGGGGATAATAATGGATTAGTTATAGCCGGTATTGTAGGTACCACAATGGCAGGTGTATGTTTAGCCTCTAGAAGTATTTTGGTTCAAGAACAAAATTGGGGTTTAAAGGACTTAAAGACCGAAAATAAAGATGCCATGTCATCTATGATCATGACATTCTTTATTAGTCTTGCCATTATGATCAGTGCTACCGGAACATTATATTTTAAAGGCGCACCGGTAGATGATGCAACGGACATGATGCATGCCTTAGGACCTTGGGCCGGAGATTTTGCCTTAACCCTCTTTACACTGGGTATTATTGGGGCAGGTTTATCTTCCATATTCCCTAACCTACTTCTTTTCCCATGGCTAGTGGCAGATTATACCAATACGGAGCGTAACATGAAAAAACCGCTGTATAAACTTATAGTTGTTTTAGTGGCGTTATCCGGTCTAATTGTTCCTATTCTAGGCGGTAAACCAGTTTGGATATTAATAGCCTCACAAGCTTTGAGTCCGTTTGTGATGCCATTAATTACATTGTTTTTGCTTATTCTTTTAAATAAAGAAACGGTTATGCAAGAACATAAAATTAGCTTGTGGATGAATCTTGCCCTAGGTGCTACCTTCATTTTCAATTGCTATATGCTCTATGTAGCCCTAAACGGGTTTATTGATTTTATTTAGAATATATCTATAGGAGTAATTTTGATTGCAATAAAAAAGGGCTAACAAATAACTTCATTATTGCAAACCCTTTTTACATCTTCTTAATTGATAAACACTTTCTTAACTAGGAGGGTAACATAGCAAAATTTTAGATGCTATGGTAGATGAAAATTTCACTTCGTCTATTGCTGCCGAAAAAAATATTTCATCTCCCTGGGCAAAACTATACTCCTTACCTCCACTAATGATCGTACCCTCACCGTAATAAATAACAGCAACAAAAAAACTACCATTAGCTTTTAAGGTATGTTCACCATTTACAGTTAAATCCAATTCACTTAAACCAAAGCAATCTGTATGGCTTTCATTAAAAATTGTATTCAGTTTATGTTTATCAGATGAGTCAATGGTCTTTGGAGAAACTTTCCATCTTTTCAATGCCTCTTCATAGGAACAACCATTATAATGAAAACAATCTAGCATATTTTGCTCACCAACACCTTGGTGTATTAACTCATCGGAAATTGTTAATCCGGCAGGAGTCACTTTTTCTACACGCATAGTATAATCCGTAGGTTCTTGTACTTCCATTAAAAAACACCCACTACCAATGGCATGTGGCACTCCGCCATAAATCATATAAGCATCACCAGGGTTCACCTCTATTTTATGAAGGCAGTCTAGCATACCTTCTATATCTTGATTTTTAAATAAGATTTCCCATTTTTCTCGGGTCACTCCTTCTTTAAACCCCATGTAAATGACACTCTTTTCGCCATTAATTTCACGTTTGTTCAATACATACCAAGATTCTGTTTTTCCAAAAGCGGAATCTAACATGGTTTTACCATAGTCTTTATCAGGGTGTACCTGTATAGTTAATCGCTCTTTTGAGTCCAACATTTTTATCAGCACACCGGTAGTGCCAAATTTATCAGCCA
>JAHDDL010000073.1:6282-7527 GCA_020629415.1 Maribacter sp. | reverse complement strand
GCGGACTATAAAGATTTTGAACCTGTAAAAATATTATTTGTTTTAGATGAAGGGGTTAAACATCATCATCCCTCTTTAATACCTCAAATTGAAGATTATTGTAAAGCACACCGGCAAACTATAAAATATACCGACACTTTAGTGTTGCCAGGGGGAGAACAAGTAAAGAATAGTGATAAGGCTATTGAAACAGTTTTAAAAGGGGTAAACGATAATAAAATTTGTCGTCATTCTTTTCTGGTAGTCATTGGTGGTGGTGCTGTAATTGATATGGTCGGTTATGCGGCAGCTATAGCACATAGAGGCGTTAAATTGATAAGAATACCTACAACGGTATTATCACAGAACGATTCTGCAGTAGGGGTAAAGAACAGTGTAAATGCATTTAAGAAAAAAAATTTTTTAGGAACATTTGCACCGCCGTTCGCCATAATTAACGACAGTGATTTTCTTGAAACCTTAGAACAGCGCGATTGGATTTCCGGAATTTCCGAAGCCATTAAAGTGGCATTGATCAAGGATAAAACCTTTTTTAAATATATTGCCGATAATGCAGTTGCATTAAAAAATAGGGAAATGGAGCCCATGCAGTATGTTATTTACAAATGTGCCGAAATGCACATGCATCATATTGCACAAGGTGGAGACCCATTTGAATCCGGATCGTCTAGACCTCTGGATTTTGGACATTGGGCTGCACATAAAATGGAATTCATGACCAATTATGAGTTGAGACATGGTGAAGCTGTAGCCAAAGGCATCGCATTAGATGTTACCTATGCGCAGTTAGTTGGATTGATTTCTGAAGAGGATTTACAGCACATTTTGGATGTAATGATCGCTATTGGTTTTGATTTATCACTCCCGGTGCAGAGCAATGATAATATTGAGCAGTTATTAAACGGTATAGAGGAGTTTAGAGAGCATTTAGGGGGGCAATTGACAATAACCCTTATTTCTGATTTGGGCGTAAAGCACGACGTACATACTATTGATATGGAGTTAATGTCCAAAGCCATTACTAAACTTAATCATCAATTCGCATTAAATTAAATGCAATGCAACTGAAAAAAAAACTTCACCTAACATATTGTACAAATATTCACCCTGGGCAAGATTGGAAAAATACTTTTAATAGTATTAAGCGTCATGTGCTTGGTATAAAAAAAGAAGTTTCAAAGAATCAAGCTTTTGGTTTAGGACTGCGTCTATCAAATAAAGCCAGCGAAGAGCTTGACATGGGCA
>JAHDDL010000073.1:0-6182 GCA_020629415.1 Maribacter sp. | reverse complement strand
GACCCTTTCGGAAACAAAAAATGCATTTGAAGCCGGTGCTAAGAATATGCTTGAAGTTGCCAAGCAATTGTTCAAAATTGAACAAGATACAGGAAACTATTTGCATTTGGATATTGAACCTGAACCAGATGGTTTGCTAGAAAATAGCGATGAGGTTTTGTTGTTTTATGCGGATTACTTGGTTCCTATAGGTAGAGCTTATTTTAAGCAGGAATTAGGTTTAAATGCAGATGAGGCAGAATCTTTAATTAAAAGATATATTACGGTTTGTTATGATGTTTGCCATTTTTCATTGGCCTATGAGGAGCCGACCGTTACATTTGCAAAGTTTAAGGCGAATGATATTAGGGTAGGAAAAATTCAAATAAGTGCCGCGTTGAAAATTCTTTTCAATGGTACCGATGATGAACGTATTTGGGAAGAACTTTCACAATTTAATGAGCCTACCTATTTACATCAGATAACCGAAAAATTAGACGGAAAGGTTAAGACATATAGTGATTTGCCTTTAGTATTAGAAGGGGAAAGAAATCACACGGAACTTAGAGCACATTATCATGTTCCTATTTTTTTAGAAAAATATGGCAAGTTGTTTTCAACGCAAGATCATATTCTAAAAACGATGGAATATTTAGAAACTGATCCTATATCGGAACATCTAGAAATAGAAACTTATACATGGGATGTGCTTCCGGCAGATTTAAAACAGGATTTATCGGTATCAATAATACGAGAACTAGAGTGGCTTAAATCACACATGTAAAATATGAAGAAAACGGTTGTCATAAATGTAGTTGGGTTAACGAAAAGATTGATAGGTGAACATACACCGTTTATAAAATCATTTTTAGAAAGAGGGCAGGCATCATACATAGAACCTGTGCTACCTGCCGTTACATGTGCTGTTCAATCTACCTACGTAACCGGTAAATGGCCATCTGAACATGGTATAGTTGGTAATGGCTGGTATTTTAAAGATGAGTGTGAGGTTAAGTTTTGGAGGCAGTCTAACAAACTGGTAGAACAACCCAAAATATGGGACGATCTCAAAGAAAAATACCCCAATTTTACCTGTGCCAACCATTTTTGGTGGTACAATATGTATAGCAACGTTGATTTTAGTATTACGCCAAGACCTAATTATTTGGCAGATGGCAGAAAAATTCCAGATGTATATTCTTATCCTGCTGAATTAAGGAACGAAATGCAAAATACATTAGGGGCATTTCCACTCTTTGAATTCTGGGGACCAAAAACTACCATCAACTCATCTAAATGGATTGCAAATGCAGCTTTGTTGACGGATAAGGAACATAATCCTGATCTAACATTGATTTATTTACCCCATTTAGATTATAACTTACAACGTTATGGTCTTGATTTTAAAATAATTTTTAAAGATTTAAATGAAATAGATGCTGTTGTAAAACAATTGGTACAACATTATGAGTCTTTAGACACCAGGGTAATACTTCTTTCCGAGTATGGAATTACAAATGTAAACAAGCCAATTCATCTCAATAGAATTTTAAGAAAAGAAGGATATATAGCCATACGTGAAGAGCGCGGACTAGAGCTTTTAGATGCTGGAGCAAGTGATGCTTTTGCTGTTGCAGACCATCAAATTGCCCATGTGTATTGTAAAAATGAAAAAGATATTGGTAAGGTAGCTGCATTGATAAAAGCAGTTGAAGGTGTGGAGAAAGTTTTATATGGAGATGATTTAAAAGACTACCACATTGATCACGACCGCTGTGGTGATATTGTAGTAGTAGCTGATAAAGATTCTTGGTTCACATATTACTTCTGGTTAGACAATGCCAAAGCTCCGGATTATGCCAGAATGGTGGATATTCATAAAAAACCGGGGTATGATCCAGTTGAAATGATGACTGATCCAAAAGATAAATTGGTTATGGCAAAAGTTGCCGGAAAGCTCATAAAGAAAAAATTGGGTTTTAGAACAGTGATGGATATTATACCAATTGATGCCAGTTTAATAAAGGGTTCTCACGGTCGTTTGACTGAAGATGAAGAAGATTTTCCAATCTTTATAAGTAATTATGTAACTGGTGATAACGATCAGAGAATTAGTGCAGTACAAGTGCGTGATCTTATTGAAGATCACTTATTAAACTAAATTCAAATGAATCTATTATTTAAGATATTAGGCTACGTTTTTGCATTGTTATTTACTGTGGGTGCAGTCTTGCAGTACAATGATCCAGACTCTTTACATTGGATCGTTATTTACGGAACTGCCGCTGTGGTATCGTTATTATTTGCATTAAATAAGATAGGATATATTGTGCCGTTAGTTTTAGGAGTACTTGCGTTTATTGGTTTTGTATATCTATATCCTACAAATTTCCAAGGATTTGATTTAACTGATGGGGATATTGTTACTGTAGAATTGGGGAGAGAGGCTTTTGGACTTCTAATAATTTCAATAGTGCTATTGGTGTTTGCTTTTTTAAGCAAGAAAAGATTACAGGAATAAATCGAATTCTTGTCTCAATAAATCTATTACCGGATTTTTTTCTCTTAACTTCTCGTATTTCTCTTCAGGTGTAAAAGCAAACTTAGTGGCGGTGGTTTCATTTACCTTAATATCTAAATGAATGAAGTGGTTGTTCAGCTTAGCACGTAGATACTCCATTAATTCGAACTGTTCACGTTCTATTTCCTTTTTCATGGTGCTGTTAGGTAGCTCTAAATAAATAGCGAAACCTTCCTTTAATTTTGGAACGTCTGAGTGTAGGTTAGATGCTAGAATTTTTTGACCTTTCTTATCAATGATTTCTATAAAGTTTGCCCAATGTTTACGTAGTTCTTCTTCTGTAAAATTTTCTTTGGGCAAATTATTTTCGTCAATAACGACCTCGATTTTATTGAGTTCGTGCTGTTTTTTAGCATTTAAGCTAGAAATTGAAAGGCCTGACACCCGTTTTGTAGGCCTATTAATAATAGGTTTTTTAGCATCGTTACTAGCATTAGATGTTGTTGATATCGTCGTGTCTTGTTGAGGTTCTTTGGTTTTTACTGGAGCAGCTTGAGTATCTGCTTGTTTAGATTCAACTGCAGTTTCTGTGGTACTGTTTATGGCACTTGTTGCTTTGGGAGCCTCGGTTTGGGTTACGGCAAGTTGATTTCCGGTAACCGGTTTAACTTCGGATTCTTTTTTTGATGTTCTTGGTACTTGATTGTAAAATGCCGAAGGAGCAATAAAATCAACAGTCTTATTGTTAAGAGCTACGGATTCAGGATTTTTTTTTTCTCCATCAAAATTGATAGAGGCTAGTTTCATAAGAGTAAGTTCAACAAGTAAGCGCTGATTTTTACTCGTTTTATATTTTAGATCGCAGTCGTTTGAAATTTCCAATCCTTTAAGAAGGAAGGAGGGAGCGGTCTTTTTGCTCTGGTCTCTATATAATTGTTGTGCAGCTTCGCCAACTTCCAATAAGTTGATGGTGTCAGGATGTTGGCAAACCATTAAATCCCTAAAATGGGATGCAAGGCCAGATATAAAATGGTGCCCGTCAAAACCAAGTGATAGGGTTTTATTGAACAACAATAATAACCCTGGTATATTATGCTCTAATATTAAGTCTGTAGCCTCAAAATAAGTATCGTAGTCTAAGACATTTAAATTTTCGGTAACTGCTTTACGCGTAAGCTCAGAACCTGAAAAACTTACTACCCTATCAAAAATGGACAAGGCATCTCGCATAGCGCCATCAGCCTTTTGGGCTATGATATGTAGTGCATCATCTTCGGCATTGACACCTTGGCTTTCGGCAATATATTTTAAATACTCGGCAGCATCTTTGACCGTAATTCTTTTAAAATCAAAAATTTGACATCTAGAAAGAATAGTAGGTATTATTTTATGCTTTTCTGTTGTGGCCAAGATGAAAATAGCATGCTTTGGTGGCTCTTCTAGGGTTTTTAGAAATGCATTAAAAGCAGATTGGGATAACATGTGTACCTCATCAATAATATATACTTTGTATTTACCAACTTGTGGCGGTATACGAACTTGATCGATAAGGTTACGAATGTCGTCTACCGAGTTGTTTGAAGCTGCATCAAGTTCAAAAATATTGAAGGCAAAATCTTCATTTTCCTTTTCGGTACCATCAGAATTTATCTGTTTTGCCAAAATACGGGCACAGGTAGTTTTACCCACACCTCTTGGTCCGCAGAATAATAAAGCTTGTGCCAAGTGATTTTGGTCTATTGCATTTTGTAAGGTATTGGTTATAGATTGCTGGCCCACAACATCTTTAAATGTTTGGGGTCTATACTTTCTGGCCGATACAATAAATGGTTCCAAAATGTTATCTCTGATTAAACTTATACAAATATAAATATAGCCTTTAATTCTAGCGAGAATTAAGAAAAGAGATCATCTATAGTTATCAACAATTGCCTTACATTTGCGCACAGCAGGCCACCTTATCGCTGCCAAGTAATTGGGAGAGGAAAGTCTGGACACCATAGTGCAGTATAGCGGGTAACGCCCGTCCGCAGAGATGTGAGGACAAGTGCAACAGAAAGCAAGTACAGTTAGGCTGTAGTGAAACCAGGTAAACTCTATACGGTGAAACGTCATGTAAATCGGTGTTTGAGGGCTGCACGCTCAAGCCGAAGGGTAGGCGGTTGGAGCTCTGGGGTAACCCTTTGCCTAGATAAATGATAAGGAATTCTGATTTTTCAGAATACAGAATCCGGCTTATGGCCTGCTTTTTTATTAAGATAGTAAATCTTTAATTTACCTAATGTAAAAAACCTTGAGCATAGTCGACGGTTTTTTACACTTTAATAATTGGGTCTATGCTTTTAGGATTTACTTTTCAAAAAAGCTAAAAACACTTCCGCCGTATTTTCTAGAATTTTTATAGTGGGGAAATTCGGCTAAACTAGTTCTGTTAGAATGTTCAATAATTAATACCCCATCTTCTAGAAGAAGGTCATTTTCAAAAACCAGTTGTGGCAGTTTTTCAAAATCTGCTAATTCCATATCGTAAAAAGGATCGGCAAATATAATATCGAATTTTTCGGTATTTCTTTGTAGAAAGGTAAATACATCACTCTTTAAAGTGCGAATATCCATATCTAGCATTTTAACCGTTTTATCAATAAATTGTATGCATCCGGAGTGAGCATCAATAGCGAGTATATCATCAACGCCCCTAGAAGAGAATTCGAAACTTATATTACCGGTACCTGCAAAAAGATCAAGGACTTTAAGGTCTGGAAAATAATAGCTATTATTTAAAATATTGAACAAGCTCTCTTTGGCCATATCTTTCGTGGGCCTAACAGGTAGTTTTTTAGGAGCCATTAGGTTACGTCCTTTATGTTTTCCTGATATGATGCGCATTATATAGTATTGATAAGGGTGAAGTCTATGGAGCCTGACGAAGGTTCTCCAAGTTTTAATAGTTGGGCCGCCGATGGTTCAAAAATGCTTATATGTTGAATGTAATTATAGCAAAGTTGAAAAGTTTCGTCGTCTTCTTCAATATCCCCAAATAATTTTACAATTACATTTTTAGGGTCTAGTTCCAATTGTTCAATTACAAAAAGTAAGTAATAGGCAAAGTCTTCTTTTGTCTGATATTTAAAACTATTGTACAATAGTAGTTTACGCTGGTTTAGAACCGTAATATCCAGTTGATCCTTATTCACATGTACAAAACACGTAATCTCTTGGTTTTGTGTTTGGTTGTTTAATAAAGATTGCAATAATACCGTGCCATTATGCATAAAATCAAACTCCCCAAAAAGATCATAGATATAGTTGTTAATGTTTACATAGGGTACATATACATTAACTAGATCATGGTTTTCTACCTCGTCATAAGCTAAAACATCATTAGCCAATACCTTGGTGTTAAATTTTAGGTATTCATTTAAATGATCTGTATTGAACAAAGATTTTGGGACCAGGCCAAAAAGGGTATTTCTATGAACGGCTACCACTTCATCAAACTGCATGTTTTCAATATCATGCCTTTGAAAAAGCTTTTCCAATTCATCTTTAGCGGTCATTGGATTTTTTTCTTCAGAAAAATCAATTCTGTCAGAAATCAACAATTTTTGCGAAACAGTGTCTGCTACACAAAAAGAAAGTCCATTCAAGCTAACCTGAATGGACAATTTTTTAAAATTTTTAT
>JAHDDL010000033.1:33825-41036 GCA_020629415.1 Maribacter sp. | reverse complement strand
TAGAGCAAAAAAAAAGAAGCATTTTCATGCTTCTTTTTGAATTTTGTCGATATTTTACTTATTCACACCCACCGGTAAATCCGTTTGCACTAAACCTGGTCTGTACTGCGCCTTGTCTAGAACCAGTGTTAATTTCTATAGCCAAATTGTTTTCGCCGCTACCATCTCTTTTAGGACTACAGTATTCAAAAAGATAAAAGCTATTGGCCCTTTCAGAAACTTTTTCTGATATATCTCTAAAGGTGTTTTCCAATTCATCTTTATTCGTGGCAAAAACACTTGCTGTTTTACCAACTGCGGTCAAAACATCGGTATCTATTTCCGCTCCCAATCCAATACTAAAGAAAGATATGTTGGAATTTGCATCATTTACTTTCTTTAATGCCGCATCTTCGGTATAACGAGAAGCCTGATCGGTACCATCTGTGAACAAAACAACTGATGCTGCACCTATTTTACCACCCTCTGTCGTTACCTTGATCAAATCCGATGCAATATCGGTCGATTTTATTACGGCACCGTACAAATCTGTAGAAGGGTCATTGCTGATGTCATCGGTAATGCCGTTGACCGCATCTGTAAGTTCTTCTCTTGAAGATGTCAATTCGTTTAACAGGTGTAATTCATCTTCACCATCAAACCAATAAATTGCCATTTTTACAGATTCTGTGGCAGTTTCTGGCATAACGGCCTCAATAAAACTTGAAGAAGCCAATTTCAATTCCTCCAGACTGCTGCTCAATACACTGTTACTTAAGTCCAATACCAATAAAGTATTATTTGAGAAGATTTGTGAGTTGGGTGATATACGTGCCGATGATTCTGAAGTTGATATAGTGTTGAAACAGTCATCGTTTCTACCTTGTTCATATATCGTAAATTGATTTGCCGTTAAACCGGGAACGGGGTTTCCTCCGGTATCCGATACCCTGAAAAATACTGATACCTTACCAGGTAGGGTGGTGTACTGATCTTGTATGGACAAAACAAGTTCTCCTTCATCTAGACCTAGACAATCATCTACCACTGTACCTTTTCCTAGTCCGTCGCCTGTATTAAGGTTAAAATTTACATCATCATCTGCATTACCACAAGATACGATTAGGGCAAGTATAAAAAACACACTGAATGCTTTTAAAAAATTCTTCATATTCAATTATTACGGGTTCAACTAGCAGAACGGACAAAGTTTATTTAAATTATAAAGAATAAAAAAATAAATGTTAAAGATTGTTAAAGCCTACAATTACACATGATTAAAGATATGGAAACACCTTTATTCATTTGGGTTTAAGAGAAGTAGACTTTAAGAATATTAGCTTTAATTTTACTACTTTAGAAGGTGTAAAAATTAAGATTGATGACGCACGAATTTAAAACGATAATTAAGGAATACGGGAATGCTAAAGTAGCTCATTTAAAATGTGTTTTGGCAACTGTAGTCGATTTGGACGGCTCTTCTTATCGCAAACCTGGAGTTCGTATGCTCATTAGGGAAGATGGTGTTATGATCGGGGCTGTAAGTGGTGGTTGTGTAGAGAAGGAAGTGTTATTTCAGGCCCAACCTGTTTTTGAGAATAAAACGACTAAATTAATGACTTATGATGGTAGATTTAGGTTAGGCTGTGAAGGTATATTATATATATTATTAGAATATTTTTCTCCAAATGAAACATTGGTAAATACTTTCAACTCCGTCATTGAAAAACGCCGATCATTTAAACTTTGTACCTCTTATAAAAAGGAATATGGCGTTTTAAATAATTATGGCACGCATATAACCCTTAACTCAAAGCGCTATGCATTCAATGAAAATACTACCGAACATGAAGATGCTTTGCATTTTGATCAAACAATGCAACCTTGCCAAAGACTTTTGTTAATAGGAGGGGAGCACGATGCTAAACAACTGGCTCATTTTGGCATAGGTATGGGATGGGAAGTTAACGTAGCCGTGACTCCAAAAGAAAATAAAACTATTTCGGATTTTCCTGGAATTGATGCATTATTGAACCAAGAACCGGAAGATTTTGATATTGATATTATAGATAATAATACTGCTGTAATTTTAATGACCCATAGTTATGTAAAGGACTTAAAATATTTAATACGGTTAAAAAATAGCCATCCTATGTATTTAGGTATTTTAGGACCAATAAAAAGAAGGGAGAAATTGTTGTCTGAATTGCTGGAACATGATATGGACATTGATCTAGATTTTATAGAAAATATTCATGGTCCTGCAGGATTGAACATTGGTGCAGAAACTCCGCAAGAAATAGCTATATCTATTTTGGCAGAAATCCTGACCGTTATTCGCAAGACACAGCCTGTTAAGTTGAGAGATAAACTAAGTACAATTTAGGGTTGAAAAAAGAACTACATATCGCGGTATTAGTAATGGCTGCCGGGGCTTCTAGGCGCATGAACGGTATAAAGCAATTAATGCCTTGGAAGAATTCAAACTTTTTGTTGGAAACAATTAAAACCGTTGAAAAAAGTAATGCTGCATCCGTGCACGTTGTATTAGGGTCAAATGCTAAACTTATACGTAGAGAATGTAATTTGAACGAAAAAAAAATAGATGTAATTGTAAATCCGAACTGGTCTAACGGACTTGGCAATAGTATTGCCTATGGTGTAAAGGCCTTGTTAAAGAAATTACCCAGTGTAGATGCAATTTTAATCTGTCTTGCGGATCAACCGCTACTTGACCATAATTATTTGAATTCCTTGATCAACGTTTTTGAAAATAATTCGTGTAAAATCGCAGCTACAAACTACGGTAAGAAAATAGGTGTGCCCGCCTTGTTTTCAAATATACATTTTCAACATTTATCTCAATTAGAAGGTGATTTTGGCGCAAAAGAACTTTTGAACAATGATGAATTATCAATAATTTCTTTGGAAGCATTGGATGGGATAATAGACATAGACACTAAATTAGAATACAACGAATTAATAAACAGAACAAATGCAGAGATTAAACCCTAGTAATAACCTAATATTCACCACATTTTCATTTTTAATATTCCTAGTAACTTCATTGTTATCTGCACAAGAAATGGGATTTGAAGAATACAATCCTAAATCTACCTTAGTAGTACCTGCATCTGAAATTGTTAAAGCAAAATTTCCTTTTATAGATATACATAGCCATCAAAGAGACATGTCAGTAGAAGCACTAGATGGTTTAATTGCTCATATGGATGCCATGAACGAAGCCATAATGGTAAACTTAAGTGGTAGATCTGGGGCAAGCCTAAAAGAAAAGATAGATAATATCAATAAAAGTTACCCTAATAGGTTTGTTGTTTTTGCAAATGTTGATTTTGAAGGAGCAAAAGATATGGCATGGGGAGAACAAGCCGCCGCTCAATTAGAGCAAGATATTAAGAATGGTGCTAAGGGTTTAAAGATTTTTAAAAGCCTTGGTTTAAGAAATAAGGATGCCAACGGGAATCGTTTGGCTATAGATGACCCTCGTTTAGATGCTATTTGGGCCAAATGCGCAGAAATGGGAGTGCCTGTATTAATACATGCTGCAGACCCAAAACCTTTCTGGGATGATATGGATGCCAATAATGAAAGATGGTTAGAATTGAAAACACATCCTAGAAGAAAACGCACTGCTACGGATCCAGCCCCATTTGAGCAGATTATTCAAGAACAACATAACGTATTCAGAAAACATCCAAACACTAAATTCATCAATGCCCACATGGGCTGGCATGCCAATAATCTTGATAAACTTGGGGAACTACTAGATGAAATGCCGAATATGAGTGTAGGTATATCTGCCGTAATTGCCGAATTAGGTAGACAACCACAGCATGCAAGAGCTTTCTTTATAAAATACCAAGACCGGGTCCTTTTTGGTAAGGATAGTTGGAAACCAGAAGAGTTCCCTACTTATTTTAGGGTGCTAGAGAGTAACGACGAGTATTTTCCGTACTACAAAAAATATCATGCGTTTTGGTCTATGTACGGTCTAAACCTACCGGATGATGTACTTAAAAAACTATATTATAAAAATGCGCTGAACCTAGTACCAGGTTTAGATACATCGTTATTTAAATAGTAATTACTTTTCTTTAAGTATTTCTGCTTCGTCAACTACGGGTACATCTTTTACATCTTGAAAAATACCACATGAAATCTCTTTTTTAACTAAACTTCGTGTGGTTTTTCTCTTTGTTAACGCCTCAATTTCACGATTTAAAAACTGCATACCTATATTTATTTTTTTAGTAAAACGCACATATATACCTCATGTTGTATGAGTTAGCTTGTTTTTGTTTTAATTTAAAAAAGAATTCACTAAAAAGTGTGACAAAAAAGATAATAGGCATACTAATGGGGAAATACGTTTTTATATATGCAGAAAGAAGAAGTCTTTACTGAATTAATACGTGAACACCAGGCATTATTATATAAGGCGACCTCTATTTACACTGATAATAAGGAAGATCAAGAAGACTTGTTCCAAGAAGTAGTCTTTCAACTTTGGAAATATTTTGATTCTTTTCGCAATGATGCCAAAATTACCACATGGATGTATCGTGTAGCAATGAACACGGCAATAACATTTATTAAAAAGAAAAAAAGAAAACCAAAATCGGTTTCTGTTGCCGATGTTTTCAGCACTCAATCTGATGATAAAGACGATGTTTTAGAAGAGCGATTAAAGCTACTATATCAGCATTTACAACACTTGAACACCTTAGAAAGAGGACTCATTTTTCTTTTGCTTGAAGGAAAAAGTTATAAAGAGATCGCAACAATAACGGGATTAAGCGATACCAATGTGGGCACTAAAATTTCTCGCATTAAGAAAAAATTAAAAACTAACATGACAAAATAAAAATAATGGAACTAGAAGAACTACAGTCTGCATGGACACAAATGAGCAACGAAATAAATCATCAAAAGAAATTGACAAACCAAATAATATTAGACATGACAAAGCAAAAATATCAGAATAAATTTACGACCATAACCAAGTATGAAACTTTAGGAGCCATTATCTGTTTTGCTATTGCCTTAGTTATACTCATAAATTTTCAAAAATTAGATACCTGGTATTTAAAGGTGTGCGGTATACTTACGCTGTCATTTTTAATTGTATTACCTGCAATGGTACTCTCTACGTTAAAAAGGATAAAAAACATCGATATTTTAAATGGTTCGTATAAAGAAAACTTAAAACTTTACGTAAAGACCAAGAATAGACTTTTAAGGTTGCAACAAATTGGCATAGCCGTTGGTCTTATTGGGTTGGTTTTTATAGTGCCGGTGACCTCAAAAATAATATCAAACAAAAACGTCTTCCTAACCAGTTTAAAAACAGAGCAATATATCATATTTACTATTACTATGGTTATCATGGTGTTTTTCTGTAAATGGGCGTATAATGGTTATCTTAAAGTAACACGGTCTGCGCAAGAACTATTGCAAGATTTAGAATAATTTTATTCGGTAAGTTTCTTTTGAACATAATTTAAAATTAGCATCCAATTCATTTTTAATAGGAGTGAAGCGGTAGGTACATTATCATCTGCAATTGCAGAAATAATGGATTCATGCTGATTGTCAGATTTGTTATAGAAAAAATCATCGTCCGTAAAGGCACGTTCATAAAAGAAAATGCGGGTCTTTAAGTCATTAAGAATCTTCAATGCAAGATCGTTATTGTAATTTTTGGTCAACAATCTGTGAAATTCTAAATCTGCCCGTATCCTAGAAAGTGCATCCTTGGCATTTTCAAAAACTTCTTGTTGTTTCTTAAGCTCAATAATATGCTGTTCTGTAAACTCGGAATTTTCAATGGCCATGACCTCTAAATTTGCAACCAACTCATACAAATCTTCGGCTTCTTTAACATCTAATTCTGCAATTATGAATCCTCTGTTGGGTACCGCCTTTATAATGTGAGATTGTTGTAATTGGGTCAATGCCTCCCTAATAGGAGTAACACTGACCTTTAAGTGTCGTGCCAAGGCAGCCAAATTAATGGTTTTACCTGTTTTAAGGTTACCTGTGGTCATCTCTGACAGCAGATAATCTCGCACTTGATCCCTTAAGTTCATTTTAATTAACATACATCAAATATAATATATCGTATACGATTATAACCGTTCTTGAATATCGTTTATTGTAATGCAAGTAAATACAGCACTTGTTAATATAGAAATTTTCAATACTAGGGTTTAGATTTCAACGTTTTAATAAAACAACCCTACAAATAATTCAACATGAAAAATCTAACATTTAAATTTGTCAAAGGATTATTCCTTTCAGGTGTATTACTAATAGCATACAGCTGTAGTGAAGATGATAGCACTATTGAAGAAGTTGACTTTTCCCAAGCAGAGCTCAAAGCAGTTCTAGAAACAGACGACATCACGGGTGGTATTGATTTAGCGTTATTTGAGTTATCATCCAATAATAGTTCCACAGGTAAAACTTTAAGTTATGAGTGTTATAGCGCCGTTTACACTGACACCGGTTATATTGCCACCTTTAATAATTGTGTGTTAAATGGAACAGATAATGTAAATGGTACTTTAGCCGTAACCTATAATCTGCAAGGAGAAATAAGTTCTTTTACCGCTAGCTATGTTGACTTTTACGTGGGAGAAACCAAAATTAATGGTACCAGAGCATTTTCGTTCAATACCAGCTCAAGTGATAACGCAATAACTTTTGAGGTTACCAGTGAAATGACAGTTGAAATGGAAGATGGTGCTATTATTTCTGACAGCGGTACAAAATTTACAACTATTTCTTTTAATGAAACTGCAACGTATAGTGTAGAAGGCAGCTGGACCGTTATTTTTGAAGGAAATACGTATAACGTTACCGTCAAAGATCCTTTAACAAGTGAAATAACCTGTACCTATGTATCAAGTGGAGATATGGATGTTTCTAAAAACGGACTCTCAGTAAATGTAAATTTTGGTGATGGCACTTGTGATGATATTGCAACACTTACATACCCTAATGGAGTAGCGGAAGAAATTTCATTAGAGGATTAAATAAAACATGAAAATAAATTGAAAAGGGATAAGACTTTTAGGTCTTATCCCTTTTTTAGCTAACTCAAATAATTTTTTAAAATTTCTAATGTGTAAACTGTCTACTTGCTACCCATTGCACTCTTTTACTGGTCTTAAAGCTAGAAAAGAATGTGTTTCTCCTTGTTTCCGTTG
>JAHDDL010000033.1:31616-33725 GCA_020629415.1 Maribacter sp. | reverse complement strand
ATTTGATGTGTGATGAATATTAATGCGTAAACTGTCTACTTGCTACCCATTGTACTCTTTTACTGGTCTTAAAGCTAGAAAAGAATGTGTTTCTCCTTGTTTCCGTTGGTGTATTTCTGATAAAAGTTCTCATGATGTTCGTTTTTATATCCGGTGATTAGTCAGATGGATTAATGATTGATTGTTTTTTTGATTTGATGTGTGATGAATATTAATGCGTAAACTGTCTACTTGCTACCCATTGTACGCGCTTACTATTTCTAAAAGCGGTTAAAAAAACATTTCGTTTAGATTCTGTTGGTGTATTTTTAATAAAAGTTCTCATGATATATTGTTTTTAATTGATGAATAATAATTCTGTTATACTTACAAGACGACGATTATTGTATTTTGTTACAGTACTATGCATAAAAAGGTACTATTTTTAACAAATAAATTTTTATTAATTACGTAAGTGTTTGATTTAAAATATTTTATAATAATTTTCAAAAATTAAATTTTAACAAAAAATAGTATAAAATAGAATTACGATGAATTATAATCAAGAATTTTAAGGTTCTAAAATGAAAAAAGAATAGGCGTAATGTATCCTTATATTGAAATTAACCTTAAGTCTTTCAAAACTTTGGCAGTTTGAATGCCACTAATGCTAAATAATTGAAATACAAATCATATCTTTGTAGAACTTTAGAGGGATGCAACTAATATCTGCAATGACCTTACAACAAATGACATCGTAGTTAACCCATAAGCTTTCCTTCGGTTATCAACGTCACTACGTATTTCAACCCCCTTTACAGTAAAATCTATTATTATCATTAAAATTACGAATGGCAAAATCGCAACAAACATTTAATAAAACTGAAAAAGAAAAAAAACGCTTAAAGAAGCGCGAAGAAAAGAAGAAAAAAATGTTAGCCCGTAAAGCGGCGGCAAAAGAAAATGGTACTTCTGGTATTCCTCTTGCTTATGTAGATTTCAACGGCAACTTGGTAGATACTCCGCCAGATCCTGCTATGAAAGTGGAAATAGAAGCAGAAGATATTGTTTTAGGTATTCCAAAGAAAGAAGAAGGTGATGTTGAAGAATTTGATCCGGTAAGAAACGGTAAAGTTTCTTTCTTTGATACTACAAAGGGTTTTGGTTTCATTATCGATGCTGAAAACAACGAGAAATATTTTGTTCACGTTAGCGGATTGATTGATGAAATCATGGAAAACGATAAGGTTTCTTACGAGCTTGAAAAAGGCATGAAAGGCATGAACGCCGTTCGTGTTAAGAAGATTTAGTTTTAAAATTTTTAATGGTGAAAGTGCAACGTAACACCGTTCTGGTAGTATTGTCATTTTTCGCCATTTATTTCATTTGGGGATCTACCTATTTATGGAATAAGATTGCAGTAACAGAATTACCTGCCTTTATGTTGGCAGGTATTCGTTTTTTAACTGCAGGTAGTCTAATGTTTATCATTTCTAAAATATTAGGCTTTTCCCTTACCATTACAAGGCAACAATTCAAGAACACCTTTTTTGCGGGGTTTTTATTTCTAACTTTTGGGAACGGAGTAGTCGTATGGGCACTTAAATATGTTGATAGTGGATTTGCCG
The DNA here is from genome assembly GCA_020629415.1 of Maribacter sp. Lineage (GTDB taxonomy): Bacteria > Bacteroidota > Bacteroidia > Flavobacteriales > Flavobacteriaceae > Maribacter > Maribacter huludaoensis. The sequence continues at coordinate 32,118 of JAHDDL010000033.1, read as the reverse complement.
CACTTGAGGTTTCTGCACAACCTTTGGTTGTTTTGTTGATGATGCGAATTTTACAAGGTAAAAAAATAAAGCCCATGTCCATCATTGGCGTTGTCCTAGGTATTACCGGAATTTTCCTTCTTGTAGGTCAAGAAGACGTTATAGCCAAAGACGGGGCCGTATTAGGTATGATACTTATATTTATTTGCATGCTTAGCTGGTCTTACGGAAGTCTTTTTGTTGGTAGTGCCAATTTGCCAAAGAACTTCTTTGTAAATACCGGTTATCAAATGCTTACCAGTGGTATATCGCTCTTGATCATAAGCACATTTTTTGGCGAAGATTGGATATCGCCTGCTCAATGGAGTACTCCAGTAATTACGTCTATGCTTTTACTTATAATATTTGGCAGTATAGTGACATTTACCGCGTTCAATTATTTACTTCGCATAGTTTCACCAGAGAAAGTGGCTACATCATCATATGTCAACCCCATAGTAGCTATGGTTTTAGGCTGGTATTT
>JAHDDL010000033.1:18518-31516 GCA_020629415.1 Maribacter sp. | reverse complement strand
AGCGGTCATTTTACGTATTTGACGAAACTTCCCTTCTTTAATAATTATACTGATCCAGGAAGTTGGCCTGTGTTTGCCAATACGTAATTTTACATCGGGATCGGGTAGGGGTGGCGGTTCATTTAACAATGTTACCTTACATGGTTTGGTAGTATACTTTTTGCCAAACAGCCCAATGGTAACTCCTTCTGTTAATTGTATTATTGCTTCGTTTGTAATTAAATCGTCTAGCTGAACCAAGTATTCTTTTTCTACACCCGATCTGTTAATGGTATCGCTCAGTTTTCCGTCTGTAGTCAATAACAATAATCCTTCAGATTTTTCATCAAGCCTACCTATGGGCATTATATCCTTTGGAAAATCATGTAGCTCGCTCAAAAACCTTTTTTTACGAAGCTGACGGTCTTCTCCAGAGGTCATTTGGCTAAGCATACCCGCCGGTTTATATAACTTAAAGTGCAATTGTAGCAAGAATTTAAGAGTTTAGCATTAATTAGAGTTACATATGGTCGCAAAAGATACCCTTTTTAACCCATGAATTAGTAATGTAATAGAGAGAATGTTACCTTTGTATACTCCAGAGAAGATTTTATGCAAGAGACAGTTTTTGAATTACAGGATAGAAAGACCGATAAGGAACTTTACAGCTATCAACAAGGAGCTATTCAACAAATTTTTGACAAGTTCGATTCGGAACGAGATGATTATCACCTTCTATACCAATTACCGACCGGTGGTGGTAAAACAGTGATTTTTTCTGAAATAGTACGTCAATACCTTAAAAACCATAATAAAAAGGTTTTGGTAATGACTCACCGTATTGAGCTTTGTAACCAAACATCCTCAATGCTAACCAGTTTTGGCGTTGTCAATAAGGTTGTAAACAGTAAAGCAAATCTTGATGATCAAGAGCGTTACAGCTGTTATGTAGCAATGGTTGAAACCTTAAATAACAGGTTAAATGACGATCAGTTGGATATTTCTGATGTTGGTCTGGTCATTATCGATGAAGCCCACTATAATTCTTTCACTAAACTTTTTAAGTTTTTTGAAAACTCTTTTGTTCTTGGTGTAACGGCAACCCCGTTAAGTTCTAACAAAGATCTGCCAATGAACAAAAACTATGATGAGCTTATACCTGGCGAAACCATAGAAAACCTTATAGCCAATGATTTCTTGGCAAGGGCAGAAGTATTTCAGTATGATATGGGACTTACATCCCTTGAAATTGGTTCTAACGGTGATTATACCGTAAAATCATCTGCCGATCTATATACTAGCCCTGCAATGTTAAGTAAGCTTTTAGAGGCATATACTAAGCATTCCAAAGGTAAAAAAACATTGATTTTTAATAATGGTATAGAAACTTCCATTCAAGTATATCATACCTTTCAAGCTGCAGGTTTAAATGTAATGCACCTTGACAACACCGCTACTAAAAAGCAACGTAAACAAATATTAAAATGGTTCAAGGAAACCCCTGATGCCATTTTAACTTCAGTAAGTATATTGACGACCGGTTTTGACGAACCTACGATAGATACCATTATCTTGAATAGAGCAACAAAATCCTTGACACTTTATTACCAAATGATCGGTAGGGGATCTAGGGTCTTGAACAATAAATCTAAATTTACGGTAATTGATTTAGGGAATAATCTTTATCGTTTTGGACCATGGGGTGCAGATTTGGACTGGGGAGCTATCTTCAAGTCTCCAAACTATTACATGGACCGTATTAAGGATGATGAGGAAATTGAAAGTGATTTTAAATTAGAACTTTCCGATGAAGTTAAGGCCGAGTTCAAAAATTCAAAAGATACTTACTTTGATATCAAAGAAACTTATGAAACTGCCACGTTTGCCGGAGAATCTTCAAAAGTTGTTCTAGAGCGATCCATTGCCCATCATGCATATATGTGTATTGAAAATAGTGAAGATGTTTATGATGCTTTGGCTTTGGCAAAACTGCTGAAAGAAGATATTGATAACCGTATTCATGTTTACGGAAAGTGTATTAGTAAGAGTACGTATAACTTCTTAAGTTGGTTGAAAGATGATTACCAAAAGAAATTGAACGCTTACTTACGTGAAAATTTCGATACGGTTTTTGAAGATATTCACGGTCACCCGCCAGAGGATTAAAATAAAAACTTATAAAAAAAGGGCTATTCGTTAGAATAGCCCTTTTTCATTGCAATATTTAACCTTATTCTACAATAAGACTATATTGTGGTGTTGGATTTAAAGGGCAGAAATACACATATTCACCTTTTTCCAATTTCGTTTCTTTAGAATGACCAACCGTGTTATTTTTAACCGCTGCAGTTACGTATGCAGTTTGAATGTGGTTCTCTGGTTTTGAAGCATCTTTTCCTTTTTTTACTAAAACCAATCCTACATCTTTACCTACATTATTATTGGCTACGTCAAAAATATAAGTGCCTTCGCTGACAGTGATAGATTTTTGGGTGAATTCTCCTGCTGTTTGCTCTAAGGCAATTTTCTTAACAGGCTGCTTCATCATTTTGTCTTGTGCATTTGCGTTGAAAGAAAATGCCAATACGATAACTAAAATTGATAATACTCTTTTCATGTTTTTAAAATTTAGTGTGGGTTACCCCGTTTTAATGATTAATAATTATTATTTAAAAAAAATGTTTATAAAGATGGTGCTACAGGAAAATCTACCGGTACTTGTGTAGTGCTGTGTATATAGTTGGAAATGGTTTTATCACCAACCAATGATATTGTATCTATTAAATTGGCTTTTGTATAACCTGCCGTAAAATAGTTTTCCAGAACTTTATCGTCTGTACGTCCTCTATTTTCCGTTATGTTTTTTGCAAATTGAGCCAAAGCATCCAATTTTGAATCAAATGAAGCTTTACCTGCTCTTAGCTCAATAATTTGCTCGTCATTAAATCCGTTCATTTTAGCTATTGCCGTATGGGCAGATAAGCAATAAATGCAATTGTTTACTTGACTAACCGCTAAATTGACAACTTCCTTCTCTTTAGCTGATAATGAAGTTTTGGCATTTGCAAAATTCAAGTAGTTTTCTAATGCGGTATCGCTATTGGCATACGTTGCATATAAATTTGGTACAAAGCCTAATGCATTTTTTAGATTGTCAAAAATTGCCTGATTTTTTTCGCTTACTTCTTCTCTTGTTGGAACATTAAATGTGTTCATATTTTAATATTTTTAATTATTGATGGGTTGTTAAATTTTTCTGGTACAAAGGTATATGCGGTCTACCGTTGATATCATGTAGAGAATTCCTTTCTACATGTCAATTTTTCCTTTAAATAAATGTACCGAATGCTTTTGTTAACTTTGAAGACTCATTAGACTCACAATAGTAGTCAGATATATGGTTATGCTCACAATGTTTTTTAGCATTGATGCTAGTATTGATTTTTGTCTTCTTAGAAGTAAATATTTCTATTAAATTGAAAATTGAAGTGTGTTTTAGGTTCATGACTTTGATGTTTTAATTATACACAACAAAGATCAAAACTAAATAAACCTTAAAACCTGCAATTTCACCTTAGGTGTTGTCAATTTTTCCCTAAAATTATTTTTTAACTTGTTTTTTAAATTCTGAAGGTGATTGTTGCGTTTGTTTTTTAAATAAGCGACTTAAGTGGGAAGCATCTTCAAAACCAATATCATAAGCAATTTCTTTTGCAGTCTTATCGGTATAAATCAATAAGCGTTTTGCTTCAAGAATAATGCGTTCATGAATAATTTGTAGGGGAGTAGTATTGAATTTTGAGAAGGTGTTAGATAATGTCTTGGGAGATTTAAATAGTTTATCGGCATAAAAGGAAACGGAGTGTTCCGTCTTATAATATTCTTCTACCAATAAGTTGAAGCTTCTTAACAAATTTACTTTTGCATCACCGGTAGTTTTATTGAAACCCTCTTTTGCTTTAAGTAAACGGGTACTCATAATCATAAAACGGGCCATAAGCATACGAAGCATTTCTGCTTGTATGGTATCTTCCGTTTCTAACTCGTCAACAAAGACTTCATGAAGTGTATCATACTTTCGTTGTTCTTTTTCTCCCAAATCTATTACGGGAATATGCGCATTACCAAAGAATAACAATCCGGCACAACTTACTTCTTGGTCATGATCCTTAATGCAATAGAACTCTCTGTTAAATTGATATACAATTAAATGCTTGCCTTCATTAAAATGTAAAAACTGTATTGGTGTCAATGCCAATAAACTATGCTCAGAAATAGTATAAGGTACACCATCTACGTTTATAAAGGCTTTACTGTTTGTTGTTCTAATAAAAATATAGAGTCCGGCTTGTTTTGGTCTTCTATAATTCTCTAACAAAACTTCGTTACCAACTTTTAGTAATCCACCAGTACTAAAATCCTTAAAAACTTCTTGCATGAAGTCTTGGTCTAAAAAAAGGCCTATACATTACATTCGTATAATATTGACCTTAATTGGGGTATTCATGTTTCTTTTTTTAAAACCTTACCGAAACTTTTCCTCTTAAATAAAATGGTGTGCCGGGAGTAAAATGAATTTCTTCTACTGAAGCGGTTTCATTAAATAACCTACTCTCGGTAGCAAACTGAGTTTCGTTCCATTCAGTATCAAATAGATTTTCTACAATTACACCAACTGTCCAGTTTTTTATATGGTAGTTTAGATTCAAATCGGTTACAAAATAACCTTCTGCAACAGTACTATTATCTTCATTAGCAGCTCTATCACCTAAGTATCTATAGTTTATGTTTCCTGAGAAATTGCCAATATCACTAAAAGATAATCCACCTACTGCTGTAAAATCTGGTGCTAAAGGAATATAGTCCTCGCCATCTGCTTCTTCTGTACTTCTAGCATAGGTATAGTTGACATCACTATAAAGATATAACCAATCTAACATTTGGTATCGTGCACCAACTTCTATTCCCATTCTTTTAGTCTTTCCACTAGGCTCAACAATACCGGCATCACCCACATACACAAATTCTTGGTCTAAAAATAACCCCCATAATGTAGCGTTCAACACCATTTTATCTACTGGTTTAATGATTGTTCCAAAATCTACACCATATGCTCTTGGAAGAATGTCCCTACCTTGGTTTGCAGTAACAACACGTGCGTCGTTAGAGTGAAAACCTAGACCAGTTTTTAAAAATAACTGCCAATTTTTATTTACGGCAAATATGGTATTCAACTTTGGACTCACAATTGCCTTACTTTCGCTTTTATTATCATAAACCGTACTTAGTTTATTTTCATAATCAAAATTGAAATAATCTAAACGCACAGAAGGATTAAATGTCCAATTTCCCGTTTTATACTCCCCATCAACAAAACCGTACATATTGGTTTCATCAACATCACCAAAGGCAAATTGCTCTAAAACCGTTTTTCTATTTAAGGTATGTTCAAGGGTTACATCATCTACATTGTCATTCCTAAATCCTATTCCTGCGGAATACTTAAATCTATCTTCGTCACCTATGTTAATATCCATTTGCTCAAAAACAGTTTCAGCTCCCATTATGGTTCTATCTTCATACTGGCGTATTTGATCACCATTAACAGGGTCTTCCAAAAAGAAAGTGAAATTTGAAAATAGCTCAAAGTCATATTTGCTTACAAAAGCTCTTGTCTTTAAAAATTGATTTTCACCAATAAACCTAGTGTGGTTTAACATTATATTTGTTCTACTGGTCTGTCCGCCCTCTGTATCGTCAATGGCACCGAACCTACCTATAAGATTTTGATCTACCGCTCTTTGGGGTATTTGACCTGAAGCGTCCCATTTACTTTGAAAGTGGGAAGCGGTTAATGTTAATTCTTCTTTTCCAATATCTTTATAATGATACCTTCCAAGGACATTGATTCTATTAAAATTTTGAGGAGAATCAAAAGGTCCGTCCGTCAAATAGACTTCAGAAGCCAAATAAGCATTGCTTTTGCTACTTTCCGAAACTTTAAATAGTCCAACAAATCTATTGGTATTAAACTGTCCGGATTCATAAGAAACCATGTTTTGGTCAATACTCTCTTTTAAATTCAAATCAACATAACCAGCGGTATTGAAATCACCTTTATTGGCATAGTACGGACCTTTGCCAAAATTAATATTATCTATAGTTTCCGGTATTACAAAGTGTAAATCCGCATATCCTTGGCCGTGTGCATGAGAAACCATATTTACGGGCATACCATCTACACTTAAGGCCACGTCCGTACCGTGGTCAATATCAAACCCTCTTAAGAAAATTTGCTCTGCTTTGCCACCGCCGGCATGCTGACCTATTAGAAGACCCGGCACTTTTCTTAGAATTTCCTGGGATGATTTTACTGGGTCCTTTTGCACGTCTACGTTTACAATTTTACTCATGGCATCAACTTTAGAAATTACTACCACCTGTTCCAAATTGATGCTTGATTCTTTTAAAGAAACACGTATACCATTATTTAAATGCTCATTATTTACAACAAGTATAAAAGTTTTATATCCTAAACTGGAAAAATATACAGAATCGTTAACCGAAGTGGATGTCAACGAAAATATACCGGAAAAGTTGGTGTGGCTGTGCTGCCCTGAGGTCTGATTAAAAATACCTACATTTTCCAGTGCGGTACCATTGGTATCTGTAACAGTTCCTTTTAATGTTTGTGCATTTACTACGGAAATTGCGCTAATTAAAAAAATAAATGCTGTAAGGAACGTTACCCGATTGTTGCTGTTTAACATAAAATAATGATTAAGAAAGGCTGTCTTTTTATATACCTACGATAAAATTCTAGGAAGGTTTTATTTTTTGGAACGGCAAAAATATAATTTAGCTTTTGCATTATAATCTTTATACGTATTATAACAATGTTTTAACGATAAGAGTCAATAAGCCAGGCGTAATTACTAGTACTTTGTAAAATAAAAATTATACACAAAATATTTTACATATATGAGCGATCAAGCATTATTGACCCCATTTCATAAAAATTTAGATCTAAAGAACAGAGTGGTCATGGCACCTATGACAAGAAGTAGAGCTGCAAATGACGGCAATGTACCTACAGAAGATCTACATGTACCTTATTACACTCAACGAGCTTCGGCAGGATTGATAATTACTGAAGGATCTCAAGTTTCTAAAGACGCCGTTGGCTATGTTAATACAGCTGGCATTCATTCAAAAGAACAGGTTGAAGGCTGGAAAAATGTGACTAAATCTGTACATGATAAAGGCGGAAAAATATTTATACAACTTTGGCATGTTGGTAGAATGTCCCATCCTTATTTTCATGATGGACAATTACCGTTAGCTCCATCTGCTTTAAATCCGAATGCAAAATCATACACCCCTGAAGGATTTAAAGATACTGTAACACCAAAGGCAATGACCTTAGAAGATATTAAGCAAACGATTACGGATTTTAAAAATGCGGCCATAAATGCTGTTGAAGCAGGTTTTGACGGAGTAGAAATTCATTCTTCAAACGGATACTTGTTTCATCAATTTTTTAATGGCACCTCTAATCATAGAACAGATGAATATGGAGGTAGCATTGAAAACAGGACCAGATTCTTCTTTGAAGTTTTGGATACTATGAAAAAAGTAATTCCACAAGAAAAAATCGGTGTTAGATTTAACCCATCATTGAACGGTATGTTCGGTATTACATTAGATGAAGATACCATACCTACATTTGAATATTTAATTAAGAAGTTAAATGATTACAATTTAGCCTATGTACATTTATCGGAACCCTTTAATGACGTGTCCGATGTACCATTTGCGGTAGAACATATTGCAAAACACTTTAGACCTCTTTATAATGGTACCTTAATGATAAATGCAGGTTTCGATCAAGATTCGGGGAATAAAGTTATTGAAGAAGGCAATGCCGATTTGGTAGCATTTGGTAAACCGTTTATTTCAAATCCAGATCTTGTAGCTCGTTTTAAAAATAACTACCCTATAGCAGATTGGGATAGCGATACTTTTTATACTCCGGGAAAAGAGGGCTATATAGATTATCCGTTTTATGCAGAAGAAAACTAAAATAATTGTAAATAGATAAGGCAGCCATTGGCTGCCTTATCTAATTATTAATAACGTTGTTTAAATATCATCGTTGTTATGCTCCAAGTTATCATTTTCCGCACCACCTAAACTATATAATTGGTTTTCTTCATCTTTTAAAGTATTCACTTTTTTGTTTTGAGGTAAACTTCTTCCCGGCACGTCTAAATCTTTACCGGCAAAATCAACTTTTTGATTTCTACTGTTCAACTGACTATCGTCACCATTATCGGTACGAATATTTTTTACTTTTTCCCCTAGCGCTTGTAAATCTTCACTGGTAATATCAGGATTGTATGTCTCTGCTTTATTTTCACTTTTCATAGATATCTTTTCTCTAAAGGTACTTCTTCTAATTTGAGGCTTTTAGCACAAAACAAACGGTTATGAGCTCATTTGACAGTAGATTTAGAAAGTATGAAATTAAAACGTATTGCATTAAGATTTTCTTCTTACGAATTAATGGTAACTATAGATTATAGCCAACTTGCAAATAAATAATTTGAAGATGGAAAATGTATTAGTTGCCGGTGCTAACGGTACCACAGGAAAAAAAATAGTTAACCTTTTAAAAAGTTCTCAATATTTTGAGCCGGTTGCCATGGTTCGTAAAGAAGAACAGCAAGAACAATTTGAAAAGGAAAATATAAAAACGGTTTTGGGTGATTTGGAAAAAGATTTGTCACATACCGTTAAAAATATTGATAAAGTAATATTTGCTGCAGGATCTGGCGGTAAAAAGGTAGTAGAAGTAGATCAAGAAGGTGCCAAGAGATTAATAGATGCTTCTAAAGATGCAAATATTAAAAAGTTCGTCATGTTGAGCTCTATGGGTGCAGATAATCCTGAAGAGGCCAATGATTTAAAGGAATACTTAAAAGCTAAACATAACGCAGATGAATATTTAAAATCCCGAAATTTAATGCACGCTATTGTAAGGCCTGGATCGCTGACCAATGATATGGGTACAGGTAAAATTGAATTGAAATCCAAATTAAATAAACAAGGTTCAATAACTAGGGATGATGTAGCACAAACTTTGGTAAGGTCGTTACATGATGACGCTGCTATAAATGAAACTTTTGAAATTATACAGGGCGATACGCTCATTGGTAAAGCGATGGATGGAAAGTCTTAACTCTTAAAATATTGTTTGGTTGATTTAAGCTGATTCTTATGTTGTTATGAATCGGCTTTTTTTTGTTACAAATTATATATAATAACGTATAAACAATTGGTAATTAATCTTGTTGTGTATATTAGCGGTAAAGAAAACGATCTATATATGAAAATTTTATTTTTAAAGCTCGCTATGGTTTTTACTATAGTTCTTGCTGTACAATCCTGTAAAGAAGTAAAAAAAGAAGGTGATGCCGGCACTACGGATCAAGTACAACTAGATAGTACGGATTTGGCCTTGTTAGATCTTAATTTGCCTGAAGGATTTCAAATAGAAGTATACGCTAGGGGAGTAGATGGCGCACGGTCAATGGCAATGGGCAATAACGGCACTTTATTTGTTGGTACCAGAACGGAAAATACCGTTTACGCCATTCAAGATACTAACGGTGATTTTAAAGCGGACAATATCATCGTTTTAGATACTATGGAAGTACCAAATGGTATAGCCATGAGAAATGGTGACCTATATGTAGCCCAGGTAGGTAGCTTGTGGAAATATCCCAATATAGAAAATCAACTAGGAAAAACGCTTGAAAAGGAGTTGATCTATGATGACTACCCAACGGAATTCCATCATGGGTGGAAGTACATTGCCTTTGGACCTGACGATAAATTATACGTACCGGTCGGTGCTCCTTGTAATATTTGTAACCGTGCTGAAGAAGATGAGCGTTTTGCAACGATAACCAGAATGGACCCTGACGGGAGTAATCGTGAAATTTATGCCAGAGGAGTAAGAAATTCGGTTGGTTTTACTTGGCACCCAGATACAAAACAAATGTGGTTTACTGATAACGGACGTGATATGCTTGGTGATGACATACCACCTTGTGAATTAAATACGGTTACAGAAATTGGGCAACATTTTGGATATCCTTTTTGCCATGGTGGCATTGTAAAAGATCCTGAATTCGGTGATTTACGCCCTTGTTCAGATTTTGTAGATCCCGCTTTGCAATTAGGCGCCCATGTAGCTCCATTAGGAATTAAATTTTACACTGGCAATATGTTCCCTGCTGAATATAAAGGAAAAGCATTTATTGCAGAGCATGGTTCTTGGAACAGAAGTAAAAAAGTTGGCTATAGAATTATGATGGTAGATATAGAGGATGGTAAAGTTGTTAATAATGAAGTATTCATTGATGGGTGGTTGAACGATTCTGAACAAAAAGCAACGGGTAGACCGGTAGACTTATTACTATTGAAAGACGGATCTATGTTAATATCCGATGATTATGGAGATGCCATTTATAGACTTTCCTATAAAAACACAGCGCTTGCAAGCAATTAATAAGCAGTATTAGATATATAAAAAAAGCAGCCAACTTGGCTGCTTTTTTTATGTCACAATACCTAGTTTACGCATTGTTCTATTATATTTATTAGTACAATGATCAATACTATTTCAAAATATGTTTTAACGTATATAATAATATGAGTTATCCAAACAAGGTTTATTTAAATGGAAGTATTGTAGATGCAGAGGAAGCAAAAATATCTGTATTTGACCGCGGATTTATTTTTGGTGACGGATTGTACGAAGTTATGGTACAGATCAATGGCTCTTTCTTTTATGAGAAAGAACATTTAGAACGGCTACAATACGGTTTACAAGCAATCAATATAGATTTTAATGCGGCCATTCTTAAAAAAGAAATACCCAAATTATTACATGCTGCTCAGCTAACAGCTATTGACTGTATGTTGTATATACAGATTACTAGGGGAGTAGCTCCAAGGCAACACTCTTTTCCGCAACAATGTCAACCTACGGTAATGATGTATGCTATACCAAAAGTATTACCTGTTATCAATGAAATTAATGCCAAGGTAATAACCAGAAAAGATTTTAGATGGTCTCGTTGCGATATTAAAATGACCTCCCTTTTGGGCAATGTCATGCTTAATGAAGAAGCTATGCAGCATCAATGCTATGAAACTATTTTACATAGAAACGGAGTATATACAGAAGCCTCGCATAGCAACGTATTCTTTGTTAAAGAAGGTGTGGTTTATACACATAAGGCAGATGAACATATTCTTAACGGAATTACAAGGATAGTAGTCATTAAACTTTGTAATTCGCTAGGCATTCCTTTAAAAGAAGAAGCTATTGCAGTTGAAGAAATTGACCATATTGATGAAGCCTTCTTAACAGGAACCAGCACCCAAATAGCCTCAATTCAACAGATTGATGATAAATTACTATACTTAGAAAATGAAAAAGGCCCCATTACAAAAAAACTGCAAGAGGCCTTTTTAAAACTTAAGTAGCTAATTATTTTACTTGAAAATAATCGAAGAACTGATCGGTATCCTTTATTTCCATTAGACCAAGTATATAACATACCTCGCTTAAATCCGAAAAATCAAGACCACCTTCATCTACGCTTATATTTAAATATCTGCCATCTTTTCCGTTATACTGATTGCCAAGTCGTATTGCCGTATTCCAGATGTTGGTTAATTTTTCATCATTGATTTTAGTCTCCCAAGCTACTTTACCATCAGATTTTAAACCCGGTGTACCATTGCCAACAGCATTGCCATCAGCAATTTTGTGATAATCCGTAACCGTTTGTATGTATTTAAGCTTTGTAGGTTCCGTTACAGATTCGTTCCAATCACTATGCTGTACCACATGAATATGTTCTTTTATTTTAATTGACGGATTTTGATTTGATATTTGCTTTACCCAATCTGCCGTGAAATCTGACTGACCTGCTTCGGCTACCCAAACATCGCCACCATTTTTAATAGTCTTTACCACTAATTTTGCAACTCTGGCTACAGATGCTTCCCATTCTTTATCAGCATCTGTCCAATTATTTTTAAATGCCATTTTCATTAATTCGTTTGGCGGAACGTAGAGTCCTTCTTGAATACCATAAGAACCAGCAACAGTATAGTAATTTAAATGCTTATAATCCGGGTGTTTCAAAAGTGTAGCCAAACCTGCAGCTGTATGTAAATCATCAATATCCGTTTTGCAATCTAACTGTACCAATAATAAATCCTTAGAGATATCATAATTTGGTTTTTGGGCTGTCAAACAAAAGCTAAATAATAAAATGCACGTAATACCTGATATGGCTTTCTTAAAGTCAAATGTGTTTTTCATGTTGTTGAATACTATGAGTTGATTTTTTTGTTGTTTCTACTAATGTATCAATATTTATAATAGCATATTTGATGATTTTCTCATAAATCATGCAATAAACAGCATCAGACATAAACAAAAAAGATGCTCAAATTTAGTTTCACAAGGAGTAAATGATTCATTTTGAGCACAAAACTCATAAAGTATTCACAAAAAAAGAATATAAGTGCTCAATAACCGCTTATTGTCAACTATTGGAGTCATCTTTGTTCACTAATAAGTATTATAAATTAAATTACATTACAATGAGTAAAGGAACAGTAAAATTTTTCAACGACACAAAAGGTTTCGGTTTTATCACTGAAGAAGGAGTTGAGAAAGATCACTTTGTACACATTTCTGGGTTGATCGACGAAATTCGCGAAGGCGATGAAGTTGAATTTGAACTTAAAGAAGGTAACAAAGGTTTAAACGCAGTGAACGTTAAAGTTATCTAAGACATATATACATTCAAGTTTAAGAAAAAGCCCTCTACTATTAGAGGGCTTTTTTTATTATCGCTTATTTTTAAGTCTATCAAAATCTTTCTCTAATTGAAATAACTTTTCTTCTATATTAAAATTGGTCTCTGGCA
>JAHDDL010000033.1:9503-18418 GCA_020629415.1 Maribacter sp. | reverse complement strand
TTCATTTCTGCTCATTTCTAAATTTTGAACGGTGTATGCCCTAAATTTTTTATCTGGATTTATAGGTAATGATAAAAAAGGGAGATCTTGTATGTAAGAATTCTTGCTGAAATACTTTATATAATCGGTCTGATTCACAGCTGTAATACAAGGTACTTTAATAAAGAATTCTTGCTCACCAAGGTCTTGCTCAACAGTTAAATTGCCTTTGAACTTTAATAAATTATTTACTGTTAATTCGGTTGTTAGCAAGTCATCTATAGGAATGCTAAAATAATTAGCAATTTTTATCAATGTTTCTAGTTTTGGCTCACTTCTCCCTTCTTCATAAGCACCCAAAGTACCTCTTTTTAAGTCGAATATCTCTGCAAATGCTTGTTGACTAAGACTTTTTAAACTTCTTATTTTCCTAATATTTTTACCGAAATACGACATTTTTTTGCTAATTATATTTGCAAGTGATAAATATTTAATTATATTTGTCTAACAAAATTAGCAATAATTATTTGAATTGCTATTATTTTGAGCTATTAATTTTTGTCTAACCAATTTTAAAAACTCAATATCATGTTCGTCGTACTTATTTACATTTTAGCGCTCCTCTTATCAATTTAGGATTACGCACCAATATTATTTTGTATTATTGAATTTAAGAATCCACTTACAAAAACCAACACAAATGAAAAACCACTTTAATATAACCAGAGATTACCTGCTTGAACTGAATTTTAATATTGTAAAAGAGAATAGGGCAGACGGAATTATGGTTGTTGAGAAAGAAGATTCTGGAATAAAAAATTTGATTTTGGGAGTATCGCCTCCAATTTTGATTATGGAACAGTTTATATTTTCCGTTCACAATCAATCTGAAAAAATCTTTAAAAGCTTACTTCAGAAGAATAGAGATATCATTCACGGCGCTTTTGTTTTAGATGAAACTGCAAACCGCGTCATATTTAGGGACACCTTACAAATTGAGAATATGGATTTGAACGAGTTTGAAGCCAGTCTTAATTCATTAAGCTTACTTATGAGTGAATACTCGGACAAAATCATTGAATTTTCTAAATATTAAAAACAATAAAATCATGAATATATTTAAAAGACTATTTAAAATAGGAGAGGCTGAAACCAATTCGGCTATTGACAAAATGGAAGATCCCATTAAGATGACGGAGCAAGGCATTAGGGACATGAAATTAGACTTAGAAAAAAGTTTAGAGGCCCTTGCACAAGTAAAAGCACTTGCTATACGTTCTAAGAACGATCAAGACGTTTATAAGAACAAAGCCAAGGAATATCAAGATAAAGCTATTATCATTCTAAAGAAGGCCAACAGCAAAGAATTGGATGCTGCCGAAGCGGACAGACTGGCAAAAGAAGCTCTAATGCAGAAAGAGAGCAATGAGAATCAATTAGAGGCTACCAAGGTAGAAACTGAAAAGTTTGAGGCTAATGTAAGTCAAATGCAAGGCAACGTTGAAGCGCTAAAGGCGAATATAAATAATTGGGAAAACGAACTTAAAACGTTAAAAGCGCGTGTTAAAGTGAGTAATGCTACCAAAAATTTAAATAAGCAAATGGCAGAGTTAGACAGTAGTGGTACGGTTTCTATGCTTGAGCGTATGAAAGAAAAAATAGCGCAAGAAGAGGCCTTGGCCGAAGCGTATGGTGATATTGCCAATGCTAGTAAATCTATTGATGAAGAACTAGATAAAGCTGCAGATACCACTGAAGCCGCTGCAGATGACGAACTTCAAAAATTAAAAGAACAATTAGGGTTCACAAAAACCAAAAAATAAGAATTTGAATCAACTAACCGACATATTATTTTCTGAAGTAAACATTACGCTGACCGTACTGTTGATACTTCTAATTGTCTACTGGATCATTACCATGATCGGTGGTCTTGATTATGACCTTGATGTAGATATAGAGGTAGATGCAGATATAGATTTTGATGCCGGTATTGAAGGCGGAAATCTAGATTTTGAGGACATTTCAAATGCAGAGGTCAATAAAGACGATGTTATAGGTAAGAAACGTAAACCCTTAAAAAAGTGGCAAATTTTTCTCATTTATTTCAACTTTGTTGGCTTACCGTTCATGTTCACCTTTACCTTCTGG
The DNA here is from genome assembly GCA_020629415.1 of Maribacter sp. Classification (GTDB taxonomy): domain Bacteria; phylum Bacteroidota; class Bacteroidia; order Flavobacteriales; family Flavobacteriaceae; genus Maribacter; species Maribacter huludaoensis. The sequence goes on along the minus strand of JAHDDL010000033.1, from coordinate 16,291 downwards.
ATTTTCGTTTGGTGGTTTGCTACTACCATACTTACAACACTTACAGGTACTTATGAAAACTACATTGGTTTTATCATAATGATTTCGGTTCTTATTCCTGCTTTGTTTATCAATAAAATTCTTACCACCCCGTTTAAAGGATTTTTTAAGCAATTGAATAAGGATGGTGACGCCCCAGTGGATTTTTTGGGGAGACAAGCAATTATGTTATCTAGTATTAGTGAAGATAAACTGGGTAATGCAGAAGTAAAAGCAGATGGCAACAGTCATTCTATTTACGTAAAATCGTTAGACCGTAAACCTTTGCCCTATGGCAGTTCTGTACTTATTATTAAAAGATCTGCGGATCACACACACTTTTTAGTTCAATCTTATAATCAATAAATCTTAAATCATTTATGGAATCCATCTTTTCAATTATTGGTATAGGTCTAGGAGTTCTTCTTTTCCTTATCATCGTTTATTTTGCAATTATTGCCATGTTCTACAAAAAGGTTCATCAAGGTCAAGCCTTGGTAAGAACTGGTTTTGGTGGCACAAAGGTAGCCACCGATAAAGGTCTTTATGTGGTTCCTGTTTTTCACCGTGTAGAGGTAATGGATATCTCGGTAAAGAAAATTCAAATAGAAAGACTGGCTACAGAAGGTCTTATCTGTAAGGATAATATGCGTGCAGATATTAAAGTGGCGTTCTTTGTTAGGGTAAACAATGAGGTTGACCTTATTAAAAAGGTAGCACAGACTATTGGTGTACAAAGAGCCTCTAGACAAGAGACGCTTGAAGAACTTTTTGAAGCCAAATTCTCGGAAGCTTTAAAAACCGTGGGTAAAAAATTCGATTTTATTCAACTGTATGAAGCCCGTAGGGAGTTTAGAGATGAAATTGTAGATATTATTGGTATTGACCTAAACGGCTATACTTTAGAGGATTGTGCCATTGATTACTTGGAACAAACTGCTGTTGCCCATTTAAAGGCCGATAATATTTTAGATGCTGAAGGTATCAAAAAAATTACCGATCTAACCGCTGCACAAAACATTAAAGCGAATCTTATTAAGCGCGATGAGGAGAAAATAATCCGTAAACAAGATGTTGAAGCTCGTGAGGCTATTCTTGAGCTGGACAAGCAATTAGCGGAAAAAGAGGAGCAACAAAAAAGAGAAATCTCTAACATAAAGTCTCGCGAAGAAGCAGAAACTTTAAAAGTAGCCGAAGAAGAGCGTTTAAAGTCTGAAACCGCACGTATTGCAACACAAGAAAAGGTAAAGGTTGCCGAAGAGAATATGGAGCGACAAATTATTGTAGCGTTGAAAAATAAACAACGTACAGATGCTGTTGAAACCGAAAGAGTTGAAAAAGACCGTTTATTAGAGGCTACGGAAAGAGAGCGAGTTGTTACCCTGGCTCAAATAGAGAAAGAGAAAGTAGTAGAAGTTGAGAAAAAGAATATTCAAGATGTTATTCGTGATCGTGTTACCCTAGAAAAAGGAGTAGTGGAAGAGCAGGAGAACATGAAAGACATTGAAGCTTTCAAGACTGCAGATCGTGAAAAACAAGTTAAGATCACCATTGCTGAAGCTAATGCACAAGAAGATTTGATCAAAACGATCAAAGCGGCCGAGGCTCAAAAAGAAGCAGCTAAGCAAAAAGCGGAGGAAATCAATATTGAAGCCCTAGCACATAAAGAAGCTAGTGAGAAAGAAGCAGAAGCACGTAAGATTTTGGCTGAAGCACAAGCTAAAGAAGAAGCTACCGTGGGTATGTCAGAAGCACAAGTAATGCATGCCAAAGCAGATGCCTATGAGCGTGAAGGTGTTGTACAGGCGCTTATCATTGAGAAAAAAGCAAAAGCAGAGGCTGCAGGTATTGAAGCTAAAGCGGAAGCAAAACGTAAAGATGGTTTAGCGGAAGCAGATGTAATTAAAGAGAAAGCCTTAGCAGATGCTGCCGGTATAGAAGAAAAAGCGAATGCCATGAAGAAATTAGATGGTGTTGGTAAAGAGCATGAAGAGTTCAAGCTGCGTTTAGACAAAGAATTACAAATTGACCTGGCTCAAATTAATATCCAGAAAGATATTGCCGATGCTCAAGCACAAGTTATTGGAGATGCATTGAAAGCTGCCAAAATTGATATTGTTGGTGGTGAAACAATGTTCTTTGACCAGATTATTGGGCAAATTACCAAAGGTAAAGGTTATGACAGGCTCGTAGCTAATAGTACCAACATTCAAGATGTAAAAGATGCTATTTTAGGTAGTGATGACGTAAAGGGCAACCTTTTGGAAAAAGTCAAAGAATTTGCTGATAAATATGGTATTTCTTCAGATGATCTTAAGAATTTAACCATTGCAAATTTATTGATGGACCTAAAATCCAAGTCCAGCGATAATGATGAGCAAACCTTGTTCAGCAATTTATTCAACCTTGCCAAAGGTTTAGGAATGAGTGATAAGAAATTGCGTTAGCACCAGAGCTTATTACTTCAACTAAATTAATAATGTAATATAAAGCCTAAGAATTTTTATGGCAGAGCATACCCAAACAGACACTACGGAAGAGCATGTATTGGACGGTGGCACATATGATGTTATCAAAAATAGATTACAGAAGCAAAAAGAGCTGTTACAGAACAAGTTAATTGACCTTAACAACGACAGAAAAACAGTTTTTGGTTCATTGGAGACCAAGCTTATTGCTAATGACCGCATCAATACGGAAAACAACTGTATTGCACGTGATATTGTTTCTTTTGGCAATACGTGTCTGTTTGGTTATAATGTTCATTTTGGGCTTAGGACGGACATCAACATTAAAGATGTTTTTAGTTGTTATCATTTTGAGGACAATAGTTTTAAGGCAATAGACCTTGGTCTTTTAGAGGATGATACTTTTAAAACAGATTTCACCAATCTGTACAAGTATTACAGAAATACGATATTCTCCAATTTTGCCATCATTGGTAATTATCTACATATGGTCTTTCGTTTAAGCGATAGCCCTACAGACATAAAAACCTTTAAATGGTTATTGGTCAACAACACTTTAAAATATGTTGACAACAGAAGTGAACATGAATATAAATTTCCTGTTCAGCAAGAATTTAAGTGGCAAGAGGCAAGTAGGGATATGCACCGCTATGGTGTACACTCACATGTTTCTATTAAAGATCGTGTATTTGTTGAAACCATTGGTGGTGACCTAACCATTAAAATTGAAGATAATACAGAAGAAGGCAAAGGTATTTTTGATGAACCTGTTGAGTATGTAGACCAGACTTTAGATGATGGTCAGTATCGTTTTGGAGATTTGGGAAACTTGTTGGTTTTAGAAATAAAACCATTTCAAGAGTCGCCTCGTTATTTTGTTTTTAACGATAAAATGAAAGAGGTACAGAAAATTGAATCTGTAAAAGATGCCTGTATTCTTCTTCCCGATGATCAAGGAATCATTTTCCCAACCGGGTATTATTTACAAACCGGAGAATATCACATTTTTGACAATGCAATACCAAATGTAAAATTTCAGCAACGCATTGTATCGCCTAACGGTGAAGATTTTCTTTACGTATTTTATGCAGCCAATGAAGGACTCTATAATCTGATGTCCTTCAATATCATTAGTCAAGTTATAAAAACACCAATAATTTGTAACGGATTTACCATTTTAGAAAATGGTGAACTATGCTATTTTAAGACAGAGCAGGAGCAGACGAAACACCACGTGGTTCAAATTTGGCAAACGCCTTATTTGAAAGGTGATTATATGCCATCGCAACATGAAGATACTTTGTTGTACAAAATTGGCAATAAGGACATTGTGCGGGCAATGGCTGAAGTAAACAGCTTAATTACCTTATTGAACAAAAATGACAACTATGCGGGTCTCTACAGTGATATCGCCAAGTTTTCAAAAGATATAATAGATGCATATTACTGGTTGCCAGAACCGGAAACGCATCAGCTTAATGTTCCTATAGAGGAAATCAACAAAGCGTCCAATGCCGCTATAGATGAATTTGAGAAGGTTGTACAGCTTCGTAAAAATGCTCAAAATCAGTCTAAGGAAATTCAAAAAAACTCATCGGAACTATTCAATAAAATTAAGAGTACATCTTTTAAAAGTATTGATGAATTCGTAGCACTTTTAACACGTTTACGATCCACCAGGGGTGAGGTCATTTCCTTAAAAGAGGTTAGATATATTGACCTGGAATTTCTTAAATCATTAGAAGAAGAAATTGAAGCTCAAACTAAAAAAATATCTGAGCGCTGCGTACAGTTTTTATTGAATCCGAATGCCTTACAACCTTACCATAAAGCTCTAGAAGAAAAAAAGAGTTTTATAGATACCGTTGAAAAGGTAATAGAAGCCAAGAAAAAGGAAGAGGAAATTAATGAAATCAGTACCGATCTTGAAATGTTGATTGATATTGTTTCAAATTTAGAGATAGAGGATACTGCACATTCCACTAAAATAATAGATGATATATCGTTGATTTTTTCCACGATAAATGAGCTAAAGGCGGCTTTAAAGAACAAAAGAAATTCTTTGGGCATATCTGAGGCAAAGGCAGAATTTGCCGCACAATTAAAGTTGATTGATCAAAGTATCATCAATTATATTGACATGGCAACTACTCCTGAGAAGTGCGATGAATATCAAACCAAAACATCTATTCAACTCGAGGAGCTTGAGGGCAAATTCACGGATTTTGAAGAATTTATTGAAATCATCATTGAAAAAAGAGAAGAGGTATATGCTGCTTTTGATGCCCGAAAAAATTCCTTAATTGAAAAACGAAATAAGAAGTCAAGCGCATTGACCAATGCTTCTAAACGTATTTTAAAAGGTGTACAAAAGAAGGCACAGAGTTTTAATACTGCGGTTGAAATCAACGGGTATTTTGCATCGGACCTAATGATCAATAAGCTTCGCGACATCATTACCCAACTGCAGGAGTTAGATGATAGTGGCAAGGCTGAAGAGATAGAGACCCAACTTAAAACTGCCCGAGAAGATGCACTTAGAAAGTTAAAGGATAAACTTGACCTTTATGAAGATGGCGACAGTGTCATTAGGTTAGGAAAGCACAAATTTGGTGTTAACAAGCAGCAATTGGATTTAACCATTGTTTTTCATGACAATGAACTAAATTATCATTTAACGGGGACAGATTTCTACAAACAACTGGATAATGAAGAGTTTGTAAATAACAGGCATTTATGGAACCAAGAGTATGTATCTGAAACCGATGAAATCTATAGAGGTGCCTACTTAGCCTATAAATTGTTTTCCAACTTTGGCGAAGATGAATTACTATCGCTAAATGATGAAGAATTATTGAAGGTTGTTCAAGAACAGAGTAGAAATGACTATTCTGAAGGTTATGTAAAAGGTGTTCATGATGTAGATGCATCAAGACTATTAAAGTTATTGGTTCACAAACATCATGAGTTAGGTTTGCTTACTTACCGACCAGAAATAAGAGGATATGCCCAATTTTTCTGGAATAGTTTAAATGAAGAGGTGAAAAACGAGTTGGACAAAAGTCTAAAAACAGCAGGTGAGGTTCTGCAGTACTTTCCAACATCTAACGAATATGCTTCTGTTGTTGAAAAAATACAGGGTTTAGTAGCTCAATTTGGAGAAAATACTGCACTTTACGACTCATTGCTGAGTGAAGATATTGCTTCCTATATATTTGAAGAACTTAAATCTGATTCTGAGTTTGTTTACAGCAGTGTGGCAATACAATTGGAAGAAGACTTTATAAAATTCCTAAAATCACAACAGGCAGATTTAAAATTTAAAAAGAGTATTGAAGATACTGTTAGTTTAGAGGACAAAGTTCGTTTGGCTAAACAATGGGTGGCCGCATTCTTAAAAACCAAAGAAAAACAAAGCCAAGGAATAGACCTTAAAAGATATACGCATGAAATTGTTGGGGCTTTATTGTTCAGAGATGAATCTGCCTCAAAAATTAAATCTGTTTCACCTAACGAAACCATTAAAGAATTAAGAGGCTCTCATACCACCATAAACAATGGTACGTATATCTTTAATTACCATGATTTTATTTCTAGAATGAGATTGTTCTTAACCAGTGAGGTACCGGCATTTCAAAAATTTAAAAAGACCAAACTAGATATAACGGAGCAACTTAAAAATGATTTAAAACTAGAAGAGTTTAAACCTAGGGTGCTTACTTCTTTTGTGCGTAATAAGTTGATCGACCAAGTGTATTTCCCCATTTTCGGTAATAACCTGGCAAAACAGCTAGGTACGGTTGGCGCCAATAAACGTACCGATAGAATGGGTATGTTGCTTTTAATATCTCCACCTGGTTACGGAAAAACCACGTTAATGGAATATATAGCCAACAGACTGGGCTTAATATTCGTAAAAATTAACGGTCCGGCAATTGGTCATGAAGTTACCAATGTAGACCCCGCATCTGCAAATAATAGTGCAGCAAGGGAAGAACTAAAAAAGCTGAATTTGGCTTTTGAAATGGGAAACAATGTTATGTTGTATCTAGATGACATTCAACACTGTAACCCAGAATTTCTTCAGAAATTTATTTCCTTATCAGATGGTACCCGTAAAATAGAAGGGGTTTATGACAATGAACCTAAAACCTATGATTTAAGGGGCAAAAAGTTCTGTGTGATTATGGCGGGTAACCCTTATACGGAAAGTGGAGAGAAATTTAAGATTCCAGATATGTTGGCAAACCGTGCAGATATCTATAATCTTGGTGATATTATTGGAGAAACCGAACATCTGTT
>JAHDDL010000033.1:8033-9403 GCA_020629415.1 Maribacter sp. | reverse complement strand
TATAGGGATATGAACAAACTTGTTGCCCAAATTGTTCCAATAATGAACGATAAGGAGCTAAACACCTTATTACGATCTCATTATGAAAACGAAGCACAGACACTTACAGGGTCAGCAGAGGCTAATTTACTGAAGTACAACGAATTAATCGGACAGCTTTCTGCAGATGAAAATGAAAGATGGTCTGCCATAAAAGAGCAATTTGTAAAGAATAATAAGATCAAAGGTTTTGGCAATGCCAATGAAATGGCACAGGTTTTATCGCAAATGATGGAGTTTTCAGAAAATCTTGCCGGTATTAAGTCGGTGTTGCAAAACGGACTTAAAAAAGATTAGTTGAATTAAAACCCTTCTATTTTTCGTTATTTCAAGATCTTATAGGTGTTCACATAAAAATAAGACGTAGTTTCGCAGCCGCAAAAAAGCAGTGTTATGAAACGTATCAACGAATACAAAAAACTTTTTGGGGTAGAGAAGGAAATTGAACTTAAAGCCTTAAAAACCAAGTACAGAAACTTGGTTAAAGAATGGCATCCAGATAAATTTCAAGAGGGTGATGAAAAGAGGGAAGAGGCAGAAGTGCAAAGTCGTAGAATTATTGACGGCTACCATTTTCTAGTAAGTATTGCTCCAGAAACCAAAGAAGCCAATAAAGAAGCTTACGAAGAAAGCATTACTTCTGGCATTGCAGATTTTCAACATAACGGTCTTGTTTTAGAAGTTACTTTTGTTGATGGTGCTACATACGAGTATTTTGGAGTTACAAAACCTATCTTCCAAAAGATGATCAATGCCAACAAATTAAACAGATTTGCTAAAAGAAGTATTTTTCCAAATTACTTATACAGAAAATCTAAACGAGATCTTCAAGAAGCATAATATCATATTTTTAAAGGGTTATAACGCATGAAAAATCAAAAGGATATTTTATCAAAATTGAATATCAATGCGCTAAACCCTATGCAAGAATTGGCGTTAGAAACCATTTCTTCTTCAGACAACACCATATTACTTTCGCCCACGGGTACCGGTAAAACCTTGGCGTTTCTATTACCGGTCCTAGACCTTTTGGATCTAAACAATCCTGAAGTGCAAGCGCTCATTTTAGTGCCCTCTCGTGAGCTGGCCATTCAAATAGAGCAAGTGCTGCGTGATATGGGTACCGGTTTTAAGGTAAATGCCATTTATGGCGGTAGGGCAATGTCCAAGGACAAGATTGAACTAAAACATACACCTGCCATTTTAATTGGCACACCTGGTAGAATTTTAGATCATTTTATGGCAGATCGTTTCACCAAAGACCATATTAATACGCTTGTACTTGATGAGTTTGATAAATCGCTCGAAGTTGGTTTTGAAGAGCAAATGAC
>JAHDDL010000033.1:0-7933 GCA_020629415.1 Maribacter sp. | reverse complement strand
ATTATTTTCTGTAATTACAAGGATAGTATTGAAAGTGTAAGCGTTTTTTTAAGCGAGCAAGGTATTTTGCACGAATGCTTTTCGGGTGGTATGGAACAACGAAATCGCGAACGTGCGCTTATTAAATTCAGAAATGGCAGTAGCAGAATTCTAGTGGCAACTGATCTTGCCGCTAGGGGCATTGACATTACCGAACTAAAATTCATTGTTCATTACGAATTACCGCATCGCATAGAAGAGTTTACCCACCGTAACGGTAGAACTGCACGTGTAAATGAATTGGGAACAGCCTATGTTTTAAAATGGGATAAGGAAAAATTACCCGAGTTTATTGAAGCATCGACCCCAATTAAAATCAATCCCTCAAAAAAATTAGGTGATCCGTTTTGGGAAACCTTATTTATTTCTGGCGGAAGAAAAGATAAAATATCCAAAGGTGATATAGCGGGACTTTTCTTTAAGCAAGGCGACTTAAATAGAGACCAATTGGGAGATATAGAACTAAAGCAAGATTGCGCTTTTGTTGCGGTACCTAAAAGTCTATCAAAAGAACTTGCGAATAAATTGAACAACACCCGATTAAAAAAGAAGAAAGTACGCATTACCGTACTTTGAGCATTGTTAGTATTTTTGCCCTTATTAAGGTAGTATCATGAAGGAAGAACAGAAGTATAAAGAAACAGAAATCGACTTAAACGAGATTGAAAGTTGTATTGACATTTTAAATCGATTGGTAAACGACACCAACCAGATTTTTGAAATTCCCGAAGATAGACGTATTGCCTTAATTAAAGCTGCCGGTCAATTATCTCGCCCTAGCAAACAAGAATTTGCTAAACGGGTAAAGGACGCCAAAAGAAATGAAAAAAGAAAGCAGGCTGTTCGTGACAAACATGCCCGTAAAGAAACGGGGATTCGTAGTGCGCGTGAAGCCCATGTCTTTGTTGCGCCAAAATTACTACCTGCAGCCGAATTGGCCAGTAAAGATTTGCCGGAGCTTACTACCCCTCGAAACTGTTATGTGTGTAAGGCCGAGTTTACAAAGCTTCACCATTTTTATGATACCATGTGTACAGATTGTGGCGATTTCAACTATGCCAAAAGATTTCAGACTGCAAATGTTAAAGGTCAGGTAGCGGTGATTACCGGTTCACGTTTAAAAATTGGTTATCATATTACCTTAATGTTACTTCGTGGAGGCGCAACGGTCATAGCTACCACACGTTTTCCTGTAGATTCTGCATTACGTTTTTCCAAAGAGGAAGATTTTATGGAGTGGGGGCACCGACTTAAAATTCATGGCCTAGACTTGCGCCATATACCCAGTGTAGAAATCTTCTGCAATTTTGTAGAACAGCAATATGATAAGCTTGATATCTTGATCAATAATGCTGCGCAAACAGTACGTAGACCAGCAGGATTCTACCAGCACTTAATGGAGAACGAAGAGCGTGAATTCTCATCCCTGCCAAAATTTGCCCAAATGGTTTTAAGCGACCATGAAAGCTGTTTGGAAGAGCTTAAAACATTCAGCTCAAAAGCATCACCAAATCAAAACATGCCGGTTACATGGCACGGACCAGAACCTGGCATTGGTTTAAGAGCTTCCGCTCAACTATCACAAATACCGTATAGTTTTGACAATGCATTGGTTGCCCAGGAGGTTTTCCCAACTGGCGAATTAGATGCCGATCTTCAACAAGTAGATTTACGTAAAACCAACAGCTGGCGACTAAAATTAGGGCAGATAGAAACTACTGAAATGATCGAGGTTCAATTGGTCAACTCCGTTGCACCTTTTGTACTGTGCAATCGTTTGGCAGAAATGATGAAAAAAGAAAACACCGGGCAAAAACATATTATCAACGTTACGGCCATGGAAGGTAAATTCCACCGTTTCTTTAAAGAATCGCGCCATCCGCATACCAATATGGCGAAGGCCGCATTGAATATGTTAACGCATACCGCAGCTGGCGAACTTGCAAAAGATGGTATTTTTATGAACGCTGTGGACACCGGCTGGGTTACCGATGAGGATCCAGCGGAATTAGCGAAAAAGAAACAAGAAGTACATGATTTTCAGCCTCCGCTAGATATTGTTGATGGTGCAGCCAGAGTTATGGATCCATTGTTTGACGGTATAAATACCGGTAAGCATTGGTGTGGCAAATTTTTAAAGGATTACTTCCCAATTGATTGGTAATTTCACAAACTTTAAGAACTTTTATTGATTCATTCTCAATTGTTTAAAAACATTTAATAAAAACCTAAAAATCTAACGCTTCTTATTTACTAGTCTGAATCTATTTTTGTTTTTTTGCGGGATGATTAGGCTAATTATCAAACTATTACTACAATTTCTTGTATTCGCTATCATTGGAATCGGCATTCCTTTGAAAGCTCAAGAAATTCAGACTTACAACGGTCCTTTACAGATAGGAAAGTATAACGGTAAGGCAACATTTTCTTACAAGCTTGTTGATAACGATACCGTACTGCATGGAGATTTTTTGGTATTACGGTCCAATCTTCAAGAATTGTTACAAAAGCAAGATTATTCTTTTCAATTTAAAGGTGCTTTTGTTGATGGTACCGCAAACGGACCGTGGAAATTTCAATTTGGGGAATTTAATTCCAAAAGTCAATCTGAGGTTATTGATTACCAATATCGTGTTCTAGTTAGTGGTATACAGAAATCTGCCAGCGGTAAAATTCAAATGGGGAAACCCAATGGTAAATGGACTATACTAGAGGAACAAATAGAAGATTCTGAAATTTCCAGCACTTTATTTAAAAGTGTGGTTTCTTTTAATGATGGTGTGCCACAACAGAATTTCAGTATTAATAATGAAAACTACACGTTAATAGGACGGTTTTTACGAGACGGCTTGGCTCATGATGAGTGGTCTTTATTTCCAACAAATGGAATGGACCAATCTGAAAGCTGGTATTTTAGGGATGGTATTTTACAATCAATTAGGGTTGATGATGATAATGACCATAAAACTATCAAAGCTTACCAAGATTATAATGGTAGAACTAAAGTTATAAATCTTGATGCAGGTTATATTAAAGCACTGGAAATTCAATTATCTCAAGTAGATGTTGATATTCTTCACCACAACAGTTTACCTGAACTTTTAAAACAAAATGCAGCGCGTTATCAAGAGGTAGACAACATTTTGTCAGAATTGGGTAAATCTGAATTTCTTCCGGAATTTAAAGTAAAAGTTCCCTATTACCCATTAGATTCATTAGATATGTTAAAAGTAGATAGTTTGGTTTCCTACTATAAAAAAGCTACTGAGTTAAGTGAGTCTATATTGCATAATTCACAACTTAATATATTAAAATTATCTGATGCCAATACGGCATATCAATACAATACGGTACTTTACCTTAAGGAAAGTTATCTTAAACCTATTCAAGAAATTGTAAGTTATGATTCTTTAGGAATTTTAGAATATACATCACGTCAGCAACTAATGAATCATGTTTTTCCCACAGGAATGCCAAAATCTGAAATCGATATTGAGATGCAGATAGATAGTGTTATGTCGTCCAAATTATATTCTATTCCAACTACTTCTTTAACTGACCCATCTAACTCAAACATTGAAAATCTCCAAGCTATAGCAAAAATGGGGTATGACGGTATTTTGGCAATTGCCGATGAAGTAAAAGAAACACTGGCCCAAGAGAAAAGACAAAATGAGTTGGCAAATCTAGAAGAAGAAATCATATTACAAAATGATTCACTTGTCACTTTTATTGAAATAAATAAAGATAGCATACCACTGAAATATGCGAATGCTTTAAAGCAAATTAAATCGTTTGCAAGCACAACCCTGAACGATTATTCTAAAGTAAAATCTGCCCAAAACAGATTAACGGCGGCTAGAAGTACAGTTACCTGTTTAAAAAATTTAAATGAATTATCCGTAACGGTTTCTAAAATGGCCACATATAAAAGTACCATAGAAGATTCATATACCGATCGTATCTGGAATCCGTTTATGGCAACCTTAATGGATGAAGACATAAAAAAACGAATAACAGCTGCTTACACTAAAATTCTGGAGCCCTATTTCTTAGAGCAAATAGAACAATCGCTTACATGTGAAAACACCACCAATTTAGATGAGCAGATTAACGCCACGTACCATACGGTAATAATGTTGAAAGATAAGGATACCAAAAAGCTGGAACGTAAGCTGAAAAAAGAAAAGGACCCTACAGTAATTTTAGAAATGTTGAATGTACAAAACACAAAGCAATAGTCTATGAAATCGTTTGGTACATACATAATAAAAGGGTTGTTTTTGTTTTGCTTCCTATCGGCTTTTCAGGGTATTTCACAAGAAGATGAGCCAGAGGTATTACCCGAGTATTCTAAATATAAAGACCTCACTACTAAAACCTGGATCAACACCTATGGAAATATTAGAATTGGCAAACGTTTGTTTTGGGACGCACAAACGCACCTAAGATTAGCCGAAACAGAAGACACTCCTTTTGTAGGTCAGGTAGCCCAAGTCTATAACAGACATGCAATTGGATATATACATTCTAAATATTTCAATGTACGTTTAGGTGGTGTACTTCGTTTGAACTTTAATACCGACGAAGCTTCAACTGACCGTAATTTAGTGCCCGAATGGCGTATTTGGCATCAGTATCAATTTGCACAGGCTTTGGAAAGTATGATGATTTATCACCGTATTCGTATAGAACATAGATGGACCCAAGGTTTTGCCGAGAATAGCGAGTATATTTTTAGAAATAGATGGCGTTACATGTTCAGAATGAAAATTCCATTGAACAATCATAAGTTAAAACCAAAAACATTGTACGTAGCTCCAGAGGCAGAATTGATTATGCAGAGTGGAAAAGCTGTAGTGGCCAGCCCTATGGAAGATTTACGACTTACAACTACCTTAGGTTATATACTAACACCTAGGTTGACTGTGGCTGCGGGTGCCATGTATTCACAGGGTCAAGATTTATCCAATGGCGGATTTTTTAAACATAGTTGGGCAATGCGCTTTCATGTTTACTTTTCTCCAGATTTTAGAAAGGTTAAGAACAAACTTCCAGAAATTCATTTAACGGACTAGATAGGTACCGCAATTAAAAGAGTATGAAGAAAAAGGATATTACGTTATACGGCTTACTTGCTATCCTTACTGTAATGGTAATTTATTTTGGCATAAAATCAAATTCGCTTGAAAATGAAATTGGAGAGGGCAGTAAGGCAAAAGAAGAACTAGATGTATTGGTTACTGGCAATAAAGAGTTAGTTGCAATTGACTCCGTGTTAATGAAGGGTGATTATAATAAGGCCATTGAGTCTTATAATAACACCTTACAAAACCATGAAGAATTGAATACCGTTATACCATTACGTATTGCTCTTGCACAAAAGTTAATGGAGAATAGTAGTGTAAATGTCGCTGAAAAGGAGACCGAAAAAACAGCTGTTGATTCTTCTGCTATCGCTTCGGTTACTAAAAGCGAAATCAGAAGTATTGATTCCTTAAGTTTTGCACTAGAAAAGGCGCGTGTACAAATAAGTAATATGCGCCAGCAGTTGAACAACAAATCTTTTGGCGAATATTTAAGTTTTACCAGTAAAAAAGGTACTGCACTACATTATGTAGGACAGGTAAAAAATAATAAGGCCAATGGTATAGGTATTGCCGTTTTGGAAACGGGCAGTAGGTATGAGGGCGAATGGAAGGACAATTTACGCGAAGGTAATGGTACTTTTTATTGGGCAGATGGGCAATATTATATTGGCAGCTATAAAAATGATATGAGAAACGGTGAAGGCACTTATTTTTGGCCCAATGGGGAAAAATACAAAGGGCAATGGAAAGATGACAAACGCAACGGTAAAGGCATTTTTCATAAAAAAGAAGGTTCTGTTATCAGTGGCATCTGGGAAAATGACAAGCTAAAAGAAGCGGATAAGTAAGCTTATTCATTTAGTTTCATTATAAAACACAAATTTTACTTATTCAGATATGGTCTAATCTCAATAAGAAACCCTTCAATTATGGAAATCGCAAAAATGATTTTTTAGGTATGTTTTACGTTCAAGTTTAAGTAACTTTAGGTTTTAACCAACCTATCTGTACACTAAAATGAAAACGCTATTTCGTTACCTTACTTCCGTATCGTTTATTTTACTGACCACAACACTTTTATCTCAAGACTTTTCTGCACTGGAATATAGAACTATTGGTCCGCAAAGAGGTGGTCGTGTAACTACGGTTACAGGTACACCCATGTTACCAGGTACCTTCTATTTAGGTGCATCTGGTGCTGGTGTATGGAAAACCGATGATTACGGCACAACTTGGAACAATATATCTGATGGATTTTTTGATACTCCCTCCATAGGTGCCATTGAAGTTGCGCTAAAAGACCCTAATATTATATATGTTGGTACAGGTTCTGATGGATTAAGAAGTAATATCATCAGTGGTAAAGGCATGTACAAATCTATAGACGGTGGTAAAACTTGGAGTCATATAGGACTTAAAAATGCAGGACAGATCGGAGCGGTAGAAATTGACCCTATTAATAGTAATGTAGTTTGGGTGGCCGCTATTGGTAATGCATTTAAGGCAAATGAAGAGCGTGGTATTTACAAAACTGTTGATGGTGGTACTACTTGGACAAAAATGTTGCATATATCCAATACTACCGGATTTGCCGATCTAGAATTGTTACCGGGAAATCCTAATGTGCTTTACGCTGCCGCATGGAAAGCACAACGTACTCCGTGGACCATCATCTCTGGTGGTGAAAATAAAGAAGGTGGTATTTATAAATCGGTCAATGGAGGTAAGGACTGGATAAAACTGGAAGAGGGATTGCCGCAGGGTTTGATCGGCAAAATAGATTTAGCCGTATCCCCCGTGGATTCAAGTATTCTGTATGCAGTAATTGAAGCTCCTGGTGATGAGGGCGGAGTATACAAATCTATTGATCAGGGTAAAAGTTTTGTACAGACATCAAGCAATAAAGGTCTTGTAAATAGACCTTTTTATTATACCAACATAGAACTAGACCCAACAAACCCTGATATTGTCTATTCCAATGCCAATCCACTTTTAAAATCTACAGATGGTGGAAAATCATGGACAATGATGTCCGTACCACATGGTGACAATCATGATATATGGTTGAACCCAAACAATCCAGATTTGTTGATACAATGTAATGACGGCGGTGCCAATGTTTCTCATAACGGAGGTAAAACCTGGTCTTCTCAATTCAATCAACCTACCGCAGAAATCTATCAAGTTGCTGTGGATGATCAATATCCATATTGGATCTATGGCGCGCAACAAGATAACACAACGATAGCCATACCTAGTTCTGCTCCAAGTGCAACAGCGGTACAAGGAAGCTCGCAGACCATGATAGATGTAGGTGGTTGTGAAACCGGACCCACTATTCCTAAACCTGGCAATCACAATATTGTTTACAATAACTGTAAAGGTCGTTTTAGTGTTTATAACAAGATTACGGGAGTTGGCAGGGAATACTCTATTGGAGCATCCAACATCTATGGGCACAATCCTAAAGACCTAAAATATAGATTTCAAAGGGTAGCACCAATTCATGTTTCACCACATGATCCAGATGTTGTTTATATGGGCTCACAGTTTGTACATAAGACCAGAAATGACGGGGTTATTTGGAAAACCATCTCGCCAGATCTAACCGCTTTTGAAGCCGACAAACAAGTAAACTCGGGGAGCCCGATCACTAGGGATATCACAGGTGAAGAATATTACAGCACTTTATATTCTATTAGGGAATCTAAAATAAAAGAAGGATTGATTTGGACGGGCTCCAACGATGGCGTAGTTTCTTTAACGCAAGATGGCGGACAAACTTGGACGAATGTAACGCCTAA
>JAHDDL010000072.1 GCA_020629415.1 Maribacter sp. | reverse complement strand
GTATTGTAAAATATGCATGCTTCAGAAATCCAGTTTTTAAATGCATCGCTCAAAGACCAGTGATCTGCGTATTGTAAAATACATTGTTTTAATGCTTCCCCATTTTTATCAATAAGTTCAACAGGTAAAAGAATGCATCCTTTATCCAAAGCGCCATCAAAGTGTGTAAACCTATGAAATAGCCAAACGGTAAGTTTTGCCGGAAACTCTTTGGGTGGTGTATGGTCAAAGGCATCATTGGAATTAAAAACGATACCCGCTTCCGTAGTGTTCGATATAATAAATCGCAGTTTAGGAGTCTTTGAAAGGTCAATATACTTTTGCCATTCAGAATAAGGATTGATAACTTTTTGAATGCAATCAACAACGGTTAAATCTTGTACAAAAATATTGTTCTCATATCCTTCTAATTGCACGGAGAACAAACCATCTTGTGATTTTAGCTTTTGATAGTCACCACGTGCAGTGGGTTTAATTACGGCAACACCGGCATTGAAGGTAGTGGTGTTGTTTATTTTTTGAATACTAATATCTACAAATGCCCTTAGAAAATTACCGCCTCCAAATTGCATTACTTTTATGGGTAATGATTTACGATCGGTTATGGCATTACTGTTTAAAATTTCCATATGTTTTGTTATAGTGATATTCCTCTTTTCCAAGGAATAAAATCGTCTTGTCCCAAACGTACTGCGTTAGGTATTTTTTCTCCGCTTGCCACGGCAATGATGTATTCTAGAAGCTCTTCACCTTTACTTTCTATAGTTGCCGTAGCCTCTATAATGCCACCAGTGTTAAAGTCAATGATATCTGCCATACGCTCGCTGAGTTGCGTATTACTTGCTATTTTAATGGTAGGGGCAATGGGGTTGCCGGTAGGGGTACCTAACCCCGTAGTAAAGCAAATAATAGTACAGCCAGAACCTGCAAGTCCCGTCGTACTTTCTACATCGTTACCAGGAGTACAGAGTAAATTCAAGCCTTTTTTCGTGACCGGTTCGGTATAATCAAGCACATCGGTAATTGTAGAAGTACCACCTTTTTTTGCCGCTCCGGCGGACTTCATTGCGTCCGTAATGAGTCCGTCTTTTATATTACCGGGTGAAGGATTGTTTTCAAAACCTGAACCCACTTCCTCGGCACGTTTGGCATAGGTTTGCATTAGTGTCGCAAATTTTTTTGCGTTTTCTTTAGACTCACATCTATTCAGAAGTTCCTGTTCAACACCATTGAGCTCAGGAAATTCAGCAAGAACCGTAGATGCGCCAAGTGCCACCAACATATCTGAAACATGACCTAGTGCGGGGTTGGCAGAGATACCTGAAAATCCGTCAGATCCACCACACTCCAGCCCTAGGGTCAGTTTGTTCAGTGGTGCCGGAGCACGTTTGGTTTTATTGGCCTCTATTAAACCTAAAAAGGTTTGTTTAACTGCATCTTCAATAAAATGTTGTTCGCTTTTACTTTGTTGTTGTTCTAGTATGACAAGTGGTTTAGAAAACTGAGCATCCCTTTTATTAATGGCATCTTCTAGTATAGGAATCTGCGCATTTTGGCAACCAAGACTTAATACGGTAGCACCTGCTACATTGGGGTTGGTAATATAGCCGGCTAGTAAATTGCAAAGCGTATCGCTATCTTGTCTAATGCCGCCGCAACCACCATCATGTGTTAAAAACTTTATACCGTCCACATTTGGGAAAACCTGTTCATCTGCATTCGGTATTAAGGGCTTTGTGATGTTGCTTTGTAAAAATTCTTCCTTGCTAGAGCGATTTCTATAATGCTGTATTAGTGTCTCCGTAGAAATAATGTCATCACTGGACGATTTGTAACCCAATGGTTTTAAAAGCGCTGTCTTCAATACTTCAACATTTCTATTCTCGCAAAAGACCAAAGGGATTACCAGCCAATAGTTAGATGTGCCAACACTACCATTTTTTCTATGGTAGCCCATAAATGTCCGGTCTTTAAAAGCATCAATATTTGGAGGGGTAAAGTTCCATTGTTGGTTTTCTATTTGATAGTTAGATGCTGCATGTACTAAATTTTCAGTGGTAATAGCCTCTCCTTTTTTAATAGGCACAACCGCTTTGCCTACAATAGAACCGTACATATAGACCAAAGTATCTTTTTCCAAATCGGTAAACGTAAACTTATGTTTCGCCTTTATTTTCTTAGAAATACGAACCGCAATATCATCATGTTGAATATTCGTACCTTCAGGAATATCCTGTAAGGCAACTAGTATATTATCTTTTGGATGAATGTGTAAAAATGTCTTATCCATAAATTCGTTTACAAGCTTTCAAAAAATAGAAATAGGGCCGCATAGGTTTATTTCTATTTCATTTCAGATTTAGAAAGTGACCATGGCTTTGATGACACCGGTTTCAGGTTTTAGCCAAGCATCAAAATTGGCTATCATTTCGTTATATGTTACGGTATGTGTCACAAATGATTCAATTGGGAACTGGTCGATTACATCTATAACATATTCAAAATCTGCCAAGGTGGCATTTCTACTACACATGATGGTTGTCTCTTTTGCATGTATTGCCGGATGATTGAAGGTTAAATATTCCTTGGATAATCCTACCAATACATAGCGACCACCATGTGCCATATAATTAGGACCATTTTCTAGGGCGTATTTATTTCCTGAGGCATCAAAAACTGCTGTAGCCAAATCATTATTGGTAATTTCATTGACCTTTGCTATTGCATCATGATCTGCTTTTACAATATAGTCTACACCAATTTTTTCTTTGGCATAGTTTAACCTTTGTTGATTAACATCAATGGCAATTACTTGGGCGCCTTGCAATTGTGCTAATTTCATGATGCCTATGCCTATTGGGCCACAACCTATAACCGCAACGGTTTCTCCTTTTTTTATCTGTGCCCTACGTAAAGCGTGCGCACCAATGGCCAATGGCTCCACTATTGCCATTTGCTCTAAACTTAGATTGTTCGCAGGAAGTAGTAGTGCAATAGGCACGTTTATAATTTCTTGCATACCACCGTCCGTATGAACACCTAAAACCTTAATGTTGGTACAGCAATTTGTTTTTCCGGCCTTGCAAGCTACACAAGCATTACAACTTATATAGGGCATAACCACAACTTTATCACCTTGTTTAAGCCCTTTTGAATTTGGTTCAATGGCAATAATTTCAGCAGCAAGCTCATGACCTAAAATACGTGGATAGCTAAAAAAAGCTTGATTGCCCGCATAGGCATGCAGGTCTGTACCACATATACCAACTCTTTTAATTTTTAGAGTAGCTTCATTAGGTTTAGCTACAGGTGCTTCTTTATCTTTTAAGGTAAACGTGCCGGGTTCTTCGCAAGTTATATATTTCATTATCGTAAATGTTCAAATGGAAGTGGTCGTTTAAAAACGCACCCCGTTAGGGGTGCATCATTTAATTAAAACTAACACAAACAATTATTTTTAAAACTAAATTTTATCGCCTAGGGTAATTTCTAGGCAGAAGGCGTGGTCACCTTTCTTTTCTCCAAGGTTTGCTATTTCAAGACCAGTGCTGGTTTGCTTATATGCAATTTCATTATCTGATCCCAATAACGTAATAGATTTAATATCTAGACCCTCTGCGTTGGTGTTTCCTAAAGCCAAGGATTCAATGGTTACCGAATTGTTTTCTGGCCAGGCCAATAGAATGGCATAAAGCTTATTGTCTTTTTTAGTGAATCTAATATCTTGAGCCGTAAACCCTTTGTTTTCACCTTCAGAATGGTGCCCTTTTTTAACCTCGGTAGGTCCTTCACCAAAAACGGTCCAATATTCGGTATTGTAAATGGCATCACCATTTACTTTTAACCAATCGCCAATTTCAAAAAGTATTTTTTGTTGATCTTCTGGAATGCTTCCATCTGCTTTAGGACCTATGTTTAAAAGTAGATTTCCATTTTTAGAAACGATATCGACTAAATCGTCAACTAGTTCATTGGTATTTTTAGATTCCCAATTGGTAACATAGCCCCATGAGTTTTTACCTATGGAAGTATCGGTCTGCCAAGGCAATTTTCTAATACCTGGCAATTTTCCTCTTTCTAGATCGTAGATAACAGTTCCTTCAGGAAAAGCCTCATGATCAAAATTCTTATCGTTTATGACTACTTCCTTGCCCCATTCTATACCTTTATTGTAGTAGTAAGCAGCAAGCTTAGGTCTGTATTCCTTAAAATCAGGTATATCTAAATAGAAATCGAACCACAAAATATCTGGTTGGTAATTGTCAATTAAATCCACCGTTCTATTCCACCATAATTTCTTGAACTCTTCAGAAACAGGTTCGGTCAGATCTTTACCTTTTGCAGAATATAGATCTGCATATTCAGGATCTGTAGTGTCAAAGTGGTCCTTTTTATTATAGAAGGACCAATTAAACGCATAATGGGAAGAAGCGCCCATAATAAGACCTTCTTTGCGGCCTTCTTTAAATAATTCGCCCAGAATATCCTTTTTAGGTCCCATGTCTACTGAATTCCAACGTGTGGTATTGGACTTGTACATGGCAAAACCATCATGGTGGTCTGCAACGGGTATGACATATTTAGCGCCAGATTTTTTAAAAATATCTATCCATTCTGCAGCGTTGAACTTTTCACCTTTAAACTGGGGTATAAAATCTTTGTACCCAAATTCCTTTTGATCGCCATACTTCTTTTTATGATATAGGTACACTTCATTTGGACCAAGTTGTTGGTGGTTCAATTGCGCTGAAAATGTAGCAGTATCCATATACATTCTTCTAGGGTACCACTCAGAACTATATGCCGGTACTGCGTATGCGCCCCAATGAATGAAGATTCCAAATTTTTGGTCATTAAACCATTCTGGGTCTTTATAATTTTTCTTTATGGATTCCCAATTAGGCTCAAAATGTATTTCGGTTTCAACGGTTTCATTGTTCTTTTTTTTCGATTCAGATTTGCATCCCGTCAGTATCAATAGACCGATCAATGGTAATACAAAGTACTTGTTCATATTCATATGGTAACGATTTATAAAAGGTATGTCTAAGTAAGAGTTGCTAAATTCCGTTTTTTGTTCAATCAAGTTCGTAACAGATGTTTTAATGATTACAACAAATGGTTATCCTTGTTTTTTATTAGGTTTTATATGTATTTCTTTGAGATATATATAATTAATGTTAGTAATGTTTAAATAAAAAGTAAAATTCATATGCAGTTGAAAATACGATGTTTGTGTGTGCTTTTATGTGCTGTTCAGTTTTTGATGAGTCAGGATAACAGCAAAAATTTGCCTAATATAATTTGGATTATGGCAGAAGATATTAGTTTAGATTTGGCGTGTTATGGTACCAAAGCGGTTAAGACGCCCAACTTGGACCAAATGGCGGCAGATGGCATTCGCTTTAATAATTGTTTTGTGACCAACCCTATTTGTTCACCAAGTAGATCTGCCATGATTTTGGGTACACATCAACAAAAAAGTAATACCCACAATCACCGTAGCAATAGAGAGGTAGTATTGCCAAAACCATTTGTTCCCTTTACGCAATTATTAAGGGATGCGGGTTACACCACTATTTTGGGACATAAAGATGTGCGTGGAAAAGGAAGAAAGATCGATGTGAATTTTAAACATACAGCTATTGGTACTTGGGACGGTGAATCAAATTTTGGTATTTATGATAAGTACGATGAGTTTCTGCCAAAAGATGCACCATTTTTTTCGCAGATAACATTGAACGTAACCCACAGGGGTGATTGGTGGGATGAAATCCGTGCAAAATCCAAACATCCTGTAAACCCCAATGATGTGGAACTGCCACCATATTTGGCGGATGATCCCGTAATTAGGTTAGATTGGGCCAAGTATTTAGATCAGATGGAATATATGGATACTGAAATTGGAATGCTTTTTAAAGAACTGGAACAAAAAGGACTTGCCGAGAATACAGTAGTATTTTTCATAGGTGATAATGGTAGGTGTAATATAAGGGGAAAGGGATATTTACACGATTCTGGCTTAAGAATTCCGTTATTGGTAAAATGGCCAAAAGGAATAGACAAGGGCCAGATAGATGACCGAATAGTAAGTTCAACAGATATAACGGCAACCATTTTAGATTTGGCACAGGTTAAAATTCCTGATTTTATGACCGGAAAATCATTTTTGGATGAAGATTTTGACCGAACCGAGGTATTTGCATCTCGCGATTTGTGGGATGAAATTCCGGAAAAAAGCAAAGCTATAACGACCAACAAATTCAAGTACATCAGAAATTTTAAACCAGAGATTCCTTGGGATGCCCATCAAGCATATTTAGAATTTTATAGACCTGCCGTACACGTAATGCGAAGCTTAAAAAAACAGGGTAAATTGAATAAAAATGAATTACTTTTCTTCGGATTAAAACCGGCAGAAGAACTGTATGACTTAGAAAAGGATCCATTTGAACTGAATAATTTGGTTTTGGATGTTGAATATGCTGCCGTAGTACAAAAAATGAGACAGCAAACCTTAGATTATAACAAAGCCTTTAAACCGATCGGTGATACTTATAACCCTGTACACGCCGAGTCTGTAGATGTTTTAGAATGGGTTAAGAAAGAGAGACCAAAAGATTATCAAAGAATGTTGGCTGGGGAAGAAATTGGGTTTCACAAAATGTCAAACGAATACAAGGAAACTATCAAATAATAGTAGTATGAAAAATGGTTTTTTAAAACAAATAGGGTGTATAATCGCCATCTTTATTGCAACAAGCTGTGGTGAGCAGAAAGAAAAAAAAGAAGTACCGTCCTCAAAAAACGAACAACCGAATATTGTCATCATTTATTTGGATGATTTGGGCTATGGCGATGTTGGGGCTTATGGCGCAACCGAATTAAAAACACCGAATATGGACAGGTTGGTCAATGAGGGTGTAAAGTTTACTTCCGGTTATGCCAGTTCTGCAACTTGTACGCCTAGTAGGTATGCATTGCTTACGGGCAAATATCCATGGCGAGTAAACGCGGCGATATTGCCAGGGACGGCACCATTGATAATAGGTACCGATCAACCCACAATTCCTAAAATGCTAAAGAAGAAGGGATATCAAACAGGTATCGTAGGTAAGTGGCATTTAGGACTGGGCAACGGTAACGTAGACTGGAACCAAGAAATTACTCCCGGTCCCAATCAATTAGGTTTTGACTATTCGTACATATTAGCTGCCACGCAAGACAGGGTGCCAACAGTTTATATAGATAATGGCAAGGTTGATAATTTAGACCCTAACGATCCTATAACAGTCAGTTATGAGGAAAATTTTGAAGGTGAACCAACAGGTAAGGATAATCCTGAGTTGACCACCATGAAATGGCACCATGGCCACAACCAAAGTATAGTAAACGGTGTGCCTAGAATTGGCTATATGAAAGGTGGAGAAGCCGCCAAGTGGAACGATATTGATATGGCAGACCATTTTTTGGAAAAAGCTAAGACATACGTAGCTAGTCATAAAGACGCTCCGTTTTTCCTGTATTATGCCTTACAACAACCACATGTGCCAAGAACGCCACATCCTAGATTTGTAGGTGCATCGGGTATGGGACCAAGGGGCGATGTAATCGTTGAGGCAGATTGGGTGATCGGCGAATTTTTAAAAGAACTGGAAACACAAGGTATCTTGGAGAACACTTTAATTGTGTTTACGAGTGATAATGGTCCTGTGTTAAATGATGGTTATTATGACGATGCCGTTGAAAAGTTGGGAGAACATACTCCGACAGGGGGATTAAGAGGAGGAAAATATAGCCTTTT
>JAHDDL010000071.1 GCA_020629415.1 Maribacter sp. | reverse complement strand
TGGTTTGGCTTGGCATTATTTATTGTAAGCGTGTTATTTTTTGTCTTCATAAAAAAGCCTTGGAAGCATAATTTGAACGCAACAAGTTCCTATATAGATGCTCACGTTTCAGAAGCCTCATTTAGCACGGGATTGTTATTACAACCAGAAGACAATTTATCCAATTTAGCCAGATTACAACGCTATAAGGTTTCGGAAGAGCTCACCAAAAGATTGGGAGATATAACTCCGCCAAACGCCCTAAAACAAGCTTTTTCAGTCATGTTAGGTTGTTTATTACTCGGCTTTGTATTGCACAAGTTGGCTATATTTCGCGGGGTTGTAGACGAGCTGAACAATCCGAAAAATACCGAGCAAATTCAATTCGTGGCAACGGATAGTGTACAAGCTAAAAACAGTATTCCGGCAATTGAAAAGCAGGAAATACGGGTTATTTATCCACCTTACACAAGATTAGGGAGTAAAACTACAGCAGACCCAAATATAAAGGCAGTTACCGGGGCTAAAATTCAATGGAGGTTACAATTTGATGCTGCAGTTGTAGCACCGGTATTAGATGTGATGGGCGATTTAATACCCATGCAAAAATCAGAAACAGGTTATCAAGTGCAATTGCCTTTAACAGCATCAGGTTTTTATAGTTTTAAATTTAAAAATGAAGACGGAACAGAGTTTACATCCGATTTATTTTCTTTGGAGGCAGCAGCGGATAATCCGCCCGAAATAGAGATTTTAGGATTGGAGCAATACACCTATTTTGATTTTTCCGATAAAAAATTGGTAGAACTGCAAAGTACCATTACAGATGATTTTGGAATTGATGAAAGCTACATTATTGCAACGGTAAGTAAAGGCACGGGAGAGTCTGTAAAGTTTAGGGAAGAAAAATTGAATTTTGAGGAAGCCATTTCAAAAGGAACCAAATCTACACGAGCCACCAAAACACTAGATCTGAATGCCTTGAAAATGGAAGTGGGTGATGAGCTATATTTTTATATAGAAGCCTTTGATGAAAAACAGCCGAAGCGTAATGTGGCACGTAGCGAAACGTATTTTGCAGTAATCAAAGATACTGTGGGAGAGCAATTTGGTGTAGAAGGAACTTTAGGCGTAGACCAAATGCCCGATTATTTTAGAAGTCAGCGACAATTAATTATTGACACCGAGAAATTAATAAAGGATAAACCCAGCATTTCAATTCAAGAATTTAAATCGAGAAGTAATGAATTGGGGTTTGACCAAAAAGCGTTGCGCCTAAAATACGGCCAGTTCATGGGCGATGAATCTGAGATGGAAGAAGCACCTACCGTGATCGAAAGTCATAAAGAAGGTGAAGACCATGATCATGCTGAAGATCAAGAAAATATACTCAAAGAATTTATGCATGACCATGATGGTGATAACGAGCATAACTTGGTAGAACAGCATGGGCACGAACATGAAGAAACAAGCGAAGAACCAGAAGACCCTTTGCATGATTACCTGCATAATCATGATGATCCAGAAGAATCTACCTTGTTTGAAGAATCCTTAAAAACCAAATTAAGAAAGGCATTAAGTATCATGTGGGATGCCGAATTATATCTGAGATTATACGAACCAGAAAAGTCGTTGCCGTTTCAATACGACGCTTTAAAATATATTCAAGAAATAAAGAACAGTGCCCGTATTTATGTACATCGCATAGGATTTGACCCGCCACCGATTAAGGAGGAAAATAGGCTTACCGGAAAAATAAAGGACATTAAAAATTATAGTAAAAACGAAACTACTAGTGCAGACCAACCTTTTGAAGCCATTATAAACGCAGTTAGCCGATTGGAACAGTTGGTACATGGCGAACAGAAGTTTAAAGAGGATGATACTATACTTTTTACCGCTGCAGGCAACAAACTGGCACAATTGGCAATAGAAAACCCGAGTAAATATTTGCAGGTACTGCAAGGGCTAAAAAGTATAGAGAACAACACAGGAAGAACCATTGAAAATTACCGATTCGTTCAAAAAGGATTGTTACTGGCTTTGCCAAGTACGCCGCAGGTACCCGGATTTGAAAAAGTGTACAGAGACGAAATCAATTCACTATTTCTAAAACAATTGGAAGTGTATGATTGATGGAGTTTCGTTTATTCAGAAAGAATTGCTACTACCTATAATTTTAGGTGGTGTATTGGTATTTGCTGCTTTTATTTTTAAGGAATGGCAAACTCAAAACAAGGGCAGGTTTACTTTAAATGCTATAGTTGCATTTATAACGCTGTTCGCCTTAATTTTAATTATTTTAGAACCTAGCAAAGAAGTAGAAGTACAGCACAAGCAAGGACTGCTTTTAACCGAAGGTTACCGAACGGCACAACAAGATAGTTTAGAGGCTATTTATGAGGGGATTCAGGTATTGGAATATAATCCAAAACAATCGGTTCGTAGGGCTTTAGATTCGCTCACAAGTCTGGTTGTTATTGGCGATGGGGTAGCACCCTACGATTTTTATAAGTTTGATAGTATACCCACAAGCTACTTAACTAACGAAATTACATCAGGAATTACCAAGGTAAAGTGTAATGATCACCTTGTTTTAGGGGATGAGTTTAGGCTGAACGGAACTTATGCTAAACCGAAACTAGGTTCCATTTTGGTATTGCAAGATTCACGTGGTAACGGATTGGATTCTATTTCTTTAGAAGATAAGAGTTCGCAAAATTTTTCTTTAAAAACAGTGCCAAAAGTTAGTGGTGATTTTATTTTTCGGTTATCCGAAAAAGATAGTGTGGGCAAGATGTTAGCATCGAAACCGCTCCCAATTACAATTCGTAAAAAAGAACCTATTCGTGTGTTGATCGTAAACACCTTTCCAACGTTTGAAACAAAATACCTCAAGAATTTTTTAGCGGATCAGGGGTATGAAGTTACGGTTCGTAGTCAGTTGACAAAAGGCAAGTATAAGTTCGAGTATTTTAATACCAAAGCATCGCCAATTTATCAATTTACCGAGGAGAACTTAAGTAAGTTCAATGTGGTCATTACAGATACCGAAACCTATTTCAATTTCGGAAAAACGGTAAAAAATCGCTTTGAACATAGCATACGTGAAAATGGATTAGGCTTGTTTATTCAACCAACCGAACTGCTGTTTAAACTTGGTAAAGCAATGCCATATTTTAGTTTTAAAAGCGATGGCGTAAATGAGGTGCAATTGCCCAATAGTACCGTTAACATAGAAAAATATCCATTTACATTTAATGAAACATTCGCTGTGAATGCTATAGATTCAAATGAACTTGGAAAATTATCGTATTACAAGCAATTGGGCTTGGGTAGAGTTGCAACCACAACATTGTTAAATAGTTATCAATTATTGTTGCAGGGAAAGGATCAAGCCTATAAAAGCATTTGGACTCAAATTTTAGATAAAATCGTACAACGAAAAGAACAGGCGGTAGCATGGCAATGGCAAACGGAATTGCCAAAAGTGGGCGAGCCTTTCTCTTTTGTATTACGTACCGGTTTGGAAGATTTTCAGATAATAAATACTGAAGAAAAACGTATTCCATTGCTACAAGATGCAAGCGTATCTTTTAAATATTCGGGTACTACATATCCGAAGAAAGCAGGGTGGAATACTTTGGAAGTAGAAGGCGACAGTACCACTCAATTTTCCTATTACGTTTATAATGCCGATGATTGGAAATCTTTAAGTGCATCTCATAAAAGAGAAGCGAATACAAAACAGTTTGGCAAAGAAATAAAAGAAAATAGGACAGTTGTGGTAAACCGTCCTATATCGCTACTATTGCTTTATATATTGTTTCTATTGGGAATTGGATGGTTATGGTTGTCTCCAAAATTATCATCCCAAAGTTAAATCAGTTTTAATGTGGTAGTTTGTCCTTTAGCAAACCGTAAACGAATGTGCCTAGAATAGCACTTGCAATTACGATTAAGATAGAAAAGTAACCAGCGCCTGCAAGCACGTACATAGGACCTGGGCAAGCACCTGCCAACGCCCATCCTAATCCAAAAATGATTCCACCGATCAAATAATTGGTAACACCTTTTCTTTTGGGGTGCAAGTTCATTTCTTTTCCTCCAATGGCTTTGATGTTATTTCTTTTAATAATCTGAACGCCTATTACCCCTAAAACAAGGGCAGAGCCAATAATGCCATACATATGGAAAGAGCCAAATTGGAACATTTCATAAATACGAAACCACGAAGCAGCTTCAGATTTATACATGATGATGCCGAAAAATATACCTATGGTCAAATAACTTAAATACTTCATGTTAGCTAAAAATTAGTGGGAATAAAAGGTGAATCATAACCAAGCCTCCAATAAAGAAACCTATCACGGCAATTAAAGAAGGCAACTGTAAATTACTTAGTCCGGATATAGCGTGACCACTGGTACAACCACCCGCATAACGAGCACCAAACCCGACCATGAATCCGCCTAAAATTAGCACGGCAAGTACAAATGGATCAGTTAGGTTTTCAGAGGCAAAAAGCTCCGTAGGTAAATAAGCTTCACCCGCGCTCTCAATTCCGTAATCCGTTGAAAGTTGTTGTGCAACTTCAGGATTTATTTTTACCGTATTGTTGGACATAAATTGAGAAGCGATAAATCCGCCAATAACAGCACCAAGAACAACAATTAGATTCCATTGTTGCGCTTTCCAATCGAACTTAAAGAAATCGGAATATTTTGCGGCACCACCAATAGAACACATGGTTCTAAGATTAGAAGACATGCCAAATTGTTTGCCTATGTACAGTAGTACAAACATGGTTAAGGCAATTAAAGGTCCGGCCACATACCATGGCCAAGGATCGTAAATCAAATTCATAGTCATATTTTGAAACGCAAAGAAATGGAATTTAAAACACTTGCTTGGTAACCAATGTTACACAAGTTAGCGCTCTAAGAGTTTGATCAATTTAAAAGATTTGAGTAAATGGAAAAGCCCCGGAATAATTAAGACACCGCCTACAAGCAAAGAAATGCCCAAAACGTTCATAACACTATCAGGAACAGGTTGTTCATAAATGCTAATGCTACCTGTGGTGGTGAAAAGTATGTTTGGAAAATGCGTAATGGTAGCCGCAAATAGAATAAAGAATATTTGAATGCCTGCCAATGCCCTAGAGATGATTCTTCTACCGGATTTAATACTTTTCCAAAGCGGAAGTAATAAAATACCGGAAACTACAATGGCAGAGATAGACCAGATGTTACTAATGAAATCTACAACAAAAGCGATACCTGACAAATACCCAAATGCCAATGTTATAAAACCCAAAGAAACTACTACTATAGTTGCTATAGAGGCTTTTCTCATGTACATGGATTTACTGGTGTCATCTACCTCACCAATTAAAAATACCGATGCCAAGAAAGCACAAAGGGCTGCATAAAAGAATCCCGTTAAAATGGAAAAAACATTGAACCAAGAGTGTACATAAACTTCCAAAAAACTATGGTTTTCCATCTGTGATGGATTAATAATGTCTCCACTGACCACGCCGCCCATGGTAAGGCCTAAGAATATTGGGGTAACTAGACTAGAGGTTTTAAACATCCAATCATATAAAATTTGTGAACTGTCTTTATAGGCATCATAATATCGAAATACAAAGGCCACACCTCTAAGGGTTATACCCAGTAACACCAGGGTCAATGGAATATGTAGTGCGAGCACTAAAATGTTGTAGTAATGGGGGAAGGCGATCCATAGAATCACGATTAAAATAATAATCCAAATATGGTTGGCCTCCCAAACTGGACCCATTACTTGGTAGACGGTCTTCTTATTGATAGCTTGGTTTTCTTTAGAGGAGAACAACTCAATGATTCCCGCGCCAAAATCTGCTCCTGCCAGTAAAACGTAGAGCAATAAAGAAATGGCAAGAAAGGCTAGTACAACGTAGATCATGCTTCATTGGTTTTAACACTGTTCAAGAATTTAATTTGCCTTGCCATTAACCATGTTACCGCAATGGTCAATATGGTATATACAGCTATATAAGTGTACAAACTAAATACAATACCTGGCATTGGGGTAACGGCATCTTTGGTTTTCATAATGTTGTGTATGATCCAAGGTTGCCTACCAACTTCGGTAACGATCCAACCAGCTTCAAGGGCAACAAAGCCCAATGGAGCTAAAAGAGCAAACAACAACCAGAATTTTGGCATATTGAACCAAGATTTCTTTTTGTACTTGGCTACAAAAAATAGCATACCCGCTATCAATAAAAGAGAGCCTAATCCCACCATGGTCTGAAAAGCGTAATGGACCATGGCAACATTAGGTTGCTCATCTTTAGGAAAATCATTTAATCCTTTTACTTCGGCATTAAAATCACCAAAAGCTAGAAAGGATAGGGCATTGGGAATTTCCAGCTTGTACTTGACCTCTTGAATTTCGTTATCCACAATTCCGCCAATATAGAGCGGAGCTCCTTTTTTGGTTTCGTAATGCGCTTCCATGGCAGCCAACTTAACGGGTTGCCTTTCTGCAATATCCTTGGCAGAAAGATCTCCGCTTAAAGGCTGTAGAATAGCAGCTATGGCGGCAAATGTTATGGCTATTTTAAATGCTTTCTTATGAAGCTCAATATTACGTTTTTTATAAACTTGGTAAGCATGAATACCTGCTACGGCAAATCCTGTAGCCGTAAAAGCGGCTAAGGTCATATGCAAAGCTTGGGTAAACCATGCAGGATTAAATAGTGCTTTTACCGGATCTATATTTAAGAATTCGCCATTAATGTAATCAAAACCGGAAGGTGCGTTCATCCAACCATTGGCGGAAACTACTAAAATACCGGACATTACTCCAGATATACCTACAATGATACCGGTGAACCAGTGAAAAGTTTCAGGAATTTTTTTCCATCCGTAAAGGTAAAATCCTAAAGCAACGGCCTCCACAAAAAAAGCTGCACCCTCTAATGAAAATGGCATTCCTATAATAGGACCTGCATATTTCATGAATTCAGGCCACAAGAGACCTAGTTCAAAGGAAAGTGCAGTACCGGATACGGCACCTGTAACAAAGAAAATGGCAACACCTTTTTGCCATGATTTTGTGAGTGTAAGGTAAATGGGATTGCGTGTATTCAACCATTTTTTGTGGGATACCACCATAAAAAATGGCATAACCATACCAATGCAGGCGAACACAATATGGAAAATAAGGGTAAACGCCATTTGTAGTCTTGCAGCATCTATATTTTCCATAATCCACCTGTTTTAAATATGGATATAAAGATACGAAACGGTGTGTTTTTCTTACGTTACAAAGGTTACCTAAATCAAAAGAAAAGTGTTAAAAATCCATATAGTTCGCTGGTTATGGCATTAAGATATAACCATCTAATTGATAATTGGCCAGCACCATCATTGCAGAAAGACCAAGTTGTGTATTTGGGTTAAGATCTTCGGCTCCAATACCTCTAGAAGCTGTTGCTTGAGCACAAACATAGAATTGTACTCCGTAGTCCTTTAAAAGCTGTATAACCTCTACATTAGGGTTTTCTTTCTCATATTTAGCTTTGTATTTTTTGTCGTTTAAAGCCGTGAATGTTGCACCACCATGTATGGCAGCAACAATATTTATATTGTCAGCGGAAACACCGCCCGAGCCTAACATATTTATTAAACGGGCAATTTTAAAATAACCAATATTGGTACCATGCATTTCACGGTCATCCTTAAGGTCAAAAACGATATTATATTTTTTAGAAGCATCGGGTTGAACTGCTACATCTTTGAATTCTTTAATTTTTCCGTAACCGTTTATGATCGGGGTCGTCCATTCTTGAGCGGTAGTAAGTTGTATGGCCATAATAGTTATTAATAAAAGAAGTGTTTTTTTCATGTGTTTCAGTATTTGAAATGATTGTTAAATTGGTTTGAATCTACACGTACTAATTTCTACATTTTTATATAGTAATAAAAATTAAGTTAATGTATTTAACGCAAGTGTAACTAGGGTTACTGTCATTATGTTACAATAATTATAGATTCGTTAGTTAAATTAGCGAT
>JAHDDL010000032.1 GCA_020629415.1 Maribacter sp. | reverse complement strand
AATTAAAAGAGTTACATCTTTGTTAAAAAAATAATAAATAAAATATTAACCAATAGTTGAAAGACCTTAAAAATGCCAGATAGAATCAAAGAGTTTGTTTTGTCTAATAATATCCTTAAAAATTTAAGTTTTTTAGGAATAAGGCTGTATTTAAAATATTGGAAAAAGCACACAATTGGTAGAAATACCAAAATAGGTCTTTCTTCTAAACTAAATGGTAAAAATTTGGTCGGTGAAAATTGTAGTTTTATTGGAAGCGAATTAGGTTTTGCATCATATATTTCAAAAAATACTCATTTACAAAATGTTAAAATAGGTAATTATTGCTCCATCGGTCCAGATGTAAAAAGCATTCATGGTACCCACCCAACTAAAGATTTTGTTAGTACTCATCCTTCTTTTTTTTCTACTGATTTCAAAAACTCTTACACACAAAAACAATTGTTTGAAGAAAAGCCTGAACCAATTGACAATAAAGAACCGTATCTAACCCACATTGGCAACGACGTTTGGGTTGGAGCTTCTGTAAATATTATTGAAGGTGTTCAATTAGGTGACGGGTGTATAGTAGCCGCCGGATCATTAGTACATAAAGATGTAGAACCCTACTCCATAGTTGGTGGTGTACCGGCAAAACATATCCGCTATAGATTTGAACAAAATGAAACTGCATTTTTGTTAGAATTTAAATGGTGGCAAAAATCCGAAGAATGGATCAAAAAGAATTCTTTACTTTTTTCTGACATAAAAAAGTTTATAAACAATATCGATAAGTAATGACGTCTGAAAATAAACTTCAACCTGTAATCGTAATTATTGCTTTTAATAGACCCGATTCGTTAAGTAGAATTTTAAATTCAATAAGCGAAGCCAAATACCCTAATGATAATATTGATCTTATTATTAGCATTGATAAATCTGACAATAATCAAAATGTACTTGATGTAGCTAATAGTTTTAAGTGGAAAAATGGAAACAAAAAAGTCAAATATCAACCACAAAACTTAGGTTTACGAAAACATATTTTAAAAAGTATGTCATTTGCAAGTGAATATGGTAGTATGATTATGCTTGAAGATGACCTTTTTGTATCGCCGGATTTTTACAATTATTCCAAACAAGCTCTAGAATTCTCTAAAGATGATGATAGTATTGCTGGTATTTCACTTTACAACCATCAGTACAATGTTCATAAACAAGAAAATTTTACAGCTTTAGAAGATGGTTACGATAATTATTATTTTCAATTTGCATCGTCTTGGGGCCAAGCTTGGACTGAAAAGCAAATAAAATATTTCTTAGAATGGTATAATCAAAAACTAGATATAAATAGTTTAAAAGGAATACCCACCTATGTTACCAACTGGTCTGAAAAATCTTGGTTGAAACACTTTATAGCATTTACTGTAAGTCAAAACAAATTTTTTATCTATCCAAAAATTTCTTTGACCACAAATTTTGGTGATGAAGGTGCAAACATGGATGTATCAAATACCTATTACCAAGTTCCAATACTTTTAAATTCTGGCAAAAAATATAATTTCAGCACTTTAAATCAATCACGTTCAATTTACGACGTATACTTTGAAAATGCTAGTATTTGCAATGAATTGGACATGAACGAAAAAGATATATCAATTGATTTATATGGTATTAAACCTATAGAAAAAAATAAGCGATATCTACTGACTTCTTCAAAGTACAATTATAAAATATTAAAAACATTTGGTAGAAATTTTAAACCTCATGACTTAAACATTATAAAAAGCATAGAGGGTTCTAATTTTTTTCTATATGACACTACTATCAAATCAATTAATAAAACTAAGATTAAGGCATTTGATATAATTGACTACAATAAAAAAACAATATCTCTTACAGAGTCATTCATTATATTTAAACATAAATTTATACAGAGACTGTTATTTTTTTTCCGTAAATAAATTATATTCTGAAATCCATTGAAAATTAGTACTTCGTTATTTAATTTATACTATTATAACATTACTTCAAACTAGGTAATACCATTCTAATGTCAAACTCAATTATAAATTCTATAGGATATATTAGAGTTATCCTTTTTTTAACTTATCTAATCGATCCTTTAATTTTGGATATCTCTTTGGAGCCTTATTGATAATAAGTATTCTTACCGATAAACGCTTTAAGGATAAATTAGATTTTAATTTTACCTTATTATTATTGTTCTCTTTCTGCTATGCAGTATTTTACACGTTTAACTTAGAATTAGGGTCTCAATTTATTTTAATCTATGCGCTTTTTCCAGGAGGCTTTTATCTTATAGGTAAGACTTTCAACAACAAAATTCTAAATTATACTCAGCTATTTTATTTACTATTTGCAAGTGGTTTAATTTTCTCACTACCCGCTATGGCATCTGTTTTAACTTCTATTTATGACAAAGGTTTTGTAGTAATTGAAAGAGATATCCCAATGATTTGGGGCGGTGATTCAATACCCGCAACCAATATGGCTGCTTATTTTGTATTAAATATGAGTATACCTGCATTCTTAGTAGCTGGATTCAAGAAATTTAGTTTGCCCTTAAAAATCTTAATGATTACTACCTTCGTTTTATCAGTCGTAAGTGTATTAAGATTAGGCAGTAGAACGCAACTTTCCATATTCTTTATAACATTTGTAATATCATTGGTTTATTTAATTCGTAGACAAACAGTAAAACAAAATGCAGCTTTGTTTGGCGTACTATTTTTAATTTTTAACGTATTTATTAGTTACGTTTCCTTTGACAAAGACTCAGATATTATGAGTGCTTTTGCAGGTAGAATGGAGAGTAAAAAATACGGTGCGGCTACAGCTGGTGGTAGAACAGAGCGTTGGTCTAAATCAATAGTTAATTTATGGGAAAAACCATTAGGTTGGGATGTAGCGGATTTTGGGTTTTCACATAACCTTTGGTTTGATATTGCAAGGGTTGGTGGTACTTTATCATTTATTCTACTGTTGATATTTACCATAAAAAATGCCGTATATATTAAAAAAGCAATCTTTCTAATTCCTAAAAACGCTTTATTGAATACCGCATTTATCTGTTATGGGCTTTCTTTTTATTTACTGTTTTTTGTTGAACCGATATTTGACGGATATTTTCCTCTGTTCGTTTTTTACTGTTTTTTCTTAGGTATTGTCACGCAATATATTATCAACAATCAAACAATAAACAATGAACAAAATAGTTAATTGTAAATAACAATCAGTTCAAATAATTAAATGAAAATTGCTGTATTACTTACTTGTTTCAATAGAAAGGAAAAAACTTTAAATGCACTTGAAAATTTGATGCAGGCTTTAAACACTGTTTCAAAAAGTATAAACTTAAAGATTTACCTTACTGATGATGGTTCTACAGATGGCACAGGAGATGCAGTCAAGGAAAAATATCCTGAAGCAACAGTACTGCAGGGTAATGGAAATTTATTTTGGGCAGGTGGTATGCGTAATTCTTGGCGCGAAGCAGTTAAAAAGGACTACGATGCTTATTTATTGTTAAATGATGACACCTTTGTGTCTTCCAATGTGTTTTCACAATTAATAGAAACCCATGAGCATTCCAAAGAAAAATTTGGTATGGGCGGTATTTACTTGGGGTCAACAAAAGATATAGACACGGGTTTACTAAGTTATGGTGGTGCCAAACTAACGAACAAATTTTTGTTTAAATATGAATTTGTTCAACCTAATGGAAATTTCCAAAGCTGTGATTTAGGCAATGCCAATATTATGATGGTAAGTAATGATGTGGTCTCTAAAATAGGTATCTTATCTGAGGGCTATGTTCACGGTGTAGCAGATTATGATTATACACTTAAGGCCGTTGACAAAAATATACCCGTTCTAATTACCAAAGATTATTGTGGAACGTGTACAGATGACCATTCTGACATTTACCAAGTTTTTCCAGAAAAAACTTTTAAAGAAAGGTTAGCACTACTAAAAAGTCCTTTAGCTCTTGATTTTGGCTCAAATTTTAACTTAATGAAAAGGCACTTTCCTTTAAGAGTACCTTTTGTTCTATTGAGCGCGGGTTTTAAATTACTACTACCCAACTTATATGTTAAATTATCTAACCTAAGGTAATTTGATCAATTAAAATTTTATGATGTCAAACAAAAAGCCTCTGGTTCTTTTTCTAAATAATATTGCTCCTTTATACCGAAAAAATGTATGGACCAAATATTTAGAATCCGAAAAAATGGATTTAAACTTTTTTTTCGGCAAAGAATCTTCAAGTGGTATAAAGACAATCAATTTCAATGAGCAAAAATTAAGACCTCATGCCCATAAAATTAACATATTAAAGAATGTTTATATTAAACAGTACTTAGTATGGCAGAACTTCAATATTTTCAACTGGATTAAAAAGAAGCCACAAACCATTATTCTATTAGGTGAATTCAACATTCTAAGTAATTGGCTTATCACTTTGTTTGCAAGAATCAATAATATAGAAATTGTTTCTAAAGGTCATGGAATGTATGGCAATGAGAAGGGAATAAAACTATTGGCTAGAAAATCATTTTTAAAAATCTGTAATAAACACCTAGTTTATGAAAAACATGGAAAAAGTATTCTAAGCAAAAATGGTATAGATCCAGACAGTATTCATATTTTATTTAATTCCTTAGATTATGAAAAACAGAAGAAATATAGAGAATTAATACCTTCATTGAACAAATCGGAAATTCTACATTTTTTTGCTAAATCTGAACTTCCTACTTTAATTTTCATAGGTAGATTGACTAAGGTCAAAAAATTAGAATTACTTATAGAAGCAATCGCGTTAATTCAAAAAGATACTCCTGTCAACTTGTTGATAGTTGGTAATGGGAGCGAAATGGATAGATTAGAAAAATTAGCTTCGGAAAACCTGAATGATGATTGTTATCATTTTTATGGTGAAAGCTATGACGAAGCTGTTAATAATAATTTAATTGCAGTAAGTGACCTTTGTGTTTCACCTGGCAATGTAGGCTTGACCGCCATACATTCTTTAAGTTATGGCACCCCAGTTTGTACGCATTCCAATCTTATGGAACAAATGCCAGAGGCCGAGGCTATAACCCATAAAGTTAATGGCATCTTGTTTGAACAAGATAATGTGGAAAGTTTAAAAAACGCCATAATGTGGTGGATAAGTAATACGAAGAATAGACAAAAGGTCAGAGAAAATTGCTATAAAGTTATTGATACATATTACAACCCAAATTATCAGAAAAAAGTTATAGAAAATCTAATTGATGGCAATAAACCGTTGATTTAGGTGACAGAATTAAATTTATACGGAACAAATCAATAACAAAAACTTAAGTATTTCGTCTAATTCTCCTAGCCAATATCAGCAAAATATGCAAAGCGTAATGATGTATACATTGTAAGAAAATTAATCCACTGATACTATAAAAGCTTTACATCTATTATATATTCTATAT
Source organism: Maribacter sp. (assembly GCA_020629415.1). Classification (GTDB taxonomy): domain Bacteria; phylum Bacteroidota; class Bacteroidia; order Flavobacteriales; family Flavobacteriaceae; genus Maribacter; species Maribacter huludaoensis. Next base: position 39,092 of record JAHDDL010000032.1, on the reverse strand, counting down.
ACCGATTAATACTTAGTATTCGTCTTTTTTATCTAAAATTTGTCTCAAAATAAAAGCATGACCAAATATATAGCCACCTGGGTTTATTTAGATTCATCATCTGAAAAATCAAAATATCCAAACAATAAAGGAGATTCTACTACACCAGAATTCCAAGCGGTTTATTGGCGCTGTATTGTTCTATTTTTTAAAACTTCTTTACGCTTCAATAAAAATGCTACCCATTTAATTTTTACGAATACTGCTGATATACCTACCATTGACGGTATGGATTTAAGCATCTTTTTTAAAGAAAATAATATTGAGGTTATTACATTAAGTAATAAATATCCATTACCAAATAACTACTTTGGTAAATTTAGAAACCAATATTTTGAATTCTCCATTATTGATCATATGGCTACCCGTATGCAAGATGAGGATGGCTTTCTACTATTGGACTCCGATTGTATTTTTACCCAACCAATGGATAACGCCTTTAAAGAACTAGAGGCGGAAGAAATGGCTATTACCTACGTAGTAGACCATGAAACCGATTATATGATCCATGGAGTCAGTGGTGATAATATGAAAGAGATTTTTAAGGACTTTGGCGTGGTAGTAGACCAAAATCCATATTATAGCGGTGGTGAGCTTCTATTTGCCAAAGGAGCCTTTATCAAAAATGTTTCAAACGATTTTCCTCAACTTTTTGACGATATGTTAAAGCGCCACAAAGAAGGAAGAATAAAATTTAATGAAGAAGCCCACGTACTTAGTTATTACTTTTACAAACACAAAGCATTAATGGCCGGCATGGATAAGTACATAAAACGTTTGTGGACGAACAGAAACTATTTTAGAAATGTTCAGCCCGATGATATTAATCTTGCTATTTGGCACCTACCAAATGAAAAGAATACCGGTTTAGATAAATTATTTGGTATGCTTACCAATGGAAATGATTTTACGTTATTACCAGAAGACGAATACTTGAAAACGGTACACCATGCATTACTAAGAAAATCTAACTACAAGAAAGACTACATTGCCATGTTCAAAGATTTTGGATCAAAGTTTTTAATGATGGTGGGTCTAAAAACTAAATAGAACGTTTGGCATTACGCAAAAAAAATATAGTTCAAATAAATGTAGAATCTAATTTTGGTTCTACAGGTAAAATTTGTGTGAACATTAGCGATTACCTAGAGTCTCATGAAAATGAACCTCATATTGCACATGGTCCCATACAAAGAGATACCAGTAACAGCACCTACCCAATAGGAACAAAGCTGGACTACTATCTGCATATACTAAATACCCGAATTTTTGACAAACATGGGCTTGGTTCTAAAAAAGCTACAAAGGATTTTTTAAATAAGCTGAAAGTTTTAAAACCAGATTTAATTCATCTGCACAACATTCACGGATATTATATTAATTATGAATTATTATTTGAATTTATAAAAGAAACAAATATACCAGTAGTATGGACCTTACATGATTGTTGGTCATTTACTGGGCACTGTACCCATTTTGAATATATTGATTGTGAAAAATACAAAACGGCCTGTACCAAATGTCCACTAACGTATACATATCCTAAAAGTTGGTTGGTAGATCGTTCTTCAAAAAATTTCGCACAAAAGAAAGCTTCTTTTACGGGAGTAAAAAACTTAACGTTAGTACCGGTTTCTGAATGGTTGGGCACTAAGGTAGAACAATCCTTTTTACGCCACTACCCTATCCATACCATAACAAATGGTATAGACGTTTCAACTTTTGAGCCTAAAAATACTTCAACTTATAAAGTTGAAAGAGGCTGGAACAATTTTAAAATTATACTAGGTGTTGCAAGTGTGTGGGACAAAACCAAAGGATGGGAAGATTTTATAAAAATTGCACCACATTTAAAAGACGACGAAAAAATTATACTTGTAGGTCTATCAAAACAACAGATAGAGGTATTACCTGAAAATATTATTGGAATAGAAAGAACCGATTCTAAAGAAGAATTGATTCAGTTATACTCATTGGCAGATGTATTCATGAACTTAACATATGCGGACACCTACCCCACCACAAACCTAGAAGCATTTTCTTGTGGTACACCGGTTATTACTTATAAAACAGGGGGTAGTGTAGAAGAAATAACAGACTATAACGGCGCTATCATAGAACAAGGAAATTACTTAGAAGCATATAAAGTATTTAACAAAATGGGCGCTACATTTAAAAAAGAGCATTCGCAAACCATTAGAAATAACGCAATTAAAAAGTTCGACAAAAGTTTTCAGTTAAAAAAGTACGACGAACTATACCAATCTCTTTTAAATTAACGTTAGACATTACGTATTAGCCTTATAATAAAAACTAATATTTTCAAAATCAATAATTGAAAATTGAAAAAGTCCTTTAATGAACTTAATTTTAGATAACATTATATTTTCTTTACAAGATGCAGGGGGTATATCAAATTATTGGTATCAGATCTTAAAAAGAATTAAAGAAGAAGAGGGCTTAAGCATATACTTATTTGATGATTCAGAAAAATCTTCCAATATTTTTAGGCAAGAATTGAATCTTTCAAAATTTAGACAATTAGGCAAAAGTCCTGGATTAGTTGGTAGATACACCAATCCAAAACTTGCTCAATTGAATGAACAAGCTATATTTCATTCTAGCTATTATAGATACTCAAAGAATTCTAAACATTTAAATGTGACCACCGTTCATGATTTTACGTATGAACATTTTTTCACTGGTATTCAATTGTACGCACATACCAATCAAAAAAGAAAAGCTTTAGCCCATTCAGACGGTATTATTTGCGTATCGGAAAATACAAAGAGAGATATGCTCCACTTCTTTCCAGAACTAGCTGAAAAGAAGACAGTAGTTATTCCGCACGGTGTTGGAAAACATTTTTATCAGATTGATAAAAAAGAGTTAAGTAGCAAAGACTATTTTAATGGCAGGCCCTTTATTTTATATGTAGGAGACCGTAAAGCCATATACAAGAATTTCAACCTAACGGTTAGGGCCAGTAAATTAAGCGGCTTACCTTTGGCCATTATTGGTGGTAGCCCTTTGACAGAGAAAGAACAAACTTATATAAACTCTAAATTAAAGACAGATGATTACGTCCATTTTAATGGTGTATCCAACGCAGAACTGAACGAGTTTTATAATAAAGCACTTTGTTTGGTGTACCCTTCATCGTATGAAGGTTTTGGACTTCCGTTGTTAGAAGCTCAAAGCGCTGGTTGCCCAATTATTGCAATGAATACCTCTTCCATACCAGAAGTTGTAGAAGAAAGCGGTATTCTATTGGAAGAAGAGTCTCCGGAACTAATAGCAAGTCACATAAAATTGTTACTGGATGAAGACTATAGAAACGATTTAGTAACAAAGGGATTAGAAAATGTCAAAAGGTTTACTTGGAAAAATACATTTCAAAAAACATTTGATTTCTATAAAGAATTAATAAACCAATAAGTTTATATAAATTTTGTAATGAATACAGAAAAGCAAGATATAAAACCATTGGTAAGTATTGTAACAGGTACTTATAACAGCTCTAAATTTATTGGTGACTGTGTAAAAAGTATTAATGACCAAACCTATAAAAATATTGAACATATTATTATAGATGGTAACTCTAAGGACAATACAGTTTCTATAATAGAGCATATGCCCAATAGGGTTTCTAAACTTATTTCAGAAAAAGATGATGGCATTTATGATGCCATGAACAAAGGTTTAAAATTAGCCGATGGTGAAATATTAGGTATTTTAAATTCTGATGATTTTTATAATTCTGAGGAAGTAATACAAAATGTGGTTGAAGCGTTTGAAGACCCTAACATAGATTGTGTCTACGGTGATCTAGTTTATGTGGAGCAATTAAATACGGACAAAGTAGTTAGAAATTGGATCACAGGACCTTATAAAGAAAATGCATTTAGAAAAGGCTGGCATCCTGCACACCCATCATTTTTTGTAAGAAATTCAGTTTATAAAAAATTAGGATATTTTAATTTAAACTTTGGTCTTGCTGCCGACTTTGAATTAATGTTACGCTTTTTGGAAGGTAATAAAATAAAAGGTAAGTACATACCTTCACCTATGGTTAGAATGAGACTTGGTGGTGCTACAAATAAAAGTTTAAAAAATATTTTACAAGGAAATAAAGAGTGCGTAGAAGCGTTTAAAGCTAATGACTTAAAAGTTTCAGCGGCCTACCCCGTATATAGATTACTACCCAAATTAAAACAATTTCTTAAATGAAAGTTCTAATAACTGGTGGTAACGGTTTTTTAGGTAGCTATTTTGTTAAACACTGGAGCGGCAAAGGGCATGATGTATTAACCTTAGGAAGAGGAGACAATAGTGATATAAGATGTGACATTAAGGCAGAAGTACCTGAAATTGAACAGGATATAGATTATGTTATTCATATTGCCGGTAAAGCTCATAGTATACCCAAAACGAAGGCCGATGAAGACGATTTTTATAATGTAAACGTAAATGGAACAGTTAATCTTCTTAAAGGTATAGAAAATAAAGGAATAAAAGGATTAATGTTCATTAGCAGTGTAGCAGTTTACGGTGCTAAAGATGGATCAAACATAACAGAAGAAAACGAATTAAAAGCCACGGATAGTTACGGAAAAACAAAAATTGAAGCTGAGAAAATTATTACGGAATGGGGTTTAGAGCAAAAGATTACTGTATCTATTATAAGACCACCTTTAATAATAGGAAAAAATGCTCCTGGAAATTTAGGTAAGATGATTACCGGAATAGAAAAGGGACGATATTTTAATATTGCGGACGGTAATGCAAAACGATCGGTAGTATTAGCGGAAGATCTAGCAGAATTTTCAACAGCGTTAATTACTATTGGTGGCGTATATAATTTAACGGATGGTTTTGATGCAAGTTTTCATCAATTATCTGATGTAATTTCTAAAAAGAAGAATAAAAAAAGAGTTAAAAATATGCCTCTTTGGTTAGCCAAGGGAATTGCGAAAATTGGAGATTCTATTGAAATGATTTTAAAAAAAGAAGCTCCTTTTTCAACAAAAAAATTAAAACAAATGACAACTGATTTAACGTTCAGTTCAGATAAGGCTACTGCAATAGGTTGGCGGCCAAAAAAAGTAGTGACGAACGTTGAATTATGGATAAATTAAAATAAGACCTTTTTAAAACTATAAATAATGATAATTTTAGGATTAAACACACACCACGCAGATTCTTCAGCAGCCATATTTGTTGATGGTAAATTAATTGCCGCTACAGAAGAAGAGCGTTTTACAAGAATAAAACATTGGGCCGGCTTTCCTGCCGAGGCCATTAAGTTTTGTTTGAAAGAGGCCAATACTACCTTAGAGGAGGTAGATTATATAACCTTAGGTAGGGACCCTAAAGCTAAAATTGACAAGAAGGCTTTATATGCCCTTACCAATTTAAAGACCGGAACATCATTATTAAAAAACCGTTGGGAAAATAGAAAGGATATTTCTTCTATGGCCGAACAATTTGAAAATGCATTTAATATTCCCCAAGATATTATCAATGCCAAATTAGTTAACGTAGAACATCATAGGGCACATTTAGCATCGGCATTTTTTGCTAGCCCGTATGAAGAATCTGCCATTATATCAATTGATGGATCAGGTGATTTTACAACTACAATGTTCGCTTATGGAAAAGGCAATAAAATTGAAGTATTAGATTCTATAGATTATCCGGTTTCATTAGGTTTTTTATATACGGCATTCACTCACTTTTTAGGTTTCCCGCATTATGGAGACGAATATAAAGTAATGGGTCTAGCACCATATGGCGAGCCAAAATATGTAGACAAGGTAAAGAAGTTGATTAAATTCAAAGAAAAAGGTCTTTGGACTTGGAAAAAACAATATTTTGGAGAGATCAAAGCGTTGTATGAAAACAATCAACCTATAGTTGAGCCATTCTTCACCAAAAAATTCGAAGAGCTTTTTGGAACACCTAGAGGTGCAAAAGAAGAGTTAACGCAATATCATAAAGATTTGGCGAAGTCCGTTCAAACAGCTACTGAAGATGTAATTTTCCATATGGCAAACCATTTGCAAAAAGCTACGGGCAGTAAAAATATTTGTATTGCAGGTGGGGTTGCCCAAAACTCTGTTGCAAACGGAAAAATAATTGCAAATACGGATTTTGATAACCTATATATACCTTCAGCAGGTCATGATGCCGGTATATCAATGGGATCGGCACTATACCATTACAATCAAACTTTAGACTTTCCAAGAGCCGGAGAGCAAAAATCTGCTTCAACAGGTTCTCATTTTAATAATGATGAAATAGAAGCATATTTAAAAAGCAAAGGTGTTTCGTATAAAAAAATGGAAGATGCAGAATTGTATGATTACATTTCAGATAAGCTAATTGTACCTTCTGTAGTAGGCTGGTATCAAGGTAGGGCAGAATTTGGTCCAAGAGCATTAGGTAACAGATCTATTATTGCCGATCCGCGAAATGAGAAAGCTAAAGAATTATTGAACCTTAAAATAAAACGTAGAGAAAGTTTTAGACCTTTTGCTCCGTCCATTTTAAAGGAATATGTGGGTGAGTATTTTGAATATGATTCAAATGTGCCTTTCATGGAAAAAGTTTTTCCTATTAAAAAAGAAAAACATAAAGAAATACCCGCTGTTACACATGTTGATGGTACAGGTAGATTACAAAGTGTAGATAAAGAGGTTTCACCAAGATATTACAACTTAATAGAAGCCTTTAGACAGAAGACAGGTGTTCCTATTCTTCTTAATACATCGTTCAACGAAAATGAGCCAATAGTGAACACGCCAGCTGAAGCCTACGCTTGTTTTGAAAGAACGGCTATGGATGTTTTGGTTATGGAAAATATCGTAGTAGAAAGATAACATTCAACCACAAGGAAAATAAATGAGTTCAATTACTCTTTTTGTAGTCACATTTTTAATTCTATTTTTCTGCGCCTATTTATACATTAAAATAGCGCAAAAATTTGGGATTGAAGATGTGCCCAATCATAGAAGTTCACATACGCTAAATACTATTAGAGGGGGCGGTATACTTTTCGTAATATCCTTATTCATTTATTTTTTTACGCAATCCTTACCACTACCCTTTTTATATGCCGCAATATTTTTAGTTGCCTTTATAAGCTTTGTAGATGATCTAAAAACTCTTGGTACACTAAGCAGATTGGGGGCACAGATAATTGCTGTTATTTTAGTTTTTTATCAACTAAACCTTTTTGACAATGCTATTTTCTGGATATTGCCATTTCTAATTTTCTGTCTTGGAATTATAAATATCTATAATTTCATGGACGGCATAAACGGTATTACAGGCTTTTATTCCTTAGCTGTGTTATTTTCCGTTTTGGTATTGAACTACTCATTTAATCTAATTGACTATCAAATTTTAGTTTTTGGAATTTTAGGTATCTTGGTTTTTGGCTTCTTTAATTTCAGGAAAAAAGCCATTTTCTTTGCAGGCGATATTGGTAGTATTTCTATTGGAGTTTTTATCACCTTCTTACTATTGCTATTCTCTTTTAATTTGAATACGCCCCTACCATTTATGTTCATTGCCGTTTATTTGGTTGATGGAGGTGTTACCATTATTTCTAGATTAATAAAAAAGGAGAATATTCTTAAACCACACAAAAGTCATCTTTATCAAAACCTTGTACATTTAAGATCTGTTAATCACTTGACCGTTGCTGGTGGTTACGCTATAACACAGATTTTAGTTAACATCATTGTGCTATTGGTAATACACGAAAGTTTAAGTCTACAATTACTTACGGCCGTACCATTAGTTTTGGTATTAATCGTAGTTCACATTTTTTTAAATAAAAAAATGAAACCTAGTTTTATAGAACAAAACACATAATTTACTAATCATAACTACTTTAAAAGTCCTATTTCATTAGCATATTTTTTAGTATGCTATAACAGTTTTTTTTGACCGCTTCGGTTAAATTGATTCTTTAAATTCAATTATTTATTACTTTCGCATAGCTTATTGATAATCATAAACTAAGCTGTAGTTTTAATTAGTGATTTTAATATCAATACCCCCGAATATTTCATGGTTAATCACAAGCACTTTTTATTTTTTATTTTCTGTTTGGTATTCTTGTTCGCTCATAGCCAAGAATTATCTTATAAGGAGGCTTTCCCGAACATTTCATTCAATTTCCCTACTGAAATCCAAGCTAGTGTGGACGGTACCAATCGTATGTTCGTCGTTGAGCAGCCAGGTTTCATAAAAGTTTTTCCAAATAAAGAAGATGTAACCACCCAAGAACTGGTTACATTTTTAGATATTTCATCTAATGTAGCGTATAGCTCCGGCCAGGAAATTGGACTTTTAGGTCTAGCTTTTCACCCCAATTATGCTACTAACGGTTATATTTTTGTTTACTATATTGATCAACCCAGTAATTACAGAATTAATATTGCGCGTTATACCGTAGATAGTTCCAATCCTAATTTGATCGATTCTTCATCTAGAACAATTATTGCACAATACACCAAAAATCAATCAGACTCCAACCATAATGGCGGCAAAATCGCTTTTGGTCCTGATGGTTACTTATATATTTCTATTGGTGATGGCGGGGGTGGTGGCGACCCGCAAGGAAATGGACAAAATTTAAACACAGTTTTTGGTAGCTTACTTAGAATTGATATTGATTTAGACGGAAGCAACCCAATTGAATCAAACCCAGAATTACCTAATGGCAATTATGAAATACCAAGTGACAACCCAAGAGTGGGCCTATCAGGATTAGATGAAATTTATGCTTGGGGAATAAGGAATACATGGAAATTTTCTTTTGCCCCTACCGGTAACCTTTGGGGAGCGGACGTAGGTCAAAATTCCTATGAGGAAATTAATATTATTACCAAAGGCGGCAACTATGGTTGGAACAAGTTTGAAGCCAATACAGAACCTAGCTATGGAAATGAAACCTTACTTGCTACATCACCTGATATTAAGCCTATTTTCTTCTATGACCACAATGCATCTGACCTTTCCATAACCGGCGGCTATACCTACAATGGTTCCTTAACTAGCAACAGTTTAAAAAACAAATACATTTATGGTGACTATGTTTCAGGGCGTGTGTGGGCTCTTGAATATAATCCATTGAACGGCGCCATATCCAATGAACTACTTTTTAAAACCAATGGAGAGTTCATTTCCTCATTTGGTGAAGATGAAGCTGGTGAGTTATATTTCTCCGATTACGGAGAAAATGTAAAAATTTTTAAAATTACGGAAACTGTAACCGGTCCCGTGACAACACCTGTAAATGGAATTGGTGAATGGAAATCACTATCCTCAGGAACAAATGGAATTGTAGAAACTATTATAACTTCTTCAAATAACTTAAGTTACATAGCAGGTTCATTCTCAAGTGCCGGGGGAATAAATGTATCCAATTTGGCCACTTTAAGTACAAACGAACAATGGGCCACATTGGGTGTCGCTGTAGAAGGATCTATATTAACTACTGCAATGGCAACGGACGGGACATTATATATAGCCGGGGATTTTACAACAGTAAATGGTATTGAAGCCAATAATATAGCAAAATGGAACGGTACCACTTGGTCATCTTTGAGTTCCGGAACCAACGGTCAAGTTTCTACAATAGATTTTAATGAAGATGGAGTTTTGTTCGTTGGCGGTGTATTTACTACTGCTGGTGGCTTAAATGCCAATAATATAGCAAAATGGGAAAATGATACCTGGAGCCTGCTTACAGATGCTACAACTACTATTTCAGGAACTAATAATGAAGTAAGATCCATTCATATAGAAGACAACGGTCAGGTTTATGTGGGTGGTAATTTTGACACTGCCGGTGGTATTGCCGCAAATAGAATCGCTCTATGGAACGGTATTAATTGGTCTGCCCTGGGTTCTGGCACCAGCGGATTTGTACAAGCAATAGAATCTTTAGGTAATTATTTATATGTTGGAGGCAACTTTGCCATTGCCGAGGACAAAACAGTAAATAGAATAGCCAGGTATGATAAAAACAGTAGTACATGGCAAGCTATGGGAACAGGGGTAAGTGGAAACATAAATGCTATTACCCATAGTGGCCCGTACATTTATGTAGGAGGTACATTTGATACTGCAAGTGATAATGGATCTATTGATAAAGTAATGAGCAATATTGCCCGCTGGAGCGAACAAAGTGGTTGGGAAGCTTTAGGAACGGATACCAATGTAGGTGTAAATACCAGAGTAAACACCTTACAACTTATAAAGGATGAAACCCAGCTTCTAGTTGGCGGTAACTTTGATGTAGCGGGAAATGTGAACGCCAACAATATTGCTATATGGGCAGAAGTTTTTTGTACTACTGAAAACGTAATTCCAGAATATTTCATAAATGGTAGCTGGGATAGTGGCAGTGACAACTTAACGATTACTGAAGGTGAGGATATTACCTTAAGCATTTTACCCAACAATACCCCTTTTACAATCACCCTTCCCGGGGGCGATATTGTTGAAAATGATTATTTAATAGAAAACGTAAGCCAAGCACAGGCTGGTACTTACACCTTTACTACGGTAGAAGGATGTACCAGAAATTTTACATTAATCATTGATACTATTAATATTGGTGATAACGATGATGATGGCGACGGAGTATTGAATTCTGATGATAATTGCCCTAATACACCCAACGGAGAAGTTGTGGATGAAAATGGATGCATAGCTGCTTCATACCCTAACAATCAGTTTAAGATAACTTCTACCGGTACTTCTTGTATTGGTTCCGAAAACGGCTCAGTTTTAATAGAATCCATAACTACTGAAGAATTTTCGGCAACTATTACCGGTGAGGGCGTAAATAGTACAATACCCTTCACCCAAACCCTATCTATAAAAGATTTAGCGAACGGGGATTATAATTTATGCATATCCCCTATCAATTCTTCAAATTATCAAACATGTTCTAAAATAGTCATAACCGAGCCTGTACCCTTGAGTGTATTTTTAGATTTTAATGCTCTAACAAATGAAGCCAATATTCATATGAATGGTGCAGAAGAATATACCGTTCAAGTTAACGGTAAAAGTTTTCAAACTAAAGAATCTCAAATTACCCTGCCACTTAATGAAGACATCAACAATATTAGCGTTAGTACTGGTCAGCTTTGCCAAGGCAAATATGAAGAAACTATATATTTAGGAAATACGCCAATAATCTATCCCAACCCTGTGGGCAACATACTGTCAATTGATTTAAAATCTCTTACAATAGATAAGCTTGAAATAGCTATTTTTACCGAAGCGGGAGTTTTACTACATTCTAGCAATCTTAAAGTTGAACAATCTATTATTGAAATAAATACCAGCTATTTAAGTTCGGGCATTTATTTTTTAAAATTGAAGAATGATGGTTATAATAAATCCTTCAAACTAATAAAACAGTGAAAAGAAGCGGATTTTTAGTTTTTCTATTTTTATTAATTCAGTCATGCGGTGTAGATTCAGATGTTCTGGAATATGCCAATGACGAAATAAACATTACGCTTATTTTTCCCGAAAATGATTCTGAATGCACCGAAGGCGTTATCGTTTCCGAAACACAGAGCGAACTAGTTTTTAAATGGGAAGATAACAATGACAATGGTCCGTACACCGTTCATTTAACAAATCTCTTAAGTTCACAAACTGAATTAATTGCAAGTAATGACACAAATATTGCTATTGTATTAGACAGAGGTGTCGCCTATTCTTGGTTCGTGACAGGTAACATCAATAGTTCTAGTGAGGTCTGGAATTTTTACAATGAAGGACCCGGGTTAGAATCTACTATACCGTATCCTGCCACGGCAATATCGCCAGTTAGTGGTGCTACAATATCACAAACGAGTACAACTGTCAATTTAATTTGGGCGTCAGAAGACCCAGATAATGATATTATTTCTTACGATTTATTTTTTGGAGAAGTGAAAGACCCTGAACTCTATGGAACAGATCTTACCGAAACTAGATTCAACGACATTCCGGTTGAGGCTGGTAAAGTTTACTATTGGAAAGTTGTAACTAAAGATAGTGTAGGAAATGAATCAACTTCTGAAGTTTTTAATTTTAGCGTAGGATAAGAGGAGAGGAACTTAAGTTAAAACATAAGAAAAAAGTACTCTTGTTTAATTTGATATAAACAAAAAAGCCCGATAAATGGATAAACATTTATCGGGCTTTTCTTATAAAATAATCTTTTAGAATTCTTGAATAATAAACTCTGATCGTCTGTTTACCGCATGTTTCTCTTCTGGACAATACGTATCGTCATTACAATCATTAAGTAACATAGACTCTCCATAGGCTTCGGTTGTCAGTTTTTCTTCTGAAACACCTTTAGATATTAAATACTCCTTTGTTTTATCTACTCTACGTTGAGATAACCAATCATTATATTTAGATGTTCCTCGAGAATCTGTATGTGAGGTTATCTTTAGTTTTAAAGTAGGTATCTCGATCAATACATCTGCTAAAGATTCCAACACTTTTTTAGAAGATGAATTTAGATAAGATGAATTCAGATCAAAATATACATAACCTAAATCTTCAATTTTAGATTTAATTTCTGCTTTACGCTTATTTATTGCATCAATTTTTGCTTTCTCGGCAGCAGCCAAGGCATCTGCTTCTTTTTGTTTCTTAAGTCTTTCTGCCAGTAAAGCTTCGTCTTTTAAACGGTTAACCTCATTAATAGAATCTGTTTGTCGTTGTTTCTCTTTGGCAATGGCCGCCAATAGTTCCAACTTCTCTTCTCCGCGTTTAGAAAGACCTTTTTCAATCCCAAATTGATAAACTGCACCTGCTGCATACTGTAAGTGATTTGAAACACCTTCACTCTCACTCATAGCCCATTTACCGGTGGCATTTAAATCTAAGCCCCATCTATCTGAAAACCACGTTCTAAAACCTACAATAGCATTATAGGTTCCCCTACCCCTATTATTGGCGTCCGTATAACCGGCACCGATACCAACATAAGGATCAAACCAGCCTGTTTCACCGATTATTTTGTTCAAATCATACGTTATTCTTCCATCAATGCCGTAATAACTAATGTTTTCAGTTAAAATTTCTCCATCAACATTTTTGCCCTCTTTATACTGGTTATACGTACCAATTGCTTCTAAGCCCAGACCACTTTTAAAATAACGACCTATACTTACTCTAGATGGATAAGGAACAAGATTCCATTCATCCGTGAAATTTAAAAGTTCATCAAAAACATTACCTGAATCATCAACGGCATTTAAGCCTACGCCAAAAATCCAAGAGCTTTGAACAATACTATCCTTTGCCGTAATTTGTAGTTCATCTTGGGCAAAAGATAAAGATGAAAGCATAAAAAAGACTAAAAAACTGAAAATAGAAGTAGTTTTCATAATATATAATTTGGGGTGATAAAACGTAAAATTAATTGTATACAAGGTCCTTAGCAAATTATTACCGTATACAGCAATTAAAATCGTCCGATAGTTGAATGTAGAAGAATTATCGACTAATTACTTTTCTATTTTTAAACTTTTTGCGCTTAGCGGTAGCTTATAGATGCTAAAAGGGCTGACCACTAGCTTACTTTCCTCTTTAGAAGTCTTAGACTTAAGTTTACGTATCCCTAAAAACTCATCATCTTCGTTTAACGTTAAATTAGCGTAGTTTGATGCTGAATTATCTCCGCACCAAATTAAAATCATTTCAGAATTAAAATCTACTTCTGGAGGTGTTAATCCCGGTTTTCTAGTGCGATTTATTTTGCCATAAAAAGCATTTAACTCTTTCTGACTTTTTATAAGAATATATTCTTCTTTTTCAAAGCCGCTATAATTTTCATTTAAAAGAAGTTCCATTCCCTTATTATTAGATTCCTGTAAACTGTGTTGGGCCGTTGTTTTACAAGAATTTAATTGAAGTATTATGACCAATAAAAGACAAATAGGATATTTAAGCATTTTTGAATCTTCCGTTATAAGCTCTCTCATAAACCTCTTCATATAAAGGCACAACTTTTTGAATATCAAAACGCTGAGCTTCTTTTAAAGCATTCAGCTTAAAGCGTTCTAAAACACTATCATTCTTTAAAATGGTAATTGCCTTGGCCGCCATATCATTAATATCGCCAACATCACTTAAAAATCCGCTAACACCCTCTGTATTTACTTCTGGGATACCGCCTGCGTTACTAGAAATAACCGGAACTTTATTTATCATGGCTTCTAAGGCAGCTAGTCCAAAGCTTTCCGATTGTGATGGTAAGAGAAACAAATCAGAAAAACATAAAATCTTATCTATCTCATTACTATTACCTAGAAAAATTACTTTATCAGAAATACCCAATTCTTCACATAATCGCTCAGCACCAGCCTTTTCAGGACCTTCACCAACCATTATTAGTTTTGAAGGAATCTCTAATTGAATTTTACTGAAAATCTTTATAACATCAGGTATACGTTTTACCTTTCTAAAATTACTAATATGTGTTACAATACGCTCTTCTTCCGTAGCCATGTTAGATCGTTGACAATCAGTAAAAGTAGTGCTGTATTTTTTTGCATCTATGAAATTGGGAATGACCTCAATATCACCCTGAATATCAAAAGTATCCAACGTTCCTTGTTTTAAACTGGCCGAAACAGAGGTTACCACATCAGATTGGTTGATGCTAAACGTAACTGCCGGTTTATAGAACGGGTGTTTACCTACCAAAGTAATATCAGTGCCGTGCAACGTGGTAATCATAGGTACATAAATACCTTCTTCTTCTAACATCTTTTTCGCCATATACCCTGCATATGCATGAGGTATGGCATAGTGTACATGTAAAAGATCTATTTTATGAAGCTTTATCGTATCTACCAACTTACTTGACAATGCAAGTTCATAAGGTTGATAATGAAAGAGTGGATATTCCGGTACATGAACTTCATGAAAGAATATCTTGTTACTCAACAGTTCTAAACGAACGGGTTGTTTGTAAGTAATAAAATGAATCTCATGACCTCTGTTCGCCAATGCAATTCCTAATTCTGTTGCTACAACACCACTACCACCAAAAGTAGGGTAACATACTATTGCTATTTTCATTACAACAAAATTACCTTTTTTAATTCAGAATTGAATCGTAAATGGCTTGTTGAATTCTTGTTCTTAACCCAGATTTAACTAAAAGCGTATTAGAAGCGGAAGGATATGTTCTATTCGATAAAAACACATACACAATTTCTTCTTCTGGATCTGCCCAAGTATAGGTACCGGTAAAACCACTGTGACCAAAACTTTTTCTAGATACACAACCACAAGTAGGACCGCTATGTTGCAACTGAGGTTTATCAAAACCTACACCCCTACGCACATTATTATCACAAAAATAACATGTATTGAATTTTTTAACGGTTCTAGAATCAAAAAACTTAGTGCCGCCATAATAACCGTCTTGAAGATACATCTGCATAATTTTAGCAATATCATTGGCATTACTAAAAAGGCCCGCATGACCGCCAACACCGGCTTGCATTGCCGCTCCCATATCATGCACGTAACCTTGTACGGTACCGTATCTATAATAATTGTCCTCTTCTGAAGGTACAATCATAGCTTTATTAAACTTCTCTAGTGGGTTATATGTAGTACGGTTTGCCCCTATTCTTTTAAAAAGAAAATTACTGGTTAAGTCGTCTAACCTTTGACCGTAGCTTTCTTCTACGACCTTTTTCATCACATAATAAGGTACATCACTGTAACGATATCTATTAGACTTTAAATCTTGCCTACCAATTCTATTATAAATGGAATCTTTGTAAGCATCTGCCAAATAAAGATTATCATACACTTTTGTTGAAAAACCAGGCAGCGGCCTGTTTCTATAAAATTCACCTGATGGTTTTTTATTTTCGTCTAGCGTATTAATGTAAAAAGGTATCCAAGCAGGCAAACGACCATAGTGGGAAAGTGCTTTTAAAACGGTCACATTTTTAATTTCGGTATTTGAGTAATTTGGAACCAACTCTTCAAAAGTATTGTTCAAACCTATTCTACCTTCTTCTTCCATTTTCATTACCATAGGCAGGGTTGCCAATATTTTAGTCAATGATGCAAGATCATATAGGTAATCATTGGTTATCTTTTCTTTACTATCATAGGTAGGTTTACCAAAACTTTTCTGGTAGATGACCTTTCCCTTTCTAGCTACTAAGACCTGAGCACCCGGAAACATTAAACTATCCAAACCATGGCTCATTAATTCATCAATCTCTTTAAGTCCTTTTGAGCTCATACCAACACGTTCAGGTATGCTATAGCCCAATCTACTTAAAGATTTTACTTGAGCACCGGTATTCACAGGAAATTCCTCATGTGCAGAAACAGGCAATTTACCGGTAGCACTGACGGCTCCGAACAAAACCTCTGCAGTTTTCTCTTGAGCTATCTCACTGTTTTGGTAAGACATGACCACGCCATCGATCATATCATAAGACTTGATATCGGTTAAAGCATAAGGTTTGGCAAACACGCAAAGTATTAAGTTTGAAGTACGCTCGTTACCTATTGCTTGTAACCAGTTTAATTCTTTAGTAGAAAATTTATATGATTTCCATGGAGTGTCATTACTTTTGTGGTGCCCCACAATAACCAAATTAAAATCTTTTAATTTAGCTTTTAGAGTATTGATATCATTTGCTTCAACCACGGTAACATCTGCATAATTCCTTAAGCCTTTTACAAATGCTCCATTATCAGAATCACCCATTTTAACGTAAGCAATTTTCTTATTGTCAAGGTTTTTAATGGACAATATATCTAGCTTATTCTTTACAACCGTAATCGCATTTTCAATAGCCTGCTCATAAATAATATCATCTTCAAGGCTATTTAAGTCTTCGTAAAGATTGTTCAAACCAATAGGCCTATACTTATTTAACCCTGCTTTGTATTTTGCCATTAAAATCTTTTTGACGGAATATGCCAATCGCTCTTCGGTCAACTTACCCTTGTCATAAGCTTTTGCCAATTTTTCCTTAGCACTAACTATATTCTCTGGCATTAACAACATATCATTACCTGCCATAAACGCATCTAACTCAACACTGCCATCTTTACCTTTTGTAGATACCCCTTTCATATTCAGGGCATCTGTAAAAATTAATCCTTTATACCCCAATTGTTCTTTTAAAATGCCAGATATTATTTGTTCTGATAATGAAGAAGGCAGTCCCTTTTTCATTTCAAGCGCAGGCACCTCTAAATGAGCCACCATAATACTACTTAAGCCAGAATTTATTAATTTTTTAAATGGGTAAAGTTCCAGACTATCCAGCCTTTTCCTAGAAAACGGTATTACCGGTAAATTGTGGTGAGAATCTACTTCTGTATCGCCATGGCCGGGAAAATGTTTACCGTTGGCCAAAACCCCGGCGCGCTCCATTCCTTTTGCAAAAGCGGTACCTTTTGCAACCACATTATCCCTATCTTCCCCAAAGGAACGATTACCTATAATTGGATTTTTAGGATTGGTATTAATATCCAAATCAGGAGCAAAATTAATATGCACTCCCAAGCGTTTTGCATGTTTGCCTATCTGATAACCAACTTTTTCAACAATAGAATTGTCCTGGATAGCACCCAAAGTCATATTCCAAGGAAATGCGTATGTAGAGTCTAATCTCATGGAAAGTCCCCATTCCGCATCCATACCTATGAGTAATGGAATCTTAGCAGCCGCTTGATAATCATTGGTAAGTTTCGCCTGTCTTACAGGTCCGCCCTTAGAAAATATTACTCCGCCTAAGTGCTCTTTTACTATTAAGTTCTTGATTATATCTGTTGCTTGCTTACTTTGATTGGAAGCTACGCTTACCATAAATAGCTGACCTAATTTTTGATCAAGGCTCATTTGAGCGTACTGAGCATCTACCCATCTCTGTTGATCGGTACTGTCTTTAGTTACTAAAGGGTTTTGAGCCAATGCAACAGAACAGCAAAACAACCCATAAATAAGAATAAAAATATAGCGCATAAAAAAATATGTACTGAGATAACTATTATGGATTGAAATTATTGCATTTCATCGATAAAACCCAATAAATTCCGACAGTTAAGAAGAAATTATGTTAAAGAAAACGAGCATGCCAGCTCTCGGACGCAGGTACTTCCCAATGCTGCAAATACTCCCCTTTATTGGCAACCAGATTGTTAAATACGATTGTGTTTTTTGAAATCGCTTTTTGTTTCGCCATAGCCTTAAAATCAACTAAGCTTTTATAAGCTACAAATTCACCCTGTTTATAGGATACATTCATCTTGTCCAGCAACAAGACATCGTACTTCTTTTCCAATGCCTGAATAAAATGCACAGATGCATCTATTGAACAGCCTGTAGCACCTTGTAATGTTTGGTCTAGGGCTATGATAATAAATCGTTTATATTTAATCTCGTAGCCTGCTTTTAAATCATTGCCATGCGCTGTCCAAGAAGTTAAAAAAGTTTTTAAATCTGCATCAATTTCATCCATTTCCTTCTCAGAAAACGATCGATTACATTGGTATATCCAAACTCTTGCAGTCTCAGGTAACGTATTAAATTCTACTAGCAAATTTTACTTTTTTTTAAATTATAGATCTTCGGCGGCCGCAATCATTTCGGCAATATCCATTACTGCGATATCTGCTTCCTTTTCTTTGTTCTTAACACCATCTGTCATCATGGTATTACAAAATGGGCAACCTGCAGCTATTATCTCCGGTTTAGTCTCTAAAGCTTGTTCTGTACGTTCTATATTAACATCCTTATCGCCCTTTTCAGGTTCCTTGAACATTTGTGCTCCACCTGCTCCACAACAAAGACCTCTTTGCTTACAGCTTTTCATTTCAATAAGCTCGGCATCTAGTTTTCTTATTAAGTCCCTAGGCGCTTCATATATTCCATTTGCCCTACCCAAATAGCACGGGTCATGAAAAGTAATACGCTTTCCCTTAAAGGACCCACCTTCCATAGAAATTCTACCTTCAGACAATAGGTCTTTTAGAAACTGTGTATGGTGAACCACTTCATAGTTGCCGCCCAAGCCCGGATATTCATTTTTTATGGTATTGAAACAGTGAGGACATGCCGTAACTATTTTCTTTATTTCATAGGCATTTAAAACCTCTATATTGGTCACTGCCTGCATTTGAAACAGAAACTCGTTACCTGCGCGTTTTGCAGGATCACCCGTACAACTCTCTTCTGTACCTAATACAGCAAAAGAAACATTGGCCTTGTTCAAAATTTTCACAAAAGCTTTCGTTATTTTCTTTGCCCTATCATCAAAACTACCAGCACAACCTACCCAAAACAACACTTCAGGTACAGTTCCCGACGCAAAAAATTCTGCCATTGTAGGCACTTTTAATTCACTTGCCATATCTATCTTTAAGATTCTTTACTCCAATTTAAACGGTCCATTTGGTTAAATGGCCAAGGTGCTCCATTATTCTCAATATTACCCATCATGTTATTTAAATCTGTAGGAGCTGCAGATTGTTCCATGACCAAATACTGTCTCATATCCATAATTATAGAAAGAGGATCAATACTAATAGGACAAGCCTGTACACATGCATTACAAGATGTACATGCCCACAATTCTTCAGGGGTTATATAGTCGTTCAATAATTGCTTACCGTCATCTTTAAACTCACCGTTGTTTGCATCGATGTTCTTACCAACTTCTTCTAGTCGGTCACGTGTATCCATCATAATTTTACGAGGAGATAATTTTTTCCCGGTTTGATTTGCCGGGCACTCACTGGTACAACGCCCACATTCCGTACATGTGTAGGCATTAAGAAGTTGAACCCAACTTAAGTCTTGCACATCAGAAGCACCAAACTTATCTGGAACGGCTGCATCTTCAGCAGGTTCAGCATAAGGATCGTCATCTGGATCCATCATCATTTTAACCTCATCTGTCACGGACTGTAAGTTTTTGAACTGTCCCTTAGGTGTCAACTTACCATAATATGTGTTTGGAAATGCAAGTAAAATATGCAAATGTTTTGAGTAATAAAGGTAGTTCAGGAAAAATAGAATTCCAGCAATATGCAACCACCAAGCAGCTCTTTCCAAGAATACCAAACTTGAAATGGACATACCTTCAAAAACAGGAGCTATCATACTACTAATTGGAAATGCACCAGCCTGAACATAATGCGCTGCGCCCATTTGTTGCAATTGATAATCAGCACCGTTCATGGTTAAAAAAAGTACCATTAACACCAATTCTATATAAAGAATAAGGTTACCATCATTTTTTGGCCAGCCTTCCATTTCCGGTTTAAAGAATCGTTTTAGTTTAATAACGTTTCTCCTAGCCCAAAATAGTACTACCGCTATTATTACAAGTAATGCAAGTATTTCAAAAGAACCGATAAGGAAGTCATAAACAGGTCCTAGCACGGCAAACATTCTATGTGTGCCAAAAATACCATCCAAAATAATCTCTAATACTTCTATATTAATGATTACGAAACCAACATAGACGATAATATGTAAGGCACCGGCAATAGGCCTTACTACCATTTTTGATTGCCCAAGGGCTATCATGGCCATGTTTTTCCACCGCTGTGGCTTATTGTCCGTTAAAGATTCTTCTTTTCCTAAAAAAATATTCCTCTTCAATTTTGAAACATTCTTCACGAAAAAACCAATACCTGCGATAAGCAGTATTACAAAAATTACATTTGGGAGATATTGCATATAATTTAGTCTTCTTTACTCGATAGTCGAGATTTTAATGCCTCCGACAGTTGTGTCGAAGTAATAATTATGTATTTAATTCAATTTCTCGCAGACACGCCACGATGTTATTTAGTTTTCTATAGCATTTGTTGCTGGATCATTTTCTGGCAACTCATACTCTTTCTGCTTTTTACCAAAAACAGAAACATTAACATACCTTTTTGGGTTTAAACGAAAATCTTGCAACAGTAAATCCAACTCACGTGATGCATTATTTAAGTTATCATACAGTTCCTTATCGTTCATAAGCAATCCAAGTGAGCCATCACCATTTTCTATTTTTTCAGTAACCTGGTCCAAACTAGCCATAGTAGATTCCAAACTAGCCAGGGTTCTGCCTAATCCTGCCGAGTTTAACGAATCTGAAAGTTTTGCAAAATTAGCGGTCAACTGCTCAAAATTCTCAAAGGAATTATTCAATTTATCCTTATTTACATCTAAAACAGAATTTAACTGAGTAGCACTACCGTTAAGACTGGTAATCAATGTATTTAGACCTCCAACAACCTCTTTCAATTCTTTTTTAGTTTTTTCATCCAAAACAGAATTAACATTGACCAAAACAGAATCTGCATCAGATATGGCAGATTCAACCTTACGTACCAACGGATTTAGTTTTTGCTGTGCCAAGTCAGTAATACCCGGTCTTGTTTCTGTAGGCAACGTATCTCCAGATTGTGCCAAAGCTTCATCAAAAATTGGTTTAATTTGCAAGCCCTTACCACCAATAATACCGGTATCATAAAGCTCAACCGTACTGTTTCTAGAAAATTTGAATTCATTGCCAACCGTAAACGTTACCAATAAATTTCCTTTCTCATCTAAAAATTTAATATCATTGACCTTACCTACACTAAAGCCGTTTATAGAAACCGTTGTACCAGATTGTAAGCCACCAACATTAGGATAGATAGCAAAAAAGGTTTTACTATTATCAAAAATAGGGGTAGACTTCAAATAGCTGAACCCCATAATGAACAATAGTAGGCCACCAATAACGATAATTCCTGTTTTTAATTCTCTAGATAGTTTCAAGCAAATTTATTTTAAGTCCTCTCAAAATTATGAATAAAATTTACACTTTATGGTCTAAAATTAGAAACCTCGTCAATTGCGTTTTGAATTGGAATTCTCTCTCCTAGCTTATAAGCGACAATATAAGCAGTTTTATACCCTTTTTCCTGAGCTTGGTTCTGCATCATTTTTGCCTCTCTATATGACCTTGTCTCTCCATACATATAACGATACAAATTTTTATACGGCTCCTGAGATAAGTTAGACAATCCTTTAAAATTACCGGAATTAAGTGGAACGTTCTTACTGCTTGCCATCAATTGAATCTTAAAAACAATGGAATTTGCCACTTCTTTGTCGTCTATTGCTTCTTTTACCTTCACAACCGGCACTTCCACCACTTCATCTACGGTTCCTTTTTCAAGTGTAGTTTCAATTTCCTTTGGCTCATCAACTTTGGCCACAACTTCCGTGATCGGCTCAACAACAGCTTCTTTTTTCTCTTCTACCTTTTCAACAACTTCTTCTTTAACAGGAGGCACAGTAGGTTTTGTTACTGTTGGCGCTACATTTAACGAAGCTGGCTGAACACCTTCTTTGTAATGTAAAATTGCCTTAGCTATGGCATCTCCCATTTCATTCTGGCCTTTTGTAGAATTTAAATAGGCACCTTCACCTTTATTGGTCAAAAATCCTGTTTCAACCAGAACACTTGGCATAAAAGTTTGATGCAATACTATAAAGCCTGCCTGCTTTACCTTTCTGTCCGTTCTTTTAAGTTTCTTGGAGAAATTTTCTTGGATCATTGAAGCCAATGCCACACTTTGATCTAAAAATTCTTCTTGCATTATGGTAAGACCTATAACGGATTCAGGTGAATTAATGTCATAATCCGCATATCTGTTCTCATAATTATCCTCTAAGTAGATTACCGAGTTTTCTTTCTTGGCAATTTCAAAATTTTGTTTGTTGGCATGTAGACCTAATACAAAAGTACCAGCACCATGGGCATCTGAGGTATGAGAATCACAATGCACAGATACGAACAGGTCCGCATTGGCTTTATTTGCAACTTCACCCCTTACATATAAATCTATAAAAGTATCGTCCTTTCGTGTGTAAATAACTTTTATATCCTTGTTCTTTGAAAGAATTTCTCCCACTTTTAAAACAATGTTCAAGGCTATTTTTTTCTCTAGATAGCCATTACCTAAATTACCGGGGTCGTGCCCACCATGCCCTGCATCAAGAACAACTATAAATGGATCATCTGATTGAATTTCTTCGCCAGGACCCTTAAAAGACAGAAGTAATAACGCTGTAGTTAAAAATAAAGAAATGCTAAAGAGTTTAATTTTCATAAGTATTAGGGATTTTATCGCCCTTATAATGGTTAAATTTATTGTAAGACCCTACATACAGATTAAAAAATATATGTAAGTTTGACATCTCAAATAACGGCTCATTGGACCGCCAAACCTTTACAAAAATAGGATATATAGCCTTGCAATCAAACAAACAATACTTACTTTTCCTATTCATGGTTGTTGTCTGTGGTTTTTTTGCCATCGGTCAAGAAGGAAAAATCACTCCGCTCAATATAAAAGCTGAAAGAGATACAATAATAGCGCCATTATTTCCGCCAAGCGCTATAAAAGACTCTATAGCAAACGATTCCCTAGCTGCAGATTCATTGAACCGAAAGCCCCCTTTACTATTAGACAAGATAACGTACAAAGCCAAAGATTACGTAAAATTAAGTCAAAAAGAAAATAAGATATACCTCTATAACGAAGCAGAAATCTACTATCAAGATACAGAATTAAAGGCCGGTATCATTATAATGGATTATATAAAAAATGAAGTCTATGCCGGTAGAATGGTAGATTCTTTGGGCAATTATACGCAATTACCTTATTTTAAACAGGGGGAAAACATTGTAATACCAGATTCTATTCGATTTAATTTCGATACACAAAAAGCATTGATCTGGAATTCCCGAACGGAACAACAGGCTGCTGCCGGTGCCTTGGGCAGTGATGCAATGAAGGTTTATGCAGAAATTACCAAAAAAGAAAATGACTCGGTTTACTTTTTAAGCGAAGGAAAACTTACCACATCAACGGATACTATAAATCCAGATTATTATATCAGGGTCAGAAAGGCAAAATTTGTACCCAAGAAAAAAGTAATTGCCGGTTTCAGTAATTTATATATTGCAGATGTACCTACGCCTATTGCCATGCCGTTTGCTTATTTTCCACTTTCTCAGGGCAGATCGGCAGGGGTATTGATGCCTTCGTTCGGTAATGACCCCAATACAGGTTATTTCCTTCAGGATATGGGATACTATGTTCCGCTGGGCGACTATGCAGATATAACCCTATCCGGAGATTTTTATACCAATGGCAGTTATGCCTTTAGAACAGCATCTATTTATACCAAACGATATAAATACAGAGGTAATATCAACTTAAGGTTCGAGAACCAGGTAACCAGTCAAAAAGGATTTAGTGATTATAGCCTATCCAGAAATTACAACATTCAATTTTCTCATTCGCAGGATACAAAATCGAGTCCCAATTCAAGATTCTCGGCATCTGTAAACCTGGGTAGTAGTGAATATTATAGAAATTCCTTGCAACAACGAAATTTACCTAACACGCAAAACAACACTTTATCATCATCTATATCATATTCTAAAACGTTCCCCAATTACCCATCGGTGAACATGAGTTTAACCGCTACCCATTCTCAGCTTACCTCTGCAACGGCAACAGAATCGGACACAGACAATATAACCATGACCTTACCTACCTTTCAGGCAAGTGTAGAGCGTATATATCCGTTTGTAAAACGAGATGGAATAAAAAAAGGGATTATAGACAACATCAACTTTCAATATAATGTAAACGCACAGAACAGGTTGACCACGAACGACGAAGATTTTTTGACCACAAAAATGTTCGATAATGCCCGTGCAGGAGTAAGCCATAGTATACCGGTAGCCACAAATTTTAAAGTAGCAAAATTTTTTAGTGTAAGTATGGGCGGAAGTTATGAAGATGTTTGGGCACTGGAAACCTATAACAGAAGTTATGACAATGAATTGGAAGAAGTTGTCATTGATACCGTAAGTGGTTTTGACAGGTACAACACCTATAATTTTAGCGCCAGTGTAGGTACTACTCTGTACGGAACGTTTAATTTTGGAGAAGACAAAAAGATTCAAGCGATCAGGCACACCATGAGACCATCTTTAAGCTATGGTTACGCCCCTTCTTTTGAACAGTTTTATGATGAGTATTTAATAGGAGATGATGTTGAAGTTCAATATAGCCGTTTTCAAGGTACACTTAACGGTGCACCGTCCTTAGGAAAATCTAATAATTTAAGCTTTTCTTTGGCCAACACACTAGAAGCAAAGGTTAGGGACAAAGATTCCACTAAGGTTGAACCTAAAAAAATATCCCTATTAAGCAATTTCAATATTTCAAGTGGATATAATTTTGAATCGGACTCATTGAAACTGAATCCGCTTAGTATAAACGGAGGTACCAATATACTTGACAACAAAATGTCCATTAACTTCTCTGCAGGGCTTGACCCCTATGCCATTGACAACAATGGAAGAAGAATTGATACTTGGAATATCGATAACGGTGGAAGCTTGTTTAGACTTACAAGGGCAAATGCGAATATATCATACGCCATAAGCAGCGAAATGTTCGGCAAAAAAGACGATAAAAATAGGGACGAAGAAGAAGAGTTAGACCCTTTCGATTATGTGGCACAAAGTGGTGGTAGAGAAGACGACCTATTTGGTAGGGCAGATGACTTTAACGCTAATCCCGTAAGAAGGGACGAAAAAGATGCAGATGTAGAAAACCCCATTTTTGGAACAAAAATTCCTTGGAACTTTAGATTGGCATACTCGGCCAACTATAGCAATTCTGCAAGACAAAGTGAATTTAGCAGTCATTCACTTATGTTCTCGGGAGATATTGAATTAGCACCAAGATGGTCTGTTGGCGGCTCATCCGGTTACGACTTTAAAAACCAAGGTTTTACCCTTACCCAACTTCGTTTTCAAAGAGATTTGAAAAGTTTTACCATGCGCTTTAATTGGACGCCTTTTGGAACCTATAAAAGATGGTATTTCTTTATAGGTATAGATTCATCTATACTTAAAGATCTTAAGTGGGAAAACCGAAGTCAAAACTAACTCTAAATTTAGCTAGCATGAAGAAAATAATAAATACCGAAAACGCTCCAGCTCCTATTGGACCTTACAATCAGGCAACATTAAGTAACGGAACATTATATATATCAGGACAGATACCCTTAGACCCCAAAACAGGAGAATTGGTTTCTGGAGATATTAAGCTTGAAACAAAACAATCTATGGAAAATTTAAAGGCCATTTTAACCGAAGCTGAAATGACCTTTGAAAATGTTGTTAAGTCCTCGATTTTCCTTAGTGACATGAATCAATTTACGGAAGTTAACGAGGTATATGCTTCTTACTTTAATGCTGATACCGCACCAGCAAGAGAAACCGTAGAAGTTGCAAACTTACCTAAGTTCGTAAATGTTGAAATTTCTATGATTGCCGTAAAATAATGGTTTACATATTCGCTTTATGAAATTCCACAAGACCTTCTATAGGTTTTTGTCGAATTACACCCACTATTAAATCGTTTCTTAAAAGTACGGAAGTCAATTCTTCTCTTAAGTAATACGCAACACTTCCTACAAAATTAATCGGCACTTTTGTAGCAAGCTCAAACTGCATTACATAATTATTAATGAATTGCTGAAAGCCTTTATCTATAACTCCTTTAGAATACGGGTGATCTTTATTTTCGATCAAGAAACGGGCAAAGGTTGCCAAATACGTATTTGGATTGGGCTGCTTATACAAATTTTCCTTTATAACATCTGGATCCAAATCATGTTGTTTCGCAAATTTATGTGCCAAATCTGCCGGCATTTTATGAAAATAGTAGTCACGGATCAACTTACGCCCAAAAAAGTTTCCACTTCCGTCATCCATAGGTATGTAACCCAATGAGGTCACTTTTTGAAATAATTGGTTACCATCATAGTAACTACAATTAGAACCTGTACCTAAAATACAGACAATACCTTGATGGCCAACTTTAGTCGTTGCAAAAATAGCCGCATACGTATCTTCTTTTACATCTGCTTTTGCATTAGGAAAAAAGTCTTTAAAAATAGCTTTTAAGAAAGACTTCATACGATCGGTTCCACAACCTGCACCGTAAAAATAAAGATGGGTTACCTTTTCTCTATTTTTAGAAATTTCAAAATTATTCGCTAAACGATCTTCAATAACATCTTTTGTCAATACTTCCGGACTTAAGCCTAAAGTTTGTGTTAAAAAAAGTTGTTCGCCATTTTCGTCCAATGCAATCCAATCAGACTTAGTTGCACCACTATCTACTATTAAAATCATATACCGAATGTCTTTAAAAAATAATCCTGAAAATAAGGAAAAACCGCCTCATTTTCAGGATATATCTATGTTATACTAAAATGAAGGTTATAAGGTATTTACGTGTTGCATAAGGTCTACCATTTTATTGGAAAAACCAGCTTCGTTATCATACCATGAAATCAACTTAAAAAAACCTGGGTTCAACTCAATACAAGCACCTGCATCAAAAATACTAGTTCTTGGATCACCAATAAAATCTTGAGAAACAACACTTTCCTCAGTATACCCCAACACACCTTTTAATTCACCTTCAGAAGCAGCTTTAAAAGCTTTTTTAATTTCATCTAAAGATGTTTCCTTTTTAACTTTTACGGTCAAATCTACCACAGATACATCTGCAGTTGGCACTCTAAAGGCCATACCTGTAAGTTTTCCTTTTAACGAAGGAATAACTTTGGTCACGGCAACAGCTGCACCTGTAGATGCAGGTATAATGTTCAACATAGCACTTCTACCACCTCTCCAATCTTTCTTAGAAGGTCCGTCAACAGTCATTTGTGTAGCAGTAGTCGCGTGTACCGTTGTCATTAAAGCTTCTTCTATACCAAAGTTATCATTAACAACTTTAGCCAATGGCGCTAAACAGTTTGTAGTACAAGAAGCATTGGAAACTATAGTATCATTTGCTTTTACATCTTTGTGGTTTACACCAACTACGAACATTGGAGCATCTTTAGAAGGAGCAGAAATAACTACTTTTTTAGCACCACCATCAATATGGTATTGAGCCGTTTCCAAGGTTGTAAAAATACCTGTACATTCTGCAACGGTGTCCGCACCAACAGCATCCCACTTAATATTTTTAGGATCTCTTTCTGCTGTAATACGCACTGTCTTACCATTTACGATCAATTGACCATCTTCAACCTCAACAGTACCATCGAATTTACCGTGAACTGAATCGTACTTTAATAAATAAGCCAAGTGCTCAACATCTAACAAGTCGTTGATAGCAACTACATCAACATCACCACGTTTAATAGTAGTTCTGAACACTAATCTACCTATTCTACCGAAACCGTTAATCCCTATTTTCAAATTTGACATTTTCTCTATTTTTAATTTTTAATATTATGTAGTCATTATTTCCGAAACTCGTATAAGCTCCTTATCAATTTTTGTATGCCCTTTAATCGCCTTATTGATAGGCGTTAATGTTAATTTATTGTCTTGAATACCCACCATTAAATTGGTCTTGCCTTCCAATAATGCCTCTACGGCCTTAACCCCCATTCTACTGGCTAGAACACGGTCATAACAAGAAGGTGCACCACCACGCTGCATATGCCCTAATACGGAGACACGAACATCATATATGGGCAAGTGTTCTTCAACATATTCCTTTAGTTCAAAAACGTTCTTACCAGACTTGTCTCCCTCCGCAACAATTACGATACTTGACGACTTACCAGATTCCTTACTTCTTTTTAAAGACTCCAGCAACCTGTCCAATCCTAAGTTTTCTTCCGGAATCAAAATTTCCTCAGCTCCTGCTCCAACGCCGGCGTTAAGGGCAATATGCCCAACATCCCTACCCATTACCTCTACGAAGAACAGTCTGTTATGTGAACTTGCCGTATCCCTAATTTTATCGATACACTCTACAACAGTATTCAATGCCGTATCAAAACCTAGCGTAAACGTGGTACCGAAAATATCATTATCAATAGTACCGGGAATACCGATTACTGGAAAATTATATTCCCTGTTGAAAATCATGGCACCTGTAAAGCTACCATCACCACCAATAACCACATACGCGTCAATACCCGCCTTAACAAGCTGATCATGAGCTGTTTTACGACCTTCTGGAGTCCTGAAATCATCGCAACGGGCAGATTTCAAAATGGTTCCTCCCTTATTAATAATGTTATTTACGCTACGTGCGTCCATGGGTTTAAAATCCCCCTCTATCATACCTTGGTACCCTCTATAGACCGCAACGCAATCTACCTTCATGTAGGCACACGTACGAACAACTGATCTTATGGCGGCGTTCATACCTGGTGAATCACCTCCTGAAGTCAGTACTGCTATTTTTTTTATTTCTGAAGACATGGAAAAATTTAAGCCAACGAAATTAAGAAATCTAAGTCTAAATAGGAATAAAACTCAGTCGCATTTTAAGAAAAAATCAACGAAAAGGATTTCGCTTTAACATATTCATAATCAAATTATTAAAATTTGTTATTTATTCACAAAAGTAGAAGAATTCGATTATCATTTCAATGATTTGGGCTTATCGTAAAAACGAATAAGGCTGTCGTTGCCCATTACGGAAGATGGTGTTTCAATTATCTTTACAGGTTCTTCCTCTACTTTTGGCTTAGTAGCTAAAATTTTCTGAAAAAGTTCCCTAAAATTATTAAAATCTACCTCATAAGAAATACCGGCACCCTGTGTAGAACCTTGTTGATCGGATAAGTAAGCCTGTATTTCACTTTGTCTACTAAAAAAATTGGCACTTAGGGTACCCTCTTCGTTCAGCAATACCTGAATTTCAAAATCGCCGGCAACCAATGTTTCACTAGATGCACCAACCGGCACCCCTACTTTACCGTTGAACAGTATCCTATCCGATATTTGGGTGGATACCGTTACCCCTATTCTATCATCTGTTTCTATATCTGCCGATCGATCCAATATACCTTGCTCATAAGATAGACCAAGATTAAACTTATCGTTACCCCCACTTAATATGGAATTTAAAATACTTGATGCGCTTTGGACCAAATTACCTGTTATTGCCTGCTGGTTAATACCACTTTGGGAGTTTACGAAAGTTCCCTGTGCCAAAAGAAATATTGCATTCTTTTCTTCTACCGTGGGATCTTGAAGACGATATTCCAGTTCTGATTTTACTATAGAATTTGTACCTGGAAAATCAATACCAAAATCAATATCCGGTTTTTGTAGTTGCCCCGTAAGGCTTATAATTACATCAGTAGGAATCCTTCTTGTAAATCCGGCATCATCAAGCAAAGGGGCCGGGTTTGCATTTAACGAATATACCGCTTCCATATCCAAAATTGCCTCTAAAGGTTTTTGATCCCAGTTAATAGTACCACCAGGCTCTACTGTAAATTTCTTATCTATGATACCACCAAACTTATAATTGAATTCACCCGTTACAACTACATAATCACCATACATCTCAAATTTACCATTAGTGTTGATCTGTATTAAAATAATACCTACACCAGTACCTTTTAAGGAACTACCTGTTTTGGTATCGGTTACAATTTCAACTTCGGCATCGGGCGTTACATCAAGGTTAAACTCTAGTTCAAGACCCTGATAGTCTTTTAGTTGCCGCTGGTTTTCAATTCTTAACTTATCTTTCTTTTCCAAAAAATTAATGAAAGAATAATCTCCTACACTTACCACGTCACTTAAAGGTATTTTAAGTGATGTGCCCTTTGCCGTAGATCCATCGACCGTAATGTTCAACGCCGTAGTTGGACCATAAATACGCCCCGTTCCATTCAAATAACCAGTACCATAATACAATTCTCCCTCTTTAAACTCCGTATTAAGTATTAAGAATTTATCATTTTTGGTATCTACATTAAGATCTAAGACCCAATCCTTAAAAAAACTATGGGTAATGGTACCGTCTAAATTTGCGCGAGTGCCTTTAGCTACGTCCTGCAACGCTATATTTTCAAAATCAAATGTTTGATTTTCCAGCACTACCCTTGAACGTGGAGCAAAACCATAATCAACATTTAAATAAGGCACGGCAATACCGGCATTATCCAAAGTCAATAAACCATTAAAATTGGGGTTATCTACATTACCATCTATTTTTACCCTACCGTCAATATTACCCCTAATATTATCAATAACACCTTCTCCTAAGGGGCTAAAGGGCTCTAACCCAAAATCATTAAAATTAGCGATTAAGTTTGCTTTTGGTATTTCTCCCTTATTTTCAATACTACCTACGACACTAAATTTTTCTACGCTATTATCCGATAGCTGAGAATTTACCTGAAACTCCGTTAAGTCTTTATTACCGATAATATTAATTGCCAAATCACCTAGCGGAATATTATTAATACCAAATTGATCAATATTTAAATTAGATGAAGGTAAATAGATTCCGTCCTTTTGTAAAACATTCAACGTACCATTGACTTCACCTTGTAATTTTAAGCTATCTATAACAGGCGTGATCTTATCCAAGGATACAATTTTAAATTGCAGCTGTAAATCTTTATAAGTAGAATCTGCCAATTGTCCCTTTAAACGAATCTGCTCTTTTTCTTCATTGTTCATTACAATTTCCTGAATCATAATGCTATCCAGTGACCTATTTAGTATGACTTTGTTCTTGGTATCCCCATCTTTGTTCAATACCCATTTGTTGCCTTTAAAATTGACATCTGAAGTTTTAAGGCCTATTACAGATTTATTATCCTTATTAAACGTATGGTAAAAGTTTAGATTATAGGAATCATTAAACTCACTACCCCCCTTAAACTCTGACCTAAAGAACAAAGTATCCTTTAAGGTGGTATTGATCAGGTTAAAATCTTTAAAATTGTAATAAGGCGTATCTAATTCACCGACCGAGACAAATGTATTGAACAGGGGATTCTTATTATCTATCCTTACCTCAATACTATCTGCAGCCGTACCAAAGGCCTCTATACTTGGTGATGCAAAATTGAGCTTAAAATCACCTTCATCCGCAACTATATTTCCCTTTATAAAAGTGTTGGGATCAAAACGAACTTCAGGAAAGAATACGTCAACAATTTTGTTATATATTTTAAAATTAAAAGAAAGATTCTGGCCGTTGGATATTTGAAAAGGCCTATAATTAGTATAAATACTTCCCAAAGAATTCTGCACAAGTCTACCCAATTCCCGCACCTTAAAATTCCCTTTCATAAACCCCGTAATTATATCAGGAGAATTTATATTTATAGTGCGCTCGCGATCTTCGCCAAAGTTTGATGTTACCGCGAAATCTTCAAAATAATAGGTATCGTTGACATTTTGATAACTTGTTTGGGTAAAATT
Organism: Maribacter sp.; assembly: GCA_020629415.1. Taxonomy (GTDB): domain Bacteria; phylum Bacteroidota; class Bacteroidia; order Flavobacteriales; family Flavobacteriaceae; genus Maribacter; species Maribacter huludaoensis. The sequence continues at coordinate 6,669 of JAHDDL010000032.1, read as the reverse complement.
TATATCACCAACAATATTATCTAAGGTAGTACCCGTAATATCCATACTTACATTACCCTTGAACACCGAAACACTATCATTGATAAAGTTCAATTTTTTTAAATCCGCATAGTCCACAGAAGCTATAAAATTGAAATTGTTCCGGGTTTCGGCAACGTTGGCAAGTCCTTTAAAATCAAATTTAAAATTTTCGTCATTACTAATCAACGAACCATCGAACAGCTGATCTTTTATAATACCTGATACTCGCAAATCCTGATAGTTATAATTATTGAATTCAATGGAGTAGATTTGCCCTATGACCTCTGTATTCAATTTTTCCTTAACAAATCCCTTTCCCTCAACATTAAAATCCAGGGTTGTTTTTCCTAAGTTTTTATTTTCGGCAAAGTCCCCTAGGTCAAAATCTATTAAAGATATAAACCCTTTATAAGTAGCGTTATCAATATTATTAAAATCACTTAGAACAATATCCGCATAACTACTGCCCACTGCAGTATTGAGGTTTACTTTTGCATCAACGGACGAATTGGTAACAAACGCATTACCACGAATTGTAAATTGCCCCAATTTGCTAAAAGTAGACGGCAATGATTTACCTATTAAATTGGGCAATAAGGCATTTAATTGGTAGTAACTGCTAGTTACATTTTTCATGTCAGCACTTAGGCTAAACGGTTTTTGCTTATTGAAAAGGTTTTTGAAATTGAAATTACCACGTATACCTGTATCGTCAGAAAACAAAAAAAGATTATCCGTATTTAAATCATTTAAAACTCCGTTAACGTTGGCATTAAAGGTTACTTCTTTACCCTTACCAAATTCATTATAGAGTAAATTAATTTCATCAAAACCCACCTTGGATTCCTTAAACTCAGCAACAACATTTACCTTATTTAAAAAATCGGCAAAATCTTCTCGGTTGTAATTAAAAACCAAGTTGCCATCTAGAGCGGAAAGTGGCGTTTTTATCTTCAAAGAATCAAAGCGCATTTGTTGCTTTGTATACTTAAAGTTCGTTGCCAACTTATTTACCTTTAACCCTCGTTTACTAAAAAAGGACATCTCCTGAATATCTGCAGATACCTCAGGGCCAAGAATTAAAAAATTGCCGGCATTGATATTAAGACTGTCAAAGTTTAAAACAGTGGCGTTATTTAGATTTTCATCGATATATTTAAACCTGCTTTTCTCAATATCTACATATGAAGAAGACAACCTAAAAGGCGGCGTACCGGGCGCTCTGGATTTACCATCATCTAGTTTATCAACAAAAACCTCAAGATTCGTATTCTTTTCGCCAAAATATGTTTTTAGCTTAAAATTTAATTCATCTACCTCAATATCCCCAAATTCCAAATTTCCCTGAACCAAATTACCTATACTCAAAATAGAGGTCTTAAGCTCATTGACATAAAACAAAGTATCTTGCTTATAATCTTCTATAAAAACACCCTCTAGTCCCGTATTCCAAGAAATTAAGGAAACCTTTAGACGTTCTATATTGATATGTGTACCATATTGATCGTTAATTTTTTTCGTAGCAAACTGTGCCAACAAGGTCTGTACCACTGGCAGGGAAAAAATGATGGTACCCAAAACACATATCAGCAAAAGCACCAATAATGTTCTAACCAATATTTTTCTCAGTTTTTTGATAGGTCTTTATGTTTTACCTTTGTTATTCAAATTTTATTCCAATTATGCCTGAACCCGATCCAATTTATATACTTGCTATAGAATCTTCTTGTGACGACACTTCTGCGGCAGTTTTAAAGAACGATAAGGTGCTCAGTAATGTTGTGGCCACCCAGGCTATTCACGAAGAATATGGAGGGGTTGTACCAGAACTTGCCTCTAGAGCACATCAACAAAATATTGTCCCAGTCGTTCATCAAGCAATAGCCAAAGCAAATATCGATAAAAAACAATTATCAGCCATAGCATTTACACGCGGACCAGGACTTATGGGTTCATTACTTGTTGGCACCTCATTCGCAAAATCTTTATCCTTAGGTTTAGATATACCGCTAATTGAAGTTAACCACATGAAAGCCCATATTTTAGCTCATTTTATAGATGACGAAAGTATGACGGCACCGTCTTTTCCTTTTTTGGCATTGACCATAAGTGGAGGGCACACACAAGTTGTTCAGGTGAACGATTTCTTTGATATGAAAATTATTGGACAAACTTTGGATGATGCCGTTGGCGAAGCATTTGATAAGAGCGCTAAAATTTTAGGACTGCCCTACCCCGGCGGCCCATTAATTGATAAGCACGCGGTTAAGGGCGACCCTCACAAATTTGAATTTACCATACCCAATGTTAAAGATTTAGATTTTAGCTTTAGCGGCTTAAAGACCAATATCCTATATTTTATTCAAAAACAAACAAAAGAAAACCCTGTTTTTGTCAAGAACAATTTGGAAGATATTTGTGCATCAATCCAATATACGATTATAACTATATTGATGAAAAAACTTAAAAAAGCAGTAAAACAAACTGGCATTAAAGAAGTTGCTATTGGCGGCGGGGTTTCTGCTAACTCCGGTATTAGAAATGCATTAGTTGAAGCACAAGCAAAATTTGGATGGAAAACCTATATTCCAAAATTTGAATACTGTACGGACAACGCTGCCATGATCGGTATTGTAGGCTATTATAAATTTAAGAACGAGAAATTTTCCAAGCAAGATATTACGGCTAAAGCGAGGTACGTTATATCCTAGTTAAAAACGACCCACATGCAATTATTTTACAACCCAAACATCACGGCCACTGATACAACTTTCATTTTCGACAGCAATGAAAGCAAACATATCATTAAAGTGTTGAGAAAAAGAAATGGCGATCAATTATGGATCACCAATGGCAATGGTTATTTATTTGAAGCAAAAATAATTGGAGATAATTTAAAAAAATGTGAAGTAGAGCTTGTATCATCTAAGAAAACCCACCCAAAATCTCATTGGCTACATATAGCTGTAGCACCTACAAAAATGAACGATCGGTTTGAGTGGTTTTTAGAAAAAGCCACGGAAATCGGTATTGACGAAATTACGCCTATCATTTGCGAAAGATCAGAACGCAAAGTCATAAAGTTAGAACGAATGCAGCGAGTAATAGAATCTGCCATGAAACAATCGTTGCAAACGTATTTACCTAAATTAAACGAACCCATTAGCTTTTCGGAATTTTTAGAAATACCAATGACAGAACTGCAATTTATAGCCCATTGTGAAGATACGGAGCGCCACGAGCTTAAAAGAAGGGTAGCCGCAGATAAAGATGTTACAATTTTAATTGGGCCAGAAGGTGACTTCTCTCCAGAAGAAATTAAAAATGCCATGCAGAAAGGCTATGCCCCTGTTGCCATGGGCAAAACAAGATTAAGGACAGAAACCGCCGCAATTGTAGCCTGTTCTATTGTTGCAACAATAAACAATGGGTAACTTTAAAAATCCTTTTTTACGGCGCCCAGAATATCGCCTCTTGCATTTTCCACTATTAACATTAAAACAAGTTCTTCTCCTTCTTTAACAATTGAAGGAACAGCCAATGAACCAAAAGGATTATCATCATTAATATCAATAGTCTTTTCGGTAATAACAATATTTGTGTCCACTAAAGTTTTTTGCCTGTTCTCTCCCCTATTCACCTGTGTGTTTCTTTCTTTTAATAACAGAACAGCTCTCACGGTTTTAGCCGATGTATTACCAATAATATTATAATCAAAATATATTTGATTCTCTTGTCGCTTAAAATTTTTAATTAGAATTTGGCTCTCCGATGTTGTAGTAAAATACTTTTTAATGGCATTAACAACTTTAGCTTTATGAGAACCTACCAAATGTCCTTTTCCATTGACCACTAATTCAGGTGTATAGTTTCCGTTATAACCAAACTTTTTATTGTAACTGCTTTGCCGTTCCGTAAACTCTTTTTTACTAAATGGATCCTCCCAACCTATGTAGTTCCAATAATCAACATGGTAACTAAGCACGAACACATTATCAGGATAAGTCATCTTAACTTCTTGCAACAATTCATCAGCAGGCGGACAACTGGAACAACCCTGAGAGGTAAAAAGCTCAAGCACTACAATACCTTTACTTAATTTTTCCGGTTGTTCAGAAAACAATGCAGCATCAACTTTATTATCTTTACTCGATTGAGCCCAAATAATGGTTGACAACAATAAACCAACTATTAAAAATATAGAAACACAAATCTTTTTATCAATCATAATAATGTGATTATATTTTATTATTCGAAATAAAATGAAAAACCTTACTATCTATCTTATACTTACGGTTACGTTTACTTGCCTTAACTTAAGATCACAAGAAATAGCAATTTTAAAATATCAAGGTGGTGGTGATTGGTATGCAAACCCAACGGCACTACCAAATTTGATAAAATTTTGTAACGATAATATTGGCACCACCTTAATCAATAAACCAAAAACGGTAGAAGTTGGCAGCAGCTCCATTTTTCAATATCCATTTTTACATATGACAGGGCATGGTAATGTTGTGTTTTCTGATCAGGAACTAGAAAACTTAAGAAATTACCTTCTATCCGGTGGATTTTTACATATCGATGATAATTATGGAATGAAACCGTATGTAACAAGAGAAATAAAAAGGCTTTTTCCAGATATGGAATTAGAGGAGCTAGGTGCTGATCATCAAATATTCAAAAACACATATTCCTTCCCAAAAGGACTTCCTAAAATTCATGAACATGATGGTCAAAGACCACAGGCATTCGCCATTTCAAAAAACAATAGAGTCATTTTATTATTTACGTCAGAATCTGATTTAGGTGACGGCTGGGAAGACCCTACAGTACATAACGATCCGGCAGAATTAAGAAAAAAAGCGTTACAAATGGGAGCGAATATTATAACTTATGCCTTTAAAAATTGATCAATGACTTCAAAAACTATTTCGCAAGGCATACTAAGAGCTATAGCTGTATTAGTGGGTATAGCCCTTTTATTATATTTTTTATATACAATACAATCTGTAATAGCATATTTAGCAATTGCCGCCGTAACGGCACTAATAGGCAGCCCATTGGTACGTTTTTTTAGATTGCGCCTAAAACTGCCAAATATACTTGCAGTTATTATTACCATGCTTTTAATGGTAGGTGTATTGGTAGGTATTGTAGCTTTGTTTATTCCATTATTAACAGAACAAGGTAAAAACCTTTCGTTACTTGATATTGATGAACTACAAACCAGCTTAAATACATTATACCATCAAATCACGAATTACCTTGGACTTTCATCGCATATAGTAGAAGATGTAATTGATGATTCTGGATTAGAACAAAATATATTACAAGGTTTGGATATAGGCTTTATTCCAAATTTTTTAAATTCTTTTTTAAATATATTGAGTACGGCAAGTATTGGTTTATTTTCAGTTCTTTTCATTTCTTTTTTCTTTTTAAAGGACAGCAAATTATTTGAACACGGGTTATTAATATTTGTTCCTATTGATAAAAAGAAAGGAACTACCAATTCCATTAGCAAGATAAACGGATTGTTGTCAAGATACTTTGTTGGCCTACTGCTTCAAATTTTTATTCTATTTGTTATCTATACCATAGTGCTATTAATAGTTGGTATTGAGAATGCGGTAGTAATTGCATTTCTTTGCGCACTTTTTAACATTATACCTTATATAGGACCAATAATAGGTGGTGTTATAATGCTGACATTGACCATGACCAGCAATCTAGGATCAGATTTTAGTGAAGTAATTTTACCAAAAACGGGCTATGTATTCATAGGGCTACTGATTGGGCAATTAGTAGATAATTTTTTCTCTCAGCCGTTTATTTTTTCAAATAGCGTAAAGTCTCATCCTCTAGAAATTTTCTTGGTAATCATTATTGCCGGTCTGTTATTTGGTACCGTAGGAATGATCGTAGCCGTACCCGGCTATACGGCACTTAAAGTAATTTTAAAAGAATTCCTGTCCGATAACCAAATTGTAAAATCATTGACCCATAATCTTTAAATATTCGTGAATATAGATATTTTAAACAATGAAGTACAGAAGTTTATTGATGATAATCTTAAGACCGATGTTCATAAAATTATTTTATCAAAACCCAGGTTTATAAACGTAACCCAGAAAGAGCTAGTTGAACAAATTGAATCAAAAGTTAAGGCTAAAACAAAATTACCCAAATGGTACAATACCAATAATATATATTACCCCAACAAACTAAATCTTTCACAAACATCATCAGAGATTACGGCAAATTATAAAGCCAAAATTATTGCCGGCGAATCTCTAATTGATATCACCGGTGGTTTTGGGGTAGATTCATACGCATTCTCCAAGAAGGTAGAACAAGTTACCCATATCGAAAAGAACAAAGGACTATCCCAAATTGCCAAATACAATTTTGGAAAAATGGGGGCATTAAATATTACATGTATACCTGAAGATGGATTAGCCTTTTTAGAGAAGACCTCAAAAACTTACAATTGGTTATATGTAGACCCATCTAGAAGAGATAAAGAAAACAATAAAGTATATTATCTATCTGATTGCGAACCCAACGTAGTTAGTAACATGCACCTTTTACTGACAAAATCTGCTAACCTAATTATAAAGACCGGACCACTACTGGATATTAAAA
>JAHDDL010000031.1 GCA_020629415.1 Maribacter sp. | reverse complement strand
CAGTCAAATCAAAATCATCTCCGGTAGCATTCAAAGGAATTAAATTCATGAATAAACTGTTGAACGATTCAAAAATAAAGTAAACATCATTTTCATCTTTGACTAAACCAACTTTTCGCATATTGGTCAACTCAACCTTAAAGTCTTTTTTATCGGGGTCAATTTCTTTTGTATATAATAGCGTTCTTCTTTCCAGTTTACCTTGCAAGTCTTGAATCCTGGTAATTTCACCATTATATCTTAAAACACCTCTCAACAGAAATTTCTCTTAATAGGGATAAATAGGGTAATTAGATCTAAAAGAATCCCCTACTTTTTGCCATAGTTTTTTTTTATTGGTAACCGTAACTTCATTAAGCTTCAATACACTTTTGTTAAGGTAAATGGTATCCTTTACTTTTTGAAAAGTAGTAGTTAGTTTGTCATAACCTACTCTGTAAACGATTATAGAATCTGTGCTAGAAGAGAACTGAAACCGACCATCTTCATTGGTAATAGTATGATTTTTAGAATTATAGATACCAACAAATTCTAACGGAGTTTTGTTGGCACTATCTACTATTACAGAATCTATAGTCTGTTGTGTATATACTATAAATGAAAGTAGAAAAAACAGGAAGAATGATGGTTTCATAGATTAGTTGATAAAATTGAAACGTATCAAACTTTGTATCATATTATTTCACCTCTACCCCGGAAAAATAAAGTGAGAAATCAGCATCCGGTCTTTTGTGCATCATACTAATGTTTAAACCGTTTAGGTTTTTATAGTCTTCCCAAGTGGTGGTCATATTTGGTTCAGATTGATTTTCCTTTCTGTATACCCATTCTTTGATAATATAATCATCTCCAAAATAATAATCATAAGCATCGCCAGGGGTGTAACCGCCTTCATTATTGTAGACCGTAGTTAGTTTATGCATATTTGCTTTGCTGATGGGGGCTTCTACATTTTCTGTAAGCTTGTGGGTAAAACTATTTTGATCCCATACCAGTTGGTAAGGGGCAAGCAGCCAGAACTTGTCATTTACAAATCCGCCATCTGTTGCCGTCATGGTGCTATCTACAGATTTTCTGTTGTATGAAATCGTGTCCTGCCTTGTCATCATGGTAACATTGTTAGAACCGGTTTCCCATAACCAAGTACGTTCAAAATGTTCATTTTCACGATCTACATTAAAAGTGAATTTTATACTTTCAACATCTTTCCAGTTTTTAAAACCATTGGCATTTGCGATTTTTTCAAGAACTGTCAATTGCGTATCTTCGGCAACAGCAATTTTAGGCTTTTTTTGGTCGGTTTTACATGCTGTAAAAACACTTGATATAAATACGGAAAGGATAATTAGTTTTTTCATTTTCGGCAGTTTTTCAAGTAAATATATCAATTACAGTATCTTTAACCTACTTTTATTTTTTGTAAACATCTATCAAAGTGACATTTCTTAAAAAGCTATGTTTTATTATTATAGGAAACCAATTCAATGAAAAATCGGTTTCTGGTGGTAAGAAGGAAGAATATACCGATTTAGAGTTGGTAGAGCGCATTGTAGCTAACAATGACTCTATGCTCTTTGGTGTGCTCTATGATAGGTATTCCAAATTGGTTTACAATAAGTGTTTGGGTTTTGCAAAGTCCAATAAGGAGGCAGAAGACCTTACCCAAGATATTTTTCTAATGCTTTATGTAAAATTGGGTTCGTTCAAAGGAAATTCCAAATTTTCTACCTGGTTATATTCCTTTACCTATAACTTCTGCGTTAACTATGTTAATAGAAATAAGGAAAGAAAGATTAATGATAATTCTGTAAAGTTTGAAACACATGAAGATGTACCGGTAGAGGTGACGGATAATTTGTTGCTTGAGATGCAGGTAGATAAACTTAAGAAGGCCTTGGAACTTATTGCGCCCGAGGATAAATCAATATTATTGTTGAAATATCAGGATGGGGCATCGATAAAGGAACTGGAAGATATTTTGGAATTAAAATCCAGTGCAATTAAAATGAGGCTCAAAAGAGCAAAAGCAAAAGTTACCGAAATGTATAAAACCTTACCGTAATGTTAGAACAGGACAAAAATCCATTTAAAAACTTACAAGGAGATCTTAAGGATGTTCCACCAGAGCTACGTAAAAAAGTTATGGAAGACGTTGCTACGGCTAAGTTGATTATGGAGTTGTCTCATTTGTTCACAGGTAGTTTTGCTTCTATAATAGAGGGAATGCTGAATACAAAAACGAAAAGAAAATAAAAATAAAGTAGAAAAATAATATGGAAACAGTAGATAAGTGGAAAGACCTCACCTTTGAATCTTTAAGCAATATATTTAAGGATATAGCTTCTGCATTACCAGGTATATTCGGGGCATTTATCGTAATTATTTTTGGGTGGGTCATTATAAAGGTGGTAACCTTCATTTTAAAGCGAATATTTAAGGCTATTAAATTGGATAAAGCTTCCGAGAAGATCAACGAAGCCAAATTATTTGGAGATGCCGATATCAAAATTGATTTACCTAAAATAATTGTCACTTTCATAAAAGTGCTATTATGGTTGGTGTTTATCATTGTTGCATCGGATATCATGGGTTTAACTATTATATCTACAGAAATAGCCAACCTTTTAAGATACTTGCCAATATTATTATCTGCAATGGTTATTTTTATGATCGGGCTATTTTTGGCAAAGACCATCAAAGAAACCATTGTTAAGGTATTTGATTCTATAGGCCTTGGTGGAGGTAAACTTCTTGGTAACGTTCTGTTTTACCTTATTATCATTTTTGTGAGTATTACTGCACTAAATCAGGCAGGTATAGACACTCAGATAATTACCAATAATTTTACGATCGTTTTAGGAGCGTTCTTACTTGCTATAGCATTGGCACTAGGTCTTGGATCAAGGGAAATTGTTGGTGATCTGCTAAGAACATTTTACTCCAGAAAGATTTATGAAGTAGGGGACAAGGTTAAAATTGGAGATTTACAAGGTACGGTAATCGGTATTGATAATATATCAATGATATTAAAAACTAAAACGGGTAAGATAGTTATTCCTATTAAAAAGGTTGTAGAAAAAACTGTTACCGTAGAAGAACAATCCTAAACACAGATTAACGTTTTACAATAAATAGAAACAGATTTAGTAATAATCTAAAGAGGTATTGCTAATTATGTTTATGATTTAATTCATTAATTTTGTTAGAGATAAATAAACTTAAAATATGAGTGCTAAAAAAGGAAAAATTCAGGAAGCCATAGATGAAAAAATGCTGGAGGAAAGAAAAGTCTTTCTATGGGGTATGGTTGATGACGATTCTGCAAAACATGTAATTGACAGGTTGTTATATCTAGATATGCAGAACAATAAAGAAATACAATTATATATTAATAGTCCAGGTGGTTACGTTACTTCTGGTTTTGCAATGTATGATACTATAAAAGCTTTAAAGAGTCCCGTTTCAACTATCTGTACAGGTTTGGCGGCTTCAATGGGTTCTATCTTATTATCAGTAGGTAAAAAGGGGAGAAGATTTATTCAGCCACATGCTCAGGTAATGATCCACCAACCAAGTGGCGGTGCAAGAGGTCAAGCTTCTAACATTGAAATTCAGGCAAGGGAAATTATCAAGACCAAAGAGTTGAGTGCACAAATTTTAGCGGATAACTGTGGTCAAGATTTTGACAAGGTTTTAAAAGATTTCGATAGAGATTATTGGATGAATGCAGAAGAGTCTATTAAATATGGTATCGTAGACGGTATTATGGAATAGTAGTCAGTAAGCTATAAAATTAAAAAGTCCTTTACCAATGTGGTAAAGGACTTTTTTTTGGTTGGTAGTTAACTTTTGGAAAACAAAATGTTTTCCGGTCTTATCTTAAAAAGATAAGGTTGTTGTTGAATTTATGAGGTATGCGTAAAATTATTTAGAGGCCAATACACCTTTTTTAATCTGTAGTATTGGGAATTCCGTTCTTCTGTTCAGCTCCAATTCTTCTGGGGTACAATCTTCTTTACTGGTACATTTATTAATTGGTACACGTTTACCAAAGCCTTTATAAGAAACAATTCTATCTTTTGAAATTCCGTTTTCAATGAGATACTCATAAGTAGATTTAGCCCTACTTTCAGAAAGGTTATCATTATAGGTATGGCTGCCTACAGGATCGGTATGCGCTTCAAGTTTTATGATCATGTCTGGATATGTAACATTCATTACCTTAACGACTTTATCTAATTCCCTTGCGGCATCTGGTCTAATATCACTCTTATTGAAATCGAAATATATTTTATTAAGTCCCGCTAATAATTTTAAATCAAGAACAGGTTCAAGAACAATGTCCTGTCTCATTATTTTTTGAGCCTTTGGTGTTTTTGACGTATTAAAGAAAACATTTTTATGAGGGTGCGTTTTTCTGACCGCCTCTATCATATAATTTGTTTTTCTATTAACGGGGAATCTGTAATACCCATTTTCATCTGTTGTTGTTTGTGCTACAAGTGTATTGGTTACTTGATCATATAAAGTTACTTTAACACTATCTAACATTTTATTGTTTACACCATCTACAACATACCCTTCAACATCTAATGCAGGGGTAAATTTAAATTTATAGATATCATCACTACCAACACCACCTTCTCGGTTAGAACTTACATAGCCATCTAATCCGTTGGGCAAACCATAATACGCAAAATCATCACTAGAACTATTAATAGGAGTACCTAAATTAATAATGTCTATTACCTCACCATCTTCGTTAGAAATTGTGGAGAAAACATCTAATTGACCAAAACCGACATGACCATCTGAACTAAAGAACAATTTACCTTCCTCGTTAATGAACGGAAACATTTCGTTGCCCTCTGTATTAACAATAGGTCCGGCATTAATAGGTTCTTGTACGCCGCCACGCTCATGAATTTCAGCATAGTAAATATCTGTACCACCATAACCACCAGGTCTATCCGATGCAAAGTAAATGCGTGTTCTCGCAAGATTTACAGACGGATGCCCGGTGGAATAGTAGTCACTATTAACCCTAAGGTTACTGTTTTCTTCCCACTTGCCATCAATAAATTTGGCCGTATATATTTTTAGATTAATTTCATTGGATACACCGTAACCGGCTTTTTTATCATAAAAGTTGTTACGGGTAAAATACATAATAGTATCGTTCTTGTAATCCGTAGAAAAGGCTACGGAACTTTCATGGTACTTAGTGTTTATGTCTCCTTTTACACGTCTAGGTTCAGACATAGGATTACCTTCTTGTACGGTAAAAAGATCTAGCCAAGGTTCATCGTTCCAGCCATAACTTTCACCGGTAACCACATCTCTTCTTGAAGAGCTGAAATATAGATTTCCCATAAACCGATATACCCCAAAATCACTGTCCGAAGAATTGAAGGCAACGGGCTCTACTTCGTAACGTTGTCTACTGTTAAATACTACAGAAGCTAAATTACCATCTTGTAAAAATCGCTTTACTCGAGAATCGTTCTTGTTGTATTTCTTGTATTTTTTCAACCATGCTTCAGACTCCTCCATATCACCATTGGCATATAATGCCATGGCATATTTAAAATAGTAATCTGTTGGTAAGGTTGCATTATTGATTACAGCACTAAAATGTGGAATAGACTTTTTGTAGTCACGTATTAAAAGGTAACACTCCGCTAATTGCTGATGCGCATATTCTGCATTAAAATCAGCTTGAACCATTTTTTCGTATTCTGGTATTGCCAATGAATAAGAGAACTTGCTGAAATAATAATCTGCTTTTTTTTGCGATGCAATTTGTGCTATAGAGAATTGACCAACCAATAAAAGAAGCATCAATAGCACGATGTTTTTATAATTTTTCATCGTATCGATTTTAAATTATTAGAAATATCTAGGAGACTTCACAGGACCTAACACCTTTTTGAAAAGTTCATAGATCAATATTATTTCATGTGTGCCACCAGTGTAAGGCCTAACTGCAGAGGTAGGCAGATCATAGGCATAACCAACTCTAAAATCTCTAGATACCTGGTAATCCATCATGGCACCAAAGTTTGATGCATCATTAACTCTATAAGAAGTACCGATCCAAAACTTTTCGTTAAACAAAAAGTTAATAGTGAAATCGTATGTAGCTGGTGCACCATTGGTGAATTTTGCAATAACTGTTGGTTTAAACTTTGTTGTTTCAGAAAGGTCGAATACCATACCACCAATTGCGTAGTAACTATTACGTTCTATAGCTTCAAACTCACCATCGTTTAAATCTGTGTTTAGAATTCTGGGTGAAGAAATACCGGCATACCACCTGTTGGAACCAATATAAAATCCGGCACCAAAATTAGGATTGATATTATTAAAATTAGCGTTGAAAAATTGATCGTTAGGATCAGGATTTTCTAAGTTATAGCTAGTAAAACCACCTTTAAGTCCAAAACGCATTTTAACTTGTTGACTTACCGGAACGGTATAAGAGAAATCACCATAAAAATAGTTAGTACTTTCAAAACCTAACTTATCGTTAATATAGGATACGCCAATACCCACACGCTCATTTTTCATAGGTGTATGTATAGATAACGTACTTGTTCTTGGGTTACCTTCAAGACCTGCCCATTGGTTTCTATGAAGAACAGTGACATTTAACGTTTCTCTACTACCAGCATATGCCGGGTTTACAGAGATGGTATTGTACATGTATTGTGTAAACTGCGGTAATTGTTGTGCGCTTACAAAGGCACTTGTAAAAAGTAAAATGGCTAAGAATAAATTAGCTTTTTTCATGGTTATGCTCGGGTTCAGCTTTTTAGGGCTATTTGTTAATATATAAGTAGGTTAATCTTACTTTGTACAAATTTAATTGCTGTTGTCAAGTATTTAAAAATTAACGGTTGACCCTCATTAATATTCGTTCTTATACCGCATTTTCGTTCAATAGCGGTATTTGTCGGATGAACTAAATAGGTATTGCTTTGGACTTATTATAAGCAGGTTATAAGTGTTTTTTTACTGTTAATCAATAAAAAAAGCCTCACCATTTTTATGGTGAGGCTTTTAAAAATAAGGATGCTTTTATTGGTTAGTGCCTAAGTAGATGTAGCCACTAAATGAATCTATTTTTTTGTATGTTAGTTTATCGGTCGCATTTATAATATAGAAGTATGTCCCAGTTGGTAACATTCCAGATTGCCCGAAAGAACCATCCGGAGATTCACCGCCCCAATCGTTTTGGTAATCTTTTGCCTCGGCTACCTTGGTACCCCATCTGTTGAATATCATAACTTCGAAAGTTAAGGCACAACTCTCGGCTCCTCTAATTTCAAAGAAGTCATTGACACCGTCTCCGTTGGCGGTAACCGCTTTGGATATTTCTATATCCCCTCGTCCACATGGTACACATTCCGTATTTACGACAATGGTAAAGTCAACATAATACTTACAGGTGCCCTCCGTAGAACTATAGGCAATTTTATATTCGCCCGGTTCATGGTTCATTGGGTCAAATATGTTCTGTTCAAGAACAACATCACCTTCTAGGGTCATAAACGTACCATTGCTGTCAAAGTCTGCCGGCAGGTAATTCAATAGATCGATCGGCTCCTCCTCTATACAGATGTTAATTGTAATTTCTTGCAATTGAGGTTGCAGTACAAACACGATCTGTTCAAAGGAAGCGGTGTTGCCACAAGAATCTGTAACGTTCCAAGTTCTTATGATCATGTAATCATCGGAATCATCTGCTTGCTGGGTTTCTTCATTGTAGACCACATCAAAATTACCACATCCGCCCGTGAATACCATTTCCGGGGCATCGGGAATATCATCGCCACAGATAATGGTGATTTCTTCTTCGTAAGCTTCGCTCATAATAGGACCTGTGGGCTCTACCGTAATAACCTGTGTATGTTCTACCATGTTGGCCGCACAGTCGGTAGCGGTCCATGTTCTGGTCACCGTATACCCTAGGGCACAGTTTTCGTCATTGGTTACCGTTTCCTCAAAAATGACATCGATATCGGGCTCACAGGAGTCGGTTGCCGTAAGCGTAGATGCATCCGGCACCATGTTGCACTCAACGGTCATGTTCTGTGGCAGCGTTTCGTTGAACGTAGGTGCTACCGTGTCCTCAACGGTAATTACCTGTGTATGAGTACGTACGTTGCCTACACAGTCCGTAATGGTCCATGTTCTGGTAATGGTATATTCAGCAGCACATTCATCGTCCTGCCCTTCAATCGATTCGGTATAATCTACCGTGATGGCACAATCGCTATCAGAAGTTATTACAAAAGCATCTGGTATAGTATCACACGCCTCGATGGTCTCGTCTACAGGCCAGCCCTCGTTACCGTCATTGTCAATAATGGTCACCGTAGCAATATTGTCGGATAAGATACCAACAATAGCACTTGAAATGTTCTCAAGAATTACATTGAACGTTTCTGGGTCTTCAATAAGGATATCATCGATAATAGGAATAACTATTGGTTGGGTGTTAGGGTTGGTACCACCAAATGTCAATGTCTGCGAATTACGGGGAACACCCGTGTAATCGTTAGCGTCTGTTGCAGAACCGTCTACGGTGTAGAATTCTACCGTAAATTCATCTTGGACATCCGCGTTAAGTACCACGTTCAATGTAACCGTACCTGCATCTTCATTTACCGTAACGGAAGCAGTATCAAATTGAACACCGTATAAAGATGGGTCAGCATCGTTATCCACGATTTCTCCTATACCCGTATCGTCCGTGATGTTGACGGAACCTCCTGAGGTGTAAAATTGAACTTCATGTGTTTCGTTATTTTCAATTAGGTCGTCATCAACCGCAGCAACATTAAATGTTACCGTAGAGGTATTGGCTAAAAGTGTAATCGTATTGGGACCGTTATAATCAGTATTAGTGGTAGTATTATTTATATAGGC
Organism: Maribacter sp.; assembly: GCA_020629415.1. GTDB lineage: Bacteria > Bacteroidota > Bacteroidia > Flavobacteriales > Flavobacteriaceae > Maribacter > Maribacter huludaoensis. The sequence goes on along the minus strand of JAHDDL010000031.1, from coordinate 35,930 downwards.
TAGATTAAAAACGATGTCTTGGCTGATGGTATTAGTTGCGGTAATGGTAAACACATTATTCGTTCCCTCTATTACCGAAGAATCATTGATGGAATAACTAGGGTTATCAGGAATTTCCGTTAAAGTACAATCAGCACAAGTAGGGGCAGGGGTACATATTGAACAAGGGCTTGGATCTGTTGAAGTATTTGTGATAGTATTGCCATTGGTATCCTCGCCGGTTACAGTTGCTAAGTTGTTTACCTGGCCATTATCTATATCGGTCTGGATTATGGAATATGTTGCATTATAAGTCCAAATTTCAGAAGTACCTAATTGCCCGTCAGAATCCGTATCGCCAGAAGCCGGACCAACAATTGTACCTCCTAATAATGGGTCTGATACTACTACATTTGTAATAGGAATATTACCAGTATTAGTAACATTAAAGGTATAGGTTACTGCATCGCCAACATTGGTAAGACCATTCGTATTTGCATCAAAAAAAACACCATCCTTTGTAATTTCCAAATTTCCAAATTCAGCAGGCACACAAGCTGTATTGTTTGAAGTGTCAGTATCGTTGGTAACAGTAATTTGATTTCCAAATCCACCGCCATTTGTACAATCTTGTGTGGGATCGAATAAATCTTTATCGATAGTAAAAATAGCGGTTACCAACCAGGTTTCCGTTCTAAGACCCGCTAATGATTCACCTGTTATAATTTGGTCACCACTTGTAAACGGACTCAAAATTGTACCGTCAACTCCGTCACTTTCGCCTCCATAAGCCAAAGTTGCGTTGATTAAAGTGAAACCACTACCTAATATAAAAGTATCGATGACATCATAAGAACCTGCGAGCCCGCCTATATTCTCTGCTGTAATTCTATAGGTAACGGTATATTCATCAGTATTACTATTATAGACAGGACCAGTTTCAACTGTTTTGCTTACATCAATACTAGAACTACAAGGCATATTTGGTACTGTAATAGAACCATCAAAAATGGTGCAACTTAACCCTGGTGCAGCAACTTGCAAGGTATAATCTCCTCCTTGAGAAGCATCGAACGGATTAAAAACCAGCTCATTACTAGTACCTTGTTGAACCGTAGTACCTGCATCATCGATCCAAGTAAAAATAGCATTGGTAACCGGGTTGGCGGTGAGCGTAACCTGGGTTCCTGAAGCATCACAGCTTGCTGTTAGATTTGGTGAATAAGGTACTACTTCGAAAGCGCCATCAGCTGAGTTGCCACAACTATCTGTTATTCTAACCGTATAGGTGCCTTCATCTGTTGCTGTAAAAATTCCATCCGTGGAAGTGCGCCCAATATTAGAGGGAACCGATGAATTTATTATTTCGTATTGATATGGTGCTATGCCATTTGAACCTTCAGCGATAATAACTCCCGACCCTTCTGTACATGCATAACCTATTATATTGTCAAACGAAGTAGAAACATACCCGGGTATAGTTATATTTCTGGTTTGGGGTTCACAAGCACACGTAAAAGCGCGGCCAGAAGTACATTCACCGCCGCTCTGAAATTCAAGATTTAATTGATAGTTACCTGCTGGCAGATTAGGTACCGTAACCGGAGTTCCTTCTGTAAAAAAATATATACTCTCACGAAACACCGAGTTGCCCGTATCTAGATTAGTTATAGTAACATTGGTATAGAAAGTTTGGTTGATATTACTTATTACATTCGGATTGATAATTAGAGAATTGGAATTACCGCAACCTTGTAAAAAATCTAAGCTAAAGTCATGTTGAACTGTCTGCGAAGCTAAAATTTCAAACGTTTCAATACCTGATTCACAACCGTCTGTAATTTCTGCCTCATATATTCCCGGTGGAAAAGCTTCTGGATAAACAGAACTTCCATTCGGATTGACAAATACTCTTGGATAGGTATAATTGGTAACAACGCCACTTTCAGAAGTGAAGCTTGCGGGCCCGGATAAAATTGTAACCCTTCCATAATTGGTTCCGCCGTTTCTAACATGGAAGCCCATACCTGTAGTACCGTCCATACATCCTCGTTCTGGTCGCACATTCGCTTCAAATATGGTTGCGGGAACAGGTGTAAATGTGAGGGCAGTATTCATGGTATATGAACAACTATCTTGTAAAACTACATCATAAGTATCACCAAGTTGAATATCGGCTTCACGAATTTCTGCCTCGAGGTCGTTAGGGTCTGTAAAGGTATATACAAGAACATCGCTTGGATCCGTTTGGTTGGTTAGCGTAAGAGTTGCAGGCACTAAAATACTAGCTTCTTGAGAACTTGAATTCATTAATGAGGCGAATACAAAAAAAGCTGTTTCGCCAGAGCAATCATATGCTTTCTGGCTCCACATATCAATATCCGGTGTGAATGTAAAGTTCTTAGTTTCAGTTTGCCCACAAGCATCAACTATGTTTGCTGTATAACCGTTTCCAAAATTATAGTCAGTGCCGAGACTATAAGAAAGACCAGAACTAGTATCTATTAAATTTGAGAAAATTACAGTACCTGTAGCATCTTCAGTAACCGTAACTTGATGAGGTGAAACGCCACGACCAAAAGGTGCATATTCCGCTTCGTAAGTATCACAAGCTACTTTTTCAATAAAATTAATTGCACTAGCTAACGTAGTGATAGTAGGAGCGCTTAGGGTTATCGTTTCACTTACCGTATTTTGACAACCATCTTCAATTTGAAAAGTATAAGTGCCTTCGGTTAGACCTGTAAAAGTATCTGAATTTTGCTCTTGAAGTACGGTTTGTGGGCTGGTACTTAAATCTACAATGCGATATTTATAGGTTGGAAAAGCCGAAGTAGCAATAAGATTGCCATTACTTCCTGTAAGTATGACCTGACCATCAGAACTATTAGAGCATGAGGGTTGGGTAATAGCAACGTTTAGACTTGGAAGTACATAACTACCAGTAACCGTAATATTTCCAGAAACAGTAGTGAAAGTAGCATCGCGTACTTCAACCGTATAATTTCCGGGTTGTAAAGCTAGAAAGGTGTCCGAGTTCTGAAAACCTCTAATCTCGGGACCATTTGCAATTCTGTACTGATAGGGTTGAGTTCCGCCGTTGGCATTAGCCACAATACTACCGTCAGATGAACAAATAGACTCCGATTGCGCTAAAGTCAAATCTAATTGTGCAGATAACATTGTACTTAGAAATAGAAAAGCAACGGTAGTTAGAAATTTTATCATATTCTTTTCTAAACAAATAATTTATCTAAAAACTAAAGAATCTTTAGCTCATACGAAGTTAGCCTCAATATTGGTCGATGTCTATTTTTTGTTGTATAACCTACTGGTTTTGATGTGAAATGAAAAGAATGATTTGGACATTCTGCTTTATTCGATTTTATTATTATTTTATTGTTTTAATTTTTGAATGAAAGCGAATCCTACTTTAGTAATAGTGTTGATTTAAACTTTTGGAATGTTGGATTGTATTTTAAGTTAAGATCCTTACATCCTTAATTTCAATGGAGCTTAAGGTTAAGGGGGCAGGTGCTATAGCCAAATACATAACAGTAGTTGGCTTTATAAGGTTTCAGTACTAATTGTTAGTTCATTATATAAGCATTATTGAAAATTGGAAATAACTTAGGTTACTAATTTATGAGTGTTCACTGTTTCTACCACGTTTATTTAGTACGGTTTTATTATTCTTATAGGGTACTTTAGGTCCTCTTTTAATAAAGTGGTCATTTTGTAACGTATAAAAAAGCCTCACCATTTTTATGGTGAGGCTTTTAAAAATAAATATTTGTAATTTTTAATTTGTGCCTAGATAGATATAACCATTAAAAGGTTCTAAAATGGTACCGGTATTTTTATCTGTTGCACTAATAATGTAATAATACGTCCCGGTTGGTAGCATTCCAGATTGCCCGAAAGAACCATCCGGAGATTCACCGCCCCAATCGTTTTGGTAATCTTTTGCCTCGGCTACCTTGGTACCCCATCTGTTGAATATCATAACTTCGAAAGTTAAGGCACAACTCTCGGCTCCTCTAATTTCAAAGAAGTCATTGACACCGTCTCCGTTGGCGGTAACCGCTTTGGATATTTCTATATCCCCTCGTCCACATGGTACACATTCCGTATTTACGACAATGGTAAAGTCAACATAATACTTACAGGTGCCCTCCGTAGAACTATAGGCAATTTTATATTCGCCCGGTTCATGGTTCATTGGGTCAAATATGTTCTGTTCAAGAACAACATCACCTTCTAGGGTCATAAACGTACCATTGCTGTCAAAGTCTGCCGGCAGGTAATTCAATAGATCGATCGGCTCCTCCTCTATACAGATGTTAATTGTAATTTCTTGCAATTGAGGTTGCAGTACAAACACGATCTGTTCAAAGGAAGCGGTGTTGCCACAAGAATCTGTAACGTTCCAAGTTCTTATGATCATGTAATCATCGGAATCATCTGCTTGCTGGGTTTCTTCATTGTAGACCACATCAAAATTACCACATCCGCCCGTGAATACCATTTCCGGGGCATCGGGAATATCATCGCCACAGATAATGGTGATTTCTTCTTCGTAAGCTTCGCTCATAATAGGACCTGTGGGCTCTACCGTAATAACCTGTGTATGTTCTACCATGTTGGCCGCACAGTCGGTAGCGGTCCATGTTCTGGTCACCGTATACCCTAGGGCACAGTTTTCGTCATTGGTTACCGTTTCCTCAAAAATGACATCGATATCGGGCTCACAGGAGTCGGTTGCCGTAAGCGTAGATGCATCCGGCACCATGTTGCACTCAACGGTCATGTTCTGTGGCAGCGTTTCGTTGAACGTAGGTGCTACCGTGTCCTCAACGGTAATTACCTGTGTATGAGTACGTACGTTGCCTACACAGTCCGTAATGGTCCATGTTCTGGTAATGGTATATTCAGCAGCACATTCATCGTCCTGCCCTTCAATCGATTCGGTATAATCTACCGTGATGGCACAATCGCTATCAGAAGTTATTACAAAAGCATCTGGTATAGTATCACACGCCTCGATGGTCTCGTCTACAGGCCAGCCCTCGTTACCGTCATTGTCAATAATGGTCACCGTAGCAATATTGTCGGATAAGATACCAACAATAGCACTTGAAATGTTCTCAAGAATTACATTGAACGTTTCTGGGTCTTCAATAAGGATATCATCGATAATAGGAATAACTATTGGTTGGGTGTTAGGGTTGGTACCACCAAATGTCAATGTCTGCGAATTACGGGGAACACCCGTGTAATCGTTAGCGTCTGTTGCAGAACCGTCTACGGTGTAGAATTCTACCGTAAATTCATCTTGGACATCCGCGTTAAGTACCACGTTCAATGTAACCGTACCTGCATCTTCATTTACCGTAACGGAAGCAGTATCAAATTGAACACCGTATAAAGATGGGTCAGCATCATTATCTATAATATTTACGGTCGTTGTATCATTTGAAAGAATGCCTACAATAGGAGAGGAGATATCTTCAAGTACAATATTAAAGTTTTCAGTAAATTCAATTAACTCATCGTCTGTAATAGGAATTACGATGGTCTGTGTATTTGAATTTGTACCCCCAAATGTCAATGTCTGCGTATTTTGAGGAACACCGGTGTAATCACTACCACTTGTTGTAGTTACATCAACCGTATAGTATTCAACCGTAAACTCATCTTGAACATCTGCATTAAGTATAACATCAATAGAAACTGTACCTGCATCTTCGTTTACATCAATTGAAGTGACATCGAATTCGACTCCATATATAGTAGGATCTGCATCGTCGTCTGTTATAGTACCTATAGCAGTATCATCGATCATATTCAATAATGGATGTGATATATTGCTTAACGTAATATTTAGGTCTTCACTAAATTCGATCAACGTATCGTTGATTATATTAATTTCTATATTCTGAATAGCTGAATCCGTAGTTCCGGCAGGGAATGTTACAGTACCTGTAGCTACTACCACGGTATAGTCATCCGGAGAGATTGCCGTACCATCGGTTATGATATAGTCTACCGTAAATTCTTCCTGTACCGTAGGTCCTGTATAGGATACTTCAAAATTAGCTGTTCCGCCGGCAGTATCTTCGGCAACCGTAAAGTCTGCCACAGAAATACCTTCGCTCGCATTTGGTAAGTCGTTATCCGTAATGGTAACAACGGCACTATCATCGATCATATTTACCAATGGATGGGATATGGTACCTAATGTTATGTTTAAATCTTCGCTATATTCCAAGATCAAATCGTTAATAATGGTAACCTCAACAATTTGAGTGTCATTATTGGCGGTTCCTGCAGGGAATGTTACACTCCCGGAAGCAACAACAACGGTATAATCATCAGGAGTAATGGCAGAACCATCCGTTACGGTAAAGTCTACCGTAAATTCATCCTGTATGGTTAAACCTGTATAAGTGATTACAAAATCTGCAGTACCACTGGCGATATCTTCTGCAACTGTAAAGTCTGCCACAGAAATACCTTCGCTAGCATCTGAAGCATCATCATTTATAATCACGCCCGTAGCGGTATTAGTGGTATCACCATCAACAAAACCTGTGACAAAACCATTATCGGTCGTAATGTTGGAAAGCACTACCGTGAAGTCCTCGTCAGCTTCAATGATCGTTTCTTCGGTAACTTCTATAGTAATTGTTTGAGAGCTTACAGTATCTGTAAAGTCTAACGTGCCATTTACCGGAGTAAAGTCTGCCAAATCTGCAGAGCCCATGTTAGTTGTATATTCAACCGTTACCGTTTCACCGGCAGGAATAACTCCTGTATAAGTTACTTCAAAAGTAATTTCAGTAGCATCTGCAGCAGTATCCCCTTCAAGTTCAGAAACAGTAAGTTCCGTAAACGAAACCCCATCTCCAGGTAATGCATTATCATCATTAAGAATGATACCTGCCGCAGTGTTCGTTGTGTTACCATCAACAAAACCGGTAACAAAACCATTATCTGTAGTAAGATTGGAAAGTACAACAGTAAAATTCTCATCTGCCTCTATTACGGTTTCTTCCGTTACCTCAACAACAATGTTATGTGCACCTACGGTATCTGTAAAATCTAATGTACCGCTGATAGGAGTAAAATCCGCAGCATCGGCAGAACCTATATTGGTAGTGTATTCTACGGTTACAGTTTCACCTGCAGGAATAACACCCGTGTAGGTCACTTCAAAAGTGATCTCGGTTGCATCTGCAGCGGTATTACCTTCCAGTTCGGAAACTGTAATTTCCGTAAATGAAACCCCGTCGCCCGGTTGTGCATTGTCATCGTTGAGTATAACACCGGTAGCAGTGTTCGTTGTATTGCCATCAACAAAACCTGTTACAAAACCATTGTCGGTCGTAATGTTGGAAAGTACTACCGTAAAGTCCTCATTGGCCTCAATGATCGTTTCTTCGGTAACTTCTATAGTAATTGTTTGGGCACTTACAGCATCTGTAAAATCGACCGTACCGTTAATAGGGGTAAAGTCCGCAGCATCTGCAGAACCTATATTGGTCGTATATTCTACCGTTACAGTTTCGCCAGCAGGAATAATCCCGGTATAAGTAACATCAAAAGTAATCTCTGTGGCATCTGCAGTAGTATTTCCTTCAAGTTCAGAAACTGTAAGTTCTGTGAATGAAACTCCATCGCCCGGTAATGCATTGTCATCATTTAGAATGATACCGCTAGCGGTATTCGTTGTGTTACCATCTACGAAACCGGTAATAAATCCATTATCTGTAGTGATGTTGGATAGTACTACGGTGAAATTCTCATCTGCCTCTATCACGGTTTCTTCCGTTACCTCAACAACAATAATATGAGAGCTTATAGCATCCGTAAAGTCCACCGTACCATTTATTGGTGTAAAATCGGTAGCATCGGCAGAACCTACATTAGTAGTATATTCCACAGTTACGGTTTCACCCGCAGGAATAACCCCTGTATAGGTCACTTCAAAACTAATTTCTGTAGCATCTGCAGCGGTATCGCCTTCAAGTTCAGAAACAGTAAGTTGTGTAAATGCTACCCCATCGCCCGGTTGAGCATTATCATCATTTAGTATAACACCTGTGGCAAAACCATCAACAATATTTACCAATGTAGTAGAAATGCCGGTCAAGGTTATCGTTAGGTCTTCGTTAGGCTCAATTAAATTATCATTGATGATTGTAACTTCTACTTGTTGTGTATCATTATTGGCAGTACCTGCAGGGAAAGTTACATTCCCGGAAGCAACAACTACCGTATAGTCAGTACCATCTAAGGCCGTACCTTCCGTAATGGTAAAGTCTACAGTGAATTCATCTTGAACCGTAGGACCGGTATAGGTTATTATAAAGTCAGTTGTGCCACCGGCTACATCTTCTGCAACATTGAAATCGGCAACAGAAATACCCTCATCAGCGTTTGGAGCATCATCATCATTGATAATACCGTTCGCTGTTGCGTTGTTAATAGGAACAAGAGGATTGGTAGTGCTGTTCAATGTAACCGTATAGGCTTCCTGTGGTTCTATAATATCATCGTTTACGATGGTTACTTCAATTTGTTTTATTTCATTATCGTTTCCGTCAAAAGAAATAGTTCCGTTTGTAATAGCATTGAAATCAGTTGCCGTTGCACTGTCAAAAGCCGTAGAGAAGTCTACGTCAAAACCAGTGGTGAAATCACCACTTAAGGTTACATCGAACACAGCGATAACTGCAGGACCTTCAGTAACGATAACATCTGTTTGAACAATAGATATACCTGTAGTTCCAGGGATATTATCATTATCCGTAATGCTAATTGTACCTTGGTCGTCATTGATATTTACCAGGCTATTTGAGAAATTGGAAAGGTCTACAAATAAACTTTCTAATGTTTCTATAAGCGTATCATCTGTGATAGGAACTGTTATTGGTAGTATTTCAGAGTCATTGGTGCCGGTAAAATTTAATGTACCCGAAGTACTCACATAATCACCAGGTGCTATTGCAGAATCATTGTTAGTAGTATAATCTAAACTAATTCCACCTTGTACTCTTCCTGTTAGCATCACATTTATGGTAGCTGTACCATCTGCCTCACTAACAACGATGTCATCATTCTGAAAAGATATACCGGTGCCGGCTATATTGTCATTATCATTAATGGTGCCTGTTGCTGTGTTTGTAGGCTGTTGGTCTACAAAGCCTACACCAATATTAGACTGCACATTGGAAAGTGTTACATTAAATACTTCTACATTTTCAATATATGTGTCATCTATAATAGGCACATCTATGTCTACCGAGCTGGTATTTTCGTCAAAGGTGATAACACCTACCGTTTCACTATAATCATCAGGATTATTTGCAGAATCATCTGAAGAAGCATAATCAACGGTTACGGTTTCTCCAGGAGCAATAGTACCTGTAAAAGTAACGGTGAATCTTGCAAAAGTATCTGTGCCTTCCGTAACTATTACATTATCATCAGTAAAAGCAACACCGGTACCGGCAATATTGTCATTATCGTTGATGGTTCCTGTAGCTGTATTTGTTGGTTGTTCATCAAGGAAACCGACATTGATATTAGATTGTATGTTGGACAATGTAATCGTAAAATCTTCCGCTGGTTCAATTATGGTATCATCATTAATTGGAACATCAATATTTACAGAGGTAGTTGCACTGTTAAAAGTAACTGTACCTGTATAAGATGAATAATCGCCAGGTTCTATTGCAGTACCATTTGTGGTAGCATAATCAACGGTAACATCTTCGCCCGGAGCAATGCTACCGGTGAATGTTGCAACAAATCTTGCAAACGTATCCGTACCTTCTGTCACAATAACATTATCATTTGCAAAGGCTACACCTGTACTACCCGGTATGTTGTCATTATCTGTAATACTTACAATACCTTGATCGTCGTTGATAGTAGGTGTATTTGTGCCACTTGTAAGTTGAACAAAGAATTGCTCTGTTGTTTCTATAATGGTATCATCGTTAATAGTAATAATAACCGTTTTGATTTCATTGTTGTTACCTGTGAAAGAAACGCTGTTAGAGGCTACTGGTACATAGTCACCTGAACTCAAAGCAGAATCATCTGCAGTAGCGTAGTTTACGGTGAATCCGCCAGAAACAGTACCGGTATTCGTTATTTCTAATGTTGCCGTACCTGCATCTTCATTAACGGTAACGTCGGAAATTTGAATTCCGATCGGGTTACCACTTTCACTAACGTAGATGTATTGTGTATGACTTGTAGAATTACCTGCACAGTCATTGGTAGACCACGTTCTAATAATTGTATAATCAGTGCTTGTATTGTCACCATCATAAGTTTCTGAAAAAGTAACCGTAGAATTAGAATCACAATTATCATTTGCAGAAAGTACCGGTGCTACAGGAATATTGTCATGAGCAGCGTAAGAATCTTGTGGTAATGACTCGTTGAAAGTCGGAGCCTCATCATCTTCAATCGTGATAACCTGAGTGAAAGTATCGCTTACTCTGCCACAAGCATCTGTAAAAGTCCATGTGTTTGTATATGTACCTTCTGTAGGACATGCGCCAGATTGAACAAAACTACCTGCCGTTTTATGTAATGTAAAATTACAAGATGCGGTTGCCGGTACCAATGAATTTGCATTGTTCAAGGCGGCAATATCATCACAGTCAATGGTTCTGTCCAAAGCATTTGGTGCGGTAGACCAGTTTACCTGTGCCGGTTGTGCAACATCTATTATGGTTGGTGTGTGCGTACCGATACCACAAGAATCCGTAGAAGAAGAACTATTTGTTGTAATTGGGTCACCATTGATAACACCACTGTATGTGGCGGTAGCCTGTAGCTCAAAACTAGCGGTACATGCAGTTTCCAAAAAGTAACAAGCTTCAATAATTTCTATATTAAAATCAATGTCGTAGTTATCGCCCATATCGGTTAAACCGTTTTGAGCTGTAAACGTCAATGTTTTTGTACTTGGATCGTATGAATGGGTAATACCGGTTGGTAATGAGCCAACACTAGAGAAATTAGCTTCTGCCGGTAAAACCGTAGTTATGGTAAGGTCTTGGATATCATCATTACCAATATTTGTAACATTTAAAGTCAACGGTACAATATCTCCAGCATTAGATGGACCGGTAGTATTAGCGGTTAAACTTAAAGCACCTAAACTTGGTTTATAAACATCAACACTTAGTCCCATTAAATATAGACCGTACGATTCTTGATCTGTGGTAATTTTAAAACGGGCAAAAGTTTGGTCGTTGTCAATATATCTGTTTGCAGTATTTGCCAAAGGGAATACGGTAGCATCAAAACCTAAAGTGTTTGTACTTGCAGCATTTCTATCTACGTAATTTAATCCGTCTATAGTAATACGGCTATTGAAGAAGTTATCTTCGTCTCTTAATGTTGTAGATAGTTTAGACCAATTGTTAGCGGTGTCAAAAATCAATAATTGGTCACCTGTAAGGTCACGGTCACCTTCTAAGGCACCTAACATTACATTGGCGTTTATTGTACCGTTAGGAATAGTTTCAAAACCACTAAAGTTAAATTCGGTTTCACCTGCACCATTAGATGCAAACGTGTGAACATAACCGTCATATAATGTAATATTTTTAGGGTCTAAGGACACATTTTCATACACAAACACTATTTGCCACCCACCAGAAGTACCTGTAACGTTAGCTATACCATGAGAACGTAAATCCATTTCTGTAGCCTTTATGTTACCTACTTGGTAAGATCCAAAAGGAGTAGAAAGTGCATTTATATCATCGGTAATATCCTTAACACACACATAAGGGTCGTTTTGAAAATGATCGTTTCTACCTCTATAAATTACCTCATCGGCAGATACAGTCGTATAAGATGATTGCCCAGGTAGCATTAATTTTACTTGGTCATAGTTCCAAGAAGGTTCTGTTGCACCGCCACCGGTAGTACCATCATATTCTTTGTCTGCCGCCGCCCAGTATAGATATGCCTTTTTAATATTTAAACAACTTAAGCTAGGCTCTGGGTTGGCTAAATTTGCACTGGTAGAATTAAAGGTGGTAGGGTCAGAATCTATATCGACAAATACGTTATCATTAAAATCATGGTTACCTTCTTCTCCATTATAATTCCCTGTAGAATTTCTTGAAAGAACGTTGTTGGCGATCATGGTGAAATCACCATTTATACTACCGGAATAACGAATTTCAAAATCCTTTTTAAGGTTGGTGTCGTTAACGAATATGTTGACAACGGCCTCATCTTCCGATCCGTTAGAATCTACTATTTTATATCTAAAAGAATCGTTGCCATTAAAAGAAGCACTAGGCTGGTATTCAAAATAATCATCGGTAGCATCACCGGGAGTACCGTTATTTCTAAGTGTAACCGTACCGTTTATTGGGTTGTTTACTATTTGTAATGCATTGGTAGCGGCAGGGCCGTCAAAACCATAATCATCATTGTCCAATACTGTAATATTGATAGTACTCTGGTTTTGGAATACAACAAAAGAATCATCTACGGCAGTCGGTAAATGGTTTATGTCCAAAATTGTACCAATAGCAGTTGGGGTAGTAGCTGTTATTATACTAGGTGAAACTGAAGTTATGGTAAGTCTTAAAGTTTCATCACCTTCAATAATTGCATCTTGAATAATTGTCACGGGAACTTGAATAGTTTCAGTTGCCGCACCTGTAAAATTAAGTGTTCCGGTCAAGGTTGCCGAATAATCATTACCAGCTGTAGTGGTATTATCCGTGATTTCATAAGTTGCCGTAAAACCACCATTTACTGGGTTACCGGTGTAGGTAACATCAAAATTAGTAGTCGTATTAAGCTCATCTTCCGTAAACCCGGTAACCTCAATTGAACCACTATCATCATTTGTAATAGTACCGATTGCATCAGCATTGGAAATCGTAATCTTAGTAGAGGACGGATTTGAAAGTGTTATTCTTAAATCTTCATTGTTTTCTATGAAATCATCGCCCACAACATTAATTTGAACAGAACGCACCTCATTGTTTACACCTGTAAAAGTTAAAGTACCTGTCGTTAACGGGTCTGTGGTCAAAGTATAATCATCGTTAACGGTAGTTGAAATATCTGTAATGGCATAATCTAAAGTAAAACCACCGTTAATTCTATCGCCAGTATAGGTAACATCGAAATTAATGCCATTTGTTTGTTCTATAATACTAAAACCGGCAACAGAAACTGCACCGCCATCATCATCGGTAATGACACCTCTGGCTTGGTTGTTCAATAAGTTAATGCCAACATTGGAGCGTATAGCTACCAAGTTTACAAAGAAATCTTCCTCATTTTCAATAACATTGTCACTAATGATCGGAACAACAATGTTTTGTGTTTTAGCGGTATTGGTAAAAACTAGGGTTTCTATGGTAGCATTAGGATTGAAATCTGTTGCGTTATTGGCAGTGCCATTGTTAACAAAGTAGTCAACTTCAATAGATTCTCCAGTATCAATATCTCCAATAAATTCTACAACAAAGGTAGCGGTAACATTGTCCGTAGGATCTCCTTCAACAACTGTTACCGTAGCATTTTGAAAATCAATACCACTTGTAGCAGTATTATCATTATCAGTAATAGTACCTGTACCCGTTGGGTCTACAATATTTATTAAAGAAGTTGATAGGTTTGAAAGCTGAATATTTAAATCTTCGGTAGCTTCAATAAAACTATCCTCTAAAATATCTACAGTTATAGATTGGCTGTTACCATTTGTGGTATTTGCGGAAAAGGTTAATTGTCCGTTCAATAGTGTTGATGGCGTTGTGGTATAATCTTTACCCTCAGAAGCGGTACCATCCGTAATGGCATAATCTACGGTAAATTCATCTTGTACATCTGCACCTTCATATGTTACGGTAAATGTAGTAGTACCTGCATTTTCAATTACATTAAAATCCGATACGCTTAAACCTGTTGTGGCTGTTTTAATGTCATTGTCCACAATAGTGGCAACAGCGGTACCATCTACCAAATTTATAAGTGTTGTAGATAAATTGGATAATTCAATATTTAAGGTTTCATCATCCTCTATAATGGTATCTTCTTCCACAATAAAACTTATATTGACAATGTCACCGTCTTCTGTACCTGCAGGAAATGTAATTGTACCGTTAAGTTGTGGGTTACCTCTATAATCATCACCGCTTGTTGCAGTAAGTGGGGTAATATTAAAATCTACGGTAAAAGATTCTTGAACATCCGCACCGTTATAGGTAACGGCAAAATTTGTAGTTCCTACGTTTTCATCAACTGTAATATCTGCTACGTTTAATCCTGTAGTCGTAGTCTTAACATCCTGGTCAACAATAGTACCAATAGCATCTGGATCAACTAAATTGATTAGGGGGGTAGATGAATTTGATAATTGAATAGTCAAGTCTTCGTTGCCTTCAATAATATCATCTGTTAAAAGTGTTATGGCAATATTTTGAGAATTACCTGAGATTGTACCTGCCGGGAAGGCAATATTGCCGGTCATAGATGTTACCGTGTAATCTAAGTCTCTTATGGCAGAACCATTGCTGATCGTATAATCTGCATTAAAAGCATCTTTTACATTACCACCGTTATAGGTAACCACAAAATTTGCCGTACCAAGATCTTCGTTTATTGAAAAGTCTGCAACAGATAAACCGGTAGAGGTATTAGTATCGTTATCTTCAATAACTCCGGTAGCGTTACCATTTACTATAGATAAATTGGTATTTGAAATAGTGGTCAATGCTATACTAAAACTTTCATCACCTTCTACAATAGTATCATCCGTAATGGCAACGGTTAAGTTGACAACATCATTATTTTGTGTATTAGCCGGGAAAGTTATTTGACCGGTAGCAATATTGTAATCAGAACCATTTGTTGTACTAATATCCGTAATAGCATAATCTATGGTAAAAGGGTCTTGGACAGTTGGCCCTGTATAGGTTAGGGCAAAGCTTGTGCTAGGTATATTTTCTTCCACTGAAAAACCGGCAATTGAAATACCGTCACCGGCAGAAGGTGTATTTATATTCCTAATAGTTCCAATAGCGGTGTCCGTAATATCTCCTGCATTTGAAGACCCGTTGGTCATACCCAAGGTGAAATCTTCATCAACTTCAATAGTGTTATCATCTAAAGCTGGTATAGCTATGCTTGTGGTTAGGGTATTACTTGGTATTGAAAAACTGGTCAATGCCGTATAATCTGCACTTGTTGTAGAGTTATCTATGTAGGTTAGGTTGAAGCTTACCACTTCATTAACAGCATGCGAAAGAGTTACGGCAAAATTTAGACTGTTACCTTCATCTGCAGAAGCATCTGCAATAGTAATGTTTGGTCTAATAAATAAATCTATTGGATTAGAGTATGTATATGGAGTACACAGGTTCTCACTATCAAAAGCACTAAAACGGTATTGATTTCCACTCTGGGTGCTAGTGATATTGGTTAGGGTAAGTGTTGTGGTGGTGGCACCTGAATACACTCCGCCATTGGCAATCGCTGACCAAGTAGCTCCATCATCATTACTTACATCCCATTGGTAGGTAAGTCCGGTTCCATTTACAGCGGTAGTGTAAGTTACGGTGTCGCCTAAATTGGCTACTGCATCACTAGGTTGTAATGTTATAGTTACATTTTGGAATGCCGTTGTAACTTTACTGTCGGTACCAGTATAACCACCTTGACCGATTACTAGACCTGTTGAGGTTACTGAAAAAGGTGATGTGCCTAAATAGCCGTCGTCATCAGGGTCAGTATGACCAGCTTCTACAGCATCCGGGCAACCGTCATTATCAGAATCGGAATCTAAGCTGTCTATAATAGAATCTCCATCGGCATCTCCCGATCCTTCATTAACATCAGTAATACCATCGTTATCATCGTCCTCATCTACTAAATCGTTAACACCATCAAAATCAGTATCCAAATCATCATCTGTAATTGTTATTTGACCTTCGTTGGCAGCAAAAACAATGTTTTGTGGCACATAGTTGGTCATGGTATTGGCATCTGGCGTGTATGATGGAACTACCGTAAAAAATTCGGTAGGTTCAATGACCGTATCATCGATTACGCTAAAATTTATTGAAAAGTTTTGAAGGTCTGAACCGTTAAAATTCAGAAAGCCATCTGTTTGGTCATAATCTGAAGTTTCAAAGGCGGTATTATCGGAAGTATCGTAATTAATTCTAAAATTATCTTGAACTTCTCCGTTCAGTGTAAAAGTAATTGTAGCGTTACCTACAGATTCTAATACTGTACTATTGCTCAAATTAATAGTAGCTACATCATTGTCATGAATACGTAAAGCAGAGCGTTCCGTATTTATACTTACTCTAGAAGGTGATGAACCATATTTTGTAGCTTCTGCTGCATTTGTGGATTTTACCCCGTTAAACTCTTCAGAAGGTTCTACAATATTATTGTTAATTGTAGGTATAGGTATAACTATTTCTGTTCCCGGTACTGAGCCCGCAGGAAAAGTTACCGTAGTTGTAAAAGCGTTAAAATCGGAGCCATCTGTTGCCGGACTGGTTGAACCGGGTGAAGTTTCTACAGAGAAGTCAACATTATATGCATCTTCAATACCAACATATTGTTGCCCTACTGAATTTGTTCCGTTAGATAATCTTAAAATATACTGTATTTCATCACCTTCTGTAATATCGTAATTGCCACCTGTTACATAAGCTACATCAGTATCTATAACGGTACCTGTAGCTGTAGCATCTGAAAATGAATACGTACCAGAAGGATCACTCAAGGTTAACGTAAAGTCCTGTTGGGTTTCTTCTACCCAATCATCATTTAAGGCTTCAACGGTAAAGGTTCTACTAGTACTTAATAAAAAGCCAAGTGTCACCGTAGTAGGTCCATTAAAGTCCGCGGCACTTGCACTTCCTGGTGTATAGGCTATATCAAAAGTATAGTTCCCTGTTAATGGCGTACTGGAAGTGACGGTAAAGGTCATATTGGATCCCTCGTTTGCACTTGCATCCGACACAGAAAATGTTTGTGCCAAAATGTTTGCAGATCCTGTAAAGAACCAAATGACAAATAGAAAAAACGTCGATTTTATGAAAGTTGATTTTTTCATTACAGGTTCTTTAGGTGAGTTGAAATGGTATGATTTGAGAAAACAAAACTGTTTTTTACGAGTAATTTTTTCGAAGAGTTTTGGTCAATGATCGGCATAGCTTTAATTCTATTATTAGAGCGGTCAACATAACATTCACATTCATTTGAAGTATAGAATACATTGTTGAAACAAGGTGATGCTTCATTCATTCCGGTAATAGGGAATTCAGAAAATGATTTTCTGTAGTGGGCAATGATGTGATTAGAAGTGTAAATTGACTTCATAATAATGGTTAAGTTTAATTCTTAATTTTAATACTTAACCTTATCAATAACGTGTGCAAGTTCTTTGCAAAACATTATTGGCTAGTAGGTTAAGAAAAGTTTTAGAACAGATTTGGGATCTAATTCTGAAACAAAATTAGCACGTTACTGTTGAAAAACTAAATTTTATAGTCCACACGACGTCAATTGTCGATGAACATACTTTGGCAAAATAACGGGGATACCTTTCAAATATTTAATTCTTGTTGTGTAGCGGTGTTATTGTGTGGTTTAAGCATTGTAATCCTTTTCTTTCATATATACTCGGATATGAACTTGAGTAAATATCTATTTCAACATAAATAATTGATAATCAATTATTTAAATTCAATTATATATAAGGAGATTTATAGAAATGACATTAAAAGTGCATTTAACACTTAATTTTTAATTGTTGTAGACTGTTAAAATTGATGTTAAAGAGTGATAAAATTAAGTCTATGCAGTTCACCGATAAAACCAATAGTTTCAGCCAGTTTGCTCAATTCTGGTTTACTGAATAAAACAGTTGGTCAGCAATAAAATCATTTAAAATAACTGTAATCAAAAACACCTTTTCATAAGATTGAAAAGGTGCTTTTTATATATAGACGCTTTTGCGGAATGTTCGCGTTATTTTATACTATAAAGGTAAAAATCAGCCACGGTACCAAAGTTAATTTGACTTTAAGTTTCTATTAAAACTCATCTAAATTATCAATGACATAAGAGGCCCTTTTTTGAATTTCTGCAAGTTTATTGCCCTCCATTTTATCTAAAAGAGCCATCATCATATTCATACGTTGATTGTCTTTAAAATGTTTCTTTTTATCAGAGAGAAAATTCCAATATAATGAGTTGAACGGGCAGGCATTTCCCCCTAACTTTTTAGTGTGGCTATAATGACACTTACCACAGTAATTACTCATTTTATTGATATAATTGGCGCTACTTACATATGGTTTGGTGGCAACAATACCACCGTCTGCAAATTGGCTCATACCCCTTGTATTGGTAATTTCTACCCATTCAATAGCATCAATATAAACACCTAGGTACCATTGGTCTACCTCATTGGGGTCAATCTGCGTTAGTAGGGCAAAATTGCCAATAACCATTAGCCTTTGTATATGGTGGGCATAAGAGTTGTCTAGACTTTGACCTATAGATTTTTTAAGGCAATTCATTTTTGTATTGCCCGTCCAAAAGAATTCTGGTAATTTATTTTTATTATTTAAGCTATTTAGACTTTTGTACCCGGGCATTTCTTTCCAGTAAATACCTCGCATATATTCTCTCCACCCCAAAATTTGCCGTATAAAACCTTCAACTTGAGATATCTTAATATCGTTTGCTTTATCATAAAAATGATCTAGAACTGCATTAATAACTTCATTGGGCGCCAATATTTTAGCATTCATAGCAAATGATAAGCGTGAATGGAAAAGAAATTTTTCGTCAGTATGCATAGCATCTTGATAATCTCCAAAATGTGGCAATAGATCTTTACAGAAGTATTCTAAGGTGTTCAAGCACTCCTCTCGTGTTACCGGCCATGGAAAATTTGTTGAATCTATAGTGCCAAATGTTTGAACGTTTTTATCTTTTAATAATTGAATGATATCTTCAACCTTCTTAGGAAATTCTATTTCTTTTGGAATTGGGGTCTTGCCTTTCCATTTATTCCTATTGCTTTGGTCATAATTCCATTTGCCCCCTTCAGGTTGGTCGTTGGTGACCATGATACTATGCTTTTTACGCATCATCCTATAAAAGCTTTCCATAACCATCTGCTTTTTGCCTTTGTAGAAATCTCTTAACTCAAATCTGGTAGTATAAAAATGTTCGGTATCATAACTAGCGGTGTCAACATTTAAAGTGTTACAAATTTCTACTAGTTGTTGGTCCAGTCTATATTCATCAGGTAGCAAATACTCAAATTTGTTGGCCTTTGTGTTAAGTATTGTATTTGATATGATTTGCCCTAATTGCTGTGAGTTGTTATCATCGTTCAATTTGTAATAAATGAAATTATGGCCCTTAGCGGACAGATCTTCTTTAAAACTTCTCATTGCTAAAAAGAAGGCGACCACTTTTTGAACATGATGTTTAACATAATCTGTTTCCTGTCTCATTTCGGCCATGACGTAGGTAACGTCATTATTGACCTCTTTGAACCAGGAGTGTTTTTGATTTAATTGGTCACCTAAAATTAAGCGTACTATTTTCATTTTCAGTTTGTTTTTTAGGTTGAACTAAAATAATTTTTCCTGTAACCATAATCGTTGATATTTGCCTGTAGCATCATACCTTTCCGCTTGTAACTTAATGTTGAATTTGCGGTTTCTTGGATCATTGCCTACCCCGCTAGCATACATCCAGTTTCCCCAATTACTATGTACATCATAATCTATAAGCATACTTTCAAAATAGGCAGCGCCCATACGCCAGTCTTGTTCTAATTCTTTGGACCAGAAACTAGCTACGTTCTGTCTACCTCTATTGCTCATCCATCCGGTTTCCAATAGCTCTTTCATATTGGCATTTACAAATGGTTCTTTAGTTAAACCATTGATCCAAGTATGTTTAGCTTTCTCATTGGTTACAGGATCGTAAGTACGGTTTAATATGCCACCTAATTTAAAAATGACATCATTGTATTTTAGAGATATGTACTTAAAATAATCTCTCCAGATCAATTCAAAGATTAGCCAATAAGTATCTTGATTTTTAATGATTTCCTTTTCGAATTTCAAGATTTCCCAGTAAATAGTTCTTGGTGAAATACTGCCGTTTGCAAGCCAAGCAGATAATTTTGAACTGTAATCGATGCCAATTAATCCGTTCCTTGTTTTTTTATAAAATTTTAGTTTTTTAGTCTCCCAGAAATAATGCTGTATCCGTTTTGTTGCTTCTAGTTCACCACCTTTAAAAGGAAATGCTGTGTTGGCATTTCTAAGGAAATCTTTAAAACCTAAGTCTTCTAAAGTTGGCACTTTACAATTCGTTTCAATCAAATTTTTAGAGGGTAATTTGCCAAACACCTGTACAACTGGTCTAACCTTTACATTGACTTCGCACTTTTTTCTAAAGTTTGTAAAAACATCTGGAATAGTGTCAAAACTGTTGTAAGGTATATCATCTGGATGAAATAAAAATTGATCATATACTTCATGAAAGTTAATAGTGCGATCCAACTTGTTCTTTACATTTTCTACTATAACTTGCTCATCTCTAGTCCATTCTTTTTGTAAAAAAATGGAATCAATATCATGCTCCTGAATTAAATTGGGTAGGTAGTCCGCTGAATTTCCGTGATATATAAATAGCGGAATATGAAGTTTTTCAAGTTCTTGTCTTAGTTGTGCAACAGTTTCAATTAAAAATTTTGCCCGATACTTTTCTGTTCTTTTAAACTCGAATTCATCTGTTTCAAAAAAAAGCGATTCAAAACAATAGAAACCAATGACTTTTGTGCCGCTTTTAATTGCATTAGCTATAGAAGAATTGTCTTGCACCCTTAAATCGTTTCTAAACCAAATTAGATTATTCATCTCTTTCTTTTTTAAGTTTATTGCGCCTACATTTTTCGCCGCAGTATCTTACTTCGTCCCAGTTACGTTCCCATTTTTTGCGCCAGGTAAACGGTTTTTTACAAGTAATGCAAATTTTAGTGGCAAGATGTATTTTTTTATGCGCCATTATGTTATGGATTTTACCGGTACATCGGGTTCGGCATATGCAAATCGAGCTAAAAGTGTTGGTAATGTGTAAGCATCTAAACCGTTAATGGCAACTGTATCTGCTCTATCAAGAGAAAGCCACCCATCCTTTTGAAGAATTTGCTCTGGTAAGTATATATGCTCAATGGCGCCGATAATAAGTAAACAGCCGTTCTCTTTTATTTCATATTCATTGACGTAGCTACAACCAATTTTAATGGCACTTTCTTTAACGTACGGAGCTTGAAAATTATCAAGATAAGTTTCGGTCAAATTGGTTTTGGAGAACTCTGATATTTGCTCATCATAACTTGCGGCCGTATGGTGTGCATCTTCTATGATAGTAGTATTTATCTGATTTACAGTAAAAAAACCTGTTTCTTTAAAGTTGCTGTACGTATTTCTTTTTACGGTCAATGGCCTTAATATAAACCCTAACATTGGTGGGGAACTACCAATATGCACTACAGAATTAAAAATAGCCAAATTGCTTGTGCCAGAGCTGGATTTTGAACCAATGAGATTAGCAGATTTATAACCGGTACAACTATTAATTAGATGAGCTTTATATCTACTTGGGAGGTTTAATAGATTTTCTTTTGTGAAATGTTTCAAGTTATTTTATTTTGTTCAATAAAAGTATATAAAATTTAAACAAAAATTTAATTCAATAGATAAAATGATTTGTTTAGTTTGTTTAAGTAATACCTGAGATTAGGGTATAATTGCCTATTTTTAACATTGAATTAATGTTGGCTTAAAGCCTTGTACATGACCCAGGAAAAAAAGAATATTGCCATAATTGGCTCAGGTTTGGTAGGATCCTTGCTTGCCATCTATCTTAAAAGGTACGGACATCAGATTACGGTATTTGACCGCAGACCTGATATTAGAAACGTGGAATTTTCAGGCAGATCTATAAACCTTGCCATGAGCAATAGAGGTTGGAACGCTTTGAAGGCCGTTGGCATTGAAGAAGAAATTAAAAAGATTGCCATACCGTTGGATAAGAGGGCAATGCATGTTATTGGAAAAGAACAATATTTTCAAAAGTACGGTAAAGATGGCGAAGCAATTTGGTCCATATCTCGTGGCGTACTAAATAGACGCATGATCGATCTTGCCGAAAAGAACGGGGTAGAATTTCGTTTTGAAGAGAAGGTTTGGGATATTAACTTGCCCGA
This sequence comes from Maribacter sp., assembly GCA_020629415.1. Classification (GTDB taxonomy): domain Bacteria; phylum Bacteroidota; class Bacteroidia; order Flavobacteriales; family Flavobacteriaceae; genus Maribacter; species Maribacter huludaoensis. The sequence continues at coordinate 13,627 of JAHDDL010000031.1, read as the reverse complement.
AGCTAAAGTTTATACAGGAGAAACGGAAAAAGGGGAGTGGATAGAATATCCTTTTGATTTGGTGTTTGGTTGTGACGGTGCTTTCTCAAGAGTACGTCATAAAATGCAAAGACGTAGCAGGTTCGATTATTCTCAGGACTTCATTGATGTAGGATATAAGGAATTGACCATACCTGCAAATGAAGATGGCTCACATAAACTGGATAAGAACTCATTTCATATTTGGCCACGCGGTAAGTTTATGTTTATAGCAATGCCAAATTTAGATGGCAGTTTTACTTGTACGTTGTTTATGCCATTTGAAGGAGATGTGTCTTTTGAGAGTTTAAGGACAAAAAAAGAAGCAGTAGAATTTTTCAACACTTATTTTCCTAACGTCAAAGATGATATTGAGAATTTGACCGAAGACTTTTTTAAGAACCCTACCAGTGCCATGGTTACCATGAAGTGCTACCCGTGGAGTTATTGGGACAAAGTTGCCCTTGTGGGCGATTCTGCTCATGCTGTAGTGCCTTTTTACGGACAAGGTATGAATGCCGGGTTTGAAGATATTTTTGTCTTGGACGAAATAATACAGGAGTTAGGTGATGACTGGCAACGTATTTTTGAAGTCTATCAAGAAAAGCGTAAACCCAATGCAGATGCCATTGCGGAATTAAGTTATCGCAATTTTGTGGAAATGAGTAGTAAAACAGCTGATCTTAATTTCTTGCTTCAAAAGAAAATTGAAAAACATTTTGCAGCAAAACATCCTGATAAATGGGTGCCGGCGTACAGCAGGGTAACCTTTTCAAATAGACCTTATGTAGAAGCACTTGCAGAGGGTGATGCTCAAGAAAAAATTATGCAAGAAGTTATGAAAATACCTGGTATTGCAGAAAAATGGGATAGTAAAGAAGTAGAAGATTATATGCTTGATCTTTTAAAATAATTAATTTTTAGATTTCATTTCGCTTCTGCGCATGGGCATACTGTCAATAAGGTCTAAAACCTGTTTTATATCAAAAGGATAGTGGCTTTTAAATTTTATACCGCCATCTTTTCCTATTAATATATAGCCGTCATAAGAATATGGTACAAGGTTATTATTTTGAATTGTAGTCTCTTTGTTTTCTTTAGTGTATAGTAGCCCGTTTTTGTAGATGAAAACTACAAGATCTCTTTCGGTTAATTTGTTGGTACTATTATTAATTTGCTGTAAAGCGTTTTTCACTTTGGCAGTATTGTTCTCATGCTCATAAAGCACTATAATTCTGTTCTTCCATTTAAAGTCAGATATGTTTTGAGCTTGCAGATGTAAACTGTGCATCATAAAAAGAATAAAACTGGTTTTAAGAAAATTCATGATTATGAATGTAAACAAAAAAAGCCATCTTTAAAAGATGGCTTTTTTAAAATATGTATAATGTTGGCTATTATAGTTTAGCGAACATTTTTTGCATTTTCTCGCTTTCCTCTTCTGCAAGGGTAGGGTCAACTAAAATACGACCGCTATGCTCATCTGTAATGATTTTTTTTCTTGAAGCAATCTCAACTTGAACCTGAGGTGGAATGGTAAAGAAAGAACCACCAGAAGCACCTCTTTCAATTGGTACGACTGCCAAACCGTTCTTAACATTGTTACGAATACGTGCATAGGCCTTTACCAAACGTTCCTCAATTTTATCTTGAAATTTGATAGACTCTTCTAGTAACGCTTTCTCTTCTTTCTCAGTTTCTGCAAGAATTGCGTTTAATTCCCCTTTTTTGTGTTTAAGGTGAGCTTCACGTTCAGATAAACGCTCTTTGGTTTCAGAAATAACAGATTTTTTCTGATCGATTTGGGCTTTGAATTCTTTTATATTCTTTTCTGCCAATTGAATTTCTAATTCTTGAAATTCTAATTCTTTGCTGATAGAATTAAATTCTCTGCTGTTACGAACATTTTTTTGCTGCTCGCCGTATTTTTTAATTAAAGCCTTTGCTTCTTCAATAAGGTTCTTCTTGGCACCGATTTCGAAATTGATATTCTCTAAATCAGATTTAAGTTTATCCATTCTCGTTTTTAGGCCAAGGACTTCATCTTCCAAGTCTTCTACTTCTAAAGGTAGTTCGCCACGAACGTTCCTTATTTCATCAACCCTAGAATCAATTAATTGCAAATCATATAATGCTCTTAACTTTGCTTCTACAGACGAATCTTCTTTTTTTGCCATATTAAAAATAATTGATGGGATTTGTTATACTTTCCGATAAATGGATTGCAAAATTAGGAATTTTTTTCGTAAGATAATCAACTAAAAGGTTTTTTGTAAACTGCTCAGTTTCAAAGTGTCCAATATCTGCCAAAACTATTTGGTTTTCAGCCTCGTAAAATTGGTGGTATTTAAGGTCTGCAGTAACAAATACGTCTGCTCCGGCCGCTTTTGCGGCGCCAATGGCAAAAGACCCGCTACCTCCCAGTACCGCTACTTTTTTGATCGGTTTATTCAAAAAATTGGAATGGCGTACCAATTCGGCGTTCATTTTAAGCTTTAAATGGTCCAGAAAATCGGTTTCCGTAACTTCTTCGCTCAATTCACCGATCATGCCCATGCCAATGTGCTTGTTGGTATTTTCTATAGTTTGTATGTCATAAGCGACCTCTTCATAAGGGTGGGAGGACATCAGTGCTCTTATTACGGCAGCTTCTTCGTTCTTGCCAAAGACACATGTGAACATAGTCTCACTTTCGGTATGGGCAATACCTATGCTTCCTTTTGCTGGTGTAGCATCATTGTTTGCTTTGTAAGTTCCGGTACCCTCAACGGTAAAACTACAGTCAGAATAATTGCCAATGTTACCCGCACCGGCTTTAAATAGTTCGTTTTTTACTTCCTCTAAGTTATCTTTAGGTATATAAGTAGTCAATTTTTTAATAGTGCTTTTTTGAGGAAGAAGTATCTTGGTATTAGAAAGGCCCAGTACTTCGCATATTTTTGCATTTACACCTTCTTTTGCATTATCAAGTGCCGTATGGTTGGCGTAGATGGCAATATCATTTTTAATTGCTTTTATAACTACACGTTCAACATAGTTTTTTCCTGTTATTTTCTTTAAGCCACTGAAAATAATAGGGTGAAAACTTATGATCAGGTTACATTTTTTGGCTATGGCTTCGTCTACCACATTTTCTAAGGTATCTAAGGTAACCAATACTCCGCTTACCTTGTTGGATGCGTTACCTACAAGTAAACCTACGTTGTCAAAATCTTCCGCATAGGTCAGTGGGGCAAATTCTTCTAAGATCTTGGTGATGTCTTTTACGGTCATTTTATAAGAAAATAAGATATTCAAAGATAAATTATTATAATTTCGTTCTGATGCATGTGTTACGAAAACTTCTTTTTCCAATTTCTTTAATCTACGGATTGATTGTCTTTCTTAGGAATCGCTTGTATGATTGGGGTGTTTTTTCCTCTCAATCGTTCACAACCAAAACCATCTGTGTAGGTAATTTAAGTGTAGGCGGTACAGGTAAGACCCCAATGATCGAACTATTGGTGAGAGAGTTGGCCAAAAATTATAAGGTGGCTATATTGAGTAGGGGGTATAAAAGAAAGTCTCAAGGTTTTATACTTTCAAATGAACATACCAGTGTTGAAGATTTGGGTGATGAACCATTTCAACTGAAAAACAAATTCCCTGAGATTACGGTAGCCGTTGATGCGGACAGAAGAAACGGAATCGCTCAACTAGAAAAAAAGATCTCTCCAGATGTAATTTTGCTCGATGATGCCTTTCAGCATAGAAAGGTACAGCCGGATTTTTCCATTTTGTTGACGGCCTATGATGATTTGTATACTAAGGATTGGTATTTGCCTACAGGTAATTTAAGAGATTCTAAAAGTGCTGCAGATAGGGCAAATATGATTGTAGTTACAAAATGCCCGGCAAGCATGCAGTTGTCAGAAAGAGAAACGATTAAGAAAGGCATAGGCCCTAAGTTGTATCAAAAAGTATTTTTCAGTTATCTGTCCTATAATAAACAGTTAAAGGGTTCAGCGCTATCTTTAGATGCGTTAAAAACTAAAAAAGTGACGGTGGTAACCGGTATTGCCAATCCTGCGCCTTTAGTAACGTTTTTGCGTTTAGAAGGATTAAAGTTTGAGCATTTGAAATTCAGTGACCACCATTTCTTTAGTGATAAGGAAATTGATGTCCTAAAAAGTAAAGAATGTATACTAACGACCGAGAAAGATTACGTTCGTCTTAAATCTAAATTGCCCAAATTACACTATATAGAAGTAAAACATAAGTTTTTTGAGGATAACGGCCTGCTAATGAAAAAGGAACTGTTAAATTTTATGTCAACGACTTCTTAGCTTTTTTGTCAAAAATGTTCTCACCTATTTTTTGGTAAAAAACATCTGGTTTAAATGGTTTGGTAACCACGTCGTTACAACCGGCAGCATAGAAACTTTCCAAACTATCATCTAAGGAAATTGCCGTTAACGCAATTATAGGAGTGTCTTGATTAAATTTTCTAATTTGAATAGTTGCCTCTTCTCCACTAATACCCGGCATATGAATATCCATCAATATGGCATCATATACGTTTTCTTGAGCTGCAGTAACCGCCTCATGACCATTGTTGGCAATATCACTGGTCATATCCCTTTTAGATAGCATTTTTTTGGTAATAACTTGGTTGATCTTATTGTCTTCCACAATTAATAAGTGAAGTCCTTTAAAGTCATAATCCTTTGGTGTAATCTCAAAAGAAACATCTTCTGAGTCACCATCAAGGCTTTTCATTTTAACTTCAAAGAAGAAAGAGCTGCCTTCGCCTAGTTCGCTTTCAAGCTCAATTTTACTTTCAAATAGGCTCAATAAACTTTTTACTATGGTGAGGCCTAGACCGGTACCGCCATATTCTCGGTTAATTTGAATAGAGCCTTGTTCAAATCCTTCAAAAATACTTTTTTGCTTCTCTTTTGAGATACCTATACCGTTATCCTTTACTTCAAAATAAATGGTAATGTCATCTTCTACTTTGTTCAATAGTTTAACAATAACCTTTACTTCTCCTCCTTTTGTAAATTTGATAGAATTACCAATAAGGTTCATGAAAATTTGAGAGAGTTTTAAAGGATCGCTCAATAACTTGTTGGGTATATCTTGATCATACTCTAGGATCAGGTTGGTTTTGTTAGATTTAGCGCTTTGACCAAGTGAGTTGATTACCTCATTAATGACCTTGTTAAGGTTGAACTCCATATTAAGGGGTTCTAATTTATTTGCATCAATCTTGTTGATATGCAGAATGTCATTTATAAAATTAAGAAGATAGTCACCTGAAAATTTTAATGCCTTTAAATGTTCTTTTTGGTGCTCTTCTGGGTTTTCTTCTAGCAACAAATGAGTGAGACCGGTAACGGCATAGAGGGGAGTTCTAAGCTCATGGCTTACTGTAGAAAGAAAGTTGGTCTTTGCTTCCATAGCTTGTACAGCACCATCACGAGCAATTTGTAGCTCTTTATTTTTGGTCTGTAAAAGATCGTTTGTCTTTAATTTTATCTGGTTGTTTCTGTATAGGGTAACCGCCAGTAATGATATGATAATCAGAAATGCAGAAGTTAAAATTGCCGTAAGTTCAGACCTGTTTTGAGACTCTGTTAGTTCTTCAATTTTCTTTTCTTGGCGTGCAATCTCTTCTGTCTTATAATCATCTCTAATCTTATCGGCCGTTTTGGCTTCAATAATATTTTTGTCAATATTAAAAATAGAATCTTTAAGCTGCACTAAGTTTTGTGTGTTTACGAGCGATTTCTGGTAAAGTCCCAGTTTTTCATAAACCGAGGACAACAGGGTGTTGGCGTTTTTGATATCTTCTAAAAATCCGTTATCAACCGCAAGAGCAAGTGCGCTTTCTCCATTTTTGGCAGCTTCTGTTAAATTATCGATTTTTAAATTTAATTCGGCAAGTGTTAAGTAGGCTTGTGTTGTAAGGTATTCCTTTTCGTAAAGATCAGTATTTACAATTAGTGAATTTAAATTCTTGGTAGCGCTGTCATACTTCTCCAAACTGAGATATACTCTTGCTTCGGTCAATAATAAATTATTGTAAAAATTACGGTCGTTATTTAGTTGTTTAGCTTCATTGAGCATAAAAAGAGCTTGAAAGTTTCTATTACTCCTATGTAACAGAATAGCTTCTACATATTTATGCATACCGTCACCGTAAGGATATTCAATATCTTTTAGCAGAACACTAGCGCGATCCCAATAAAATTCGGTGTCACCTTCTTTATCTATTTTTAAATAAAGTAATGCTAGTTCGTGAAGGCTATCAATAAGACCTTTGACATCTTCGCTTTTTTCGGCTTCGTTTGCCGCCGTATTCAGTGTTTCTAAAGCAAGGTCAATTTTATCTTGATTTTTAAATTTTCTTGCTTGATCAAAATAAGGTTGTATGTCTTTTTTTGGTGTCGGGTTTTGTGAGTATAGGGTAGTGGTAGTCGCCAAAATTACAATGGGGACTAGTAAGATTTTCAGTGCTTTATTTAAAAATAAAATCTTCAAATATAATTTTTAGTACTTATAAAATTAATCAAATCAATGATTCTGCTGCTATAACCGGTTTCATTATCGTACCAGCCAATAATCTTTACCATTTTGCCAATTACAGAGGTCATCAAAGAATCAAACGTACAAGAGTAGCAACTATTGTTTATATCGATAGAAACAATTGGGTCGCTGGTATAGTGAACAATATTTTTAAACTGGTTTTTGGCCGCTTTTTCAAAAGTAGCGTTTATTTCATCAATGCTCGTTTCCCTTTTTACATTAAGGGTAATGTCTGTTAATGAGCCGTTTGGCACAGGTACTCTAATGCCACAACCCCCAATAGTATCTGCCAATTCTGGGAATATTTTAGTCAATGCTTTTGCAGCCCCGGTTGTTGTAGGTACTATAGATTGTGATGCTGCACGGGCCCTTCTTAAATCTCTATGAGGTTGATCGTGCAAACTTTGATCGGTTGTGTAGGAATGTATGGTAGTAATGTACGCTTGCTCTATACCGCAAAGGTCATTGACTATTTTTATCATTGGTGCAGCGTTATTCGTAGTACAAGATGCATTTGATATGATGTCGTCAGATTTTGTCAACGTATTTTCATTGATGCCGAAAACGATCATTTTAATATCATCTTCAGTGGGGGGTACGGACAAAATAACTTTCTTGGCGCCATTTTTAATATGAAAAGATAATGTTTCTCTATCCTTAAATTTACCGGTGCATTCTACAACCAAGTCAACTGCGGAAGATGACCAATTTATTTTAGACGGATGAGATTCGTTGAAAAGTGCTATGGCTTTATCATTAACGATAATGTGCTTGTCATCATGAGAGATATTGAGCGGTGAAGTACCGTGAATACTATCATATTTTAAAAGATGTGAAAGAGTACGGGTATCTGCCAGATCATTAATAGCAACCACATTTAAATTTTCATGTGCTTGCGTTAAGCGAAATAGGGTTCTGCCTATCCTTCCAAAACCATTAATGCCTATGTTTAGTTTTTGCATTGGTTGCCGATGAATGTGTTCAGTTAATACAGATAATGCCCAATAATTTAGGTCTATCTAATAATCTTAGCATAGTTGCTAAGAATTATGTTGTTGAGAATTTATAAAATATGCTTGTGTGCTTTATAAGAAGATCTGACTAAAGCACCACTTTCAACATGTCTAAAGCCCATTTCTAGACCTATATCTTCATATTTCTTAAACTGCTCTGGAGTAATAAATTCTTTAACAGGTAGGTGCTTTTTGGAAGGCTGTAAGTACTGTCCTATAGTAACAACATCAACATCTGCATTACGCAAATCTGCCAATGTGGTAATAACTTCATCTTCATGTTCCCCAAGACCCAGCATAATACCAGATTTGGTTCTGTTAATACCTTGTTTTTTTAAGTAGTTCAAGGCTTCAAGACTGCGTTCATATTTTGCTTGTATACGTACCTCTCTAGTAAGTCTTTTAACAGTTTCCATGTTGTGAGAAACAACTTCGGGAGAAACAGCTACAATTCTATCTAAATGCTTTTCTATTCCTTGAAAATCAGGAATTAAAGTTTCTAAAGTAGTAGTGGGATTCATTCTACGGATGGCCTTTACGGTTTCTGCCCAAATAATAGAGCCCATGTCTTTAAGGTCATCTCTATCCACAGAAGTAATAACGGCATGTTTTATCCCCATAATTTTTATGGATCTAGCTACTTTTTCGGGTTCTGCCCAGTCAACATTTTCCGGTCTTCCGGTTTTAACTCCGCAGAAACCACATGATCTAGTACAAACATTACCCAATATCATAAAAGTTGCTGTGCCTTCTCCCCAACATTCTCCCATATTTGGGCAACTTCCGCTGGTGCAAATAGTATGCAGGTCATACTTATCTACCAAACCTCTAAGCTGGGTGTATTTCTTACCTGTAGGTAGTTTTACCCTTAGCCATTTCGGTTTACCTTTTGGTGGAGCAACATTTTCTTTTAAAACTGTAGACATGCTTTAAATTTTATTACAAATATACGAACTAATAAAGTGTGGATAAAGCAGAATTACATGCTACACAAATGAGTTCTAAATTATGAGAAATTTTCTTTTAGTTGTTGTTTACTTTCTTTCCTTGATAATTTCAGAAAGTAATTTTTTAGCCCTTAAAAGTTTTACTTTAACACTGTTTATGGGTTCGTTCAACTGAGTGGCAATGTCGGCATAACTCAACTCGTTAAAATACCTAAGATTGATGACCTCTTGGTAGTGGGGCTTAAGCTTTTTAATATCCCTAAGTAAATCTGCAAGATTCTGTTCTTGAATCAATTGGTCTTCCATTGAAGGAGAAGCGTCTAAAGCGCTGGTTATTGCGTCAGAATTACTTCTAGAGTCCAATACGTTTTTTTTGCGTTTTCTAACTAAATCTATATGAATGTTTTTGGAAATGGCTATCAACCAAGTTTTAAACACATAAGATTCATTATACGTATGTATCTTGTCAAATGCCTTTGAGAATGTTTGAATGGTAATATCTTCTGAATCGTTTTCGTTTTCGGTACGTTTTAATTGAAACCCATACACATCGTTCCAAAACATATCCAATAAACGGCTAAATGCAATTTGATTGCCTTGTTTAGCTTTAAAGATTATTTCTTCTAATTTGTCCGTGTTGTTCAAATACCAATATTGTAAACTCCTTGTTTTAAGAAGTGGCTGTGCTTATTCTGTGATTAAATCTTTTTTGCAATCTTGTTCATCTGGCATTTTACCACACATACCACAAGCTTGCCCATCTTGATTTAGAAACGGACTCTGGCTGGCGCAGGTACCTGCGAACTTCCCGTCTTTTTTAGACCATATTTTAATAGCTATCCCTGCAAAGGCCAATGCTAACAACCCAATGGTAAGTAATACTAGTTTCATATGCTAAATTTTAAGCAAAGATAAAAAATAAAGCCCCAAAAATGGGGCTTTAAGAATACTTTATATGTGAATGTTTAGTATGCTATATTCGCAACTATATTTTCTACATTTGGCGCTTGGTTACCACCTTTTTGCTCTATGGTAATATAACCAACGGCATTTTCCGCGTATGGTAATGCCAATAACTTTTGCTGGTCTCCTGCTTCTTCAATGATGCCAAGATTGATCATTTTGCCATTAACCTCTGCCCACATTTGAAAACACTGGCTTTCAGGAATATTAGGCAATTTGCTAACATTAATATAGGATAGTTTTTTAACAGGGTTAATGTATGCCACAGCTTTAAGCTCCTTTGCTTTTTGGTTACCTTTTACGTTATACTTTTTTGTCTGTGGATTGTTAAGAACAATAAATTGGTTGCGAACATCTTCCAATTGCTCTTTCATGTTCTCCTCAAGCAATTTTATTTTATTACTTACAACGCTGTTCTCTTCTTGTAAACTCTGGTTCTGGTTCCAGAAAAAAGTAGAGATACCAATGAACATGATAGCGGTAATACTAGCGGCAATAGCATAGCTGTAAAATCTTTTTCTGCCCTTACGTTCAGCTTTTATTCTTGAATTGATTTTGTCCTTCAGACCTTGTGGAGCCTCAATAGCGTGAAGTTTTGCGAATATTTCAAGATTGTTCTGTAATTCGCTATAGGTTTCCCTTACTTCTGGGTACATGGCAATGTAACGCTCTACCTGAAGACTTTCTAGTTCGGTAGTTGTTCCCAAAAGATACTTTTCTAATAAATCAGAATCAAGGAAAATTCTTATTTTGTCTTTCATAATATAATATTTAATACCATGGCTATTACGGCAGGACCATAGATTTTGCCTAATTCGCGCAATCCTATCTTTAATCTAGATTTAATGGTTCCCAATGGTATATCCAACTCATCACTAGCTTCTTGTTGGGTCATGCCTTGAAAGAAAAGAGCTTCTAGTACAATTTGATATTTTTCTTCAATTTTGTCTAGATGTTCTTTTACATCCATTAATTCTGGTCTTGTGCTTTCAACACCTAAAGTATATACGTCAGAAACATCTATTTGGATTTCTTTGTCGCTTTTTGTGTTTACACTTCTTAATTTATCGATTGCAGTGTTACGTGTAATTCTAAAAAGCCAAGTAAAAAGTTTTGCTTTTTTAGGGTCGTAAGAATCTGCTTTCTTCCAAATTTTTAAAAAAGATTCTTGAACAACATCTTGTGCCAGATCCGGGTCACGCACTACTTTGTTGGCAACACCTAATAGGGTGTCGGCATAATTATCGTACAAAAGAGAAATCGCTTTTTCGTTTCGCTCTTGTAATAATTCAACAATATGGTTTTCTAATAGAGTGCTCATAATTTAAAAAGATGCACATATTTTTTAAGATGGACATCCAAATGCTAAGATTGAACCGTATATGCTTAAACGCTAAATTATAAAATTGATTGTTAAAGTGGCGTTTTCTAAAAATATATATTGAATAAGTGGTCAGCTGGTAACTGCCCACTTTGTTTTTGGTTGGTTTGGTTTGGTAATAACCCCTGTAAATTTTACAGGGGTTATTTTATTAGATTAACCTCTGGACTTATTTCAATTTCAAACTTTCTTTTGACCTCTTCAATAATTCTTGCTGCAAGATCTAGAATGTCTTTACCGGTGGCATTATCATAATTGACCAGTACCAACGCTTGATTTTTATGTACGCCGGCATCGCCATAACGTTTTCCTTTAAAGCCACATTGTTCTATTAACCAGCCTGCAGGAATTTTAAAATAGTCATCTGATACTTTGTAAAAAGGTGCCTCTGGATATGTTGTGCTGAACCGGGTGAAAATTTCTTTTGTGACAATCGGGTTTTTAAAAAAACTACCGCTATTTCCTAATTCTTTTGGGTCTGGCAACTTACTTTGGCGAATTGCTATTACGGCATTGGAAATATCTTTTATTGTAGGGTTTGAAATAGACTTCTTAAGCAATTGATTTTCTATAGCACCGTAACCAGAATTAATATTATGGTTCTTTTTTGTAAAGGAGAAAGTGACCGATGTAATTACGTACTTGTCTTTGCCTTCATTTTTAAAGAACGAATCTCTATAGCCAAATTGACATTCCTCCTTAGAAAGAGTTACCAATTGTTGGTCTTCTATTCTGACAGCTTCACAACTTACAAAACAATCTTTTAATTCTACCCCATAGGCACCAATGTTCTGGATAGGAGCCGTACCGGTATTACCAGGTATTAAGGACATATTTTCCAATCCGCCAAAATCATGGTCAATTGCCCACATCACCATGCTGTGCCAATTTTCTCCGGCCATTACTTTGACGATCACATTATTGTCATCTTGTGAAACTATCTGCTTGCCCTTTAAATTAACGTGTATAAAAAGCGCATCAATATAGTCTGTAAGCAACATGTTACTACCACCACCAATAAGAATTTTTCTAGGATACGCGTTATTCTCTAAAATATCCTGTAATTCTTCAATAGTGGTTACTTCTACAAAGTATCTAGCCGTGGCATCAATACCAAAAGTATTGTAGTTCTTTAAAGAAAAGTGGTCATAAATGATCATTAACCCTTGTAATTTTTAAGTGCTTCGCTTAAAATGTGTACTGCACGTTTTAGACTTTCTTTATCCAGAACGTAAGCAATTCTAATTTGTTTTTTACCCAGACCTTCTGTAGCGTAAAAGCCAGCTGCAGGTGCTACCATGACAGTTTCGTTATTTAAGCTAAAGTCTTCTAACAGCCATTGCGCAAAATGGTCGGCATCTTCAATAGGCAATTCGGCAATACAATAAAACGCACCTTGAGGTTTGGCAATTTTAATGCCTTTTATTTTTTCAAGTTCAGTGATAAGAAGATTTCTTCGGGCAACGTATTCTTCTTTAACATCGGTAAAATAACTATCTGGAGTGTCCAAAGCTGCCTCGCTAGCAATTTGTGCGTAGGTTGGTGGTGATAATCGCGCTTGTGCAAATTTAAGGGCCGTTGCAATAAAGTCTGTGTTTTTAGAAACTAAATAACCAATTCTAGCTCCGCACATACTATATCTTTTTGATACGGAATCAATGACAATGGCGTGTTCTTCTAAGCCTTTTTCCTTTAAAATAGAAGTGTGTGTCTTGTTGTCATATGTAAACTCTCGGTATACTTCATCGGCAACCAAGAATATATTATGCTTTTTAGCCAGTGTAGCTAATTTTTGTATTTCCTCTTTGCTATATAGATATCCCGTAGGGTTACCTGGGTTGCAAATTAAAATAGCCTTGGTTCTTGAGGTAATCAATTTCTCGAACTCCTCAATTGGAGGAAGGGCAAAATTATCTTCAAGCTTAGAAACGACAGGAACCACAGTTACGCCACAGGCGGTTGCAAAACCATTGTAATTTGCATAAAAAGGTTCTGGAATTATAATTTCATCGTCAGTATCTGCAATAGTATTCATGGCAAAGGACAAAGCTTCAGATCCACCAGTGGTCACTATAATTTCATTGGCATTTACCGGAATATCATTTTTAATGTAATACTGGGCAATTTTGCTTCTAAATTCTTCAGAACCTTCAGTACGGCTATATTCCAAAACATTAATGTTGTTGTTCTTTACGGCATCTAATGCTTGTTGAGGAGTCTTTATGTCCGGTTGTCCAATATTTAAATGAATGACTTTAATCCCCTTCTTTTTAGCACCTTCTGCGAAAGGAACTAGTTTTCTAATGGGTGATTGGGGCATGGTAAGCCCTTTGTTTGAGACAGATGGCATGTAATTATATTTTACGCAAAAGTGATAAATGATAATGGTACTTACAATAAAATTGTATTTTATTTAAACTTCTGTGTGCTGTTAAATATAGCGATCATATTAAAAATTTACGTATCTTAAAAAGGCTTAACTAATTCATATAGATTATGTTACGTAGATATATCCTTTTTTTGATTCTCTTTGCCGGTTGTGCAGGTTTATCTGTAAATGCACAAACATACCAATTGCCAAAGGGCAAGAAGTTTCAAAAAGTAAAATTTCAGCTCATTAATAATCTTATGATTGTTCCTGTAGAGGTGAACGGAACTGAATTATCTTTTGTATTAGATTCTGGTGTGGGCACGCCCATACTGTTCAATTTGGCGGATCAAGATTCCATTCAGTT
>JAHDDL010000070.1 GCA_020629415.1 Maribacter sp. | reverse complement strand
TCCATAACCTCTAAAGTATCGCCTACCTTTAATTGTGAGTTGGCGTAATTGGAGAATCCGCCATTGTCCACTTTTTTGATCCCAATTGTGATGCCATCTTTTTCAGGAGATGAACTAATGGAGTATGCTCTTCTAAGTTCTTTGCCCTTTATTTCTTTTTTTATGGTGATATACTGACCCGCCGTAAAGGTGAAAGTCTGTGCCAATTCTTTAGGAATTGAAAATGTAACGGCAACAGAGGTTGGCGTTAATTTCTTGATATGTTTTACCGTTAATGGGTGAAATTGCGACATATGTTCATTTCTTTAAATCGATTTACAAAATTAAGCATGCTTTGCCGATATCATATGACATTTGTCAAAAAAGTAGGTTTTGTTAATTTTTGTTTAACTTTTTAGATTATATAATTGGTTTTATTTTGCAAGCGCTCGTCTGTGAGGAGTGCCGTACCAATTAAGTACAAGTATACAATATCAATAAAATACAATTTCCACACTGGACCCATTCTAGCGTTAACTAACTAATAGCATACAGTGGAGGTCAGTAGTTCCAAACTGAAGGTAGCGGGATAAAGAACTAGCAATTTCTTTTTTAGATAAAGCACTTTTAGAAACTTCAAATACCTTAGAAAGGATTTTTTTGACGGGTAAGAAAGATACTTTTTTCTAAAAAAAAATAGAATATTTATACATAATATTCTTATGCATAAGAATATTATGTATATTTCTGCTTTAGTTTAAACAACAATGGCAAATTCCAAATTATATAAAGGCAGTTTAAATACCATCATTCTTAAATTATTAGATGAAGGCGAAAAAATGTATGGTTACGAAATTACCCAAAAGGTAAAAGAGATAACAAAAGGGGAATTAAAAATTACCGAAGGTGCTCTTTATCCTGCACTGCACAAATTAGAAGCAGAAGGTTTATTAGATGTTGAGGTTAAAAAGGTTGATAATAGGTTGCGCAAGTATTACAAACTTACGGAGCAAGGTGTTAGAGAAAAGACCAATCGATTAGCAGAACTTGAAGAGTTCATTAGAAATATGGAACAATTGGTCAACCCTAAATGGAGTATTAAATAATTTTTATGAAGTTAGCACAAGAACAATTGGACTTTATTAGTAGTTACTTATGTAAAAAAGAATTGGTTCAAATTGATATAAAAATGGAGATTTTAGATCATATGGCTAATTCAATTGAAAAAAGAATTGAAACATATGGCGATACTTTTTCTGATGCTTTTAACGCTGAGGCTCTAATTTGGGAAAGAGAACTTTCAAATAGTACTAATCCAATCATCGGTTTTTTATACTCTGGACCAAAAATGTTGATTGATAAATGTGCAAGAAAACTTAAGTTTTTTTATTTATATACTTCTGTAGTAGCCTTATTCTTTACAATATTTTTTGGTTTTATTCTAAAGGACTTAAATTCAAATATTGTTTTTGAGTTTTTAAGATATTTATATGGATGTGTTTTCACCATAACATTATCCGTTATTGTTATTATCCATTTCGCAATAAAAAAAACGCAAATTAAATCCTCATTTAGTTTTTTATACAAAACTCAAGCTGTGGGATTTGCTTTTTTTTACTTGATATATAATCCTCTTTTTTTAGATATACTTGGTCTATTTAAGAATGGAAATTTTACATATATTTCGTTTTTGATTTACAATGCAATGCTATTTTTTTCTCCTATTTATTTCTTTATTTATAAGGAACATTTAAGAGTATTAGAAAAATTTAGCCATCTTAAAATTGCAGATTTATAGATAAATCCATCATGCATTTAGGTAGCTCTAAAATTTCATCGGCATAAGATGTAGTACATTACTATTAAGTATTTCTATCTAATTTTATAATAAAAAGACAATATTTCTTATGGAATTTAAATAGTTTAAGAATATATGTAAAACATCTTGTAACAAACTCAAGATTATTCTTACTTATATTTAGAATACTAAAACCAACCGAATGTTTAAACGATTTTCTTCCTTACAATGGAAATCTTTTTTTAGATCCTCTAATCTTGGTAAAAGTCTAGGAATAAAAATAGTAATGGGATTTTTCGGAGTTTACATGCTACTTTCACTCGCTGTTGCCGGTGGTGGAATGTACTTTCTTTTAAAAGAAATATTCCCAGATCAAAGCCCTATGTGGACTATAAGCCAGTATTTCATTTACTGGATTTTAATGGAATTATTCTTAAGGTACTTTATGCAGAAATTACCGGTAATGGATATAAAACCATTCTTGACCACACCGGTTAAGAAAAGCACCATTGCACATTATATATTAGGTAGATCTGCGGCATCTATATATAATTTATTGACGCTATTTTTTATAGTTCCGTTTGCAATAGTGTTACTATTTAATGGCTACCCTGTACTCAATGTTTTACTTTGGATAGTGGGTATTATAGGTATTGTTCTGAGTATAAATTACGTAAACTTGTTAGTAAATAAGAATGATAAGGTCCTAATTGGAATAGGTAGTATTCTTGTCTTAGGTTACGGATTGGACTATTTTGGAGTGTTCTCTATAAAAGAGTTTTTTGCTCCTGTTTTTCATGCACTTTACGCATATCCAATTACGGTTTTGATTCCTATTGCGTTTGCAATGGCTATGTACTATGTAAATTATAAATACTTAAAAGATAAAATTTACCTAGATGCAAAGCTCAAAGCAAAATCTGTACAGGCAAATACCTCAGATTTAGCTTGGACCAAACGCTTTGGCGAAATGGGCTCTTTTCTTCAGTTAGATCTTAAAATGATTTGGAGAAATAAAAGAACCAAGTCACAAGTGTATATTTCGCTATTCTTTGTCTTTTACGGTCTGGTATTCTATACCCAGGAGATATATAGTAGTATGATGCCAATGAAAGCCTTTGTAGGTATATTTATGACAGGTATTTTCTTAAGTAATTTCGGTCAGTTTATTCCGGCTTGGGATAGTAGTTACTATAGTATGATGATGTCCCAGAATATACCTATGCGAAAGTATCTGGAGTCAAAGGTTTCACTAATTACAGTGAGCATAGTAGCTATGTTTTTATTGACGATACCTTACGTTTACTTTGGTTGGGATGCCTTGGCAATTAATTTTGGATGTGCCATATACAACTTGGGTGTAAACATACCCGTCATATTATATTTTGGTTCATTTAATAAGAAAAGGATTGAGTTAGATCAGAGTCCGTTTGGTAATATGCAGGGTGCAAGTGCTACCCAGTTTTTGGTTATGCTTCCAGTATTAATTGTACCGATCATTATATTCTCCATCTTTTACTACATCTTTAATTTAGAAGTGGCAGTAGGAGTATTATCTGTTCTAGGCATCATCGGTTTTGCCATGAAGAATTACTTATTAGATTTAATTACCGAGCAATACAAGAAAAAGAAATATGGAATGATTGCAGGTTTTAAAGAAAAGGCGAGTTGATTGATAAGTACCGAGTATTAAGTAATAAGTACAAAGAAAAAAGCTTATTTAGGAAAGCTTAAAGAATTCAGTAAGGAATATAAAGTTGCAGGAATAAGTACATTAAATGTCGGCTAGTTGATAATAAGCTATTCAGACAGATAATTTGGATTTATTTCTTTTAACCAATAACGAAAAAAACGGTTGCTGAGCGTAGCCAAAGTAAATAACACGATAATGATTACAATAGAAAATTTATCAAAAATATATGGTTCACAACAAGTATTGAATATAGAGAACCTAGAAATACCAACAGGACAAAGTTTTGGATTGGTAGGTAATAACGGTGCAGGTAAAACAACCCTTTTTAGTTTGTTGCTAGACCTAATACAACCAACTACCGGTCATATTATTAATAACGAGGTACAAGTAAATACCAGTGAAAATTGGAAGCCATTTACATCATCTTTTATTGATGAAACATTTTTGATCGGGTATTTGACTCCAGAAGAGTATTTTTATTTCATAGGGGACCTACGTGGTCAAAATAAAGCCGATGTAGATGCACTCTTGGCACAATATCAGGACTTTTTTCATGGCGAAATATTAGGTCAAAAGAAATACTTGAGAGATTTATCTAAGGGAAACCAGAAGAAAGCCGGTATTGTAGCTTCATTTATTGGAAATCCCAAAGTGGTGATTCTAGATGAACCTTTTGCCAATTTAGATCCAACAACGCAGATTCGCCTTAAGCAGATTATTAAAGATCTGGCTGCACAGCAAGATGTAACGGTATTGGTTTCTAGTCATGATCTAATTCATGTAACCGAAGTATGTGAGCGTATTGTTGTACTTAACAAAGGTGAGGTGGTCAAAGACATTGAAACATCTGCCGAGACTTTAAAAGAATTAGAAGTTTTCTTTGGGTCTGAAAAGGCTGAGGTAGTTGTGGAATAATTTAAAAATATATGTCCACTTAGAGCGCAGTTAAGAACTGCATATGGTAAAATTTAACTGGTTTTCAATAAGACGTACTACAGTTAGTGTAAAAACTTAAAACCAACCACTAGGTCGGTTTTTCTTTTCTAAGTTTTAATCCAAGTAAGATAAAATCCGATGAAGTTGCATTGGATCAGATTATCTGCAGTAAACTCAAAAGCTCGTGATCATTTTAATATAAAACAAACTATATGGTCGGTAAAAATTTGGTATAGCGGTTCATAAATGGTGGTATGGCATAAAAATAAATATGCAGTTTACCGATAAACGGTATAATAATCTGGTTGTTTTTAAGTTAAACATACATACGTAGATTATCTATTTTGAATCTTAGAAACAAACTTATTTTATCCGGTGTTTTAACGAGTATGCTTTTTAATGCATGTTCCGTTAAGAAAGACAAGTTCGTAAACCGAAATTGGCACGCGCTCAATACCAAATACAACACCTTGTATAATGGTAACATTGCTTTTGAACAAGGGCGAGAAACGTTGAACGATACTTATCAAGATGATTATTTTGAAGTGTTGCCCATAGAACGTTTAGAAGTTAGTGGCGAAATAAAACTAGATTCAGAAGACAACAATCCTAATTTTCTTATTGCAGAAGAAAAAGCTACAAAAGCTATTCAAAAGCATAGTATGGATATTAAGGATGAAGAACGCAACCCTCAAATAGATGAGGCTTTTCTATTGTTAGGTAAAGCTCGTTATTTTGATGAACGCTACATTCCTGCATTGGAATCCTTCAATTACATTCTCAATAAATATTCAGAAAGTGATAAGCTTAATGAAGCAAGTATCTGGAGAGAAAAGGTAAATATTAGGTTAGAGAATGATGATTTAGCGATAAAAAATTTAAAACGCTTAATGAAATATGAGCGTTTAAAAGATCAAGAGTATGCAGATGCAAGGGCAATGTTGGCTCAAGCCTATATAAATCTTAATGCTCCGGATACTGCGGTTCAAAACCTAAAAATTGCATCGCATTACACAAAAAAGAATCCTGAAAAAGGAAGGTATTATTATATTATTGGTCAGTTGTACAATCAACTGGGTTATAAGGACAGTGCCAATTATGCTTTTGATAAGGTGATCGAGTTGAATAGAAAGTCCCCTAGGATTTATATGATCAACGCCAAAATCGAAAAATTAAAGAATACCCAGGTCACTGGTGAGAATAAAGAAGAAATCTTGGAATATTTAACCAAGATGGAGCTAAATAGGGAGAACAGACCTTACTTAGATGGCATTTATAGGCAATTGGCAGAGTTTCACTTAGAACAAGAATCCGATAGCTTGGCAATATTGTATTTCAACAAATCGCTCAGAGCATCGCAGAACAAGCCAAAATTGAATGCGCTCAACTATGAGAATTTAGCAGAATATAATTTTGATGAAAGTATCTATAAGCCCGCAGGTGCCTATTATGATAGTGTATTGACCAACCTTGACGAAAATACCAAGAAATTTAGGGCAATCAAGAAAAAAAAGGATAACCTTGAAGACGTTATTAAGTATGAGGATATTGTACAATATTCTGATAGTGTAATCACAATTTACCAAATGCCAAAAGATGAGCAATTGGCATATTTTGGCAAACATATTGAAGAACTGCAAAAAGCTAAGGAAGCTGCGCAGAAAAAAGAGAAGGATAGGATTACAGATGGTTTTGCGGCATTTGCAAATAGTAAAGGTGGTAAAGAAAATAAAGGTAAATTCTATTTCTATAACATTACAAGTTTGGGCTATGGTCAAAACGACTTTAAAAACCGTTGGGGCAATAGAGAATTGACAGATGATTGGCGATGGTCTGATAAATCGGTTATCAATAGTGAGAATATCGCACTACAGAATGCATCCGGTGTTAACGATAGTTTAAGTGTGGTTAGTGAGGATGAGAAATTCTCGTTAGACTATTACATGGATCGTTTACCTACAGATGTTGCTATTATTGATAGCTTAAAGACAGAACGTAATTTTGCCAATTATCAATTGGGGTTAATATATAAGGAGAAGTTCAATGAGAATCTTTTGGCTGCTGCCAAATTAGAAAACGTATTGGCAAGCAATGCAGAAGAGCGTTTAATTCTTCCTTCAAAATATAATCTTTATAAAATATACGAAGAAGTAGATAGTCCTTTGAAAGAGACGATGAAGGCAGATATTATTGCCAATCATTCAGATTCTAGATACGCTGAAATACTGTTAAACCCTCAAGCGGTTCTTGCAGATAGTTCAGATAGTCCAGAGAAACGCTATGAAAGTTTATTTAAACAATATAATGAACAGCAGTACTTACAGGTAATTACCGGCGCAGAAGAAAATATCAATAGATTTACCGGTGATCCAATTGTTCCAAAGTTTGAAATGTTGAAGGCAAATGCCATTGGTAGGCTGCAAGGTTTTAAGCCCTTTAAAGAAGCATTGAATTATGTGGCGTTGACGTATCCTAATAATCCTGAAGGAAAAAAAGCCGAGCAAATGATTGCAGAGCAACTACCGAAGTTGGAACAGAAAGAGTTTTCACCAGAGACAGATTCTAAAGGAACATCGAACTGGAAAGTAGTCTTTCCGTTTAAAAGAAGTAAAACGGAACAAGCTATAAAATTGATGGAATTGTTAGAGCAATCTATTATAGACTTGAAATATAAAAATATTGTTTCTAGGGATGTTTATAACCTAGAAGATCAATTTGTAGTGGTACACGGATTTAAATCTAAAGATTTTGCCCTTGGGTATGCCGAGCTGCTAAAAAATAATAAGGATTACCGTGTGGCTGATGAGAATTTTGTAGTTTTATCAGAGAACTATAAGATTGTACAAGTTCATAAAAATTTAAACGAATATAAAAGTACGCTTTTAACCCCAAAACCGTGAACAATGTTTTCAGACAAACAAAAACCTAGAGCTATGAATGAAGTAGGAGGCCAGCCTAATAGAATAGAGAAGAATACCAAAATTAAAGGAGATATTATATCTGAAGCGGATTTTCGTATAGATGGTAAGCTAGATGGTAATGTAAAAACTTCCGGTAAAGTGGTGATCGGTAAAGATGGCTACATTCATGGAAAAGTAGAATGTGTAAATGCAGATATAGAAGGCAGTTTTAATGGAGAACTTTTAGTATCCGATCTATTATCCTTAAAATCATCTGCAGTTATAGAAGGTACCGTTTCTGTAAGTAAATTGGCGGTTGAGCCGGGTGCTACATTTAACGCATCTTGTACCATGGGTGGTGGTAAAGCTGCGGGTACAGGTTTTAAATCTTCGAATAATGGAGCCGCAAAAGCCACGTAATGATAATTCTGAACTCTTAAGAAATGCCGCAAGCTTATCTGGTGTTGCCATACAAATGGGTGTCACTATATACTTGGGCAATCTTTTAGGAGAGTGGTCAGATCAAAAATTTGAAAAAACGTTTTTAGAGGATACATTTACATTACTTGCTGTATTTTTGTCTATCTATTTAGTCATAAAAAAAGTTATGGCGCTAAATAAATAAACGTTGCTAAAAAATATCACTTTATATATAGTCGTGTTCACTGTTGTGGGCGCGACTTCTTATTTTCTACAAAATCTTGCCTTATTAGATCCGCCAACCTATTTAGGTCCGCTATTGATCAAGGCCTATACATTTCATTTTTTGTTTTCCCTTACACTGGTCATCATTTTCTTAATTGCCTCTAAAAACAATTCCTTTTTTGAACAATTAGGTTTTATCTATATGGGTGTACTTGTTTTTAAGATTACAATTTTTGCGGCACTATTCTATCCTTACCTTTTAGGAGAACTGATTATGCCTCAAATATATAGAGGTGCGCTACTTATACCGGTGATTATTTTTTTGTTTCTAGAAGTGTTTTTTATTTCGAAAATTATGCGCAAAAAAAGACTCTAAATTTTAAAGCTTTAAAATTGGGTAGTTTATGCAATAATTAACTACTTTTGCGCAAAATTTCTAGGAGCTAAATTTTTTGATAAAGAACTAATGATGCAAGTTTCAAATACGATTAAAACCTTATTACAACTTCTAATACTTTGTTTTTCATTGCAAAGTTTTGCTATATCTGATACTGAGCCAGAAGGAGCGGTAAGTGGTAAGGAACAGGTTGACGCCTATATTTTACATCACCTTAAAGATTCTCACGATTTTCATTTGTTCTCATATACTAGTGATTCAGGTGAAAGAAAACATGTTGGTTTTCCGCTTCCGGTTATTCTTTGGTCAAGCAATGGATTAGTGACTTTTATGTCCTCAGAATTTCACCATGATGATAACGGGCAAGTAATTGTTGAAAAGAACGGTTCTAAATTTGTAAAACTTCACAGTAAAATTTATGAGTTGGAAGCAGGCGCTTCATCGGTTAGTTTTGATGAAGAGCA
>JAHDDL010000069.1 GCA_020629415.1 Maribacter sp. | reverse complement strand
AAATTAAAATACTAGGGTTGCTAACATAGGCTCTTAAAAAAGCAATTAATTGTCGTTGACCGCTAGAAAGCATGGTACCTCTTTCTTTTACATTATAATGATAACCACCTGGCAGACTAGAAATAAACTCATCTACACCTATAGCCTTGGCCGCATTCTCTATATTTTCAACTGTGATACTTGGATCTTTTAAAGAAATATTATTGGCGATAGTATCGGCAAACAAAAAGACATCTTGCAGTACTACGGCAATATGAGAACGCAGAGATGCTAGATCGTAATCTTTAATATCTACCCCATCAACTAATATAGACCCGCTGTTAATTTCATAAAATCTATTTAATAGATTAATAATGGTACTTTTTCCGGCACCTGTAGCGCCAACTATAGCAACGGTTTCCCCCGCTTTCACATCAAAAGAAATACCGTGTAAGACCTCTTCATTTTCTAAATATCCAAAATGAACATCATCAAATTTAATATCGCCATTGACAATTTGTTTTTGATAAGAACCCACATCTTGAATGTGGCTATCGGTATCTAAAATTTTAAATACCCTATTGGCGGCAACCATCCCCATTTGTAGCGTGTTGAATTTATCTGCTATTTGACGAAGTGGCCTAAACAACAAGTCTATTAACATAATGAAGGCAAATACAGTACCTGCTATATCCGTAGAAATATTAGCTACATTTTGCAATCCGCCATACCAAACGATCAATCCTACGGTAATAGAGGAAACAATTTCAGCGATTGGGAAGAAAATAGAATTATACCATACTGTTTTCAACCATGCTTTTTTATGCTTTTCATTGATTTCCCTAAACTTGTCACTCTCAATTTTTTCACGGGTAAACAACTGCACTATCTTCATACCCGTTATACGCTCTTGAACAAATGAATTAAGGTTGGAGACCTCTGCCCTAACCTCCGTAAAAGCAACTTTCATGGCTTTTTGAAACCATCTTGTAGCATATACGATAACGGGCAACAAGGCAAAGACTATTAACGAGAGTTTCCAATTAATAAAAAGCATTACTACGGCAGCAACGACCATTTTCAACAAATCTGCAACAATAACAAAAAATCCTTGACTAAAAATCTCTCCGATCCTTTGCATATCGGCCACCGCTCTGGTCACCAATACGCCCAATGATGAATTATCAAAATAGGTCATCTTGAAGGAAAGCATCTTTTTGAACAGGTTGATGCGAACATCTCTAATCACGGATTCTCCAAGCCAGTTGGCATAGTAGTTAAATGCCAATTGACAAATTACTTGCCCCAATAACACTACCAACATAGCAATAGTTAAGTAAAGCAACATCTCATCATTGTTGCCTTTAATAGCGGTATCTATAATTTCTTTTACGATCAAAGGCGTAAGAATGGCAAAACCGGATAATAGAATTGCAGCCAATGCAACGCCGTAGAAAGTAATTTTATACGGTTTTGTGTAGGCGAGTAGGCGTTTAAAAAGACGTGTGTCAAATGCTTTGCCAGAATCCTTATCCATTCTTTAAAATAGTATTGGGGTAAACAATAGAGGTCAAATATAGTCCTTTTGCAGGAACGGAAACACCTGCTTTTGTTCTATCCTTACTTTTTAATATGGTATTAACATAGTCTGCCGGATATTTACCCAAACCCACATTAATTAAGGTGCCAACTATAGCTCTGACCATATTTCTTAGAAACCTATCCGCAGTGATCGTAAAAATAAGTTTGTCATTTTCTAGCTGCCAATGTGCTTCTCTTAAATCACAAATATTGGTAAAAACATCCGTATTGGATTTTGAAAAACATTCAAAATCTTTTCTTCCCAGCAATA
Organism: Maribacter sp.; assembly: GCA_020629415.1. Classification (GTDB taxonomy): domain Bacteria; phylum Bacteroidota; class Bacteroidia; order Flavobacteriales; family Flavobacteriaceae; genus Maribacter; species Maribacter huludaoensis. The sequence goes on along the minus strand of JAHDDL010000069.1, from coordinate 7,102 downwards.
ATGTAGCGGCATGGTTCATTTTTTCTATATCCAGCTCTTTTTTTACATAATGGGCAAGTTCTGTAGCAAAAGGATTTTTATTTTTATCAATATGATATTCATAAGTTCTAGCAGTAGCATGGAAACGGGCATGGGCATCTTCTTTTGTTTCAAATATGCTATTTACCGCAATATCATTGGGCAAGAAAGAATTTAATCGAAAAACGTATTCTTCAATATTATCAATAGCATCAACATCAAAATGGGCATACATTTCTTTAGCGTGAACACCGGTATCTGTACGACCGGCACCCATAAGTGAAACCTTAGAATTTAAAAGTTTAGACATACCGTTTTCTAGCACTTCTTGTACCGTAATGGCATTTGGTTGGTACTGCCAGCCATGATAAGCTTTACCGAAGTATGAAAATTGAATGAAGAATCTCAAAAGGATGTACTAGTTTTGTATCTCACAAAGGTATTAAAAAGGATAGGTTTTAACATTGAATGGATTAAGCTGTAATTCTAAACATTAGAATTACCGTTTTAAATACGTAAGCAACCATCAAACTCAATCTTCTTATCCGCATAACCAAAATTAAAAATGACCAAAATCCTATTACTTTCCGATACACATTCACATATAGACGATGCTATATTAAAACACGTGAAATGGGCAGATGAAGTATGGCATGCCGGCGATATTGGTTCATTAAAAGTTACTGATGCCATTGCAAAATTAAAACCCTTGAAAGGTGTTTACGGTAATATTGACGATCATATCATTCAAAAAGAATTCCCGGAAAACAATAGATTTTTCTGTGAAGGTGTAGATGTACTAATCACCCATATTGGTGGTTACCCTCCTAAATATAACATTAGAACAAGAGACATTATAAAAGAGAATCCGCCAAAATTGTTCATTTGCGGACACTCGCACATATTAAAAGTAATGATGGATAAAAAATTAGGCGTTTTACACATGAACCCGGGAGCATGTGGTAAACATGGTTTTCACCAAGTACGTACTATGTTGCGTTTTGTCATAGAAGGTGATAATATTAAAGACCTTGAGGTAATAGAATTGGGCAAAAGATAAAATACAGGATTTTAATGTTTAAACAAACCCTGTATCTCACTAATTAATATTCAAACGAAACGCCTAAAGAAAATGTACCACCATCATAAATATTCTTACGCTCCACCAAAAAACCGGCATAATCCGAATATTGGGCTACCACGTTGAAATGATCGGTAACCTTATACATTGAAGTAACACCGTAATTGGTGAACGTAGTACCTTCACCAAACAAGAACGAACCACTTTGTACGTTATTTTCAGAAGATAACCGCTCTTGAATTTTCAATTTTCCTATTACATATAGTCTATTAAAAAACAAATGTCCTAATTCTACCCCTGCTTGTAACTGGTTGCTAAAACCCTCTGTTCTAAAATTAACACTAGAGAAAGCAGAAGCGTAAGTTTTGCCATTACTAAAACCATGAGATGCCGCAAGCGTTGTCCAAACATTAAACTCGCCATCAGAGACCGGAAGATTTATTTCATCAAATTGACCAAAGGCATTGGCATTTTTTGATTGCGCAAAATTACTGCCATCATTGGTGGGTATATCTAAGGCAACTTGTAACGATAACGGGAAGGTTTTTAAAAGTTTATATTTTACGCCTAATTGAATATTCCCAACTCCGCCAACAGTTTCGGTAGTACTAAAACTATTTAAACGCACCAGGGGCAAATCAAGAATTGCCGTAATCCTATCGGTTATTCCATATTCACCATAAATTAAGAATGCGCTGGTATTAAAAGTACTTCCCTCATTGGCTAATCTTCCTTCTGTAGTATAATAGTTATTAGAAGATAAATGTGCTGCAGATGCTTGAACATAAAATGTTTTTGCTTCTCTCGTCCATCCACTTTGTGCCTGGGTGTAATAAGTAAATAGGCAACAGCATATGACTATGATGCTTTTTAAATTTTTCATAATTCTTTGATTTTAAGTTATAGAGATATAACCTTAATAAAAAGCCTTTGGGAAACATAGAAAAACAGAACCATGTGTCTCTATTCCCAAAGGCTGCAAATAGTTTATTAGTTCAAAGCAACATTACCAAATGGTATGTTTGCAGTAGCACACCAAAGAATAATGTGTGTGTATTTAGCATCTGGTGCAGCATCTAGTTTAATGAACATTTCACCGTTGTCAGCCACGTTACCTATTAACATTAAATCTGGATTTCCGTTTGCCGGATCAGCCGTAAAAACTTCAGAAGTAGACAAAAAGATTCCAACGGTACCAGTTCCTAATTCAGTAGTAAAGTCATCTGCAAAACGAACAAAGTTTGTATCGTCCGCATCAACACCTAATTCAACCAACCCTTGTGTAGGCGTACCGCTTTCAGCAACTAGATTACCGCTTAGGTTAACCATTAAATCACCCACCGGCAATGACGAATCTACCTCTACAGTTTCCGTTTCGGTAACAGTTACCACCTCCCCATCATCATCTGAACAACTAACAAAGAAAGTTGTCATAACACTAGCTAGTACTACAAGAGTAAATTTTCTGTTTTTCATAATTTTAATTTTTAAAATGTTTAGCTTTAAAACAGGTAACCAACGACTATCGTTTGCCTTGCTGTTTCTTGGGTACAAACATAAAATTGGGGTATCACGAAGAATTCAAGAAAACGTAAACAGTTTATCACATTAGAGAGAAAAGCTGCAATAATTTTGTGATATATAAAGAGGGGGCTATTGTATAAAGAAGGAAAAGGGCATAAAAAAACCCGGAAACTACCCCGGGTTTTAACGCACTAATACTACTAAGATTATAGGTTTAACGTAAGCGATCAACAGATTTTACAAGATCTTCATCCTTTTTTATAGCTCTATTTGCTAGAAACAAAAAAATGATAGAAAATACTGGAATCAGCATCCCAATACCCTTCTCAGAGACCGAAGTCTCTCCGGATAAGTTTAGTGATCGATAAACAAAAAATCCTAATAAAATAAGGTTCAATATCATGTTCAGTCTGTTTATAACAAACTGAGATTTTCTATTCTTAAATTGTACTATGGCCCAAACGGCAAGAACAGTACTTGCATAAAAGGCAATAGATATAAGCATTTCATTATTTGCAAATACTTCAACACCATCAATATCTATCCATAGGTTAAAGAAGAACGGTAGAACACCCGTAAGTATTGCTACGACTAACAAATAAATGCTTTGTATTCTTTGAATCATATATCAATTACCAGTTTACACTGCAAAAATACATGTCTTTTCAAAAAATATAACCCTTTTATTCAAAATAATTTGTAATATTGCTACGTTATCACGTCATAACGCCTACCAGTAAGGAAAACATCTCCTTGAGATTATCCAATTAAAACAGTTACTTCTTACAATACAAACTACATATAATTTATTCTACTACTTAATGTTTGAGATTTCAGATTTAAAATCAAAAAAGCTACCTGAGCTTCAGGAAATTGCTAAGGGACTAAAGGTTCCTAAATTCAAAACCTTAAAAAAACTAGATTTAGTTTATCAAATTTTGGACGTGCAAGCTGCAAATCCGAAAGTTGCCGCAGCTATAGTTCCTGCCGCAACAGAGGAGACCAGCAAACCTGCAGAGGCAAAACCAAAACCGAAGCCAAGGCCTAGATCACGTGTTGCCAAAAATACCAGTACGGAATCTAAGGTACCTGCAAAACCAACTCAAGATAAAACTACTCCTGAGAAAGTTACCCCGGTTAAGAAAGAGAATAATACAGAAAGTGTATCTAAGGAACCTGTAGAACAAAAAAGACCTAGACCTAGACCGAAAGCTGCAAACCAGCCTAACAAAAAGAATTCTAACCAGAATAACAATCACAATAAAAAACCTAACCCTAGACACAGTCACGACAAAAGTAATTTTGACAAGGACTTAAAAAATAGGTACAAGGAACCTGAGTATGAGTTTGACTCCATTATTGCCAGTGAAGGAGTATTGGATATCATGCAAGACGGATATGGTTTTTTACGTTCTTCTGATTATAATTATTTATCATCACCAGATGATATCTACGTTTCTCAATCGCAAATTCGTCTTTTCGGCTTAAAAACTGGCGATACCGTACTGGGCAATGTAAGACCACCAAAAGAAGGTGAAAAGTATTTCCCTCTTATTAAGGTGAATAAAATTAACGGTATAGACCCACAGATTGTTCGTGATCGTGTGTCATTTGAACATTTGACTCCGTTATTCCCACAAGAAAAATTCAATTTGGCAGAACGCCAAAGTACCATATCTACCCGTATTATCGATTTGTTCTCCCCTATCGGTAAAGGACAAAGAGGTATGATCGTGTCGCAACCAAAGTCCGGTAAAACCATGCTATTGAAAGATATTGCGAACGGTATTGCCGCAAATCATCCAGAAGTATATCAAATTATCTTATTAATAGATGAAAGACCAGAAGAGGTAACCGATATGCAACGTAACGTACGTGGCGAAGTAGTTGCTTCTACGTTCGACAAAGAACCAACAGAGCATGTACGTGTAGCGAACATTGTTTTAGAAAAAGCGAAGCGTTTAGTAGAATGCGGACATGACGTTGTAATTCTTTTAGATTCTATAACACGATTGGCAAGAGCATATAACACCGTACAACCAGCTTCTGGTAAAGTATTGAGTGGTGGTGTTGATGCCAACGCATTACACAAGCCAAAAAGATTTTTTGGTGCTGCCCGTAATATAGAAGGCGGCGGATCATTATCTATTATTGCCACGGCATTAACAGAGACAGGATCTAAAATGGATGAAGTTATCTTTGAAGAATTCAAAGGTACAGGTAACATGGAACTTCAATTAGATCGTAAGATTGCCAACAGAAGAATTTTCCCTGCAATTGACCTTACTTCTTCGAGTACACGTAGAGATGACATGTTGTTAGACGAAAACACACTACAACGTATGTGGATCATGCGTAAGTACCTTGCGGATATGAACCCTGTAGAAGCTATGGAGTTTATAGAGCAACGCTTTAAACAAACTAAGAATAACGAAGAGTTCTTGATGACGATGAATCAATAGAACTTTTTCTAATATGATAAAAAATCCCGATTTCTAAAGAAATTGGGATTTTTTCATTCATACACTTTTCTTACTGACATGCAATGTTTTACATTGTCTCAAATTTATTTTTAATATCTTTATTACTCAAGAAAAGAACTCTCCCCAGTCTTTTACTAGTTTTCTAATTAATCCTTTTAATTCTCAGAAAATGAAAAGACCACACACCCTAATCAGTAAAATTTTATACTCAAGTATTCTTATAGCCTTTATTAACTGCAAGAAAGAAGAGAAAAAGGATATTGAGCAACCACACCCTATAGCTACAGTAAGTGCTCCAGAAGGCATTATTTCTATAAAAGAAGCAAGTACGTTATATAATAATTATACAGAGCACAGAGCTGATATAATTGAACAATATGAACAAAAGGTACGTGCCCCAGAAAAAGAATTTCAAGTAGGTAGATTTGTAGATTTTGATTACCAAACTATAAAAGACTATATAGCCTATGTTGACCAAGAAGCTAAAAATGCAGGTGTAGAAAAAGTAACTAAATTACGCCTGTATTTTGCAAACTACCCTACCAAAGGAAATTTCCCTGACGGTAAACCATTTGTACACCCAAGACAGAACTCTATATTTATAGTTCCCACAATAAATAAAAAAGGAGAAGATTACGCCTTTTATATTGGAGAAAATGGAAAAGCCGAATTGATACGTGACTTAACAATGAATCAAATTAACGGCATAGGTAATTACAGACATGATAAAACTGAAAAATCATATGCCAGCATAATACCAACATTCACTTTAAATTCAAGCTTACAAACCAGAGGAACCAGTCTTGCATTAAACCGCGGAAATGGCGGACCACCACCTCGGACAGATTTTTAAAATATGCCCCAAATGATATTGGATTTTTTCAGTAGAAGTTACTTTGTAATTATTTACGGCATTGCATTAATAGCATCTATTAAAACGTATAGAAAGTTTTTTGATACCGTTTTTAGATATCTTCCGATCATAATTGCCTATACTTTTTGTAATGAATTATTGGGTTATATGATTAAGTATTTTCCTGATTATACCTTTTTCAACGATTTAAAAGATAGCCAGTACAATGAAATCATCTACAATTTGTATGACCTTGTATTTTTCCCCTATTTCTATTACGCCTATTGGAAACTTTCATCGAATAAAATAAATAGAAATAGAATTTTATGGGCGTCAATAATAGCCATGTCTAGCTATATTATTAGTTGTTTTTTTCAAAACCCTATGGACATTACCCTATTTTATGCATACACCATTGCCTCTTTAACATTACTATATTGCATATTCATTAATTTCAAAGAAAAATACGACGCAGGAGCAAAAATCATCAATCGCTATAATCTCGTATTTTGGATAAATAGTTCGTTGATCATATTTTATTCTACATCGCCCTTTTTATTGATTATAGGATATACCCAATATAATTTGTGGGAATATTATAATTTAAGATTGGTATTAAACATTCTAATTGTATTAATGTACAGTGTGCTAACTATTGGTTTCTTGAGCAGCAGCAAACGCTCGTTTAAATAGACCAATAATTAGTTAAGTCTTCAACATCTATGCAGAAACTGTTACAAACAAAAAAAGCCTTCCAAATTGGAAGGCTTTAAAATATTATAATAGCAGAAATTTACAATGCAGCAACGTGCTTTGCCAATTTACTTTTTAAGTTGGCAGCTTTGTTATCATGTATAATGTTACGCTTAGCTAAACGATCGATCATACTAACAACACTTGGAAAAAGAGCCTCTGCATCTTTCTTAGATTCTTCTGCACGCAATCTTTTGATAGCATTACGGGTAGTTTTATGCTGATATCTGTTACGTAAACGAACTGCTTCGTTTCTTCTAATTCTCTTTAATGCCGACTTGTGATTTGCCATTTTATTATTTGTTATAATATTTTCGGATTCTCATCCATTCAATTTTTGTAGTCCGTAGGGGAATCGAACCCCTGTTACCAGGATGAAAACCTGGCGTC
>JAHDDL010000068.1 GCA_020629415.1 Maribacter sp. | reverse complement strand
CTTGATTTCAATACCTAATAATGGGTATTTTTAAAAGTTCTAAACGATTTTACATGCAATTACTGCCCTTTATACTTAAACACACCCAACTGCCCGAAAAAGGAATACAGAATACAATTGAGCTTTTAAATGCCGATTGCACCATACCTTTTATATCTAGATACCGTAAAGAAAAAACCGGCAATTTAGATGAAGTACAAGTGGGAGCCATTGTTCAATTCAAGGAACAATTTGAAGCGCTAGAAAAACGTAAAAAAGCAATTATAAAGGCGGTTGATGAGCAAGGCGTACTTACAACGGAACTACAACAAAAATTTGAGCGCGCTGAAGACCTTACCGAATTAGAAGATCTTTATTTGCCTTTCAAAAAAAGCAAAAAAACAAAAGCCGAAGTTGCCCGTAAAAACGGACTAGAGCCTTTGGCAAAAATCATTATGGCGCAACGTAATGATGATATTGAGTTTACGGCATCTAAATACCTTAGCAATACTGTTGAAAATGAAGATGATGCTTTAGAAGGTGCACGCCATATTATTTCTGAATGGATCAATGAAAGAACAGATATTAGAGCATCTATCAGATCTCAATTAGCAAGATTTGCCATTATTAGCACTAAAGTAATCGGCACAAAAAAAGATGATGAAAAGGCGCAGAAATTCCGTGATTATTTTGATTGGAGCGAGCCTTTGAACAAATGTCCGTCACACAGATTATTAGCCATACTTCGCGCCGAATCGGAAAAATTCATTCGGGTTAAAATTGAATTGGATGATGAACGATTATTAGACCGAATAGAAAACAGAATTATAAAAACAAATAATGCCTGTGCCCAACAAATTGAAATGGCTTTGGCAGATGCCTATAAGAGATTATTGTTTCCTTCTTTATCCAACGAACTTTTAAAAGTGGCAAAGGAAAAAGCAGACGATGATGCCATTGCTGTATTTTCCAATAATCTTAGACAATTATTATTGGGCGCTCCTTTGGGAGAAAAACGTATACTTGCCATTGATCCCGGTTTTAGAACAGGCTGCAAAGTGGTTTGTTTAGATGCCCAAGGCAATTTGCTTCACAATGAAACCATATACCCACATGCACCACAAAACGATGTTGGCGGAGCTATCAAAAAATTAAGCTCATTGGCAAATGCGTATAAAATTGAGGCTATAGCCATTGGCAACGGTACAGCGTCAAGAGAAACGGAACAAGTTGTAAAGAAAGTACTATTCAACAATCCCGTTGAAGTTTTTGTTGTGAGCGAAGCTGGTGCCTCTATCTATTCCGCATCTAAAATTGCGCGAGAAGAGTTTCCCAATTATGATGTTACCGTACGTGGCGCCGTTTCTATTGGTAGGCGTTTGGCAGACCCACTTGCAGAACTAGTGAAAATAGACCCTAAATCTATTGGTGTAGGGCAATACCAACATGATGTAGACCAAAACAAGCTAAAAACTTCGTTAGATACGGTAGTTGAAAGTTGTGTAAATTCCGTCGGTGTAAACATCAATACCGCCAGTATTCCACTATTAAGTTATGTATCTGGTATTGGCCCTAAATTAGCGGAGAATATTGTAAGCCAAAGAAAGGAAAAAGGAGCTTTTAAAAGCCGAAAAGATATTATGGATGTTCCTCGTTTAGGCGGCAAAGCGTTTGAACAAGGGGCGGCATTTCTACGTATTAAAGATGCGGAAAATCCGCTTGACGATTCTGCCGTTCACCCAGAGAGTTACGGTATCGTAAAACAAATGGCAAAAGATAAAGGAACCGAAATTCTTTCCTTAATTGGCAACAAAACGCTCCTTAAAGACATAGATCTACAAAAATATTGCACCGCCGAAGTTGGATTACCCACCTTGGAGGATATACGTTCAGAATTGGAAAAACCTGGACTGGATCGTAGAGAAAAGGCAAAGGTGTTCACCTTTGATCAAACTATTAAATCGATCACCGATCTTCACAGTGGGCAGTTACTACCAGGTATTGTAAACAACATTACCAACTTTGGGTGTTTTGTGGATATAGGTATTAAGGAAAGCGGATTGATCCATGTTTCAAATCTCTCGGACAGCTTCGTTAAAGATGTTAACGAGCATGTTCATTTACACCAACAAATAATTGTAAAGGTATTAGATGTTGATGTTTCAAGAAAACGAATTCAATTGAAGCTTCACAAATAGAAATGTAATGCTAAAAATAGCCTATCATCCTATTTACAAACATCCATTGCCAGAAGGGCACCGGTTTCCAATGCTAAAATATGAACTGCTACCACAGCAACTTATTCATGAAGGCACATGTACCGAGGCTAATTTCTTTGAGCCAGAAATACCAAATGACAAGCATATTGTAGCGGTACACGATCCTGAGTATTTCTATGATTTGTTGAACATTATGATTTCGCCAAAAATGGCACGAAAAATAGGTTTTCCGCTATCAGAAGAACTGGTAGAACGAGAACGTATTATTGCCGACGGCACCATACGAGGTTGTGAATATGCATTAAAAAATGGCATTGCCATGAATATTGCCGGTGGCACCCACCATGCCTATAGCGACCATGGTGAAGCCTTTTGCATGCTCAACGACCAGGCTATTGGCGCAAGGTATTTACTGAATAAAGGGCTGGCGAAAAAAATTCTCATTGTTGATCTGGACGTCCACCAAGGCAATGGAACTGCAGAAATATTTCAAAATGATGAGTCGGTCTTTACGTTCTCTATGCATGGGGCTAGTAACTACCCGTTCAAAAAAGAAGAATCTGATCTTGATATTGCCCTACCAAAAGGAACCAACGACGAAACCTACCTTTCTACTTTAAAGAAAGAATTACCCCAACTAATTAAAAATGAACAGCCAGATTTCATCTTTTATCTCTGCGGCGTAGACATTCTTGAAAGTGACAAATTAGGAACTTTAGGAATGAGTGTAGAAGGATGCAAAAAACGGGACGAGTTTGTTCTAAGCACTTGCCATAGACTAAAAATACCCGTACAATGCAGCATGGGCGGTGGTTATTCCCCAGATATCAAAATCATTGTAAATGCCCATGCAAATACGTTTAGAATAGCCCAGAATCTTTATTTTTAAAGAGATGCGGAATGTTTAGAGCAAAACATTGTTTTAAATTGACTATATTCTAAAGCACCATAACTTTAAATTTGCGGTATGAAAAATCTAATAATCCTTTTGGGAATAACTTTTTGTCTTTCATTAAATGCGCAAGACTCCATTAAAGACTCCACAGAAACCCGTTGGAAGATGTTTACCCATGATTTGGGCAGTATGGTTGGTGGTGTAGGATACTCATACGCACGCCCTTTTCATTGGAAAGGTAATCAATGGGCGCAATTTGGTGCCGTAGTTGCAGGTACAGGCTTAGTGTATTTGGCAGATGATGAAACATCTCGTTTTATAAGAAATAATAGAGAAGGTATACCTAAGGTTGTCCGTGATTACGGTGAATTCTACGGAAGTCCTTCAAACAATTATATAGCTACATCTGGTGTTTATGCTGTAGGTCTAATAACCAAGAATGAAAAATTAAGACGTACAGGGGTGCTCTTAGTATCATCGGCCACTTCTGCAGGTCTTTTACAACAAGTTTTAAAATCTGTAGTAGGTAGGGCAAGACCTTTGGCAAATTTAGGCAAGGACACTTTTGACCCGTTCAACTCCAGTAGAAATTTTCATTCATTTCCTTCAGGTCATGCCCTATTGGCTTTTACCAATGCATATGCTATAGGTAAGCAATTTAAAAATCCGTGGGTAAAAGCCGGTATATATACTATTGGTGCCATACCGGGCATATCTCGTGTTTGGGATGGCCAGCATTATTTAAGCGATATGGTATTTGCCTTTGCCATAAGTATTGCTACGGTAGAGTCTATAGATCGATATCTAGATAAAAGGTATGATGAAAAATATAACGACCAAACCAAAATGGTAAGTTGGAATCTTAATTTTGGACCAGGTCAATTGGGTGTTACCGTTAATTTTTAAATCGGACAAATATCCATTACTAAGAATCTAACATGTATAGTGCAAACTTAATTTTCCAATAAGGAACTTTTTCTTCAAAATATTCAAAATAGTCTTTTAACCCTGTAGCATCGGTTAGTTCTGATTTGGCTTTTTCTATTTGTGCTATTTCTTTAGCGTCAACAAACTGATCTAAATCTAGCTCCTCACCTTCGGCATGCTTTTTCATTAAATGTCCGTAAATGGTATTTTCAGATAGGTTTCTTTGGGCGGCTATCTCAGAAACCGATAATCCATCAGAAAACAATTCAAAAGTTTGATCGTGAGTTTTCTTTTTAGATTTTTTAGTGCCTACATGCTTTTTAATTTCCTGTAAAAACACATCGGCATACTTCTCTAGTTTCGCCTGCCCTACTCCGGACACCTCCATAAATTCCGTTTCGTTCTTAGGTAATTTGGCTTCCATATCTTTTAAACTGGCATCACCGAAAACTACATAGGCAGGAACATTCTGTTCCGTTGCGATCTGTTGTCTGAGCAATCGTAACTTTTCGAACAAGTCCGTTTTCTCAACTTTTAATTTGGCAACCGCTTTTTTCTTTTCTTTTTCTTTCTGAAGCACGGCCAATTGAACCTTTTTACCTGAAAACAATACTTCTTTTGCCTGAGGGGTCAAGCCAAGCCTGGCGCCTTCCCTAAAATTAATATTCAACACACCTTGGTTCAACAATTGAATGACATATTGCTGTAAGTCTAACCAAGAGACATCTTTTACGGCACCATAGGTTTTTATATTCTGATATCCTTTTTCCAATACCTGTGCATTCTGGGCACCTCTTAAAACATCTATTACCATTCCCATAGGTTCGCGTTCCTTTAACCGTGCAACCCCGGAGCAAATTTTTTGAGCCAATAAAGTAGCATCAAAATAAGCAGGTGGCGAATTACAGATATCACAATTACCACAACCTTCGCTAACCTGTTCTCCAAAATAGTTCAACAAGGCAATTCTCCTACAACTCAATGCCTCTGCAAATTGCTGCATACGCTCTAACTTGGCATATTCAACATCTGCATTTTCACTTTGGGTAATGAACCTACGTAATTGTGCTACATCTGCAAAACTGTAGAACAACAACGCATGAGCAGGTAATCCGTCCCGACCACCACGACCAATTTCTTGATAATACCCTTCAATATTCTTTGGTAAATTGTAATGAATGACCCAACGTACATTACTCTTATCTATACCCATACCAAAAGCAATGGTAGCGGCAATAATGGGAACCTTATCCGTAATAAATTCTTCTTGAACTGAAGAACGTTCATCAGAGGACATACCTGCATGATATGCTTTAGCGTTAAAACCGGCATTGCGCAATTTTTCGGCAATAGATTCTGTACTTTTTCGGCTTAGGCAGTAGATGATTCCGCTTTCATTGGGTCTATCATCTAAAAAATCTAGAATATGCTTTATTCTATCCTGAGCCGGTTTTACATCTAGATATAGATTAGGCCTATTAAAAGATGCCAAATGACGCTTGGCATTTACAATCTGTAATTGATCTACGATATCATCTTGTGTAGTCTTATCCGCAGTTGCAGTAAGCGCCATAACAGGAATATTGGGAAATCTTCTTTTTAATCCGCCTAACTGAGTGTAAGCAGGTCTAAAATCATGACCCCATGAAGAGATACAATGTGCTTCATCTACTGCAAAAAGACTAATCTTTAAGTTACCTAGAATAGTATTAAAAAAACCTAAACTCTCTGGGGCTACATAAAACAGCTTCAACTCGCCTCGTTCTAACTTCCCTAGGATTTCTTCTTGTGTTTCTACGGACTGTGAGCTGTTGTAATATTCTGCTGCAATTCCGTTTGCCTTCAGCACATCTACCTGATCCTTCATCAATGCTATCAACGGTGATATTACAATCGCAGTACCTTCAAGTGCCAGTGCCGTTAACTGATAACAAAGAGACTTACCACCACCTGTGGGCATAATTGCCAATACATCTTTTTTACCAAGTGCATCTTCAATTATAGATAACTGATTCGGTTTAAACGAATCATAACCAAAATGTTTTTTTAATAATGGTAGTAGGTCCTTTTCTATTGCTATCATGTTCTGCAAAAATAGTGTTTGAAATTGTCTTAACTAGATGATCGTTCAATATTACTTACCTAACATCAACAACTCATTACACCTTATTTCGGTAATGTATCTTTTTTCACCTTCCTTGGTTTCATATGAACGGTGGGTAAGCTTACCTTCAATGGCTACTTGTTTTCCTTTGGCCAAATAATTCTCAACGATTTCGGCCGTTTTTCCCCAAGCAACAATATTGTGCCATTGGGTATCATCAACCTTTTCGCCTTTTGCGTTCTTATAACTATCTGTGGTCGCTATTGAAAACTTAGCTAGTTTAGTACCTCCTTCTAAGTTTACAATTTCTGGGTCTTGACCTAAATTTCCAATTAACTGTACTTTGTTTTTTAATGCGTTCATTTTACTAATTTTTATAGATTAAAAGTTTTTAAAATCCAAGCCTCGTTGACTTGACACTGCAAACCTAGAACAGCATTGATATGAAATTCGGGTAATAAACGTTTACTGTCGTTTGTATTCGTTTACAGTCGTTTAAAAATGTTTTTACAACTGATATACAGGTAACTATATACTTGTTTACACTTAGAAGTAAAGTTTGATTTCGGATGCTATATCCTGTATTTTTTTTCGGTTGATTGATTACTACTTGTATTATGGTTACTGTATCGCTAAATCAATATAGCATAGCATAACTTTTTTCATATACCAATATTCCGAATTTCAATGAGCGTTGTGCATTGTCAATGAATCGCTTTCTTATGGCGCTTCTAAAACTGTACGGTCAAAACCGATGCTATTTATTTGCATTAGGATTCCATTCTAATCCTTTTTTTAATGCCTTATTAAATTTAGATGGCTTAGGTACTTCTTTTATTGGTTCGTCCAATGTTTCTAAATCTGTAAAAGGTATTTCTTTTTGACCATATTTTTCATTGATAAGTCTTTCAAAATCTCTTTTGTCTTTTGATATAGATGCTAACGCTTCAACCGTGTACAATACCTTTTTTAAAGCCTCCCTACCCTTATCCTCCGTTAATGATTGATGAAGCCTATATTTTAAATTACCCGCTTCTGTTTTAGGAGTTTTAGATTTCAACTTATCTAATACAAATGTTCCTTTAGGGAGATTAGAATAAACATATCTATTTGTTAAATGACCTATAAATTGAGGTTTTCTTTTGATATTTTGAGGAGTAAAAGGAATATTCCAAAGCCTAAATATTTCTCGATAAAACGATAATTGAAATTGCTTTTGATAGTCTAATATCTCATCAGAAACTAGAGCTTTTAAAATAGTCTGTAGTTCCTTTTTCTCTCTATCATATTGATAACCCGTAGACTCATCAATTAAAGCTATAATACCAACTTTAGCAAACGTTCTTACTAATATTTCACATTGATCAGCTATTATCTTCTGTCTAGCAGAAAGTTTTATTTCACTTCTTGCTTGTAAAAACGCATCACATATATCTACTAATACCGTTGCTTCATATCCATTTATCTTCTGTTCTCCTCTATAGCAGATTAAAGGGTCATAGTGGCCTTGTTCTTTTCCCTTATATATATAGTCATGCAGCGATTTTTGACCTAAGTATCTGGCCAACCTTGTGCCAGATGGATTGACTTCATTTTCATCAATCATATTTAAGGCTAATTGCATTCCATTACCTGATAAAACTCGTGTTCCATCCTCTAAAACATAACAATCAATTGATATATTATCAGTTAACTCCAAAACACCATCATATTTAACGATGTTTTCTTTTTTTTCTGATTTAGCCATTTATTAATTCTTTATAAGTGATTCTATTCTCGGTGTTCTGTAAAAATAAATTAAATCTCATTGCTTCGCTAGATGATCTTGAATTGTATCGAAATACGAATTCATCAACGTATAACTGCAAGTGTTTTTTAGAAGTAAAATGATAAATACCTATAATACCTCTTTTTAACAAAGACCAAAATCCTTCTATTGTATTTGTATGCACTCTACCTTGTACATATTGGTATTGGCTATGCTTCACAACTTGGTGGTCGTAAACTCTTTTTAAACGCTTATAAGATGTATATTCATCAGTATAAAGTTTTGCTGTTTCTTTTACACTTTTAAGTATCTCTATTGATAATGTTTCATAAGTTGTGTTAGGTATCTGCTTAGCTATTACTTTACCGTTTCTTTCTACCATTCCTAAAACTGGCGCTTTATCATCAGAAGAACCTTTAATCTTCTTATTAGCGTGTCTATTTTTATTCTTACCACCTACAAAAGTTTCATCCGCTTCAACTTCATTATCTAATTGAGAATCATTATCAATACCGAAGCATTGACGTATTCTAGACAACATGAACCAAGCAGATTTTTGAGTAATATTTAAATCTCTACCTAACTGTAAAGAAGAAATACCTTTCTTGTGTGAAGTAACCAACCAAATACCTAAGAACCACTTTTGAAGCTCAATTTTAGTATTGTCAAAA
This sequence comes from Maribacter sp., assembly GCA_020629415.1. Lineage (GTDB taxonomy): Bacteria > Bacteroidota > Bacteroidia > Flavobacteriales > Flavobacteriaceae > Maribacter > Maribacter huludaoensis. The sequence goes on along the minus strand of JAHDDL010000068.1, from coordinate 384 downwards.
ATAGTGTTGGTCTTTACGTTAAAATATTTACCTGTATTCTTACATTTGTATTTGTTCCCCTTACAATTATAAACCTTAGATTCTGAATCGAAAGGACTTACTACATTACCGTTCCATCTTAATTGCTCTAAATGGTCAATACAAGATTGTTGAGTTGGAAAGGCTTTTATTAAGTCTATTATCGAATTAAAATCTTGATTGATCATAGTGGTATTATTACACTACTAAGATAATACTTTAATTACACCAAACCTAATTATTTAGTGTAATTAAGTTCTAAAAATTAAAATTATTATGATTGATATTGATAAAATTCCAAAAGACTTAAGGTATTACTTAATAACGGTTACCACTTTACCTTTTTGGTATATATCTATATATTAT
>JAHDDL010000067.1:3317-9002 GCA_020629415.1 Maribacter sp. | reverse complement strand
AGATGATTTGTTGACGGCATTAGCTAATTATTGTTTTGATGATGAATAATGTAATGAAGTAGTAAATCTAACAAAACGTGTTCTTGTAAAAACTAACCATTGTCATATTTCATTACTATTCATAAACAGAAAAGGCCTACCCATTATGGGTAAGCCCTTTACAAATTCAATTTTAATCTAATTATTCCATATCAATAATTCCTACCACTTCATAGGCTCTAGAACCGTCCAGTTGTATTTTTTCATAAAGTATGTTAGCATATTCATAGTATGTTAAACCGTCAATAGTAACTTTTTCATACCCATCTGGTAATTCATAAACTACGGTACCAATTTCTGGTTCAACCACCTCATATCCAGAATTTGCTTCAATATAAAAAGTGCCCCCTGCATTAAAATAAAGTCGATTATTAAATCTTACTCTTACTGAATTAGCAGGTAAAGTGTTGATTCTAAATCCTACTTTTGGTGCAATGGCAATATATCTGCCTCTAGAAGCCGTATAATATTTATTATTGGCATAGTAGTAATTTTGACCATTGTGTCTAACCACGGTTTTATTAGGAACCGATCTCACCGAAACCACTTTTTTCGTTGGTGTTCTGTATACTACTTTCTTACTGGAAACCCTTCCAGGTGTTTTAGTTACGGTCCTGGTAGTGGTAGTTTTTGTCGTTGTTCTTTTACGTGTTTGGGCATTGCTAGGTAAAGCAAAAGCAATTAATAACAAACCAAGTATTGCATATGTTTTAGTATTTGTTTTCATCTGTTTTAGTTTTAAAAGTTAAACTTTACTTTATCGTTCCATACTTTGACAAGTAATATGGCAAGTGGTTTAAATGAAACAGATGAAAAAACTGTACTAATAGATGATTTAGGGTATTTGATCTACGAATGAGTAAATTGTATAGAAGATTTAAGATTGAGTTTTGGTGGTACTTTACGCTATGGGTTTAGCGTTTAAGATTTTGCATTGTTCTGTTGGTTTTTCAATACTTTTCTAATAGACTCACTATCCCAATGAATATCATATTCAACAATGCCTCTTTTAAAATCCTCTTCCAATAATCGCTCTTGCTCTTCAAGTTCTTTTCTAACCTTAAAAAGGTAATCATCATCGCCTTTGGGTTCCATTGCCAGTCTTCTTAAACTAGATTCATCATATTTAATAAAATTCTGGACCTGGCTAAGTAAGGTGTATTTTCTAAAACCTAGTTTACTTAAAACATCTTTTGCCAATGCTAAAGAGGTATCTAATGATTCTCGGTAAATATTCTCAAAGCCCAAATTCAGCAATTCATATGCATCATTTCTATTCTGGGCACGTATCATTAATTCTACATGAGGATATTTTTCTTTTACAAGTTTGGTAATTTCTTTTGTTATGGGAGGATTATCTATAGCGCATATCAATATTTTAGCCTTTGCAATACCTGCAGCTTCAAGAAGATCTATTCTAGTGGCATCACCATAATATACTTCAAAACCCATTTTACGGAGTACATCTACCCTATTGGAGTCTTGATCTAATATAGTAGCTTCAATACCATGAGAGCGTAAAAATCTACCGACCGTACTTCCAAAATGACCAAAACCTACCAAAATAACATTTTGTGATTTCGCAATATGATCCATAGGTCTTTTGATGGACTCCTTAGTTCCAATTTTTGGTAAGATGAAACGTTCGTTTATGATACTGATAATGGGAGTAATGGACATGGTCAGTGCCGTGATTACCAACATTATATCCATCTGTTCCTGATCTAGGATATTTAATTGAAATGCGAAGGATAACAATACAAAAGCAAATTCCCCAATCTGGGCCAAGCTAAATGTTAACAACAAGTTTTGGTCCAGTTTTAGTTTAAATACCTTTCCCGTAATAAAAAGTATCAAAGCCTTTATCAATACTATTGCCAATAATATACCGCCAATAGTCAACGGAATTTTGGCAATGACCACAAAATTGATGGACGCACCTACGGCTATAAAGAACAAACCTAAAAGAAGGTTTTTAAAAGGTTCAAGGTTACTTTCAAGTTCATGTTTGTACTCACTACTAGAAAGTACCACTCCGCCCAAAAAGGCACCTAAAGCAGGTGATAGGCCAACATACTCCATTAAGAATGAAATACTGAATACGATTAACAAAGCAGAGGCAAACAGCAATTCCCTTACTCCCGTTTTAGCGACTCTTCTTAACATGGGAACAATTAAATATTGACCGGCACCTATGATCAACACCACAGATAGAATAATGGCCAATGTTTGGTAGCCCATGGGCAAACCATCTAAAAGATTACCGGTAGATTCATGGCTATCTGCAGCTGCTTCAACCTCGGTATTGGAAAGCAAAGGAATTGCTCCCAACATAAAGATCACGATGATATCTTGAAATAATAATATGGAAAATGCCGAATTACCAAAGGTAGTTTCCATAAGGCCTTTTTCATCAATAGTTTGCATGGCTATAGCCGTTGATGATAAGGCAACTGCCATAGATATCACCAAGGCAACCTTCCAATCAAAATCAATTAGTATAAAAAAGAGATAAGAGAGCAACATGGTCCCAGCAACTTGTAAACCACCCATACCAGCAATGGATTTACGCATATTCCAGAAGTTCTTTGGTTCAATTTCAAGCCCAATCAAGAAAAGCATGACCACTACCCCAAATTCAGCAAAATGAAGGATGTCTTCTCCCTCTTCACCTATAAATCCTAAAACATACGGACCTATTAAAACTCCGGCGATCAGATAGCCCAAAACAGAGCTCAAGCCTAATCTTTTAGCTATTGAGACACAGATGATCGCTCCCAATAAAAATACAATGGCATCAAAAAGAAGGCTTCCGGTCATAATTGGTTTGGTTTATTTGGTGCTTTTAATAGAACTCAAACTTAAGTACTAAGCACCGTCTTTTCATTTTGTAGGCTATCTATCAAAGAACTGTATTGCGAACCGTACTCCCTAAGCTGTTCATCAGTCAATCTATAGGTACCCATTACGGTAAATGGTTGTCTATAATTCATTAGACAAAGGTTGGCGGTCTGTTCAAAAGGTCTTAAAAACTCGGTAATAGTATAGCTATTGCTACCTTGTGAGCAATACAATTCTTTACTTCCACCGGTAGTAATAGCGTTTAGACATATTTTTGAAGTTAGGGCCTTGCCCTTTGGTCCGTATGCCCAATTAAATTCCAACACCATATCTATCCATTGCTTTAATAAAGGCGGACAACTGTACCAGTACATTGGATGATGCCAAACGATTACATCATGTTCTTCCAATAATTTTTTTTCATAGGAAACATCAATATGAAAATCTGGATACTCTTCATACAGATCGTGAAAGGTTACACCCTCTTTATTTCTGATATAATTGACCAAAATGGTATTTGCCCTAGATTTCTCAAACTTTGGGTGAGCAAATAAAACAAGTACTTTTTTCATGTTATATCAATTAAGAATAATGACCTATGTTTTAGTAAGCCAATTACTTCGTAATTAGATTAAAGGAGATTTTAATACCCTCTATGATCATACCCGTACCAATAATGGCTATGATAAGACCCATTATTTTTCCAATTACCGAAATAACGTTAAAGCCAACTAATTTTACTATTAAATTACTAAGTCTGAACGTGAAATAAGTTAGAAGGCTCATAAAACCGAATACGGCAATAACTATAGCAATATGTACCGGTTGTGCACTAGACACAAAGTTCATTGCGGTAACAATAGTTCCCGGACCGGCCAAAATTGGAATGGCAAGTGGAGACACGGCAATATTCTCATCAATATTAACGTGTTTTATATTTTTTACGTTAGATTGTTTTGATTGAAGCATCTCAAAACCAATATAAAAAATTAGAATTCCGCCCGTAATCTTAAACGCCGGAATACTAATATTGAAAAGTTCAAAAATATACTTGCCTAAAAGCACAAAGACCAGTACAATAATAAATGCAATTAGGTTTGCTCTTTTATTGATATCTTCTTTAGTTTTATTATCGGCACCTTGGGTTAACGATAAAAAAACGGTCATGTTGGAAATTGGGTTTGTAATGGCAAAGAAACCAGTAAAAACGGCAATTGAAAATGTAATTAAGTCATCCATTATTATGAGCAAAAATTAATCGTGCAAGAACTTCAATTCCATTTTAAATTCCTAAATAATTTTGAAACTTTTGGGAATTATTGAAAAATAAGAAAAGCTGAGACCATTTTAAAATTAATCTCATTTTTAAACTGGAATACTTTAAGGGTACAGGTTTTAAATTACTTGTCAATTTCAAACAAAATAAACTGATTGAGTTGACTACCGTAAAGATTGAAGTTGTTATCGGCAACCACAATTAAAGACCTATTGCCATTTTCAAAACTTGGCCCGAACGTAATACCTTCAATATTGTCTACAACACCGTTTGTTAAATCATTTCGGATAGTATCAAAATTATACAAAAGCTTTTTGGTTGCCTTTGTATAGTTTTTGTCTTTTAAACTTTTAAAATTGCTTACGTCTGTTGCATTACTGGCATCTACATCATAAATTTTAACCGTGTTACCACCATCTTTGTACCCCATAGCGTAGGAACGTTCCAAAACTAAAAACTTATTGGTATCATATTCCAAAATTTCTACAACACCGTTCAATTGAAAAGAATGTCCATTTTTAGCTTGCCTGGCCACATTATCTAATTCGTACACTATTTCTTTTTCAAAACTATCGGTTTCCTTATTGATAAAAGCAATTCTTACTGGCGAGTCAGTCTCGGCTACTGTTGGTTCATGGCCATCTTGCTTTAGAGATAATTCCATTGCCGCCCAATACCCTTTTTGGAAATGACTTAAGGTTATACTTTCAAAAACACCATTATGACGAGGGCCAAACTTTGGGTCAGCGTGAATTAAAAAGCGGTCTCTGATTTCAATTTCTTTAACGAATTTTCCGTTTGAATCTGAAATACGTACAAATGGGTTTACTCCATTATTGATATTACCTTCACTTGTCCAAATGAACGAGCCGTTATCATATCTTAAAGATTCTGGATCAATACTTCCTTTAGAAAAACCTAGACCATTTGTATCCTTAAGGATTGTGACCGATTTCATGAAGATGGAATCAAAACTATTTAAGTCGAACGAAATCTCAGCTTCATAAAATCTTGGGGATTCAGTATCATCACTGATTAAATAATAACTGCCATTTGCATAATCAATACTGGATAAACCACCAACTTTAGTGTTGTTAAGAGCTGATTCTGCCGGCAGAACATATTCATCTACAAAACGTAAGTTTATAGTGTTTTCGGCTTCCTTGCTATCCTTTTTACCACCGCAAGACGTTATTATTAAAGTTGTGCATGCAAATAGCAATTTTACTACAATCCTCATTTTATTGGTGTTAATAGCGAAATTTTATTGGCACCGCCAAGAGGTATAATACCCCGAGGCTTGCCTCGAATTTAAAAGTTTGTTTCCTTTGAATGTCTCATGGGGTTATCCTGAGGTGTTTTACTCTTGCAAAATTATTCATAATAAAAAGGTTGTATCAAATTAAAAGAACAAAAAAGTCCTAAACCAATGTATTTGTTATAGAAAGTAAATTTTCAATTTTCTGAGTGTTGTATGCATCTGCGTGTGCTGTGGCATATGAACCTTTATCATTATCAAAATACTCACC
>JAHDDL010000067.1:0-3217 GCA_020629415.1 Maribacter sp. | reverse complement strand
ATGCATCTGCGTGTGCTGTGGCATATGAACCTTTATCATTATCAAAATACTCACCAGATTTTGCTAAATCTGTCATACTTAAATTGTACAGAATGTCAACCCCTTTTTCTGCAGGAGACCAATGCTGACCATAAGCTTCTTTTGCCATTTTGGTATTTAGTAAGGACCCCGGATTTACCGCCACTACCGTGATTGATGGTTCTTGTTCCGCTAAATAAAAACTCCACATTGTCAATGCCAGTTTGCTTTGTGCGTAAGCTTCGTTGGCACCCAAGCCTGATTTGCCTTCTAACGCTTGTATATTTATAGTTGATTGAGCGGCAGAGCTTAAATTCACAATTCTTGGTGCGTCCGATGCTTTTAAATTTGCTAATATGCCATTAGTTAATGCATAAGGTGCAAAGTAATTTACCACGAACCGAATATCTGTAGTACCACTATTGCTGTTTGTCATTAAAACGCCTGCATTATTTACCAAAACATCAATTATTGGCATTTTTTCAGCAACTTCTTCAGCCATATTTTTAACCGCAATTAAGTCTGAAAAATCCGCTAAAAAGCCTATTACATTTTCATTATTAGATTGTTGTTTAATTTCTTTTAAAGTAGCGCTTAATTTAGCATCACTCCTACCGTGAATGGCAACAAAGTGCCCTTCTTTAGCCAAACGCAAGGCTAGTAATTTACCTATACCGTCTGTACTTCCTGTTATTAAAATATGTTTCATTGTATCTTTTATGTTGATGAAAACTGGCAATACAACTATTGCCAGTTTTATAATTTCATTTTTGTCTAATATAATAAACTACGCTTACTGTAATTAAAACGGTGCAACGGTATCTTTAGGACCATCAGGTAAACTCCAACGTTGGCGAGCGGTAACACTTTCCAAGGCAACATCTTTAATAGATTCACTGTTACTATTCCCGTAACTACTGGTACTACCACGTGGTATTTGCATACGGTCTCCATACAGCCAAACTACTAAATTACTACGTTGTCCGCTTTTAATTGGATGTGTTGCGTGTGGCACATTACCTCTATGGATGATGGCTTTTCCTGGCTCAAAAATAGCTTGTACCGTTTTTCCAGAAGCTTTATCATAAAAATCGACCTCAGATCCTGTAAACTTTTCATCCGGTAAGTTAATATTGATATTCAAGGTAGCCGCAGAAGCATCGGTATGTGCGTGTAAATCCTTGTCCTTATCTGGATTGTATTGTATTGAAAATCCAAAAGTCTGATTGTCATAACCGTAAGTTCCCAATAACAAGCGCGCTATAGGACGCATAAAACGGTCCATCATATCATTATAAAAAGCCTGAAAATTAGGTGCTGCCAAATGCCCTTCAGAACGAGGGTCTAGCATCATACCATATCGGTTTAGCTGTATGCCATAAGGCGCACGTTTTGGTACTCTTGAGTTTGCAACAGCTTCTAAGTAGTTGCGAAAATCCGCTAAGCGATCTACATCAAAAAACTGTGCTACATAAACTCCAGGTATAACTTCTTCCCATAAATTGGCAACAGCAGATTCTTTTTCAGGATTTTCCCAAGCCTCTTTAATGGCTTTACGTAAACGTGGGTCAAGCAAAGTTTCGTCAGGAACTAGTAAATCGTCTTTGTTTTCAATTTCCCATTCTGCCCAAGCAGCTTCTAACAATTTACGGTTTTCATTCCAAAATTGAGAAACAGATGGATCACGTCTTAAGGATAATTCTCTTGATGGTACTTCTAGCGCACGAGCTTCAGCAAGTGCATTTGTATGTTCTATTGTTTTCATAATTATATGTTTTAAGTATAGCTACTGCTATTGTATTTTTTATCTATAACAAAATTACGCACAACCGGCTGTTCTGCTTTGGTAGTAAAAATGGTGGTTTTAGTAAAAAACAAGGTTTTGCTATTTTTTAATGAAAAATGCCTCTAAAAAGAGGCATTTAACACTATTAATCAACCATAAGGATACATTGCAAATCCCTATTGTTTTTAGTTCTCAACTACTATTTTACCAATAGCTTTTCCGCTTTGTAAATGTGCGTAAGCATCACCAACTTCTTCTAGCGAAAACTTGTTTTCATCTACTATTGGCGTTAAATGTCCTTCATTAGAAATTTTAGCCAAACGCTCTAAAATAGTTCCGTGTTCCTCTCTTTTAAAATTGTGCAACATTGGTATTAGCATAAATACCACGTGTAACGATGCTCCTTTAAAATGCAATGGCGTTAAGTCTAACTCACATAACGACACCGTAGTAGAAATATGCCCGTTTAAAGCAACAGCTTCAATAGAATTGGTCAGGTTTGCACCACCAACAGTATCAAAAACCACATCAAAACCACCATCGGTATATTTAGCGGTATAATCGGCTACTTTTTCAGTTTTAAAATCGATAAAAGTTGCGCCAAATTTTTCAACAATAGCTTTTTGATTATCACCAGTACCAGTACCAGTAGCAAAAACTTCTGCTTCAAAATACTTTGCCAACTGCACCGCTAAGTGACCAACACCACCAGAACCACCGTGTACCAATACTTTCTGACCTGCTTTTACGCCTGCTCTTGTTAAACCTTCGTAAGCTGTAATAGCTACTAATGGTAAAGCTGCAGTTTCGCGCATTGTTAAGCCTTTTGGTTTGTGCGCTACAAGGTTGCTATCTGCTACAATATATTCAGTTAAGGTTCCTGGTAAATCGGCTAATCCGCCAGCGCAACCGTATACTTCATCGCCTACTTCAAAACCTTCTACACCATCTCCAACCGATTCTATAGTTCCTGAGAAATCCATACCTAATAAGGCTGGTGTAGCTGGTGATAATGGTAAATCGGTTCCCATATTCTTAATCATAGTGTCAATTGTATTTACACTAGATGCAGCTATTTTTACCAATACGTGATTTGCCTTTACTGTTGGTTTTTCAATTTCTGATACTTCGAAATTTCCGTTTTCTCCGTAGTTGTTTATAAGCATTGCTTTCATAATCTTTCTTCTTTTTATTGTTATAATCTATTTATCTGTGGAAATATCTCTAGCCTTAGACAGAGACTTTATTTTATTCGCTATTCGCTATTCGCTATTCGCTATTCGCTATTCGCTGTGCGCAACACGCTCTAAGCAAACTGCGATATGTGATTGGCGTAAAGCTTGTAGCGCAAAGTGCTCAGCGTTATTAATTTACTTCTTGAATATCCATCACCATTTGTTCCCAATTCTTTTG
>JAHDDL010000030.1:43658-46210 GCA_020629415.1 Maribacter sp. | reverse complement strand
ATGACTGAAGTACAAATTTGGCAATGGGGATTGGTGATCACATCTAGTTTGGTGTTGTTCTTACTGTCGCCGTGGGCAAAAGATACCAATCAGTTTTTTAAAGCCGTGCAAAAGAAGAAAGCACCCAATACCTTTATGTTAATGGGCAGCCTTATCATTTCATGGATATTTGCCAAAAGTATCACCAACGCTGCAAACTTAGGTCTGGATTTTGGTATTGTTGGTGGTGTAGCCTATGCAGGCTATTATTTATCATTTGCCGTGGCAGGTATTGCCATTTATAAAATGAGGCTGCACGGTAAGTATACTAGCATACATCATTTTTTAACCTCAAAATTTGGTAAAACTGCCGTAACTATATTCTCCATATTGATTGCCTTTCGTTTGTTCAATGAAGTATGGAGCAATACCATGGTCATAGGTTCTTACTTTGGTGATATGGGCACTACCGCCTACTATTGGTCCATTTTAGTATTTACAGGTTTAACCCTTGCCTATGTTCTAAAAGGCGGCATGAGCAGTTCCATTTTTACCGATGTTGTCCAAATGGGGCTATTTTCAATACTATTAGCGGTAATATTGTTCACCATCTTTGGTAAAGACAATGCTATAACCACATCCGAAGTAGTAAATTCTGGCATATGGTCTTTTGAAACCGGGCTGAATTTATTGTTCGCTGCCTTGTTGCAATCGTTCAGCTACCCTTTTCATGATCCCGTGTTGACCGATAGAGGTTTTATTAGCAGTCCTAAAGTAACATTGAAAAGTTTTCTGTGGGCAAGTGTACTTGGAGCTATTTGCATTGTTCTATTCAGCATTATAGGTGTTTATGCGCAATCGCAGGGCATGCAGGGTCAGGCAGCTGTTCAAGTGGGCAAGGCATTTGGTACGGTTATACTATTGGTCATCAATTTTATTATGATTACATCGGCAGCATCGACCTTGGACTCAACCTTTTCATCTTTTTCCAAATTATTGGCTCTTGACCTCAACCTTGGCAACACGGTTAAATTTGGTCGTTGGTCAATGGTCGCTGTAGCAGTATTGGGTACGGTTCCGGTCTTTTTAGATGCTGAAATATTATCTGCCACCACCATTAGCGGTACAATGGTAATCGGTTTAACCCCCGTTTTCTTATTTTGGAAAGGTAGTGCTCCTAAAATAAGTTTTCATTTAAGTGTTTTCTGCGGATTGTTATTCGGTTTTTTATTGATTTTCAATTGGTTTCCAGATAGCTTAATATTTACCACTGGCAAGTATGCCAATTTATTATGGATTAATTTTTGGGGCATCTTATGCTGCCTTTTCGTTTATATGATACCTACATGGATAAAGAAATAAAACATTTGGGCACTAAAACAGGAAAGCTGTTGCTTTTTGGAGGTGTGTACAGCAACCTACAAGCTTTGGAAAAACTAATTTCCATATCCAAAGATGCCGGTATTGCACCAGAAAACTGTATTAGTACCGGTGATATTACCGGTTATTGCGCACAACCGGAAGAAACCGTACAGTTGTTTCAAAAATGGGGCGCTTTAAGTATTGCGGGCAATGTAGAATTACAATTGGCAAATGATAGTGAAGATTGTGGGTGCGATTTTAAAAGCGGTAGCCGTTGCGATGATTTTTCAAAAATGTGGTTTCCGTACACCAAAGGGCATTTATCACAGCAATCATTAGAGTGGATGCAAGAAATTCCTGAATACATCAGTTTTGATTATGGTGGTAAAAAAGTAACGGTAGTCCATGGAAATTATGGAAATACCTCTGAATTCATTTTTAAGTCGAACGCCACGGAAAGTAAAGAAAACTGTTTTAAAGAGACTAATAGTACCACTATCATAGCCGGTCATTGCGGGTTACCTTTTCATCAAACTCTAAAGGAAAATGTATGGCTAAACCCAGGTGTAATAGGTATGCCTGCAAATGATGGTACTCCAAGAGTATGGTATATGATATTGGATATTATAGATGGTGAAGTTGCTTATGCCCATCATTCATTTGAATATGATGCCGAAACCGCTCAAAAATTAATGTACAAAAACCATTTACCTGAAGCCTATGGAGACACGCTTACATCGGGTATATGGGATAATATGGAAATACTCCCTGAACTAGAAAAAATGGGACAGGGAATTCCAATATATTTTAACCAAGAACAAAAAGACACGATACAAACTAAAACTCAGAAAAAGATGGCAAATACGTACTATGACCCAGCAGATTTAAGAAAATTTGGAAAAATTACAGAGTGGAGCGAAGAGCTTGGCACTAAATTTTTTGACTATTATGGTAAGGTTTTCGAAGAAGGCGCACTAAGTGCTAGAGAAAAGTCTTTAATTGCATTGGCGGTATCTCATGTTGTCAAATGTCCATATTGTATTGACGCCTATACTAAAGACGGCTTACAAAAAGGCATTACCAAAGAAGAAATGATGGAGGCGGTGCATGTAGGAGCAGCTATTGAAGGTGGTGCCACCTTGGTGCATGGAGTACAAATGATGAACAAGTATAACAAATTGTCAATGTAAATTTCGTTGTTGGTTGTTCGT
>JAHDDL010000030.1:0-43558 GCA_020629415.1 Maribacter sp. | reverse complement strand
TGGTTGTTCGTCGCATCCTTTTTTCAACAATCACTACATTGAAATTAAAGCAAGTTTAAAAAAAAGCGCAAATTGAATATTCATTATGAATATCCACGGTTAAGAATGAGAAATTAATTGTTGTCATGTTAAAGTTAGAAGCATTTACAAAATGCCAACAACGAACAACGAACAACGAACAACTAAAAAATGGCTACAAAATCATTAAAAGCAAAAGGAAACGATTTAGCAGTTTCCAACAAGCAGTTAGAAATATTGAACGGAGGCATATTTGCTGATGGAGAGCTTCCTTATTTTAAAGACAAAATTGCTGATATTGGGCATTTTCCATTACGCCCCAAGAAACTTGAGATCCTACAGATTAACGTAGGCTATATGTGCAACCAAGTCTGTGAGCACTGTCATGTAGATGCTGGTCCAGATCGTAAAGAAATCATGACCCGTGAAACCATGCAGCAATGTTTAGAGGTCATCAAAAATACTGGAGCACACACCTTAGATCTAACTGGTGGTGCACCAGAAATGAATCCTGATTTTGAGTGGTTCGTAGAAGAAGCTGCTAAAGCCGGTATTAAAGATTTTATTGTTCGTTCAAACTTGACAATAATTAGGGCTAACAAGAAATATTATCACCTACCAGATTTCTTTAAAAAGCACAACGTGCATGTAATATCCTCTATGCCCCACTATACCCGTGGAAAAACGGATAAACAAAGAGGTGACGGTGTTTTTGACAAATCGATAAAAGCATTGCAAGAATTGAACGAAAGGGGTTATGGCATGCCTGGCAGTGATCTAAAATTAGATTTAGTCTACAATCCGTCTGGCGCATATTTACCAGGAGATCAAGCTGCTATGGAAAAAGATTTCAAAAAAGCGCTTAAAGAAGATTTTAATATTGACTTTCACAACCTATTTGCCATTACCAATTTACCCATTGCACGTTTCTTGGATTATTTGATCGCATCAGAAAATTATGAAGATTACATGTATGCATTGGTAGAAGCATACAATCCGTCTGCTGTGGCAAATGTGATGTGCACCAATACCATTTCCATTAGCTGGGACGGTTGGTTGTACGATTGTGACTTTAACCAAATGTTAGATTTAAAAGTAGCCAGTAAGGTAAAGCATATAAAAGATTATAATGAAGATATCTTAAACGATAGAAACATTATAATATCACAACATTGCTATGGCTGTACAGCGGGTGCCGGTAGTAGCTGCCAAGGTACCGTTGCGTAAACTTAGAAATTAGGTTCAAATAAACAGAAAACACCAAACTGGTAAGATCAGTTTGGTGTTTTTTTAGTTATTAAATTTAGTATACTTCTACTCTTCCAATAACAATTCCAAATCTTTATGAAAAAGTAAAATACAACTGATACTTTTTTGGTCTATTCTTTGACAATTATAAATAGCAGTTTCCAGCTGCTGCATCATCTTATTGAATCCTCCATTTTCAAAAATTAACCCATGTTCTTTTTTTAGCTCTGCGTTTTCTACCAACGCCTCTTTTAACTCCTGAATAGATTCAATATTTGGCATTTTTACAAACTCTAAATTGTCCAAATTATTAAGCTCTTCGTTCAAAGAATCAAAAGATTTTTTTACGCTGGCAGTTAAAGAATGAATATGTTCTTTTGTTACTTCCGCCATATTCTGAACCTCCATAACACGATTATAAATTGTATTCTTGGTTGCGGTCATACTTCTATAGAAAAAAGAGAGTGTTTCATGCTGCTTATAAAGTCGTTGCAATTGCTGTTCTTTACCATCCGTTCTAGCCAACAAAATGAAAAATGCACAGAAAGAATAATCCCAATTTTCAAAACTTTGGTTAAAATGCTCTTCCCTTTTGTTTAGCAAAAAATTATACCCATTCTCTAATGTTTTCTTGTTATACTCTACCCCTTTAAAAGAAAAGGTCTTTTCTTTTGTTGTTCCTTGAGCAATGCTTTGAGCCTTGACAATTAAAGTCTCTATTTCATTAATTGGTTCCATTAATTCTTTTAATTCTGACTTTAATCCAGTTAAAACCGACTTTGTTGGCATACCGATCTTTAGCATTGAAGCCGATAATTTTTCTGCGTTGGGAATTTGAAAAAACCTGTTAGAAAATGTATTCTCATATTCTTTTGACAATTCTGCGCCTTGAGATTCCGATTTTATAAACTCTTCTAAAACATCGGACGGTTGCCATTCCTTTGGAACTTGGTTTAAATACATTTTATACAGCAACAACGTCATTTCCATCTGAATTTCTTCTCTATTCTCAAATAGTAACCAAGGAGATCTTTCATCAATTTCGCAAAAAACGTAAGGTGATTTAGCACTGTTTTCACGTTTGTCATTTGGTGGGTGACTGGTATACATACCAACTTTAGAATGTTCCGATGCAGAAAAATACTTCTTGCCACCCCTAATATCATTAGGCAATTCTGCAAGAGCTTTAGTCTGCCCTACAGCGTTTCTTTTATTGGCCAAAGCATTATTAGTATACAAGTTTTTCACGAAAATGTTCTTTTTGCCTGCCAAAATACCATTGTTCACGGTTGTGCCCCATGCTTCTGAACCGCCATCCAATTTCCAAAGAGCAGAAATAATAGCATCACTACCCGAAGTTTTAACGGCAACTTTATCGGCATTAAATTCCATTTCTCTTGACAATGAAGAATACATTAAATTTAAAAATTGATAAAACAAATTAAGTATTTGTCTTATAACCCATATCATTGGTGTAATTACCCAAGCCGCAGCAGATAACCTAATATCAGACGCACGCCATTGATCAAGCGCATCATCCCACTTATCCCTTTCAAAAATCATATCATGAATAATGGTGTTGGCAGAAATAATATAACTACCTATTTTCATGCTACGCTGTGCAAAATGACCGAATTCATGACTAATTACAGCTTTAAATTCAGAAAGGTTAAGGCAATCCGTGAGACCCATACCAATGGTCAGTTCTTTTTTTATTGGCAGAAATAAACTTAACCACATATTGCTATATGAAACGTAGGCGTTTACATCTGGATCCATATAAATGGCTTTAGGTTTTGGTGCGCCCGTTTCCTTACAAATCTGATCAATAAAACTCCATAATAATTTATTCTTTTCTTTAACCAGCTTAATTCGGTTATCGGGCTTATGGTTCTTGAGTTTAAATATAAACTTCAGTGTAAAAACAAAAAGCATTGCTGCACCGGCAATGGCACCTACCTTAAGTATAATGGTAAACTTGTTAATACGCCCCATATCATAGATTACGGCATAATAAAGTAAATAGCCCAAGGCTACTACCATGGCTGCATATAAAGCAAAAAACAAAACAATGGCTAGAATGGCCAAAAACGATTTTAATTGATAACTGCTCGTTAAACCAGTTAATTTTTTGGGAATTTCCAAAGGACTGGTAGGATAGAATTGGTTGGTCATTTATGGTTGGTTTTTGGTTTTGGTACTAACCTTAAACTTTTATAAACGAGATTTATTTTAATCCTATTCCAGAAATATTACCAGGGTAAAAAGACGCTATTTAAGATTTGCAATGATTTGTATACCAACCCAATAGTTTGTTTTACTATTGAAATAGTGGCTCTTTGACAGATTTTTGGAAGTTCAACGAAAAAACAATACACTTTATCCAATTTTATAAATAAACTTTAGATGTAAACTGTTCTATAAAAAGACCATATGGTCGGATTTACCCAAATCTAAATAGTATGAACAAGAGCCTTAAGCGCATGGCAACCATGCAACGTTTACAGAATACCGGATTAGAGTTATTTTATGCACAAGGGTATTATAACACCAGTGTAGACGATATTTTAAAAAAACTAGACCTCTCTAAAGGTGCTTTTTACTATCATTTTGATTCAAAAGAAGACTATTTTATCCAGATCATTCAAAATTTACTTGCACGTAAAATTTATAGCACTTTAATAGAACCAATTGAAGGGCATGATAATCCGCTATCATTAATAACAAAATGTTTTGATGACGCTATGGAAACTGCTGTACATAATGAAATGGATTATGGTTGTATTTTAAGCAATTTCTTGACAGAATTCAACGGAAAGAACGATGTAATTATGCGCCACCTAAACGAAATTGTTACAGTCTGGGAAGTTAACCTGGTAACAACATTACAAAAAGGAAAATTCAATGGCTATTTGGACCGTCATGTTGATTGCGAAGCTGCTGCTACTTTTTTAATGAGCTCTTATTTTGGTGTTAGAACATTAATGACCAGTGAGGCGCCATCTGCCAAAAAATATAGATTTATGTCCCAACTACGTCAATACTTTAAAAGTATAGAAGCAAAGCCCGTTAATTTTTAAACCGTAGTACCTAAAATTTCCTTTATTTTCTGAACGATTGTCATAGGCTGAATAGTCTCCATGACCTTCTCATAACCATCTGGGTACTTGTTTCCATAGATAGAAGTTGGTATTGCAGGAAATTTTTCCCTGTTGGATAAAATAGCATTTTTCTCTGGCTGATTAAAAGGTGCAAAACCGGCATACGGATGCGTAACTCCCCAAACTGTTACGGTTGGCACACCATACATGGCAGCTAAATGGGCATTGCCACTATCCATTGCCAACATTAACTGAAGATTAGAAATTAGTTTAAGTTCATCTGAAAAAGATAACTTTCCTGCAACATTTTGGCAATTGCTGAATTGCTGATCCCATGTATTCAGCACTTCTATTTCTTTTTCTCCACCACCAAACAATATAATTTTATAGTTATTGGAAGAGTTTAATATGTTTAAAACCTCTTCCATTAACGCTTGCGGATACATTTTTCCGTTAAAAGCTGCAAAAGGAGCTATACCTATTACTAATTGACCGTTAATTTCTTTAAAACTTGATACATGATCAGGAATGGGCTCTTTGGGCAAGGTTTTCATCTCTGAAACGGCAATAGGGTATCCTAACTTACCAAAAACCTCTGCATAACGCTCAAAAGTGGTTTTCAATGGAGTAAGCGTTGTTCTATTTGGATCAACAAGTGCTTTCTTAGCGGCCCTACCCTTATCAACTTGAATAAAAGGAATTGAAGAGAGTTTAAAATACTGTTTTAAAATTGTACTTCGTAATACGTTATGGATATCTGCTACAACATCAATCTGCAAAGTTTTTAATTCCTTGTATAATTTCCAAAGTCCCAAAACACCCTTATGCTTTCCTTTTACATCGGCTTTAAAAACCTTTACATTAGGTATATGTGCAAAAATAGGTGCCGTAAAGGCTTTTGTTAAAACAGTAATGCATACTGTAGGATATTTTTCAACGATACCAAGAATAACGGGAACGCTCATAGCAACATCGCCCATTGCGGACAACCTTATGACCAAAATATGCTTGTTCTTATTTACTGCCACGAAGGATGGGATTTAGTTCCTCATCATTGTACATCTTCATTTGCTTGTACACCTTCATATACTTTACACCGCTTTCAATATCTGACAGTAATTGATCTATAGCCAGTGAAAGGTCATTTTTCTGTTCTAGTAAAACCTCTAATTTGGCTTGGCATTTTTCCCTATGTTCCAAAGTAGCATCTGCCCTTGTGGCCTCTTCGGCCATATGATAAATTTTCAATGCCAAAATTGATAAACGGTCAATGGCCCAAGCAGGGCTTTCTGTATTTATGGTCGCATTGGCCTTAACTTCTACCGATCGGTATTTATTAAGGAAGTAACTGTCAATAAACTCTACCAAGTCCGTTCTGTCCTGATTACTGGCATCAATTTTACGTTTCAGTACCAATGCATCATCAGGATTAATATCCGGATTTCTAATAATATCCTCATAATGCCATTGTACCGTATCTATCCAGTTCTTTCTATATAGCAAATGTTCAATATCCTCTTTGTCATAAGGATTGACAAAACTCTGATATACATCGTCCTTGATGTGGTACTTTTCTATACTGGTATTAAATATATTGAATGCGAATTCGCTAAACATAAATAACTTTTTTACAAAGATAAAGTTTAATGCTGTAACCTATAGTTTAGTTACAAAAACTATAATAGGTACCATAATGCCGGCAATTAATAGCAACTCCAGCAACTTTGGCTTTTTAATGGATTCTAAGTAGTTGACTATAAAGATGACAGAAGGAAAAAAAGTAATAATAACGGCATTGTTATTTTCAGAAGTCACGAGTATATTTACAATTAACCCTATTACGAATGAAAATGCTATTAAACGTAAGGTTATCACTTTACCCACCCCAGACTTACTAAGATTAATAAAGCCAGAAAATGCCAATGCCATATTGAACAAAGCATACAATGTCATTTTCAGACTTGTCCAAATTTTTATAGGAAATATTGCGTTATAATCAATAGCAAAATCATAATGGTTTCCAATAAATTCTGGCTTACCAAGCAATATTAAAATACCGTAGAGTATCATAAAAAAACAAAAACCTACGGATAGGAGTACCAACCAATTTTTTTTGTTTTCTGGGTCATAAATATAAATTGCTGCGAAAACTACCAATAAATACAATAAGGCCCATTCATAAAAAATACTTGAAATACAGATCCAAAGTCCGGCATCAAAAATTTTAAGTTTAATATTTTTTAATGATTTGATACTCAAAAGTCGCCTCATTGCCAAAAGAAGAAAAAAGCTAGTAAAAATGGCATTATTATCTCCTAAAGTATAAGGAAAAACCACAAATAGCAGCGTAAAAAATAAGATGGCAAATGAATTTGTTCCTGTGAGTTTATTACGTTTTACAATGAAATCAACAATAAAAACACTAAATAAAAGAGTAGTCAAAATAGCTCCCGACTTCGCAATTTCTACCTCGCTCAATGCAGTATCAAGTAAGTAAAATTGAACCGACCAATAGAAAAGAAACAAAAAAACCAGAAGAATAATGAAATTCACCGGTTTTGTTTTCTCAAAAATGCTTGAAATCATCTAAGCTTTTTATATTTTTGCTGGTAAATATAGTAATAAGATGAAATCATTTTTTGAAGGTATCGCAGATTTGTTCGTAAATGTACTATTTGCACCGTTAGATTTTTTGCGTTTTACAGATAGCTGGGCATTATCAAATATCTTAAACTGGATATTTATGTTGATCGGTTCGGTTGCTTTTGTTTATTGGATGCTTGAATTAAAGAAGTATAATGATAAAGGGGATGAAGATACATCAAGTACTTCTCACTCATACTTATAAATTTAAATTAAATCTTTATCGGTTTCTAAATTAGAAACCGATAAATGATTAACGTCTAAAGATCGAAACCAAGATCTTTTCTATAGTTCATTCCTTCAAAGGAAAGTTTTTCTACATTTTCATACGATTTAGATAACGCCGTTTTAAAGTTATCTCCAAAAGAAGTAATTGCCATTACCCTACCTCCGTTAGTAACCACTTTACCATCTTTAAGCGTTGTACCTGCGTGAAAAACTAAAGATTCATCAATTGCATCTATACCAGTGATTTCTTTTCCTTTTTCATAAGACCCAGGATAACCACCAGAAACGGTCATTACGGTGGTAGCAGTTCTATCATCTAATTTTAATTCTATTTCAGATAATTTTTGACTAGCTACAGCTTGCAGTAATTCTACCATATCATTTTGAATACGTGGTAAAACAACTTCGGTCTCAGGATCACCCATTCTAACATTATACTCAATGACCTTTGGATCATCACCAACCTTAATAAGCCCGATAAAAATAAAACCCTTATAAGGCATATTGTCCTTTTTAAGCCCTTCTACCGTAGGTTTTACAATTCTCTGTTCTATTTTGTCCATAAAAGCTTTATCAGCAAAAGGTACGGGTGAAATAGCGCCCATTCCGCCAGTATTGAGTCCGGTATCCCCTTCTCCAATTCTTTTGTAATCTTTAGCCGTTGGTAGTACTTTATAGCTATCTCCATCGGTCAGTACAAAAACACTGAGTTCAATACCATCTAAAAATTCTTCAATAACAACGGTGGAACTAGCCGTACCGAACTTTTTATCTACCAACATTGATTTAAGTTCAATTTTGGCATCATTAAGGTCATTTAATATAACCACACCCTTACCGGCAGCCAAACCATCGGCTTTTAAAACAAACGGAGGGTTCAGTTCTTCCAAAAACTTGAAGCCTTCCTCCACAGTTTCAGATGTGAAACTTTTATACTGAGCGGTAGGAATTTGATGGCGCATCATAAATTCCTTAGCAAATTCTTTACTGCCTTCTAGTGTTGCTGCTAATTTCTCCGGACCTATAACTGATACATTTTTCAGCTCAGCATCTTGCAAAAAGAAATCATGAATTCCATTAACCAAAGGATCTTCTGGTCCTACCATGACCAGTTCAATATTCTCCTTTAGAACCAATGTTTTAATGGCTTCAAAATCATTTACACCAATTGGTACATTAGTTGCGATTTCTTCCGTACCGGCATTTCCCGGTGCAACAAACAGTTGAGATAATTTATTACTTTGAGCCAATTTCCAAGCAAAAGTATGCTCGCGACCTCCGGATCCTAGAATTAAAATGTTCATTTTTTCAATTTTTGCAAACGTAATGTTTGCCCTTTATATAAATTATTTTGTAGAGAAATCTCTATGCTCCTTCTTTTGTAAATCCTCTGGAGACAAGGATTTGAAATAATCGTATACGATTTTTAAACCTTCTGCTCGATGAACTTTAGGTTCCCATCCCAAAATTTCTTTCGCTTTGGTAATATCAGGCTGACGTTGGGTAGGATCATCTTTCGGTAACGGCTTGTAAATTACCTTTTGTTTAGTTCCTGTCAACGCTATAATCTCTTCGGCGAATTCTTTAATGGTAGTTTCGTGCGGGTTTCCAATATTAATGGGATCTGTATAATCACTCAATAACAATCGGTATATTCCTTCCACTTGGTCATCAATATAGCAAAATGAACGACTTTGAGAACCATCTCCAAAAACCGTTAAATCTTCTCCACGTAACGCTTGACCCATAAATGCTGGAACCACTCTACCATCGTTTAAACGCATTCTAGACCCATAGGTATTAAATATGCGAACAATACGAGTATCTAGTCCATGATGTCTATGATAAGCCATTGTAATGGCCTCCATGAAGCGTTTTGCTTCATCATAAACTCCACGTGGTCCTATTGGGCTAACATTACCGTAATACTCCTCGTTTTGAGGATGAACTAAAGGGTCTCCATAAACTTCGGAAGTCGATGCCACCAAAATTCTAGCGTCTTTCTCTTTAGCGAGCCCAAGTAAGTTTAATGTCCCCAGAGAACCCACTTTTAGAGTTTCAATCGGAATCTTCAAATAATCTATTGGACTTGCAGGTGATGCAAAGTGAAGAATATAATCAAGTTTCCCTTCTAAATGAACAAATGTTGAAACATCGTGATGATGAAACTCAAAATGTTCTAATGGAAAAAGATGGGCAATATTCTTTAAATCTCCTGTAATAAGATTGTCCATTCCTATAACATGAAAGCCTTCAGCGATAAAACGATCGCATAGGTGAGAGCCTAAAAAGCCGGCAGCACCTGTAATTAGTATTTTTTTCATAATAATTCTAGTACGCTTTTTCTTCTCCTTTAAATAAGTTGGTAACCGTTTGGATAATAATACCCAAATCCAACAATAAAGACCAATTTTCTAAGTAAAAAATATCATATTTTACTCTATTGATTATATCCGTATCTGCTTCTATCTCCCCTCTAAAACCACTTACCTGGGCTAAACCGGTAATTCCGGGCTTTACACTATGTCTTAACATATATCTATTTGCTTTTTTCATGTATACCTCAGATAACGAAACCATATGCGGTCTTGGACCCACAACAGACATTTGGCCAAAGAAAACATTATAAAACTGTGGCATTTCATCTAAGCTTGTTTTCCTAATGAACCTACCTATCCTGGTAACTCGCATATCATTTTTTGTAACATGCAGAGCATCATTACCACGATTAACTGCCATCGACCGATATTTAAAACAATAAAACTCACGATTATCAAGACCATGTCTTTTTTGCAGAAACAACGTAGGTCCTTTAGACTCTAATTTAATCAATATAGCCATTAAAGGTGTAAGCCAGGATAAAACCAATAAAATAACAATTGAAGAAAAAATAATATCGAAAGTCCTTTTTATGAATGCATTTATTGAATCATGTAAGGCAATCTTTCTCAACGAAAGAATTGGAATATAGTCGTAGTATTCGTATTTCAGGTTTCTAGCAAAAATATCCTTGTTGTCAGGAATAAATTTAAGTGTTCGTAGGTTATTCTCTGCGAAATTAACAAGATGTGTTATTTGATCATTGGATAATTCGGCAACAGAGAAATAAATTTCATCAATATTATTTTCAACTACATACTCTAAACATTTCATCAGAGAAAAATTCTTATCTCTGACAGAGAATTTTTCTTTAAAATTTAAACCATAGTCCAACTTTGTTTGAAAAATCTTTATGAGCTGTCTTGTTTTTGCGTTGTCCCCAATTACAATAACACTTCTTCCGTTACCCTTTAATAAAACCCTGAACTTTTTTAAAAGGAAAAAGCTTAAATATTTAAAAAAGAAAACCACTACAGTTACATAAACAACATAAGATGCTAAAGCTATTCTACCAACATGCGGTTGCTTAAAAAATCCTATAAATGCATACAAGACAACAATAAACATTAAGACCTGCTTAAATAACAGTGAAAAAAGTTGTATTAAACGAGTTTGACGTTCAACTTCATAAAACCCATTCTTGACGGCTATAATTATCCACGAAAGTGTAACGTATCCAATAAACAAATATTGATTAACTAAGTAAATCTCAAAAAGCGATACTCCATAAATAAGTATAGCCAAATCAACCAGAGACATTAAAGGTTTAATAAATTTAGACCATCTTCCTTTTTTATACTTCAAATCTGTAGATTTAGCATTAAATGACCTTAAAACAGGTCAAGTTACATTTAATTATTTCTAGCTGTGCAAATTAGATTATTCTAGTCTTAAAACCTTACTTAAACTCTTTTTGACATTACAGAATTATTGAAATCTTATAAAACTAGTTTCTAAATTGCTTTAATACCTTCTTATTAATTTCTTTTCTGTCCTTATCAAAAAACCAACCCCATTTATTAAAATACTTAATCATTGAAGTAATATGATAATATAGAAGTTTATTACTTTTATAAGAACCCCTGCCGTGCTGATGTACTATAGTAACCTCTGGATAATATAATGTCTTAAAATACTTATGAATTCTTCTGGTTAAATCAATATCTTCAGGATACATGAAAAAACGTTCATCAAAACCATTTACTTCTTTAAAAACTTTGGTGTTTATGAACATAAAGCAACCCATAACGTAGGGAACTTCTATGATACGATCAAAATTAGAAAAATGCAATTCATAATTATAATCCATTTTTTCTTTTAAAGATTTTGATGGTATAAACCTACGAACAATAAGATTTGCGGGAGAGGGTAGTAATTTAGCCGAATACTGAATAGAACCATCAGGGTTAAGAATCTTTGGTGCCAAAAGTCCTACATTTTGATTTTTAACCATAAAATCATACATAGTATTAAGAATATTGACATCAAAATTTACATCGGCATTTAAAACTAAATGAAATTCTGCTATATCTTTGGCACATTTAATTGCCATATTATGACCTGATCCAAATCCTACATTTTTACCCGAATGTATATATTCTATTTGATCGTCTTTTTTAATTACCAACTTTAGTTTATTGGTTGGTGAATTATCAATAAAAAATAATTTAGTTTTAAGATTTGACCTCAGTATGGTCTCAGAAATATTTAAAATTTCCTCTTCATCTGTATTAAATAATACAACAGATACCGTTAAATTATAGGTCATGGGTTTTTGTCAAATTCATTAGTAATCTCATTTGCTTGCATGTTAGTCAAGAGTATAAATAAAAAACATAACACAAACAATGGTTTTGAAGTTTGTAATATGGACTCAGTTAAAAATACATAACAAAGACCAAATATAAATAAAACCATCGTCATCATTCTATTTTGAGCCATACGTCTCAAATAAATACCAATAGTTATAATTAATAACATAAAACCTATAAAACCAATTTCAGTCAAAAAAGTAACAAACTGATTATGAGCATGATTTAAAGGTTTAGGTATTACTGCCCTTCCTTCCTGCAGAAATTTCGGAGTATGGAGAATATTATCAGAACTACCGAGGCCATAGCCAAATAGAGGTTTGTCTTTAATTGCTTCCCAACTTACGACCCACAAATTAAATCTACTGCTATCAAAACAATCAATAAAGGAAAACAATAATATTGCAGTAATTATAAAAGCAGAAACATTAAAAACAATTCGCCACTTTAAACTTACTATTATAAGAATATTTATTAAAAAAATAAGATAAACCAATAACGATATTCTAGCACCAAAAAGAATGATGGTACCCAGTAGCAATAAATGATAAGCAATGACGATACCTGTTTTTTGATTTTTAACAACTCCCCCATATTTTAGTGGCAGTAATCCTACAATACCAAAGAAAGTTAAGAAGACGGCATGATCATAATAAATCCAATTTCGAATATTACCACTGTAAATCTTTATCTCATTAAAATACTCACCAATACTTAACCCAAAAACAGAACTAAAATTGAGTAAAAACGACAAGCCTGCTGTAACAAATAAAGCATTTAAAATCAGAAAAAAATAGACATAAATACTAGATAATTTTCGTCCATTGACAATATCACTACAAGTTACAGTTGCAAATAACAATAAAGCTAATTGATTGTCAATTACCTTTAACTCGGTTGGTCTTCCCATTATAAGGGTAAGAAGAAATAGTGTTATTAAAAGTAAACCTTCAAGATTTTTCATTTTGAATTTTCTGTCGCGTGTGCTTAAAAAGATTGCATAAGCACAAATTAATATAGACAAAAAGGTTGTCCATGCAATTTTCAAAGGAATGCAAATTATAAATAACAGCAACAATATATCTAACGGACTTGGCTTAAACTTAATATACCAACTCTTTATTTGTAAGCCGATAAATACTAAGAATGGTAATAACAACGCTGGAAGCCTTAAAGGGTGGTTATCCAATATTACTTTAACGAATGGATCAAAGACTATATACGGGTCATACGGTTCTATATTAGCCATCATAGTTATGCTATTCTCCCCTTTATTTAATCTTACAGAAGCACTATTGGTAAAAATATGTTCAAATAATTGCTTTTGTTTTAGCTTTAAAAAAGAATTCCCGTACTTTATTTGCATACTATCTATTTCCAATAAAGGAGTTTCTGGTTTGTTTCCAAAATCTAGCCTAAAATTAGTTAGTAATTTATTGGATTGGGGAATCTTGAATATTACAATACCACCTACGCTTCTATCAACTTCAACTTTATTTTCTTTATTAAATTTATCTGTAAATGAATAGTACAAAGCAGACTGGAATTCTACGTTGCGAGAGAAATAAAATTCAACCTCTACTATGTTAGACTTTATCGCATTCTTAATATCTAAAACTAATAATAACTGTAGCAGTACACCTGTTATAATTGTGGTTATTAGTAAAATTATAAAAGTTATATTATTTCGTTTTAAAATCATAAAAGTCTTTGCAATAAACTTTTTGCCAAGTTATACCGAATTTTTAATTTCCTAAATAATGAATTAGTGCTTTTAGATCCAGTTTCAGATGCATTATTGCCATGTCTTCGATAATAAATAAGTGGCTTATTAATGAAAAAAGTTTTTCCCGTAATTTCTGCTATCGACGAAATCCAAGCATCATGCATATAAATTTGAGATGGAAAAGGAAGTGCCTTCTCTAATATTGCACTTTTAAAGGCCATTGTGGCCCCTATGTAATTATTCTTAATAAGATTACGAATTAACCCTGTCCTATTCTTATTCCCACTGTAAAGCAGTGTGGTTTCTAATATATCTTCTTTAAAAACAGAAGCATTTGAAAAAACCAAATCATATTTTTCAAGGTATAATAAGGTTTCAGTAATTTTGTTAGGGTACCAGATATCATCTTGATCGGCAAGAAAGATAACATCACCTTTAGCTTTGCACAAAGCATTCTCAAAATTCATTATAATGCTTCTCTTTCCTGAATAAAATAGCTTAATTCTATTATCATTAAAACTTTTGATTATGTCCAAAGTTTTATCCGTTGACCCATCATCAGAAATAATCAATTCATCATTCTCTTTAAGTTGAGAAACTATGGAATCTAATTGTTTTCTTATAAAATCTTCGCCGTTAAAAACAGCCATACATACAGATATCATCATGATTTTATGACAATTTTTTTGTTCTCAAAAAAAGCGAAAATAACGCAATAAGCAAGTTGAAATGATATTCCTGTGACAACTAACATATTGGAAAAGATGTTTAACAATATTATAACCGAAAGTATCGACAAGGTTGTTATATGATAACTACTGTTCTTAGGTACTAATAACAATAGTATCACTAAATATATTGACAGATTAAATATAAAGAGTAAATAAGGTCCAAGCCAACCTAAATATGAAATAGATTTTGCATAGGTTGTACCTACGGTTAACCAAGGTATAAGCCTTTTCAAATCTCTTTGAACAATATTAAAAGGTCCTCCCAAGTTCTTAGATATTATTTGTGGGAGATTTTCATAGAAAATAAATCCAACAAAGTCTTTATCCACATCACTTGTCTTATCAACAGTATTTTGAAAATTTGCAAGTGGCGATGCTACATACAAGTACGTCCAATAAAATTCTTTAGGAATTGATGATTCCATGAAGTCTTCATTAGCCATACTTTGATCATAGATATAATCGCCTCCTGATCTAAGGTTACCAAGTACCCCAAACAAATAAAGTGCTCCTGTACATAAAAACAACAGTTTAATTTGATTTTTAAACTTTAAATTATTTGAGTAATGTATATATATGAAAATAGAAGACAGAAGACCTAACATTAATATACTTCTACTTAAAAATAACAACGCAGGTATGTATAATAGAAAATATAATTTTAAAAGCTTTTTATCTTTAGTTGATAAATAAGTCGAGAAAGTGTGTACTATAAGAAAAGAATTAAAAGAAATTAAAATACCGTGTAATATTGGTATACCAAATTCTAAATAATGAACGCCTGTTTGGTTTAATAATTTAGATAGCAAAGGAATACCACCTTCAACAACAAATTCTATTAAATAAAAAAACAGCAGAATAAAAGCACACCGATTAATAAGCTCCGTTTTGGTTTTTGAGAATGTTTTGCGAACCAATTTTAGATAGTCTACCATGAAACCAAAAAAACCAAAAAAAATAAACGTAATAGAAAAGAAAACTACCATCATTATAGAAATCTTCGGGTACAACGCACTCCAATCTAGCATGTAAACTAGAAATGAAAATGCAAATCCTATCAAATAAATATATAATGGATTACGTAATAATCTATACATCTAAAATTTAATTATACAATACCCTTATCTTTGAGTATTTTGTTTAGAATAGTGAGTTTTTGATGATGTTTCATTAAAAAGGCAATTAAAATTCCCCAAAGAATAAACATAAAAATACTCAAATAAAAATTGTGAAAATTTATCAGTTTGTCTAATACTGCAAACACAAATGCTATAAAGAGTACAGTTACATTTGAAACCGTAATAATATTGATTTTTGAAAATTCTATTTTAGAATACCATTGATAGCCAAAAAATAATAATAAATGAACGATAACACTTGTCCAAGCAGACCCAACAATTCCATAATACGGTATTATTATTAAATTAAAGGCAATACTTGCCACCATACTTAAAAAAACCACTTTCACCCTATTTACTTGATTATTTGATATTGTAAGCAACGTTCCATATATAGACGCACTTGTACGTAATAATATTACTATGCTTAAAGGTAAAACTAAAGGATAAGCTTCTATATATTCAGCAGTGTATAAAATATTTATTATTTCCCTATAAAAAAATGTAAAAAACAAAAACAGAGAACTACCTAATACAAGTAATAAGTAAAGTATATTACCAGATAATTCATCAATAGATTGATCGTTAGCATATTTAGATGAAAGGTACGGCAAAAGCACGTTAGACGCCACGTCTGAGACTATAAGGAATATATATATTATTCTAAATATTGATTGGTACAACGCAACATCTTCTGCATTTAGCAATAATGCTATTATTTGAGTGTCGACTGTAAAATAAAATGTGCCAAAAATAAAATGTGCACCATACGACCAACTGTATTTTATTAAATGTTTTTGTATACTTATATTAAACCAATTTTTAATAAAAATGTCTTTACAGTATAGTAAAGTAACTATTAATTGAAATAGCTTTGCAACAATCATATATTTAATAAATTCAACTGTTGTTAGTTGACCCTTATAAACAAGAAAGACTAGTAATGAAATTACAATTGCATAGGCAATTATTGAAAATGATGCATCTTTAAACTTATTCTTAACTCTCAATACTGCTTGTAAATAAAGTACATAAGCACTTACAACAGCGAACAAGACAAACAACTGACCTATAACTTTCCATTCACCAGTATAAAACACATATAAATACAATAGAAATAGACCACAAAAAAAAACAATAAGTACAATTTTTTGGCCAAGAGAGTTTAAGATGTACTCGCTATTTGGAAATAGCTTTTGAGGATAATCTTTCATAATCATTAAAGACTGACCAAAATCTAAACATGTTGTCAGTAATGTTGAAAATGAGAAACCAAAACTTAAAACCCCAAACTCCTCAATGGTCATTATTTTAGCAAGCAAAATAAAAATGATACCCCCTGTATATATTTGTAGAAATGCAGCTATAGATTGCCAAAAAATATTCTTAGATACAGTTGCCATTAATTTAATCTATTTGTATAGTTCCTTCTAAACCTGCAACTATATTACGTTTCACGCCTAATTCATTCATCCATCTTTTCACAATTAATGTTTTCCATGGACCACTGTCATAACCTTTTGCATCTATATTATTTTCCCACAACCATTTAGGCGTAGGCCAAAGTGCAATATTTGCAGAAACAGCAGTATAAAATTCTTTCGATACACCATCCTGTCCATGATGAGACATTTGTATAAAAGTGGATTGTAAAGATGTAAATTCATTATTATTTAAAACAACTTCACCTCCCTCAACGCCAAGATCACCGGTAAACAAAACACTTTTAGTTTTACTTTTAACTTGAAAAACCAAAGATGAATTGTTAACATGATTAATTAATATTTTTGGGTTTTTAATCCCTAATACATTTAAATTCACCCCATTACCTAAACTTAACACATCGCCAAACAATGGTAATTCCTGGTGAATATCTGTTTTATCAATACGTGTATAGAGTTCATTTGCGAAAGAATATGAAAGTTTTTCATGAACTCTGATCAATTCTAAATCTAATCTTGAATGAATAAAATTTTCAATGGTTATATCTATTTTATTTTTAGATAGGATAGAATTTAAAGCTCCTGCATGGTCTTTATGAGGGTGAGTAATTACCCAATAATGTACAGTACCGCCAAGTTGTAAAATATAATTATATAATAAATCTGAGATGTTACTATCCCCACCATCAATTACAATAATCTTATCATCATCGGTTTTAATAATATACCCCATTTGAGAAACATCTTTATACTGATCCAGTTGCCAGAGAGTAAAATCATTAGTCCTGTCTGAAAATAGTTTAATATCCAAAATTGAGGAATCATCATTACAACCTAAAAAAAGTAATATAAAAACTATAAGAAAATGAATTTGTTTTCTCATTTCTATTTTAAAATAGCCATTAAAGCATTAATCACTCTTTCAGAATTATTTGCATCACGATACTTATTATATAATTCACTTTTTTCTTTAATCAACTTGTTATTATTATCATCACCCCAGATATGTTTTAAGTGAAGCAAAATCTCATTCCAATTTTTTGCCATTGGACCTGCTATAGCATTCTCATATTCAAAATAAAGCTCCCTTGATTGTGACATATATTCTTTCAAATCAAAAGCAGCGAAAATTATTGGTCTTTCGGTTAACAAAAAATCAAAAAAAGCGCTAGAATAATCGGTAATTAAAGCATCAGCATCTTTTAGCATATAGTTGATATCTGAAGACGTATCACTATCTTTTAAATGTATTATCCTGGAATCTTTATTAGCTATGATCATTCCTTTTTTGGACTCAACAAAGTGACCCTTATTAATTAAGACGATATTCTCTTTTCTTAAGAAATCTTCAATAAAATTTTGATTAAAATCTGGTTGGGTAAATATATTCTTTGGTGTTTCACTGTTTCTAAAAGTAGGTAAGTAATAGACTAATTTGGAATTTGGAAAACGTTTCAGAATATCCATATTAAATACATCCATCTTTGTTTCATAAAAAACATCGTTTCTTGGACACCCAGTTTCCAATACTTGAGTAATATCGACTTTAAATGAAGTAGCCATTTTTTTTGTAAAAACAGAAGCATTGGAGATAACAAAATCATAATTAAATTCGTAAGAAATAGGAAATATGTTTTTAACTATTTTACTATAAAAAAAACCATTTACTTGGGAGTATTTATCATCAGCTCCTATTTTCTTTAAGGGACTACCATGCCATAGGTTTACGATAGTAGCTCCATTAATAAAAAATTCATTTACGTCTTGTTTTCTTGATGTAACGAATACCAATTTTGCTTTTAAGCAAAACCACAAACCTTTAAGACTCCATTTCATATAGGTTTCAAAACCTAAAGTTTTATTAGAATTAAATATGTCTTCATTAGTGGTAATCCAAACTGCTCTAATATCAGGATAATTCTCATGAATGTGTTTGAACAAATACATACTATTGTCAGAAAATCTTTCTCCATACCATGCTCCAAAGACCCACAGTTTTTTATTTCTTGATACTAGTAATTGCAAATACCAAAATGGTAAAAAAATTATGTAAGTAAAATATTTAAAAAGATTTGATAACATTAAGAAGGTGATTTATTAATCTTTAAGTATGGACTTAAGCTTTGTGGTAGAAATGCCTTCAGTCCTTTCGAAATAATGCACCTGACAATACTCTGAAAGGAAATCGAATTTTCCCCGCCAATCATCTCCCATCACAAAAATATCAACATTATTCTTGGTAACATCATCGACTTTTTGTTCCCATTCACTTTCAGGAATTACTAAATCAACATACTCTATAGATTCAAGCATTCTTTTTCTTTTTTCAAAAGAAAATTCACATTTTTTACCTTTCAACAAGTTAAATTCATCTGTAGAAAGACCTACAACAAGTCGGTCTCCCAAAGATTTTGCTCTTCTTAATATCTCAACATGCCCATAATGAAAAAGGTCAAACGTGCCATAGGTAAGAACAGTTTTATAATTGTTTTCCATTAACTCATCAAAAACTATATCCATTTTATTTTCTGAAGGGGAAATAAAAAAGTTTGCCATACGCATAAAAATGGGCAATCTTTTCTTTAATAAGTCTGGCATTGCCTCATCAATCATATTTAATGTTTTAATTCCTTCTAATACGACTGAATGATTAGTAAAGTCCGAATTAAAAAAACCTTTGCCAATTAATAGTCCTAAGGTTCTATTTCTGCTTAAATCATTTAATGCTGTTAAACCTAAGTCTCCAAACCCTGCACTTAAAAGCAAGGATTCTTCCCTTCCTCCAAGACCCTTTAATATAATTTTAATCTCTGCAAAACACTTTGTTAACACCATAAACCTCGTGTTCGCTGAGTTATATTGACCATCAACATAACCAAGAAAAATTGCGTAAATATTTTTAAGTGCACTTAGCAATTCCACACCTCTGATATCAGTAGTATAATCAATATATATGTTAGTATTCTTTATGATACTAGTTATTACATTATACTGCTCCTTGTAATCATAACCTAAAGTCAACAGAGTTGGTGCTGAATCTATCATTTCAGATGCAAAGGATGCTCCTTTTAACGATACTACGTTATCAACAGATAAAACTTCTCGAATTAATTCAACGATAGTTTTATTATTATTTAAAATACCTTTAGATAGGTTTACAATTAATACATCCTTTTTTAAATAAGGTTTTATTTTTTCTAATTCCCCTGCAATAAATTTAGTCGGCAAGGCAATCATTATAACAGTAAATTGATTTATGTATTTATAATCTATTACAGATTTTAAAGCTGGGTTTAATTTTTTATTTGGAAAATAAGTATGGTTTGTATGTTCTTTCATCAGTTCTTCATATCTAGAAGAAGATCTTTGAAAAAGATATATTTCATTTAAGGAATTGTACGCCAGTTGACTACCTACAGCTGTACCAAATGCTCCGCCACCTATAATTAATATTTTCATTTTCTACTTTATTAATTTCCTAAAACGAATTTATTATTAAAAGACACTCCCTTAAACTTTTCCTCCAATAAGGTATTTTAATACCTAGATTCGACTTAATTTTTGACTTGTCCATTACACTAAATGCTGGTCTTTTAGCAGGCGTTGGATAAGCTTCAGTTTTTATAGGAGATAATTCAACTTTAGTTTTACTTATTTCAAATATGGCTTCAGCAAAATCATACCAACTTGCAACACCCTCGTTACTATAGTGATAAACACCAAAATCAATACTTTTGATATTTATGAAAGCTACTATTACTTTAGCTAAATCTATCGCATAAGTTGGTGTGCCTATTTGATCGGCAACAACTCCTAAACTATCCCTTTCTCTACCTAATCGAAGCATGGTTTTTAAAAAATTATCACCAAACTCCGAGTAAAGCCAAGATGTTCTTATAATCACATGTTTTTTCCATGAATCAGCGATAGCAACTTCACCCTCTAGTTTAGTTCGTCCATATACGGAAACAGGATTCGCCTTATCTATTTCGGAGTACAAAGAGGATTTCTCTCCGTCAAAAACAAAATCAGTTGAAATATGAATTAGGACCGTATCATATAATTTACATGCCTCAGCAAGGTTTTTAGCACCATCAACGTTTACTTTAGTTGCCTGAAGTATTTCAGTAGCAGCTTTATCTACCGCTGTATATGCAGCGCAGTTAACACAGTGAGAAATTTCATTCTCCTTAAAAAAGGCATTTACTGCAGACCCATCCGTAATATCAAGTTGATCAGAACTTACATAAAGAAAATTCAAATCCTTATGCTCTTCACCAACCTTTTTTAGACAGGTGGACAACTGACCATTGCCCCCTGTAACAAGAATATTTTTCATAACCTAGCATCATTTAAAGTTGGCAAGATTAAATCTTTATCTGACACCCTGACTTCGTCTGAATCAATTTTCCAATCTATGGCTAATGAAGCATCATTGTATATGATACCACCTTCAGATTCTTTGTTATAATAATTATCGCATTTATAAAAAAATTCTGCAGTGTCAGACACAACCGAAAATCCATGCCCAAAACCTCTTGGTATAAAAAGCTGTTTTTTATTTTCAGCACTTAATTCTACAGCTACATGCTCACCGTAAGTAGAAGAATTTTTTCTTAAATCTACAGCTACATCAATAACTGTACCTTTCAAAACTCTAACCAACTTTGCTTGAGCATGTTCTCCTAATTGATAGTGAATTGCCCTAATTACACCTTTCTGAGAATAAGACTGATTGTCCTGTACAAAATCTACGTTTGCGCCTATACCTATATTAAACCTATCTTTATTAAAAGACTCAAAAAAATACCCTCTATCATCTGTAAATAGAACGGGCTCAATTATAAAACAACCTTTTAACTTAGTCTCTTTAAAATTCATTGATTCTTATTTAGAATACCTAATAGATTTTTACCATACCCACTCTTCATTAAAGGTACTGCGAGCGCCTTAAACTGTTTTTTGTCGATATAACCCATTTCATATGCTGCGCCTTCTATAGCCCCTATTTTAAGACCTTGACGTTCTTCTATAACCTCAACAAATTGTGATGCTTGCATCAAAGATTGAAACGTACCTGTATCTAGCCAAGCTGTTCCTCTATCCAAAATACTAACACTCAAATTTCCTCGCCTCAGGTATTCTTTATTTATATCCGTTATTTCCAATTCTCCTCTTGGACTAGGTTTTATATTCGCCGCAATTTCAACTACATCATTATCATAAAAATAAATACCAGGAACCGCAAAATTAGATTTAGGATCGGATGGTTTTTCTTCAATACTTATCGCAACGCCATTTTCGTCAAATTCAACAACACCATATCTTTCCGGATCATGAACTCTATAGGCATAAATAATACCCCCATCTGGATCATTATTGCTTTGGAGTAGTTTAGACAACCCCGAACCATAAAATATGTTGTCACCTAAAATAAGAGCAACTTTTTCATTACCAATAAAATCAGCGCCTATAATGAAGGCTTGTGCCAGACCGTTTGGCGCTTCTTGTACTGCATAGGAGAAAGAACAACCGAATTTTTTTCCATCACCAAGTAAATCTTCAAAAAGTGGTAAATCTTTTGGTGTCGATATAATTAATATTTCCTTGATTCCTGCATACATTAAAGTAGATACAGGATAGTAAATCATCGGTTTATCATAAATAGGCATTAGTTGCTTACTGACTGATAATGTTAACGGATGAAGCCTAGTTCCTGATCCTCCTGCCAAGATTATTCCTTTCATAAATTTGAATGATTTAAATATTCCTTTTTTACTCGGTATACATTTTTTTATAATACTCTTTATAATCACCAGAAGTTACATGATTTAACCAATCTGAATTATTAAGATACCAATCCACTGTCAACTCTAAACCTTCTTCAAAAGTTACAGAAGGTTTCCAACCTAATTCCTTATTAATTTTAGAGGCGTCTATTGCATATCTTAAATCATGACCAGGTCTATCTTTTACATAGGTTATCAGCTTCTCTGATTCACCTGCTGCTCTGTTTAGTTTTTTGTCCATTACTGTACAGAGTAATTTTACTAAATCTATATTTTGCCATTCATTAAATCCACCAATATTATATGTTTCGTGATTGGTGCCTTTATGATAAACCAAATCAATTGCTCTTGCGTGATCTTCTACAAAAAGCCAATCTCGAGTATACTTACCATCGCCATAAACCGGAAGAGATTTATTTTCCATTATATTATTTATAAAAAGTGGAATAAGTTTTTCTGGGAAATGATATGGTCCATAATTATTAGAACAATTGGTAATTACAAATGGTAAACCGTAAGTTTCACCATAGGCTCTAACAAAATGATCGGAACTAGCTTTGGAAGCTGAGTAAGGCGAATTAGGATCATATGATGTTGTCTCGGTAAACAACCCTTCTTGACCCAAAGCACCATAAACCTCATCTGTACTTACATGGTAAAATCGCCTGCCTTCGAATTTATCTTTCCAGGTGTTTTTAGCAGCATTTAAAAGGTTTACCGTACCAATAATATTTGTTTTTACAAAGGCAAGTGGGTCTTCAATAGAACGATCAACATGAGATTCAGCAGCCAAATGAATTACCCCATCAAAGTTAACATCGGCAAACAACTTATTGATAAAACTTTCGTCTACGATATCTCCTTTAATAAACTTATAGTTTGGCTTACCATCAATATCTTTTAAATTCTCAAGGTTGCCAGCATAGGTCAAAGCGTCAAGATTATAGATATTATAATTTGGATAATTCTTTACAAACCTTCTAACTACATGAGATCCAATAAAACCTGCGCCTCCTGTTATTAATATATTCATGCCTAAGTAATTCTTTTTTAGTGTATTAATTTTGATTTTTTATTTAAATATATCAAAGCAGACAACATGAAGAAAACCATAACAAATATTACAGGAATCAACACAATACTTTTTCCAAAAAAGGATTTATGTTCCACTTGAGGTTGCCCTAAATTAATGATACTTACCGGTACTGTTCGCTCTTCTAATTCTAACTTTTTTGCTTCAATATCTCTAATAAGTCCTGTTTTATATTCAAAAATGTCAGCTATATTGACTTGCTCTTGATTGTCTAAAACTATTCTTTCATTTGAAAAAGTACTCCCTTTGCTAGCTAGTCCAGTGGTATAGTTAGTAATAATTTGATCTACTTGAATTAAAAGTTTTTGGTCTTCCTCGATACGCATGTTTGCATTACTCCTATACACTTCTAAAAGACCATTGAAATATGTATTTGTGTTGATATAGCTTAATACTTTTTTTGCAAATATTTTACCAACAGTTGGGTCTTTATAGTAGAATGTAATTCTATGGTTAAAAGAACTTTTATTCAGTAACTCTGCCCTAACAATATCTGCTATGGCATCTGTATTTTCAAAACTTTGAAGTAATTCTAAATATTTAATATCACTCTCAGAGTTACCAACTTCAGCAACTCTGCTAATGTCAATGTTTAAACCATTGAAATCGATATTTTCGACACCTATAGATTTAAAATATAAAGTGTCTTTTGATTTTATATTAGATTGAATTTCGTTTACAACATCATACAAGTAGTTTTTACTTTCAATTTGAGGTTTTACAATCACCTCGGTTTTATATTTTTTTGATATAATTTGATTTAAACCATAACCAATCGCAAGTCCAACAACTACTAGGCCAATAAGTAAAAGCATGTTCTTTTTAAGGTATAGAAATACTCTTAAAATCCAACGAAAAATAGCATTGTAGCCTCTTCTAAATAATTGAAATAATTGCCCCAAATCAATTTCATCAGAATTGTTTTGGGTAGATGGTAATTGATTGCTTGCCATGCTATGTATTGAATATTTGTTTTAAAATTTTATCCGTAATCAAGTATGTAGGCTTTACACCTGTTGTTCCTAATCCACCTGATGCCAATGTACTACCGGTTTCCAAAGGATTATCAGATGCGTAATATGCATAGCGTACTTTAACATCTTCACCTATACTCTTACGAATCTTTGACGCAGATTGTATTGCTTTCTGATAATGCACACCTTCCATTTCAAGTCCGATAACGTTCCAGGTCGATTTATGAAAGAACTTTAAAATATCCTTGTTTTGAAGTGACGTTCCCAAAACAGTCACCATTGTTCCTTCAAAAACTTCTAGACCATAACCTTCAAAATCTTTGGCACACAATTCATTTTTAAACGGATAATTGTCTGCAGTACCTTCAAAAATATGTGCTGAAGGTATCATTAAATCGCCCTTACCTCCTTCTAAGATACCTGCTTTTCCCATTATTGAAACTGAATCAACATTAATTAAAGAGGTATGGTTCTTTTTGGTGATATAAGGTTTTAACAACTCGTCTATTGTCTCATACGCTTGTTCACCAAACGCGTAATCCATAACAAATATAACAGGTTTTTTATCAAGGTCTTTTTCAGAAAACTGATACGAACAATTATCTACTTTAATTTTGGCGGTGTCAAAAATTTGAACATCAATATTGGTTCCTGAGGTATCATCCATGATAATCATACCGTTCTTTTCCGCCAAATCTGTCACCTTTTTTCTAAGTGCCGCATTACCGGAACTACTTAAGGCTTCAAATATTTCTAATGAGTCGGTGTTCGGAAATTCTTTTTTCAAAGCAGCTTTGGCAAAAAGAGAATTCATAACACTATGCATATTGGCAGAAATAATATGAATTGGCCTGTGCATTAGGTTGTTCTTTACTAAAACTTCCTTTATGTTATTTGCCCAACGTTCACCATGTATATGATGACCTAGTCTTTCTCTTAATAAGGCACTAAACGTAACCGCTCTTTTCTCTCCAGAGATTTCTTCATCTAAAGCTAGCTTACCCAACCAATAAATAACATTTAAAAAGCGATCAGGGTTACTTTTGCTGCTGAATTTTTTGTAAACCTCTAAAATCTCTTCGAAAGACCTGCCTAATATATTGGCGGTATGTATAAGTGCAATTTCTCGCTCCGCCTGTGTCAAGTCTTCTTGTTTAACGGCGTTTTCAAGTTTGGTCCAATCTCTTATCGTCTTCTCTGTATCCGTTATCAATACACGTTTACATATTTTTTCAGATTCAATAAATAGAAATGTAAGGTGTGTAAGAATATCATAGATATCTGAACGGCCTCTAGTAATTTCAATATTCATCTGCTCGTTGTCTATACGATAACAGTTCCTTCTTCTTTTAGGTGGAATAATAGGACTGATATGAGATATACCATAGCCTTCGTCTGAAGTTAGATTTATAAATGAACATTGTTCTATTCCCTCAGGTAATCTTTCTAGAACATATATAAGTCCGTTCAATTCCGCTTTTTCTTCTCCTACAGATCCATATATTTCTGGTCTCAACTGTAGTAGAGCATTTTTCAATGCTTCACCAGAAACTCCGTTTGGTTTATAAAAACCTCTATTAAAAAGATGGCGCATAGTAATATACATGCGTTCTATTGCATTTGTAGACTCTTGCGCTCTTGTTGTTGTAATTGCTTTTCCCATTTATGATTTCAAACGAAATTACGATTTATAATTTGTTATTAAAAAGCTAGTTATTTTCTACTTTAAATTTTGAAAGTCTATCTGCTACTTTTCGGTCGTTAGATAATCGTTGTACTTTATTCTGTCCGCCTAACTTTCCTATGGATTTCATGTACTCTAAAAATCCTCCGTTTTTAATTGTAGTAATTTTTAAGGTCTGTAATACTTTGCCAACGATCAAATCATAATAATAACTATTTTGTTTTTGTAGTGCCAAATCTAATTCTTGAATAAAAATATCCATATCTGAAGGCAATTTTTCAAATTCTATAAACCACTCGTGATAGGGTAGTTCATTTTCTTTAGGTGTAATTTGTGGTGCTACAGTAAATTCACTAACACTGGCATCGGTTGCCTTAGTCGCTACCAACATTGCCTCTTCTACTTCTTTGGCAATAACGTGCTCGCCAAAAGCAGAAATAAAGTGCTTTATACGTCCGGATACTACGATTTTAAATGGATATGTTGAAATAAACCGAATGGTATCGCCTAGGTTATAGGCCCATAACCCGGCATTGGTACTAATAATCATCACATAATCAACACCTACCTCAACATCTTTTAAGGTAAGTCTTTTAGGCTGCTCGTCAAAAAATTTATCCGATCGTACAAACTCATAATATATTCCTGCATCCAAAAGCAGCAACATACCGTTTTCTTTTTGAGAATTTTGATATGCAAAAAAGCCTTCGCTTGCCGGAAACAATTCTATACTAGCAACCTTTCTTCCAATTAAAGTTTCAAATTTTTTTCGATATGGCTCATAATTTACGCCACCATAAATGAACAACTCAAAATTATTGAACAAATCACCAATATACTCATTGGTATTTTCTTTTAGTTTTTCAAAGTACATCTGAACCCAAGAAGGTATACCTGCAATAACGGTCATATCTTCGTTCTTGGTTTCTTCTACAATGGCATTGACCTTAGTTTCCCAATCTTCTATACAATTGGTTTCCCAACTTGGCATTCTGTTTTTCTGTAAATAATTGGGTACATAGTGTGCAGATATCCCTGAAAGCCTTCCCAGTTTTACTCCATTTTTTTCAGTTAACACAGGACTTCCTTGTAAAAAAATCATTTTACCGGTAACAAACTTCGCATTGCCAGTTTCATGTATATAATTGAGTATTGCATTTCTAGATGCCTTTACCTGTTCTTTAATACTCTCTTCCGTAATTGGTATATATTTAGCACCGGAAGTGGTACCAGAAGTTTTTGCAAAATAAAGGGGTTTACCCGGCCAAAGAATATCTTCTTTACCTTTTACTACAAGGTCTACATAGTCTTTTAGCTGTTCATAATCCCTAATAGGAACTTGTGCTATAAAATCATTATGCGTTTTTATAGTCTTAAAGCTATGATCTTTCCCAAAACTAGTATTTAAGCCTTTAGCAATAAGTTCTTTAAACACTTTTTCTTGTGTTTCAAGGGGATTGCCGACCCACCTATCTGTTCTTTTAGCGATACGGTGTGCAAAAATTTTAGCAGCAATGGTCTTTAGTGACATTTAGTACTAGTTAAAATCAATATAATTTAAAGGGTCGATCGGTGTTCCGTTATCCCATATTTCAAAATGTAAGTGCGGTCCAGTAGTAAGCTCACCGGTATTACCTACGGCAGCAATTACTTCACCGCCCCTTACTATATTACCTTGGTATTTAGATAAAGAACCATTATGCTTATAAACACTTAATAAACCGCCCTCATGTTCAATTATAATTACATAACCTGTATCTGCGGTCCATTCTGAAAATATTACCGTACCGTTGGCTACCGCTTTTACAGGACTATCGGTAACTGCGGTTATGTCTACTGCATAATGTTTTTCATTAGGATTAAAGCCCATTGAAACCGAACCGGTAACAGGGGTAAACAAAACTAAGTTCTTTTTATCTATCGTTCTTTCAAACAAGTTGTATTTGTCTTCAAGTGCAACCTCTGCCCGTAATAATGAATCCTCCTTAATAGGATTTAAATCTACAGATGCCGGATCTAATTTAAACTGTTGAAAAAGGGAATCTCTATTGACCAAGTTGTTTTCAATATCACCCTTTAAAACCATGCGAATATTATCTAAATACTTATTGGTATAATTTAAGGTTCTAATTAGTGAATCTGTTTTATAAGTTAGCTCCGTAGCTTCCTTTTTCAATCTTGTAGAGGAATACCCTGGTATATATTCTCTTAGGGGCGTAAAGGCAATTAGTAGTGTTGTAAGTCCTATAAGGGTAATCATAAAAAGAGATCCCGTCACAAATACATTCAGTCTACTTAATTTAAAGGAAATCTTTTCTTCAAAAGTACTTTCGTTTAATATTACCAAACGGTACTTATGAAGAAGCTTCCTTTTTATTTCCTTCCTTTTTTTGACTTTCTTTTTGGCCATTACAACAAAGATAAACTTAGAATTTCATTTTTAACCCTTTCATAGATGAAATATAATGGCATTAGCGCCATCTATAAAGCGCTATCTACTTAATTTATAGTTAAATTACCATTTAAGTAAAACCAATTTAATTTTACAACGGGTTTCTATAGTACTTTTTAGTATCTTTGAAATCTATTTTAAATCATAGTCTTATGACCATATTATCTACTTTTTTAGCCATAGGCGCTCCACAAATCATATTAGTGGTAGTTGTAATTCTATTATTGTTTGGAGGAAAAAAGATTCCGGAATTGATGAGAGGATTAGGTAGTGGCATCAAAGAATTTAAGGATGCTTCGAAAGAAGATGAACAATTAGAAGAAAAGAAAAAGGAATAAATACTATTTTATTCTTGCATATAATTTTTAAAGCTCTGATATTCAGGGCTTTTTTTGTTTAATTCATTATTTAAAGATTTTCAAAAATCCTGTAAAAATACTTAGCACGCAACTTACCGTATAAATTGGCCGTTTATCGAGACTGGCTTGACTACAAGGCTACTAAATAGTATTCGTTCACGACATAAAAACCCTCTTTCACAACAATTAATATTCAGAATATCGCTTTACTACTAATTTCGTTAGACTTATAGTACTAAAAATCCATAACTAACCGTTGGTACTATACTTAAAACCCCTGTTGAATATAAAGTTCAACTAAGAATTATGTCTATGAGAAGTGTATTAAATTTATTTTTTCTGGTCTTTATCGTTTTTGCCCAAGCTCAAGGTTTTCAAGATGATCTTGAATCTGATGTAGCGAATAATGGTGACAATTCTATAGTATCTATAGCAGAAAAAGAAGACAAGAAAAATTTTCAAAGAGCTGCTGAAGCATTGTCCATTCCATACAGAGCCTTTCATGATATTCCAGAAACTGAAAATGGTTACTACGTTATAGCCGGTACTTTTTCTAAAGACAAAAATCTAAAATCCCAAATTAAAAAATTAAATAAAAAAGGATTCAGTGCAGGTTATTTTCAAAATCCTCAGAACCTATTATACTATTTGTATTTAAACCATTATACATCTTGGGAAGAAGCGTTGAACGATTGTTCGACAGAATTTAATAACCGTTATGACGATGAAGTTTGGATACTTAAAATGATTAACAACAATACTTATAATGAAACCGAAGCTATTTCTGAGTTACCAACAGTATCTGAATCTAAAATAGAGGCAACGTCAATATTTCAAGATACACCAGTGACACAACTAGAAACAGAAAGTATACCTGTTGAAGATGTTTCTTATGAAATGATTACTTCTTCTAAAGATAACGACCCTGCTTACAAATCCAAGTTAATTAAAAGAGCAGATGAATATTTTGACAAAATGTGGTATGCAGAAGCTGCTAAAATTTATGAGCAGGCTTTATCTAAAGGAGAAAAAGCTTATACCTATGATGTATTAAAGAAAGCTGGCGACGCCCATTATTTTAATACCGATATGGAAAATGCATATAAATGGTATAACATATTATATACCAAATATGAGTCTGACATGAGTTCTGACTACTTATTTAAATATGCTCACTCATTAAAAGGCATTGGAAATTACAAAAGATCAAAGCGTCTTTTAAAACTGTACAATAAGAAATTGGCAGGAGAAGAAATTGAACAAGACATAGAAAAAAATGAG
Source organism: Maribacter sp. (assembly GCA_020629415.1). Lineage (GTDB taxonomy): Bacteria > Bacteroidota > Bacteroidia > Flavobacteriales > Flavobacteriaceae > Maribacter > Maribacter huludaoensis. The sequence continues at coordinate 12,980 of JAHDDL010000030.1, read as the reverse complement.
ATCGTATTAGACGGTCTGTTAAGGATGGAAGAAAGGTTTGATATAGACAACCTTTCCATTAACTCCAAATACTCAGAATTTTCTCCTATGTATTATGGTAACGATGAAATGGTTTACGCATCTGCCAAAGATTCATCTATATTTAATACCAGAAAGTATAAATGGAATAATCAGCCTTATTTAGATTTGTTCGTTGCAAAGGTTAATGAAGAGTCTCAAGATTTTAAAGATGCTATTAAATTCTCTAAAAAGATAAATACCAAATATCATGAAGCTTCAGTTGCTTTCTCTCCAGATAATGAGACCATGTATTTTACGAGAAACAATTATGGTAAAAAATTAAAGAGAGATAAGAACGGTATTAACCACCTTAAAATTTACAGATCCAAAAAGGTTGATGGTGAATGGTTAGAAGCAGAAGAGGTTTCTTTTAATAGTGACAACTACTCTACCGGTCATCCGGCATTAAGCCCTGACGGAAAGCAATTATACTTTGTTTCGGATATGCCAGGTAGTATTGGTGATACGGATATTTTCGTAGTAGACGTATTACAAGATGGTTCTTTTTCTACACCTAGAAACCTTGGTCCGGAAATTAATACGGAACACAAAGAAATGTTTCCTTTTATTAATGACAAAAAATTATATTTCTCATCAGACGGTCATGTTGGTTTAGGAGGCTTAGATGTATTTGAAGTTGCCTTTGACGACGAAGCCGGTTTCTTAGAAGTACGTAATGTAGGTAAGCCCGTTAATAGTAGTAAAGATGATTTTTCCTTTATCGTAGATGAAGAGTCTCAAAAAGGGTATTTTGCATCTAACCGAGATGGCGGTATAGGTGATGACGATATCTATTCATTTAAAACATTGGAAGTTGAAGAAATACCAACCAGTATAAATGCTATTGCAGGTGTTGTAACTGAATTGATTACCGGTGATTTAATGCCTAATGCATTAGTTGAATTGCTAGATGAAAATAACATAAAACTTAAAGAAATGGAGACCGATGAAAACGGTAACTTCATTTTTGAAGATCTTGATGCCGATACGCGTTATGTATTAAAGACAACAAAAGGGTCCTATTTTGATGATACCAGAGAAGCTGCAACTAAAGACAATGAAACTGTTAATGTAGATATCTCAATGAGAAAACTTAATGATATGATTGCGGTTGAAAATGGTATTAAGAAGCTTAAGACAGAGATGATTCACTTTGACTTCGATAAATCATACATACGTACAGATGCCGCTGTTGAACTTGATAAGTTGGTTGAAGTAATGAAAGATTCGCCAAACATGGTCATCAAAATAGAATCCCATACGGATTCTAGGGGTGCGGCAGTCTATAACAAATACTTATCGGACAAGCGTGCTAAATCTACCAGAGACTATATAATTTCACAGGGGATAGATGCAAGCAGAATTGAAAGTGCTATAGGTTATGGTGAAGAACGATTGATTAATGGTTGTGACGGTACCGTTCGTTGTACTGAAGAACAACACTACCTAAACCGTAGATCAGAGTTTATTATCGTAGATATGTAATAGGTAAATACAACAAAAAGGACCCGCTAATAAGCGGGTCTTTTTTGTTACAATCTATTTCATCCTTTACTTAATTATAAAAAATCCTGAACACAAAACCCTCAACTATATCATTCTATTAATCCATGATTTTTACACTTTATCGAGTTTTACAAAACAAGATAAGTGTGCGGTTTATCCATACTTTTAACACTTCACAGATATAAATTTTAACCTGTTACATTTTATAGAATAAATGGTCTTTATACCGAAACTTTCCAATAAAGGCATTAAGATTGAACATCTTTACCGGTAAGAACTCCTAAATCATTGAACATGGAAAAAATTACTTTAGTTAAAGAAATTTACATAGAAGCCTTTAGAAACTGGAAAAGTTTTATTCTGGAACATTATTTTAAAATATTTTCTTGGTTGTGTTTTATATTGATTGCTTACGCCTCATATGCCTTGATCTTTAGGGTATCTACCGGCTTTTCTTTTAGCAATTTGTAATTGGTATTAAAACAAAATTTATATTTTAAAACAATCGGTATTTATATAAAAAAGGCTCAGGAAATTCCTGAGCCTTTTTCGTTTTATAGAAGTAACTAAAATTAGTTCTTATTACTAACATTGAACTTAACAGATTTCATTATCGCTTCCAGTTCAAACATGTAATCCCTTTTCTTGGTTGCAGGGGCAAAAACAAAACCTTCAACAATAAGTTTACGGTTGTTCTCTTTATCATTTATAATGTAGGTCAAAAACGGACCTGCCATAGGATAAGCGGACATTTCCCAAATTCCCCTTACCTCTGCTGCTTTTTTACCTGAAACCTCAGCAGGGAAGACATATGGAGAAAAAGCTTTTTCTGTTATCATATGATTTTTTTTGCCAGGTATATCTTCACCACCAATATAAAGGACGCCAATAGAATCGCGCATTTTAATAATATCCTGTACAAAAGTAGAATCGTTCTTAAAGCTGTCCCAAGGCATGGTATAAGCAATAATGTTCATATTGCCTTTCTGAATTTGACGATCGATCCAGACGAAATTATCTTCTTCTCTACCTACTCTATATATAGAAGGTATTTTCATTGAAATATTGAACTTATCTTCTAGGGCTTTCTCTTTATTCAACGACTTTTCAAAACGTTTTTGCGCTTTACCTATCTCCAATGCCTTAAAATCTGCAATAAACTCTTTTGCGGTCTTGTTGATGTTCTCTATAAGCTCTTCCTTATTATGCCCTTTGATGACACCTACTTTTTGTGGTTTGGCATACATATTAGATTTCATGTGTGCTATGTTCAAAGTATCTTCCATTACATAGAGCACAGAACTTGTATTACGTATTGCTCCGCTAAAAATCTGTTGCGGAATTTGAGTGACACTAAAGAGCGCTTCATCCCAGGTTAGGCCTTGGGCCGCAGCGGTATAATTTTCGCGAATGGCATCACCCACACTACTATTCCAAAGGTCATTGTCAATAACTACCGTTAAAGTATTCATTGCGCCAACAGATTCTGGTAAGTAATCTGCCTTGCCTTCTTCTTTACAGGCAATAGACAATCCTAAAATTGCCATAAAACATAGTAAAATTCTTTTTTTCATAGGTGTATTAATTTAAGATGAACAGTCGCACAATTTAAGTTTTGTGCCCAGCTTTAAATTATTACCACTAATACCGTTCCACTTTCGTAAATTTTCAATAGTTACACCAGGATATTTTCTAGAAATCGTCCATAGAGAGTCCCCACTTCTTACCTCATGGGTTTTAGTATTACTAGTTACCGCAGTTCTAGAAGGGGTTTCTTTAGGTTTTACAGATGAACTGGCATTTTTTCTTGGGTATATGGTTAAACGTTGTCCTATACGTAAATTATTACTTCGTAAACCGTTCCACTGCTTTAATTGGCTTACACGTACCCCGTAGCGTTCGGCAATTTTACCCAGAAAGTCTCCGTCCCTGACTTTATACCTAATACTATTGGCTTCTGCCTGCTTTTCTATTTTAGCAATTAAACCTTCTTTCTCTTTTAATTCTTTTTCTACATGCGCGTATATAGCTTTTTCATTAGCTACAAATTTTCCCATTTTATGGACTGGTAATCTTAATGCATGAGGTTTTCCTTCTACAAAAGGAATAACATCTAATTTGTAATGGGGATTAAGCACTTTTAGCTCTTCTTTATCAATAGCCGCCAATTCAGAAATTTGATCAAATGTAATAAGGCTTTTAACATGAATGGTATCTGTCTCAAAATATGCGCGATCTGCCCTCTTTGATTTTAAACCGTGCTCTTCTGCATATTCAAAGATGTACATGGTTGCCTGAAAAGCCGGAACATACCCAGCGGTTTCCCTAGGTAAGTTTCTTCTAATATTCCAATAATTACGTTGCCCTCCACTTCTGCGGATAGCTTTATTTACATTACCAGGTCCAGAATTATAGGCTGCCAATGCCAAATCCCAATCATCATATATTCTGTGTAATCTATTTAAATAGTTGGCAGCTGCCGCAGTAGATTTAATAGGATCGCTTCGCTCATCTACATAACTATTGATATTCAATTTCATTTCTTTTCCGGTACCGTACATAAACTGCCATAGCCCTGTTGCACCCACCCTAGATCGTGCTTTAGGGTTTAATGCAGATTCCACAATAGATAAATACTTCATTTCTAATGGAATATTCTTATTGTCAAACTCTTGTTCAAATAAAGGAAAGTAAAACTGACTAATGGTAAGCATACGCTCCATTAAACCTCTTTTTCTTGTCAAAAACGATTTAATAACACTTTCTAACGACTTATTGTACTCAACGTTAAAAGGGGTTTTTGCGTTCAATCTTGCCAAACGCATTTTTAAGGTATCTGTAGGTAAATCTAAAACAAAGGTTGAAGCCGTATCCGGCTCTACCATAATTTCATTGTACATTTCGTTGTACAAAGGAGCAGCGTCTACAAGTTCTTTCATCCAAAGACTGTCGAACTTGGCAGCTAACTCATTATCCTGAAGGTTATAGGAAGAAGATTCCGTTGGTTTAAATAGCGTTAAATTCTCTGTTTTCGAATTTTGTACAATATTCAACTGACCTAACGGAGTGCTATTGTTCAATGAATCATTTACAACTATAGGATTGCTTGTCAAAGAGTCTGTTATAGTTGTGACAACATCTTCTTGTTGTGCAGACCCTAAAAAAGGTACTAAGGTTAATCCTAGTAAATAATAACAGTTATAGGCTACTTTCTTCATAATGGGGTGAAAATATGTTAACGGAACAAACGAAAATCGTACATTTTTCAATGAGAATAAAATAATTTCTCTTAAAATGCACAAATTTTCGTTATATGCCGTTTATCGATAACCCCTTTACTAGTCTAATATAGCAGCGATCCCTGGTAATTTTTTACCTTCCAAACTTTCCAACATTGCACCTCCGCCTGTAGATACATAACTAACTTTGTTTTCAAAGCCAAATTGTTTTACTGCGGCAACAGAATCTCCACCGCCAACTAATGAAAATGCACCTTCTTTTGTGGCTTCGGCGATATAATCACCAACTGCTATGGTACCCGCTGCAAACTTCTCCATTTCAAAAACACCTATTGGTCCGTTCCAAAGAATAGTCTTAGAAGCTAGTATCACTTTTTTGAAGTTTTGTAAGGTATCAGGTCCGGCATCCAGTCCTTGCCAACCGTCTGGTATTTTATCTACATCTACCACTTGGGTATTTGCGTTTGCATCAAAAGCATCTGCTGCAACAACATCTACAGGTATATGTACGTTTACATTTTTCTGTTTGGCCTGTTCAAGAATTTCCATAGCAAGTTCCATTTTATCGTCCTCACAAATAGAATCTCCTATTTTACCGCCCTGAGCTTTGATAAAGGTGTATGTCATACCACCACCAATGACAAGATCATCAATTTTATCAAGGATGTTTTCAATAATAGTAATTTTAGAAGAAACCTTTGCTCCACCAAGAATAGCCAATACAGGTTTTTCACCAGTGGCCATAACTTTATCGATCGCTTCTATTTCTTTCGCCAATAAATAACCAAAACATTTAGCGTCTGGAAAAAACTTAGCTATTACCGTTGTTGATGCATGAGCCCGATGAGCTGTACCAAAAGCATCGTTAACATATATATCCCCTAATTTAGAAAGTTGCTCTGCGAAAGCATCGTCTCCTTTTTCTTCTTCGCCATGAAATCTAAGGTTCTCCAATAAAAGTACCTCTCCACTTTTTAATTCAGCTACTGCTTTTTCAGCTTCTGCACCAACACAATCCGAAACAAATTTTACCGCTACACCAATAATATCAGAAACGGCATCAACAATATGTTTTAAAGATAAATCTGCGTTACGCTCGCCTTTTGGTCTTCCCAAATGACTCATTAACACAGCGCTACCGCCATCTTCCAATACTTTTATAATTGTTGGCTTAGCTGCCTGGATTCTAGTGTTATCCGTTACCTCAAATTGGTCATTTAATGGAACATTGAAGTCCACTCTAATTAACGCCTTTTTATCTTCAAAATTAAAGTCATTCAATACTTTCATGTGATATTACCTTTTGTTAGTTAACAAATGTAAAGATTAAATGGCTTGTGATAAAGTGCTAAATAGGATAATTTACACCCAATACCATTAAATTTGTTGTGCTTTAAACAACTATATTTGAATCTATGTTATTCAATGAAATTTTAGGACTTTCACATATTAAAAAGCACTTGTCTTCTAGTGCGGATGCGGGCAGAATACCACATGCCCAGTTATTTGTTGGTCCAGAGGGCTGTGGTGTTTTACCAATGGCATTGGCTTATGCACAGTATATTATCTGTCAGAACACGAACGGTGAAAACAGTGGCGGTAACGAATCTTGTAATCTAAAATTCAAGTCGTTTGCCCATCCAGACATTCATTTCGCTTTTCCGGTTTCTAATTCGGATAAGGTAAAATCGCACGCCGTTAGTAACCATTATATGAAAGAATGGCGCGAGTTTATTACAGAACAGCCCTACGGAAATCTGTTCGACTGGTATCGCCATATTGAAATTGAAAAGAAACAAGGTCAAATTGGTGTTGATGAAGCGCAGGATATCGTAAAAAAATTATCCTTGAAATCTTACGAAGGCGGTTATAAGGTGATGCTGATTTGGATGGCCGAAAAGATGAACACGGCTGCTTCTAACAAGCTACTGAAACTGATCGAAGAGCCGCCCAATAAAACCATCTTTTTGTTATTGTGTGAGGATGAAGAGCAAATTATACAAACTATAAAATCTAGATGCCAAATAGTTCATTTTCCTCCACTTGCGGAAGACGCCATAGCCACGGCCTTAAGTGAGAAAGGGGCCAATAAGGCAGAAGCAATGCTATTGGCTCACGAAGCCAACGGCAATTACAACAAAGCGCTAGACCTTTTGAACAAAGATTCTGAGGATCTGGTGTTTGAAAATTGGTTTGTACAATGGGTACGTACCGCTTTTAAGGCAAAAGGCAACAAAGCAGCCATTCATGAATTGTTATTGTGGAGTGAAGAGGTTGCAAAAACCGGTAGAGAGACACAGAAGAATTTTCTAAGCTATTGCATTACCGTCATGAGGCAAGCATTAATGATCAATTATGGAGCTGAGGAACTTGCATATCTAAAAATACATGCCGAAGGTTTTCAATTGAAAAAATTTGCGCCATTTGTTCATGAAAATAATATTTTGGACATTACCAAGGAGCTTGAAGATGCTATTTACCATGTGGAAAGAAATGGAAATTCAAAAATTATATTTACGGACCTCTCCATTAAACTGACTAGACTACTACATAGAAAAAAGTCTGAACTTAAATAAACCACAATGAATATAGTATTGAACAATGCCGCCGAAATTTTATTGCTCCTATTTTTAATCATCACTTTTCTACAAAGTGGCTTTGATAAAATAACCGATTGGAACGGTAATATCTCATGGTTGAAAGAACATTTTTCTAAAACACCTTTTAAAAATATAGTGCCTTTGTTGGTAGGTATAATTTTGGTCACAGAGGTTGTTGCAGGTATTCTATGCTTGATCGGAACATATTGTATAATAAGTTCGGGAGATACCGGTTTTGCCTTGTATGGAGCTATCCTATCAAGTATAACCCTACTTATGCTTTTGTTTGGTCAACGAGTTGCAAAGGACTATGAAGGTGCCAAAACGATAGCTGTTTATTTTATACCCACAATTCTCCTTGTATTTCTGCTACAAGCTTAGATAGAGAAAATATAAAAACAAAAAACCCTCCTTTAAAAGGAGGGTTTTGGAGGCATCGAGCGGATTCGAACCGCTGTACAAGCTTTTGCAGAGCTGTGCCTAGCCACTCGGCCACGATGCCATTTTTTAGCGAGAGCAAAAATAAACATTATTCCCAATTTAAGCCGCATTAACGGCCAAGAAATTATATTTATTTAAGTCTCTTAGATTATTGAACCAGTTGTCCTCTTTGTAAATCCAAGGATACCGTTACCTTTTCCACATCTCCGTTTATAGGCGGATTGATTTTTGAAACTGATACCATAGCGGAATCTACGGTTGGGAGTTCTATGAAAATTCTGTCGATTATTCTTTTGGCTACATGTTCTAACAATTTAGAAGGCGTTGCCATCTCTTGCTTTACAATTCTATTGATGTGAACATAATCTACCGTATCTTTTAATTCGTCTGAGACCGAAGCCTTTAGTAAATTCGTGTTGACCGAAACGTTCACCAAATAATCACTGCCAATATTGGTTTCTTGAGGCAAACACCCGTGGTGGGCATATGCTTTTATATTCTCTAATTGTACTTTACCCATTTTTTGTATTCTGGATATCAAATTTAATCAATCTCACTTGAAGGATTAATACGTACAACGACAATTACTGATACCTTGGAATAAATCTACTCCTAAGGTGATAACATGCGTACCAGAACTATACCCAAGAAGTTCATTAAGGATTACCTGATAAGAATATCCAAAGTAAAAATTACTTTTCTTTAGACCTGCTATAGGTGCTATGTAAAGCGGATTACCAATTTGATCGTTCAAGAAACGATAGTTGACACCTGCATAGAAATAATCTTCAAAATCGTAAAATCTAAATTTTAAGTTTAAATCTGTAACAGAACGCCCATCACTCTCAAATAATTGGAACAGTACAGACGGCTCTATCTCCATCTTGCTGGTTCTTTTCTTCATATATCTATACCCTGTATACACGTAATAGTTTCTTAATCTATTAGGCTCGTACAAAGCGTTGAAGTTACTTAAATCCTTATCTAAGATATTGGAAGCATTAATACTGAAATAAAATTTATCATATCTATAAAGTGCACCAATATCAAAATTATGGTTTGTAGTAGCTTTATCCCCTACATAGGCAGGATCAGCTATTAATTCAGGATTTGTATTGTCAATTCTAAACTGATTAAAGTTATAGGAGATACCGAACGATAAAAACTCATCGTCATAACGATCAAGGGTAAGGTGATGTGCAAATGAGAAACGAGCTCCCTGTTGCTTAGTTTCACCATTACTATCATTATACAATAACATACCAATACCGGATTTTTCACCAATACGCATATCGGCTGCTAAAGACTGTGTATCGGGTGCATCTTTAATGCCAACCCATTGGGTAAGTCCGTTAAGTCTTATTTTAACGTGGTCGCCGATACCTGCATAGGTAGGTGACATTACAAAGGGATTATCGGCAAGGTATTGCGATAATTGAGGTATCGTAAGCTCTTGCCCCCTTAGGGAGAGTACGCTTATAAATAATACCAATGTCAAAAGACTGTTCCGCATCATCATTTTAGGTTAAGTTTTATCGGTAAAGGGTAAAGTGTCCAACAAATTCTCTTTCATCTCTATCGCCGTTCAGTTTCACTACATACCAGTAGTCTCCTGTTGGCAATTCATTGTCTTGATAAGTTCCGTCCCAACCTTCAGAATCAACTGCTTGTTCGGAAACCACTCTACCATAACGATCAAATATTTTTATTAGTATTTCAGGGTATTGTTCAATGTTTCTAGGAATCCATAAATCGTTCTGCCCATCTCCGTCCGGAGTAAAGAAATTAGGTACTTCAATGTCAATAAACTCCATAAATATGTTTGCAACGGTAGAACATCCGTTCTCATCAACAACACGTACCTCATAAGTATCTGTTCTGGTAACATAGAATATATTATTGTCACCATTGTCATAACCGTCAAAGTAATATGTATAGCCTTCACGACCACCTTCTACAATTGCAGTTATTTCGTTCATGTTATTTTGCTCTAGAGCAAGTGTCAACGGCTCAAAATCTTCTATTACGAAATCTACGGTTTGTAAACATCCATTGGAATGTGCTATGGTAATATAATGATTACCAGGTGCAGTATTTCTAAAGTCAGCATTCAACTGTAAATCAGCTGGATCAACAGAATCTATTGCATAAAGCACATCACCGATAATACTATCATCTTCAAGAGTTATATTCACATAATTATCTGGAGTATCACCTGTACATTCATAAACAGGCACTACTGTAGCATTAAGGTTTACTCCTGTTTCAATATCGACCACAACGTTGGTATCACAACCATTGGCATCTTTGATGACAATAATATAATTACCAGCTGCCATGTCATAGAATTCTGTTCTGTTCAGTACAAAATCTTCATCGCTACTTGAGTTCAACGCGGTACTATAAGGTGCCGTACCTCCAGTAATTTCAAGAATTATGGAACCATCTTGACTATCAACACAAATCTCCGGTGTTGTCTCTACCGTTACTTCTAAGCTTGACGGCTCTGAAATAGTATACGTTAAGTATTCAAAACATCCATTTTGATCTTGTGCAATGATTGTATACTCACCAGGAGTCAATTCGGTAAATGTACCCTCAGCGTAAAACTGATTCAGGTTCGGCGAAATTGCATACTGATAACCACCGGCACCACCAGATAAGGTAACTGTAATTTCACCATTGTTCTCCCCTTCACAAGTAATGTCAACAACATTATCTGTATAAGAAAGTGGAGTAGGCTCATCAATAATAACTTGCGCCGGTGCTGTTTCACAATCATCACTAACTACAGTCACGTAATACGTACCTGCACCTAAATCTCTAAATACACCTTGTGGCTGAGGACCTGCAATTCTAGAAGCTATACTTAAAGAACTATCGGTAAACAATTCATATTGATAGTTTCCTAATCCGCCATCGGCAGTTGCATAAATAATTGCCGTGCTTTCACCTGTACAGTTAAGTACAGCAGCAGAGGCGTCAACCGTTAGCTCTAAAGCAGGAATCTCGGTTTCTGTAATTGCATTAGAGATTGCAGACTCACAACCATTAATAGCATCGCGTACATAGAACTGGTATCTACCTGCGCCATACTCACCTGTTTCCGGTAATCCAATTGGGTTACTGGTCATTGGTAAGAAGTTAATATTATCTACACTGTATTCATACGTACCACTACCACCTGTTGCAGAAAGCTCGAACGCTACCCCAGACTCACACGTTAATGCATCTGTTCTAATTAAACTTGCCTGTACTTCGGTTGGTTCTCTAACCTCAACTACATTTGTTGTAGTATCACAATTCCATCCGTCAACTACGGTAATACTATAGAAGCCTGCACCTAAATCTCTAAAATTAGGATTCGTTTGTGCTCCCGTTGTATTTGTAATTGTAGAACCGGTTGCATCATAATAGTTCAACTGGTATTCATAACTACCGCTACCGCCACCTGTTACATTTGCAGTAACAACAGCACCTGTATCTCCATAACAAGCTAAGTCTGTTACAAGCGGAGTTGCATTTGCCACAATTGGTGTAGCTGGTGTTAGTGTTTCAGTATAGTTAACTACACACCCGGCATCATCGGTAATACTTACTGTGAAACCACCTGCTGCTAAATCTGTAAAAATTCCTTCGTTAACATCATTCATTGTATAGACATCACCAGTAGTAGTGTTAGTCAATACAATATCATAAAGTCTATAACCACCTTCAACGGCAACTCTAATTACACCTTGGTCATCTGTACATGTAGCCTCTGCTAAAGTTGTAACCGTTCCGCTTAAGGGAGTATCCGGTGAAATTATAGTTACCAGATTAGTGTCTTCTGAACATAAAGGAATATCTGTTTCTGTAATGGTAACATAATAGCTACCGCCAGATAATCCTGTTATAGTTCTTGGGTTAACACTTGTGTCTGATGCTGTCGCAGGAATAACAGATGTACCTGCGGCATTAAATACCTCGTAAGTATAGTTACCTGTATAACCATCAATATCAATTTCTAAGCTACCGTTTGCATCACCAAAGCACGTCACCTCTGATACCGGTGTTGCTGTTGCCGTAATAAAATCGAACGGAGCAACCGTATAACTAGCCGTGTTTACATAACAACCCGTGTCTAAATCCGTAACTCTGAATACATAACTACCAACAGCATTTAAGTCATATGTTGCAGAAGTAGCCGTAGTACTTATCAATGTACCTCTTGTATTACCAATTGGTAACAACTCATAACCATAGTTATGTGCCAAACCATTATCGGCAACAGTGATTGTTATTGTTTCATCAACAGTACAGTTAATAGCCACATCTTGTGCAATGGAAGCTGTGAACGTGTTTATAGGTTGAATGGTAACCGTATCGAACGTAATACATCCTTTAGCATCTTTTACATATACATCTATAGTTTGTGCACTTCCTGTATCTGATACATTAAATGTATTTTGTGATTGGAAGATGATGTTATCTATACTGTATAAGTATGGTGCGGTACCTGTACCTGCGCCTGCTGTTGCCGTTATCGTTGCGGTATTAACACTATTATCTGCTGAACAGTTAAATTCTGTCGCCACTGTACTAACTGTTAATTCTAGTGGTTCTGTGATCGTTTCATTTTTAATGTCTTCACAACCTCTACTTGAAATAACTCTTACTTGATATTCACCTTCTGGTAAACCATTGAATAACGGATTTGTCTGTGTTGCAATTGGAGTAACCAAATCTGCAATATCATATAATTCATATTGATACTCAGGATTAGAATTTGTAGCCGGATCAATGTTTGCTCTAATACTACCATCTGTACCACCAAAACAACTTACGTTTACAATTGTCGCATCTAACAACACAGGGTCTACCGGTGCATCTAATGTCTGAGTTACCGTTCTTTCACAAACAGGGTTTGTAGTATCTAAATCTCTTACTAAGAAACTATATGTACCCTCAGCAACTAAACCTGTAAATGTTGGGTCATTCAACTGAGTTACAGCAGCACCGATTGGAGGTGTCATTATAAACTCAAGGTTTGTAGAACCACCAGTTACATTAACTGTGATTTCACCACCTGGTATTGATGAACAATCAATTGACTTATCTACTGTTGTAGAAACATCCATTTGCTCATAAAGCA
>JAHDDL010000066.1 GCA_020629415.1 Maribacter sp. | reverse complement strand
TGGATTCAAAATCCAGTTCTTCGGAGTGCGGGTTCGATTCCCGCCTCGAGTACTTCTAAACCCTATTAATCATTTGATTGAGAGGGTTTTTTTGTCTAATAAATCAGAATGTTTTGAAAATGGTGAGATTTATTTTCAGATAAAACACACCATTTTCAATAATTTATATTTTATTTGAGCTAATTATCTTTTTTTCATTGTTAAAAAAAAATTTATTGATAGTTAAAGACATGATGAACTTTTTAAAAAAGTACGAAATATGGATTTTCTTAGTACTTGCGCCTTTACTTAATTTCGTAATCACTTACCTGAAAAGTAAAGGATTAATAGAATTCTTTCCCTATACCAATGGCCGATTTTATGCATTGATGTTCTTATTACTATTTATTGTAAAAATTACAAAAGGTAATGAAGGTATTAAGAACTTATTTAGACCTATGCTGGTTTGGAAAGTGCACCCAAAATGGTATTTATTTGGTCTTTTATTCGCATTTACTATAGGTTTAATGACCTTATCAATTGTTGCGGTATATTCTGGAGATATATCTATTCTTAATTTTGAATTGTATATACCTACCTTAAAATTTACTTTATTCTTATTGTCCTGGGCATTTTTGGGAGAGGTTGTTTGGATCGGTTATGCCGTTCGTGAGTTATCTAAAATAACCAAACCTTTTTATGCAACCCAAATAATTGGTTTTGTATGGTCTTTATGGTGGTTGCCTTCCGTTTATATAAATGTAGGCGTAATTGAAGACTTACCTGTTTGGCCTTTGTTTTTGAATATGATGGGTGCAGCAGGTATGTGTGCCATTGTTTATTCAAAGACTAAAAGTGGAATATGTGTATTGGTGATACAATCAATGCTAAATATGTCCTTAGTATTATTACCAATTTCGCCGGATGCGGGCGACCATACCTACACTATTTTCGCTGTACTGTATTTTCTGATTATGCTTGTGTTTATGTATTTTATGCCGCCTAAAATTAATGAGACAAATATAAAGCTAGTGCCTAGTAAATGATAGTGTTCTTTTTTTGGTTACCCTAAAACACCTTTTACTTTCTTCTTTTTAATAGAATTGGGTATATGCTTATTGGCCTTTAATTGAGCCATTATGCTATTTGCTAGAAACTTTGCTAAATTAACAGGTACGGCATTACCGATCATTTTGTAGCCTGCGGCTACTTTTTTATAATGAAAAATAAAATCGTTTGGAAAAGTTTGTATCCTAGCGCACTCACGAACACTCAGCCTTCTGTAAAGATGCTCTTTACCAGGTACGAATACACGAACATCTTTATCAATTAACTTCATCTTTGGCGCTTGCGGGTGTATGGGTGCGTGTCTGCCACCTGCTTGTATGGTAAATGATTGCTCGTCCCAATCACGAACTCTGTTTCTAGACATGAACATGGTTGAAAAACCACCTATCATATATTCATGATTGGGAATAATACATTTATTTCCATTGGTATTGTTGAACTCCAAAGCAGGAATTGCTTTTTTATCTAAATCGCCTATGGCAGATTCAAGTGTTATTTTTGGAAAGGTCTCTTCAGGGAATTCATATTTGAAACCCAGATCCTTTCTTATACCTATAAAAAATACCCTTTTCCTGTCTTGAGGCACATTGTAGTCAGATGCATTGAGCATTTTGAAGGATAGGTCATAACCTGTACCTGCATTTTTTAATAATTTTTTAATTCCATCAAGCGCCGTAGTGTGTTTGCCGATCAGCATACCGCTTACATTTTCTGCAAGAAAGAATTTAGGTTGTTTTGCTTCAAGTATTCTTATGAAATCATAGAATAACTGCCCTCTTTTATCTTGAATGCCCCGTGCGGCACCTGCGGCACTCCAACTTTGGCACGGTGGCCCGCCAATTATTCCATCACAATCGGGTACATCTTCTGCAGGTATATCAACAATACTTCTTTTATCAAATATGGTATGTGGGTGATTCTTCTGGTAGGTTTCCCAAATATCCTTATCATATTCATTTGCCCAAATAACATTGAAACCGGCCTGTTCAAAACCAAGGTCTAGTCCGCCTGCACCAGCAAAAAAGGATACTATATTCATTTTCTTACGCTAATCTTTTATTTAAAACTTCTTGAAATAAGTTATAGAAAAACACATAATAAGATGACAAAAATACATTTTAGAAATTCAAATTGCTTTTAATTCAAGCATCTATTTTACTCTATAAAAAAGATTTGGACAATTGTATGTTTGCCTTCAAATTATTGCCTAGAAGATATGTTCACAAAGTTCTTTGCCTGTATAGTTTCTTTCTTACGTTTAATATTTGCCACATTATTTTCAAAAGCCTTAACGGTAATTTGGTCTTTAATGACTAAATGCATACCAACTTCACAATGAATTCCGCTATAATTTAAATTTGGCATGTTTTTAAATTTAGGAATATTCACATTGTCCAAAAAAATAAATTGGGTGGGTGTAAAATTATATGAACAATAAATGAGTGTGTTGTCTATGATTATGAATTTGGAATGAATATTCTCATTGACAAAATACTCTGCATTTTCTGTTTTAATGATCTGACTAAAAAAATGTTGAAAGTTACGGGTGTTTACGGGCGTTCTATATTTTGTTTCATGAAGTTGCTTTTCATCTTTAGAAAGTGGGGAAAAAGTTTGTGATAAACAGGTGACCTTTACGCCTTTGTTCGCCATAGTTATTATTTCGCCTAACATACCTTTACGGGTATCACTTTTGTTGATGTTTGAATGGTGCTTGGCATTTACCCCGTAATTAAATGCAGCTAAATGTTGCGCGCAAACAATGATTCTTTTTTTTGCGGAAATAATATATTGTGAAATGGTCTTTTCTAGAAGATTAGCGGAATTGTCATAAAAAGGAGCGGTTATAAATATGGAATCTGAAAAATTAAATACTAGTTTTTCATATGTATTATACGTTGTATCTAAAGAACTTTTGTAATTCTTAATGTTTATAGAGTTTCTTATTAAATTCTTGTAAAAGGCTTTTATGTATTCTTCATAATTTGGTTCGTCTTCGACAATGATCATAGATTCATTTTTTACCAAATCTCTTACTGCCAAATTGCAAGAACTTAATAGTATTAGATATCCATTTTTCTTTTTAATATATGCTGATTTAATATGTAAAGAATAGGGTAGCGAGCCTCTTGAAAACTTTTTTACGCGTGCACTTCTAACATATAAATGAGGAAAGATATATAGGTTGAAGTTTTGGTGTAATGTTGATCTATACATCTCACCATAGATTATTCTTGCCAAATTATACTTCGTGTAACGTTTATTTGACTTTTTGCCCGTTACAATACTTTTTATAATTTTTGGCTTAGAATGGTCATAGCCTTCTAATGGAATAGTTATAACATTTACCGTAATGCCGGTTGTGGCCACTTCTTTTAAATAGTCGTGCAAATGTTGGTTATTATACAAATACCAAGAAATATTAATTTCTTCAATATCATTTTTTTGTTCCTCAATAGTTTCTTTAAATTTTTTAAGGAGTAAGGGTGAGCCGCCTTCTTCATAAAAATCGAACCGATTTTTATAATTTTCAGGTTCATCAAAAAATGATTTAAAGGGCATTTATATTTTAACTGATGTTTAGAACTTAAAAAGTAAGAAGTGTTACTTATTTTACACTGATCAATACTGCTTCGCAACTCTTTAGGTCTGAATTTAATACTATGTTCTCAGACTTTTTTCCGTCAGATATTTCTACGGATACGGTGTTTGGTGGCGAGTCTCCTAAATTATGTGCGTAAAGAAACAGATCGTTAGATTTTTTAGGGTCTAGTTTAATTTTAAACTCCTTTTTCCAATAGGTTAGGTAGTACTTTTTAACTACTTGTACACCGTTAAGGTAAATAGAGACAATATCACCATCTTGCCTGCCGTGATCCCAGATTTTTATGACCACATCTTCAGAATTGAATTCAAATTCTTTGGTGTATGAAATTTTTCTGCCATCAAAACTGTCCCTTACTTCTGGTTTACTATCTGTTTTGTTTTCAGTTTTTGGCTCAGGTTTGTTGTTGGTTTGGACAATAGCAGTTTCTTTAGGTGCTATTAGTTCTTTTATTTTTTTCTTTGTTTTAGATTTGGATCTAGATTTCTTTTTCTTCTTAGTTACGGTATTAACATTGGCTAGTTGTTGCTTTTTCTTTCTTTCATCAGATGCTGCATTGATAATTGAAAAGAATGGAGTAACCTTTTTGGCAATATTGTATTTGTCATCTGGGAACAACTCTATGGCAACTACTTGGTATCTATCTCCAGAACCAATGTTTTTTGCCAATTCTATTCCGTCTTCAAAACCGTCGTTCTTAAACGAACCCAATTCTTGTACTACCATTTCATTTCGTACCAGAAAAAATCGAATAGACTTGCTAGTGTCAATTTTTACGGTATTCCACTGCAAAGTTATTTTATCTGGAATGTTCCAGACCGTGTTTTCATTTGGGGAAACGATATTTATTGTAGCGGTATTTTGCGCATTACTAATAGTGGATATTAGTAATAAGACAGCTAATAATATAAAATGAATTTTACGCATAAATAATGTCTTATCTCGTAACTATTCTTAAAAGACTTTCGGTTAAATACCTCAATAATCTACAAGATATATGATACTAAACGAAATTTTATACACTTTTAATATAACTATCTGTGCCTTTTAGTTCAGTTTGGTCATATTTATATTTTCTTTAAATGTTGCTCAATATTTATATGTGACAATATGCTTCTATTTTTTAGTGTTAAAAAATGGAAATAATCCTAATAATTGGAAATAATCCATAATTTAGCTATCCCGAATTTTAAAGGATAGTTATGAGCAAAACCATTTTACATATTGATTTAGATACTTTTTATGTTTCCGTAGAACGATTGAATAATCGTGAATTACAGCATAAACCATTATTAGTGGGTGGTACGGGAGACCGTGGTGTAGTTGCGGCATGTAGTTATGAGACCCGTGGTTTCGGCGTACATTCTGGTATGCCCATGAAAATGGCGCGAGAGCTGTGTCCTGATGCTGTTGTAATTCGTGGTAATGCTGGTGACTACAGTAAACACTCTGATGTGGTAACGGAAATCATAAAAGAGTACGTGCCCGTATTCGAAAAATCAAGTATTGATGAGTTCTATGCGGACCTCACCGGTATGGACCGTTTTTTTGGTTGCTACCAGTATGCGTCTGAAATGCGTAAAAAGATTATTAGGGAAACGGGACTCCCCATTTCTTTTGGACTATCAGTGAACAAAGTTGTTTCTAAAGTAGCCACGAACGAGGCGAAACCTAACAATCAATTAAAGATAGATGAGGGGTTGGAGAAACCTTTTTTGGCTCCGTTATCCATTAAAAAAATACCAATGGTGGGCGATAAGACTTACCAGACCTTACGCAATCTTGGTTTACGACAAGTGCGCACGGTACAAGAAATGCCCATGGAGGTAATGCAACGTGTTTTAGGTGCCAATGGCGAGGTTATATGGAAACGTGCCAATGGTATTGATAATACCCCTGTGATTCCGTTTTGCGAGCGAAAATCCATTTCTACAGAGCGTACTTTTAATAAAGATACTATTGATGTTAATAGACTTAGGGGAATTCTTATTGCCATGACCGAGAACCTGGCATATCAATTAAGGCGAGGCGATAAACTTACGGCGTGTATTTCGGTAAAGATCAGATATTCAGATTTTAATACCTATTCTAAACAAATGCGAATTCCGTATACCAGTGGAGACCATATTTTAATACCTAAAATATTAGAGCTGTTCAAAAACTTATATAACCGTAGGTTATTAGTGAGGCTAATTGGTATACGTTTTAGTCATTTGGTATCTGGTAACTACCAAATTAACCTGTTTGATGACACGGAAGAAATCTTAAGTCTTTACAACGCTATGGATACTATTAGAAAACGTTACGGAGATAAAAGTGTTTTGCGGGCATCGGGTATGGGAGCAAAGACCATTGGTAGAATGCATAATCCTTTCAGCGGACTGCCACCAGTTGTTTTGGCACATCGGAAGATTTAGTTGTTGGTTGTACGTTGTTGGTTCTCCGTTGTTGGTTCTTGGTAGGTATGTCTGGTCACGAAGAGTTAAGATTTGTTTGTTGAGGAGAGAAAAGAAGTTAGAATATAGAATATAGAAAATAGAGAAGCGAGAAAGCGTAATGCGCACTGCGTTACACGCTATTTTCAAAAAAAACGAACAATCATCAACCAATAATTATCAACTAAAAAGAGGAGGCACGACAAAGTGATCTGTTGAATTGGGGTAACAATGATAATCTCTAGTACTCATTTTCGGCAGATTGCTTCAGTGACAACCTCGCAAAAACGAAACCCGTTCACTGAGCGTAGCCGAAGTGAAATCTTGAGTGATAAAATAGAAGTTATAAAAGTGAATATAGAGAAGAGAGAAAACGCAATGCGCTACACGCCTAACGCCACACGCGAAGCGCAAAAAAAATAGCGTTAAGCGCGTAGCGTCTAACGAAAGGCGTAAGAAACCAACAACCAACAATCATCAACCAAAAAGCGAAGCGCAAAACACGAACAACCATCAACGAACAACCATCAACCAAAAATGTACCTAAACTGTCACACATATTACAGCCTTCGTTACGGGACTTTCTCGGAAATTGAGCTTTTACAACTGGCAAAAAAGCATGGCATTACGCAATTGGTGTTGACCGATATTAATAACACCTCTGCTTGCTTGAATTTTGTGCGTAAAGCACCTGAATATGATGTGACGCCTATTTTAGGTATCGATTTTAGAAACGGAATAGAGCCTTGCTTTGTAGGTATTGCCAAGAATAATGAGGGATTTTTGGAACTCAATGATTTTTTGTCGCATCACATTCATCAAGAAAAGGAAATCCCGGAAATAGCTCCACAGTTTAAAGAGGTGTTTGTTGTTTATCCCTTTGAGAAAGTCCTTCTGCACGAAAAAAAAACCTTTGCGGAAAATGAGTTTATCGGGGTTTCCGTAAATGAGTTGAAACGACTGCGATTTTCTAAACTATTAGAACAGCGAGATAAAATTGTATTGCTGCAGCCCGTAACGTTTAGGAACAAGCGAGACTTTAATGCACACAGATTATTACGCGCTATTGATAACAATACCTTGTTGAGTATGCTGTCTATTACCGAACAGGCGCGGGAAGATGAGCATATGTATGCTATACCCAATCTGGCGGCACATTTTTCTGAACATAGTTTTATTCTAGAAAATACCCAGCAGTTAATGGGTAGCTGTTCTATAAACTTTGATTTTTCCGAAGGTCGAAAAACGCAGAATTTAAATCTGTATTTGGGCAGTAAAGAAGAAGATGAGGCATTTTTGGAAAAGTTATGTCAAGAAGGTTTACCGTATAGATATCCTGAAATAAATAAGGCTGTTTTGGATCGTTTAGAAAAAGAGCTGTACCTCATTAAAGAAATGAATTTCGTTTCTTACTTTCTTATTAATTGGGATATTATCTCATATGCCCGTAAACAGAATTTTTTTTATGTAGGGCGGGGTAGTGGTGCCAATAGTATTGTAGCCTACCTGCTTTTTATTACCGATGTGGATCCTATGGAGCTCGACTTGTATTTTGAGCGATTCATTAACCTGTATCGTGTAAATCCGCCCGATTTTGATATCGATTTCTCGCATAGGGATAGACCGGTGATGACGGAATATATTTTTAATCGATTCCAAAATGTGGCACTGTTGGGTACCTATGTTACTTTTCAATCTAGAGGAGTAATACGTGAGCTGGGTAAGGTTTTTGGTCTACCAAAAGATGAAATAGATTTACTGTGCGATGGTAATATACAGGCAAGTAGGTTAGATAATATTTCAACTTTGGTTTTGAAGTATACACAACTGCTACACGGTATGCCCAATTACTTAAGTATTCATGCAGGAGGTATCCTAATAACCGAGAAACCTATCCATTGGTTTTCAGCAACCAATATGCCCCCAAAAGGATTTCCTACTACGCAGTTTGATATGGTCATTGCCGAAGATGTCGGTATTTTTAAATTTGATATTCTGGCCCAACGCGGACTCTCTAAAATAAAGGAGACTTTGGATATTCTGGAACGCGACAGGCCTGAGGAATTTGCAAAATTCGATATTCATGATATCAAGGCATTCAAGAAGGACCCTAAAATTAATAATTTAGTAAAAACAGCGCAGTGCATGGGATGTTTTTATGTGGAATCACCTGCCATGCGTATGTTGTTGAAAAAGCTAGAAGTAGATACCTACTTAGGTCTTGTAGCGGCAAGTTCCATTATTCGCCCAGGAGTATCTAAAAGCGGAATGATGCGCGAATACATTCTTAGGCATCGCAATAAAGGTAGGGCAGAAAAGATGGCGCATCCGGTCATGTTAGAGATTATGCCAGAGACGTACGGGGTTATGGTCTACCAAGAAGATGTGATAAAAGTAGCCCACCATTTTGCCGATTTGGATTTAGGTGAAGCCGATGTGTTACGCCGCGGAATGAGCGGTAAGTTCCGTTCTCGTGAGGAGTTCCAAAAAGTGCAGGATACCTTTATGGATAACTGCCGCAAAAAAGGATATGCCGAGAAGCTCATTCAGGAGGTGTGGAATCAAGTAGCAAGTTTTGCCGGCTACGCTTTTGCAAAAGGGCATTCTGCATCCTATGCTGTAGAAAGTTATCAAAGTTTATTCTTGAGGGCATACTATCCATTAGAATATATGGTAGCCGTACTCAATAATGGTGGCGGATTTTATAAACCCGAATTCTATGTGCACGAAGCACGTATGTTGGGCGCAACAATACATCCGCCATGCGTAAATAACAGTAATGCGGATAATCGTATTTATGGTAAGGATCTGTATTTAGGTTTAGGATATCTGCGAGAGTTGGAACAACGGGTAATGGAGCGTATTTTAAAAGAACGCTTTGTAAAAGGATTGTTTGCATCCTTGGAAGATTTTCTGGATAGATTGATTATCTCTATAGAACAAGTAAGCATTTTAATACGGATCGATGCATTCAGGTTTACCGATACCAACAAACACGAACTCCTCTGGAAAGCACATTTGCTGTTGAACAAGACCAAGAAAATAGACCACCCTAAACTATTTGCGCCAAG
>JAHDDL010000065.1 GCA_020629415.1 Maribacter sp. | reverse complement strand
AAGCCTATAATTAACTATTAAACCGACTTAAAGTCTCTCTGGATACGCCTAAATAAGAAGCGATTAATTTTTTAGGAACGCGTTGTATTAATTTTGGAAGTTTATTTAATAGGTATTCGTACCTACTTTCTGCGGTCATTGTAAGCAAAGACAAGATTCTTTGCTGTAAATTGATATAACCGTGGTTGGATTTAATTCTGAAAAAGTTGGCAACAGCAGGAACCTCAAAACAAATCTTTTCCCTGTTTTCCAAAGACAAACAGAAAAACTCGGAATCTTCAAGACAATCCACAAAAATGGTTCCAGGCTCTTGATGCTGAAAAGCACAATGATCGCTCACCCAATAGTCTTCCATAGCAAATTGAAGAATGTGTTCTTTGCCTTTCTCATCTATGGAATACGCCTTTACCAAGCCTTTAATAATCCAATATTCAAAGTCTACAGGTTGCCCCACTTGTATTAAAAATTGGTGTTTTTTAAGACTTTTAAATTCAAAATGCGATTTTACAAAGTTCCACTCCTCATCAGTTAAAGAAACGATTTCTTCAAAATGTTGTCTTAGTAACTGTAACTTGTCTTCCATAAAGTAAAAATAAGCTCCTTAGTTGTAAAAGCAATAGTGCAATGATTATGTATTCTTACATAGTAAATTAAGAAATATATTGGAGATTAATGGCAATAATGTTTAATTGAAATTAAAAAAGGCGTTAAAGGTAATATAAAGAAAAAGGGTGGCTTACATTGTTGTAAGCCACCCTTATATTATTATGAAAAGTGTTTTTATAACTTGTAAGTGATTCCTATTCTTCCTCCACTTACAACATTACCACCACCTACTTGAAGGTTTATTGCAAAGTTGTCATCAAAGAAATAGCGGCCACCAACTTGTAAACCTATACCAAAATTATCAACGTCAATACCATCAACAGTACTTCCATTGAATTTTGTAGACCAGCTATAGTAGGATAAATTAGCTCCTGCATACAAATCCCACTGACTTGGAATTTCAAATACTTCATTAAAATGATAATTTCCATTTCCTGTTATACCAAATATAGTACTCTTAGAGCCAGCTATAAAGTTGTCTGTGTCCGTTTGATAAGATAATTCACCACCAACAGAGATATTTGGTGCAACACCATATTCTAAACCTGCGTAAATAGGTACGCCCCATCCTGAGAAGCCTACTCCAGCATTTGCCTGTAATGCTCCTTCTTCTAATGGTGATTGGGCGTAAGTAAACCCAATTGTAAATAATGCTACTAATAAAGTGATTTTTTTCATGGTTAACGTTTTGACTAATAATCAGTTAAAAAATTGTTGTTTTTTAAATTAAATATGTGCGAAAGATAAATAAATTAAATAAGTGTAAACCTTTATTAATTATCAAATTGGACATGGTAAAACAATTTTTTTATTTTTCCATCTATTTTTGATTTTCAAACAACTCAATCGCTTTTAAGTAATTAGTAGCGCCGTTCATAGTCATGTCATTTACAAAACCATCTAGTTTTGGGTGCTTTGTTTTAATAAAACTAACTAACGAATCTTTAGTTTGGTTCCATGTATCCCAATTTACATCAATATAATCTAACTCTTTAAACTTTGAAATTTTTCCTGAAGCAAAAGAAACCTTGACTTTCAATTGTAAAGGATTGTTTTTTAAAAACGAATTACGAATGTTCTTTTGACGTATAGTTACTATAATGTCATCGTTTTCTTCGCTCAATTCAAGTATTTCATATGACGGGTCAAAAATAGAATCCCACTTATAAAATTCGTAAAAACCAATTTTGTCAAATGGCATGACATAATCACCGGAAACTATTGTAACACTATCATTGACAACTTCTTTAATTCTGTTGTACGTACCACTGTCTAAAGCTTTATAGTATGTGGTTACAACATCTTTACGGCTTAGTTTTTCTTTGCTGCAGCAGGTTAATATAACAATGATAGCCAAAATTAGAAGTGAGTTTTTCATAGTTCTGTTACTCAAAAGTTTGTATCATCTGTTTGATTTTTACCGCTTTTTCAAAATGGTCTAGTTTATGCTCTAAGATCCACCACTTGGCCACCTCCATTAAAAGCTCCGGATTGTCATTTTTATTTTTGAAAAAAGCATAGAAAGATAGCCCTACATTTTCTCCTTTGGCAGCTATTTTAGCATCGCAAACCTGTATAATTTTTAATTTAATGTCTTTGTTCATGTGTTATTCCAAGATTTTCAATTGGTATTTATGTAATAATCCTTCGAGCATATCTTTTGAAAATATAGCACCTTTAATCGTGTTGTTTTCGGGGTCTATGCTAAAATCGGTTGCAGTGCTAAAATCTGCCTTTTGTAAATTTGTTCTTGAAAAGACGGTACGTTTTAAGTTACAGTCCATGAATTTGGCACTGCTTAAATCACAGTCACTAAAATCTGCCTCTTCAAGTTTACATGCGTTAAAAAGTTGACCTATCAACTTTAAATCCGTGAAAATGGAAAAACTTAAATTACAGTCAAAAAAGACAAAACTCATTAAAAAACTGTTGCAGGTGTGGAACGCTAAACCCATAAGCTTACAATGCGAAAATTTTACTTCGTTAAAAGTGGTGTTTACTATATTGGCATTGCTAAGATTACAATCAATAAACTCGCATTCCAGAAAAATTTGGTTGTCTAAATATCCTTTAGAAAAATTACAACCTTTAAAAATGCAGTTTTCATATTCTGCCTTTGGTAGTCCTTGGCTTGTGTAGTTCTCTCCTTTAAAGGTTTTATCTAATATTAATTTATTCACAGAACATTGAATTCTAATTAAGGGTAGGTAAGATAGTAAAACAGAACATTAAAAATTGAATTTAGTTATTCTAAGTTTAATGGGGTATATTTTATCTTTTTCGTCAATATCAATTTGTTAAAATGACAAATTGGTTTTAATGTTGACAACACTTCTTTTTTCAACTTTATCTGGTTAAGTTAGAAGGAGTATGATACACAATAATAGACTTTTAAGGCAAGAGATTACTACTGACAAATTGAAAACATATTTTCCAAAAGGAAAAATAAATACCTATAGCAAAGGATATGCTATCAGTTATATTCATAAAAAGGTTAAAACATTTAGATGGTTATTGGAAGGTAGTGTCAACTACTATATTTCATTGGATAATCCGGAAAGCGATATTCTGGTTTGCCAAAACTCAGAGCCATTTTCTACTGTTGGCCTAAACGGTTTCAATACTCCCAAAAGGTTTACTTATAAGGCTACCGTTGCTTCCCCAAAAGCTTCATTTTTTGAAATTCCGTTTCAAGATTTGGAAGCGTATTTGAAAAAAGGACATCAAAATATATTATTGAAGAATATTGGGGCAAAGTTGTACCGTGTTCTACATACGGCATTGTTAAAGCAAACAGAATTGCTGAGTCCGGTAAGATTTCAACCTTTTGTGGAAGACAGGAAGTTTTTTATATCGCCCGTTTCTGAACAAGAAGAAATTGTTTCGTTAATGAGGCGCTCACCGTTTTTAGATTATTTCGAAGAAAAAAACTTGGAAGCTTTGGCCGCATTGGCAGAGCGAAGAGAATATGAGCCAGATGAGGTATTGTACGTACAGGACGGCTCTAGTAACGGGTTATTTATATTGATCCATGGAGCAGTGACTATTAAAAGAATAGAGAACACGATCGAGATCAAACAACGCTCTATTAAAAATTCTGGTTTTGTGTTTGGATGGTCTTGTCTATTAAAGGAAAAAGATATTTGTTCGGCAATAACCAATACAAAGACCTCTGCCTATTTTATTCCTGAAGGTGATTTAATGAAATTGTTTAAAGATGACGATGTCTTTGAAGGTCAATTCTTTAAGCGATTACTTTGGCTTATGGGCAACCAGCTCAATGCCGCTTTTGTTCGTTATGTCGGTTTATTGGGCAAACATAATTTACAAGCGGTATATCAATTGATCAAAAATAATAAGTCTAGGTTATTACTGTCATCGCCTTTACACCAAGTGCCTCATCTATTAAAGAGTATTACGACCAAACCACTGGCTTATGATGCTTTGAACACGTTGGTAAAAAAGGGATCGTCCTTAGAACGTCATATTGCATCTTTAAGCTTAGAGCTACTGGTTGAAGATCAAAAAGAGCATAATTTTGTGAACGGTTTACAGCAAATTTATGAAAGCGTAGCGGAAAAGAACGGCAAAAATCCAAAACTGAACAGAAAGATATGTGCAGAAGAGACTGTTAAAGTTTTTAAAAAGGTACCGTATATTATTGAGGGGAAAGAGAATTTGCCCAATGATTCTGGTAATATCTTTATTTATAACCATCTTTTGAACGACCCATACTATACCCTAAACAATAATTTTCAGATAACTTTAGATTCACATTTTTTAAGTGCAATGGTATTATATGAAAAATATAAAGAGCCAGGAATAAGGACAGTGCGTATTGGGCAAGGACAAGAATATGGCCATCAGAATTATTATGACAATCTTGGTTATATAAATGTATATACCAAAGAGTCCGAACAACCTAGTGCCAATAGTAAAGAAGAGGCAAGAAGTATATTTTATAGGGAAGCATCAAAACATTTACAACAAGATTATAATTTGATCATTAGCCCAGAAGGTACTTCATACAGAACCGATGAATCACCCGGTCCTTTTAAAATGGGCGCGTTTAAATTGGCACTACATACAGAGCCTGAACCTTATATTATACCCGTGGTCATGGTAAATTTTGATCATAGAATAGGTAGGTCGTTATATTACTGTGCAATAAAAGAACCTTTTTTGTTGAGCGAAAAAGTACCTTCTAAAAGTAATGCGGATTTATATGCGTTTATGGTAGAATATCAAAAGAAATACGTTGGTTATGTACAACAGGCCATAGAAAGGGCAGAACAATTAAACGTTTCTTCTTCTGGGGCGGACAGTTTAGAAGAACCGCCTGCCATTTGGTGTAATGAAATCAAAAGATTGAAAAGGAGAGTAGCCAAATTAGAGACTCAAGAGAATTTAATAGCTTTTTATGGTAGCTCTTCGGTACGTTTGTGGGTAAACATGAAAACAGATCTTAGTCCGTTTCATGTGGTAAATCTAGGGTTTGGGGGGTCTACATTTGCTTGGTGTATTCATTATTTTCACGAAATATTTGCCGATGCCAATCCTTCAAAAATTGTGCTATATGCAGGCGAGAATGACCTAAACGAAGGTAAAACTCCACAGGAAGTACTTTCTGGGTGTATGGAATTGGTTGGTTTGATACAGCATAAATATCCTGGGGTAGAGCTTGCGCTGATCAGTTTAAAGCCCAGTGTAGAACGTGAGGCATTAATTCCACTGATTATGGAGACCAACCTAATGCTATCAAAATATTTCATTACAGAGCTGAACGCGCAATATATCAACGTATTTGCACAAATGATTACTACGGATAATAGACCGATACCAGAATTATACCTTTCTGACGGATTACATTTAAACAAACAAGGCTATGCACTGTGGAGCAATGCTATTAAGAAAGCACTACAGGCAGCAGATAGCCTTGAGTTAGAACAACAAATGTAATTTTTAATTTTTGCTGACCCATTTACAACTACAAATATTGCCGGTAATTTTAAGTTGAGTATAGTATTGTACCTATGTTCATTACAATGGGTCACAGTTACCCATAATACGTAGATTTGTATGATGTAAAATAGCCTACCCTTGCCATTCTATTTTTCTGTGCGATCCATCACAAAATGGTTTGTTTTCCGATACACCACAACGACAAAAACCTGTAGTCCCTTCTTTGGTGACAATTTCACCCGATGCTAATTGAATCTTTAAATTTCCTTTGATTTTTAACGGCCCGTTGTTTGCCACAATAATATCTGTAACACATTGATCTTTGTTTTCTTCCATAGTATTTTTAGTAAAATAAATTAATAAAAGTGAAGTAACGTTCTTTATTTAAAAGACACAAGTTATCATAATTTTAAATTGAAATTTGAGGTTGTATATTTAATGCCGCAAGAAACCGATGATAACTTATTGTCAAAGTATAGAACAAAGATGAAAAAGGAAATAGATATAGCTGAGTGGAATAGAGCGGGTCATTTTAAGTTTTTTTCGCAGTTCAGTGAGCCCTTTCATGGTGTAACCGTTAAGATTAACTGTTCTAAAGCTTATGATTTTGCCAAACAAACCGGTAATTCATTCTTTCTTGTTTATTTACATAGAACATTAAAGGCGGCAAATTCCATTGCCCCGTTTAAATATCGTATTGAAGAGGGTAAAGTTTTTGAGTATGATGAGGTTCATGCATCACCTACCATTGGTAGGGATAACGGTACTTTTGGTTTCCATTATATTAAGTATAAAACGTCTTTTATTGAATTTAGAGATGCGGCCAATAAAGTAATTGCAGATGTAAGGAAATCAACTGGATTGGAATTGCCTGAATGCGGATTAAACGTTCTACATTGCTCTAGTATGCCATGGTTAGACTTTACGTCTGTTTCCCATGCACGACATTTTGAATTTGCAGACAGTTGTCCCAAGATTTCATTTGGTAAAATGACGGGTGAAGGAGAGAAAAAGACTATGCCCGTTTCAATACACGCCCATCATGCTTTAATGGACGGTTATGAAGTTGGTTTGTTCGTTGCAGAGTTTCAAAGGTTAATGTCCTTAGAAGGTGAAGCTTAAATTAGAATTTAATTCATTCACCAGCCTTAGATTTTTTAAAACGTAAAATGAATTCGGTGCCCTTATTGATTTCGCTTTTACAAATTATTTCTCCATCGTTCATTTCTACGAAATCTTTGGTGATCATTAACCCAAAACCAGTGCCTTTTTCCCCACTGGTACCTTCACGAACCAGAGCGCTATGGTTGTTCTTGTTTTTTGAGTCGTCATGCCAATTCGTATGCATACCCAGTCCAAAATCTTTGACCCTTATTTCCACATTATCAGAAATACATTCAGAAGTCAATAGTACTTTTTGACCCTTTTTACTGAACTTTATGGCATTGGAAACTAAATTACGGAGCATAACTTTCAACATATTTTCATCAATAAAGAGTTCATGGCAAGAAATGTCTAGCTCTATTTCTATGGCCTTATCATCTGCCATACGTTGAAACTCATTTTTTATACTTTTAAAAAGTGTATCTAAATCGCAATTTTTTTTATTTAGAGTCACCCCTTCTAATTGCTTATAAGACCAATCTAGCAATACATTGACCATAGAAATTCTTTCAATTACTTCATTTTTTAATTTAATCGTAATATTCTTCAGGTCACTTTCATCTAACTGGCTTTCTATCATTTCAATGATTGTACTTACATTATTCAGCGGACCCCTAACGTCATGGGTAAGTAGCGAAAACAATTTGTTTTTAAGTTTATTTACCTTTTCAAGTTCTCTGTTTTGGTTTTCTAAGTCTTCTTTGGCTAGTTGCAAGTGTTTGGTCTGTTTTGCTACTTCGGTTACCAGTTTATTGTTTGCCTCTATTTGAATTTTAATAGTATTATCTTCAATAGATTTATACTTGTAACTGACCAAAATGGAGAAAAGAATTAATTGTAATGTAACAAGAGTGGAAGTGATCAATATGATAAGGTTCGAATCTATTTCATAATATTTCTGTAAAAACCATGCTCCAATATAAAATATAGAACCAAGTAAATAGGGGGAATAAGAGTATAAGTAGTATTTATTGAATTTTTCTGCATGATATAAACGCAGTCCTGAAAATAGACTTAAGAGTGCAGTTGAAAGCGCTGTAACTGCAGCTAGCATTACAAAAGAGGTATTCAACCAATTAACTTTAGTAAACAAATTATTTAAAATGTGCACACCAGGTAGACATATCATGATAATTGAAAATGCGCTATAGACTGCAGATAACTTTGGGTGGTTGTTTTTGGTAATGTTCAAATAGCTTTTAGTAAACATTAATAATCCAAAAGTGGAAATCATTGCCGTGGTAAGCGTCGCTTTTTCAGCAATTAAGAGAATTTGGTCACTATATGCACCCTTTAAAAAAATAGATAAACTCCAATGCAAGGTCAACCCGAATATTAAAATAGAATAATAGAGTAATATCTTGTGCCTTAGAACAAAATAAGAGAGAAGGTGGTAAACACCAAAAACGCCAAAAATTGACGTGAATATTAATGGTATTAAGTTTCTAAAATCAATTGTATTCATCTAATGCTTGAGAATTGATTAAGAGCTCAGATTATATTTGCATTGCTATAGTATTGATACCTCTTTCTCCTTGAATTTATGATATTTAATCGAGAATTCTACAATTATCTTTATGATAGTTTGCTGATACAACGATTTTTTCACATTTTTTATTCAATAAATGTATAGTTGAGTAAGGAATCAATATTTTGGCAATGATTATAATTTTGTTACAATGGCAGACTTAGATACACAACTTAAAAACCCTGTTTGGTATGCATTAAATGAAACACATAAAAAATTTTGTGTTGAATATGATGGAGTGCAATTCTATGATCAAGAGGTGTGCACTTTTGGAGCTTTTTTTGATGAAGGAAAAACTGCGAACGCTTCAAAACAATATTCAAAAACTACCGACAGTTTCTTTTTTGTTTCAGAAAAAAAAACACCAGTAGTAGATGAAACTAAAATAATTTTAGAGAAGAAAGTTGATGGTTGCCAAATGGTATTAAATGAATTGTCAGATGTTTTGATAACAGAAGATATAGTTCTGTTGAGCGATGAATATATAGATGAGGTGTATGATTTGGTATGGTTGGTAATGCCCGGTTATTACCGTAGAAGAACTTTTGAAATGGGTAATTATTACGGAATTTTTAAGGATGGTAAATTGGTTTCTATAACTGGCCAAAGGATGCAGACCAATCTTTTTATTGAGGTAAGTGCCGTGGTAACCCATCCTGATTATACCAGAAGAGGTTTGGCAAAACAACTTATAGCTCATACAACAAAAGAGATTTTGAATAAGAATAAGCAGCCTATTCTACATACCAATAAAGGAAACTTGGCAATACCACTTTATAAGAAGTTAGGGTATGAACTTACTAGGGATATGAACTGGTGGTTGTATCGTAAGATTTAAGTTACACTACTTTTCATGCAATTTATTTCTCTTTTTAAACTTTCTACTTATTATTAATTATATTTTTAAGAATCTGTATATCGGTAACTATATACAACATTACACCGATTAGATGAAAGTTAATTTAAATAGGTGTTTAAAGATTTTATTAAGTGTAATAAGCTTAGGTTGTTTTATATCTTATCTGATGTGGGTTATTTGTTCTTCTTGTTTTTTTCAAACCTAGATGCGTAAGGTATATAAGCGAGAAATCCTGAAAAATAAACAATTAGAAATCCGTAGTATTCAAAACACAAACCTATTAATTTAGATGATAAATACCCTAAAAATATTAGGAAGCCTAGCCAAAAACATTGAATAAATGTTGAAAATATTACTATTTCAAATTGAAACAAATTAGCATTGTCATTTTTTTCTTTAAACTCAGTAATAGCTATTATAGAGGCTATAAAATTTGATATTATTGCTAATGAAATACATATTGACCCTATAAGAATGAAGTCATTTTTTAAATATATATTATTAAAAAAATAATATAT
>JAHDDL010000064.1 GCA_020629415.1 Maribacter sp. | reverse complement strand
GAGGCAACCAGTTCTTTAGATATATAACAGGACAATAAAGCTTTACCATTTTGCTCTGTTCCGAACAGTAAAAACAAATTATCCTTATTGCCGCCCATTTCAAAACTAAGGTCTTTAATACCAGCTGCATCTAAATCTACTTTTTTAGCTAGAAACTGCACTCCGTTGATTTCCTTAAGTTCCGAAAGTAAATCCCCTTTTAGATTTTTTGCCTTATCCTTAAGTAATTCAGCTATTTGTTTTTTAAGGCTGCTATTCTCTTCCTGTAAACTTGAAACCGACTTTAACGGATCTTGGCTATTACCTAAAACATGTTTTATTTCTGAAAGTAATTTATCATTATCAGTATGAAGGTCTTTAACGGCATCACCGGTAATTGCTTCTATTCTTCTAATACCTGCTGCAACGGCGCCCTCTGACTTTATTTTAAATTGCCAGATATCTCCCGTATTCTTTACATGTGTTCCTCCACATAATTCAATCGATTGACCAAAACGAATGGTTCTTACCGCATCTCCATATTTTTCTCCAAATAACGCCATAGCACCCTCTGCTATCGCAGTTTTCATAGGTACGTTTCTTTCTTCCTGGAGCTGTAATTGTCCGTCTATACGAGCATTAACAAAATTCTCAACTTCCTGCAATTCTTCTGGTGTCATTTTAGAAAAGTGAGAAAAATCGAATCGTAAATATTTTGAATGTACCGAAGACCCTTTTTGCTCCACGTGCTTACCCAATATTTCTCTTAATGCCTGATGCAGCAAGTGCGTTGCCGTATGGTTAGCTTCCGTTCTATTACGTTGCTTTTTATCTACGACCGCTTTAAAACTTTCATTTAAATGCTTTGGTAGGTTTTTGGCAAAATGAATGATCTCGTTATTCTCTTTCTTGGTATCGGTAATATAAATAACATCGCCATGTGCATCTTCTAAATACCCTTTATCACCAACTTGACCACCGCCTTCAGCATAAAAAGGGGTGAGATTAAACACCAGTTGATATTGTGTACCTTCTTTTTTGGACGTTATTTTTCTGTATTTGGTAATCTTTACCTCAACATCAAGCATATCATAACCAACAAACTCTTGCTCGTTATCCTCTTGTAAAACCTCCCAATCTTCTTTAGATACGGACGATGCGGATTTTGACCTATTTTTCTGCTTCTGCATTGCGGCATCAAAGCCAACTTCATCTAACTCATATCCTTTTTCACTAAGAATCAATGCAGTTAAATCTATTGGAAATCCGAAAGTATCATATAGCTCAAAAGCTTTTCCGCCATCTACAACCTTTCCTTTTGTATTCTTTATGATAGTATCTAAAAGCAACAAGCCCTGATCTAAAGTTTTCAAGAAAGAGTATTCTTCTTCTTTGATCACATTTTCGATCAGTTGTTTTTGTTCTTTCAATTCCGGGTAAGCTGCACCCAAAGAATCGGTTAAAACATTTACCAAACGAAACATAAAAGGTTCTTTGGTATTCAAAAAGGTGAATCCGTAGCGTACCGCTCTTCTTAATATTCTTCTTATCACATAACCGGCACCTGTATTGCTTGGCAATTGACCGTCTGCAATAGAAAATGCCACCGCGCGAATGTGATCACTGATCACACGAATGGCTATATCAATTTCTTCACTTTTACCATAATCGGAATTTGTTATGGTTTCTATTTCTCGTATTAACGGCGTAAATATATCTGTATCATAGTTAGATTGTACTCCCTGTAAAACCATACAAAGACGTTCAAACCCCATTCCTGTATCTACGTGCTTGGCCGGCAAATTCTCTAAAGAACCATCTGCCTTGCGGTTATATTGCATAAATACCAGGTTCCAAATTTCCACTACCTGCGGATGGTCTTGATTTACCAAACTTGCACCAGATACTTTTGCCTTTTCTTCTTTTGAGCGAATATCCACGTGAATCTCGGAACATGGCCCACACGGTCCTTGGTCGCCCATTTCCCAAAAATTATCTTTCTTGTTCCCCATGATAATTCTATCCTGCGGAACAATTTTCTTCCATAGCCCAAACGCTTCTTCATCCATATCCAATTGATCGGCATCTTCACTACCTTCAAAAACTGATACGTACAAACTATCCTTATCTATTTTAAATACTTCGGTCAACAATTCCCATGCCCATGCAATAGCCTCTTCTTTAAAATAATCGCCAAAGCTCCAGTTACCCAACATCTCGAACATGGTATGGTGATAGGTATCTTTACCTACTTCCTCCAAATCATTATGTTTACCACTTACACGCAAACATTTTTGAGTATCTACCACTCTTGAGCTCTTAGGTTGAGTAATACCCAAAAAGTATTCTTTAAACTGGTTCATGCCCGCATTTGTAAAAAGCAGGGTCGGGTCATCTTTTATGACCATAGGTGCAGAAGGCACTATTTTGTGTTCTTTACCTTTGAAAAAATTCAGAAATTGAGTTCTTGTTTCTTTGGAATTCATCTAAAATGCTAAGCTTTTACAAATTTTAACGGTTTCTATAAAACTATCTTTATATTTGTTTGTTCCCTAATAATTGAAAAAACAAAAATAGGATAAATAACATTCATGTCTAAGGTAAAATACTATTACGACCCAGACACGCTGTCGTACCGTAAAATAGAACCCGAAAAATCTAAACGTTATAGGAATATAACCTTCTTTATTTTGGGCTCCTGCCTTTTTGGATTGTTAGGCTTAATACTTCTTCTTAACACTAATCTTGTCAATACCCCAAGAGAACTTTCTTTATCTCGTGAAGTCAAAAATTACGAGCTTCAATACGAGTTGCTGAACAAAAAAATGGAACAGATAGAAGAAGTTCTGGGCAACATTGAAGAACGCGACAATAATATCTACCGTTTATATTTTGAGGCCAACCCCATACCAGATGAGCAGCGTAAAGCTGGTTTTGGTGGTATTAACCGGTACAAATCTCTAGAAGGTTTCAACAATTCAGAGATGATAATATCTACCACTAAAAGGCTGGATATCATTAAAAAACAGATGGCCATACAATCAAAGTCACTTGATGAGATTACAAAATTGGCAGAGGAAAAAGAAAAATTGTTAATGTCCATTCCCGCTATACAGCCAATCAATAATGAAGATTTAACCCGTATGGCTTCAGGATATGGTTGGCGCTCAGATCCATTTACAAAAGCAAGAAAAATGCACTATGGCATGGACTTCACTGCACCTAAAGGAACACCTATATACGCCGCTGGTGATGGTAAAATAACCAGAGCAGACAATAATTCTTCCGGGTACGGAAAACATATTCGCATAGAACACGGCTATGGATACCTGAGCCTTTATGCGCATTTAAGTCAGTACAACGTTAAAAAAGGTCAGAAAGTAAAACGAGGCGATCTAATAGGCTTTGTAGGTAGTACAGGCAGGTCCGAAGCTCCACACTTACATTATGAGGTTTGGAAGGACAAAGATCGTATTAACCCTATCAACTTCTATTACGGAAGTTTATCGCCCGAAGAATTCGAGAACATGCTTAAATTTGCTAATCAAGAAAATCAATCATTGGATTAATGCAGATAGACCTTCCAGAAAAAAGATATTATGGCATTGGCGAGGTTGCCCGTGCTTTTGGTGTAAACGCCTCGTTAATTCGTTTTTGGGAGAAAGAATTTGATGTGCTCCAACCTAAAAAAAATGCAAAGGGAAACAGAAAATTCACCCCTCAGGACATTAAGAACCTCCAATTGATCTATCATTTGGTAAAAGAAAGAGGTTTTACTCTTGATGGCGCAAAAATTCATCTTAAAGAAGAAAAGCAGAAAACGCTTTCCAATTTCGATATCATTCAAAAATTGGAGCGCGTAAAAGCGGAACTAAATAAAATTAAAGACCAATTATAACACAACCATTATGAAAAAAGGATTAATCGCACTAATCGTTATCGCCGTCATAGCATTTGGACTATACCAATGGGGCGTAGGCTTCAACAATACCGCAGTAGCATTGAAAGAAACTTCTACAAAAACTTGGGCAAATGTTGAAAGTGCATATCAACGTAGAAATGACCTAATAGGCAATCTTGTAAAAACTGTACAAGGTGCTGCAGATTTTGAAAGAGGTACCTTAACAGATGTAATCGAAGCTAGGGCAAAAGCTACTTCGGTGAGTATTGACCCAACCAATATTACACCACAGCAATTAGAACAATTCAACCAAGCACAAAGTGGGTTAAGCGGAGCATTAAGTAAATTATTGGTGACCGTAGAACGCTATCCAGATTTAAAAGCAAATCAGAATTTCTTGGAACTGCAATCCCAATTAGAAGGTACCGAAAATAGAATAAACGTAGCACGTGACAGGTTTAACGCAACAGTAGAACCTTACAACCTGCATATTAAAAAATTCCCGAATTCTATTTTGGCAGGTTTTTTAAATTTTGATGAACTAGCCTATTACAAGGCTGATGCAGGTTCAGAAAATGCACCAGATGTAGATTTTGATTTTGAATAAAAACCTATGTCCAGAGTAGAAGATTTTTTATCGGCAACAGAAGAGCAAGAGATAGTAGAAGCTATTCTTAAAGCTGAAAAGAATACTTCTGGCGAAATTAGGGTGCATATTGAGGGGCACACACGTAAAGATCATTACGAACGCGCTAAAGAGGTTTTCCATTTATTAAAAATGGATAACACCAAACAAGAAAACGGGGTACTGATTTACGTTGCCGTAACCGACAAGAAATTTGTAATCTGCGGCGATAAAGGGATAGACAACGTTGTGCCCAAAGATTTTTGGCAGACTACCAGAAACAGTATTCAAACACATTTTGAAAAGGGAGCTTTTAAAGACGGACTAGTTGCCGGCATTTTAAAAGCTGGCGAAGAACTAAGAAGTCATTTTCCTTGGCAATCAGATGACACCAACGAACTAAGCAATGAGATATCTAAAGGTTAGCCTTGTAATTCTTTTTCTTTGGTGCACTCCGTCATGGAGCCAGTTTGAGATACCCGAAAAACCAGCCTTACAAACCAGTGTTTACGACTATACCAATTTATTGAGCGATCAGCAAAAAGTAGCTTTAAGCCAAAAATTAGTTCGGTATTCGGACAGTACTTCTACCCAAATTGTAATTACCATTATTGCGAGCACCAATGGTGAGAACATTAATTATTTGGGTGCCAACTGGGGACAAAAATGGGGAATTGGCCAAAAAGGAAAAGACAATGGTATTCTTATAATTTTAGCCGAAAACGACAGAAAAGTTGCTATTAGTACCGGTTATGGCGTAGAAGGTTTACTTACTGACGCCCTGTCCAAAAGAATTATAGAAAACGTGATTCTACCGGAATTTAGAGTTGGAGATTACTATGGAGGGCTAAACAAAGGATCAGATGTGATTTTTCAAGTATTGAACGGTGAATTTCAAGAAGATCGAACATTTGGCGATAATGGCGGCACTCCACTCTCTTCTTTTCTACCATTTATCATTTTTTTGGTAATACTTTTCATTTTATGGAGTCGTAAAAATGATGACAATGACAGAAATGGTGGTAGAAGACACAGAGGACTAAGCCCATGGGATATGATTATTCTCAGCAACATGGGACGCTCTAGCGGTTCTAGTGGCGGATTCGGTAGCGGCGGAGGCGGAAGCTTTGGCGGTGGCGGATTTGGAGGAGGTTTCGGCGGCGGCGGCTTTGGCGGCGGCGGTGCTTCCGGGGGGTGGTAGTTTATTTTAATACAAATTGCTTCATTTTCAATATCCAGAGATATTAAAGCCTGTTTATATCTATTCGCTTTCTAGTTACAACTAGGCTTAGGTCTATTGTATACAATTATAAACAATTATAAACATTATATTACCCACCCCTTTACCCACTCCCAAGAGGGGAGAAATACGTATTTAGTTGCAGGCTTCTTGATAGTAAGCGTTTTTGTCACCATAAGAAGTACATGGACCGTTTTATTCAAAATCTTTAATTCAAGTTAGAAACTGTTCCCTTCTCGGGAGGGGCCAGGGGTGGGTTGCTGGTTAAAACTCAAAAAAAAAAAAAAAAAGACCAAACAATTATGTTAAGCAGAATTGTTTGGTCTTTTTCAATTTTACAATTGAAGATTAGAATAAAATCATTACTTCTTTCTCATAAATACAGTGATAGGCACCCCAGTAAAATCATATTCTTCACGAATTTTATTCTCTAGATAACGCTTATATGGCTCACGTACATATTGTGGCAGGTTACAGAAGAAAGCAAACTGCGGATACGGAGTTGGTAATTGTGTACAGAATTTAATTTTAACAAATTTGCCCTTATACGCCGGTGGCGGGTAATTTTCTATTATAGGCAACATTGTTTCATTGAACTTACGGGTAATAATCTTTTTATTACGATTATTATATACCTCAACTGCAGTTTCTATTGCCTTAAAAATACGTTGCTTTGTCAATACAGAAACAAAAAGAATAGGCACATCTGTAAATGGCTCAATAGCTTTTTTAATTTTATCAGTATAGTGCTTTATAGTATTGGTCTCTTTATCCTCTACCAAATCCCATTTATTCACAAGAATTACAATCCCCTTGTGGTTACGTTGTGCTAGCCAGAAAATATTTTCTACCTGACCGTCAAAACCTCTTGTGGCATCTAACATTAAAATACAAACATCGCAATGCTCAATTGCCCTAACAGAACGCATTACGGAATAGAACTCCAGATCTTCCTTCACTTTTGCCTTACGACGAATACCAGCGGTATCAACTAGGTTAAATTCAAATCCGAATCTATTATACTTGGTATCAATACTATCTCTAGTAGTACCTGCAATATCGGTCACAATATATCTATCCTCCCCAATAAGTGCATTTATAAAAGAAGACTTACCGGCATTAGGCCTACCTACAACGGCAAATCTTGGCAGATCACTTTCCTCTTCTACAACATCTGGCAACTTTTCTACCAAGGCATCTAGCAATTCTCCAGAACCACCTCCGTTTATACTAGATAAGGTATAATACTCACCAAGGCCTAAAGAATAAAACTCAACAGCATCCTCAGCTCTTTTGGCATTATCAACCTTGTTGACAGCCAAAAAAACAGGCTTCTTGACCCTTCTAAGTAACTTGGCAACATCTTCGTCCATACCGGTAACACCAGTTTCAACGTCTACCATAAAAATAATGGCATCAGCTTCTTCGATCGCCAATTCAACTTGCCTATCAATTTCCTTTTCAAAAACATCATCACTACCTACAACATAACCGCCGGTATCAATAATCGAAAACTCTTTTCCGTTCCAATCACTTTTACCATAATGGCGATCACGTGTAACACCGCTAACGGCATCAACAATAGCCTCACGTCTTTGAATTAATCTATTAAAAAATGTTGATTTTCCTACATTAGGTCTCCCTACAATGGCAACAATAGCACCCATAGCTTAAATTTGCCGCAAAGGTAGTATAATCCGAACAATAGTTGCCTGATTAGCTTATCTATATATAAAATTTAGAAAGACTTTACTTATTATACCCAAAGCGTTTTAACTGACGTGCATTACTACGCCAATTCTTGTTCACTTTTACATATAATTCAATGTGCACCTGTTTGCCAAAAAACTTCTCCAAGTCTTTTCTAGCCTCTACCCCTACTTTTTTTAAGGCAGAACCTTTATGACCTATTATAATACCTTTTTGAGAATCGCGCTCAATCATAATAACAGCTCGCATACGAATGATATCTTCATCTTCAAAAAACTCTTCGGTCTCTATCTCAACAGCATACGGAATTTCCTTTTTGTAGTTCAATAAGATTTTCTCACGGATCGTCTCATTTACAAAAAAACGTTCTGGCTTGTCTGTTAATTGGTCTTTTGGATAATATGCCGGCGACTTAGGCAACAATTCTATTATACGTTCAAATACACCTTTTATATTAAAATTCGATAATGCAGAAATAGGATGCAACTCTACCATTGGCAACATTTCTTGCCAGTATTGCACTTGCTCTTCCAATAATTCCTGTGTAGCCGTGTCTACTTTATTCAATAATAATAGTACCGGAATTTTACTATTCTTTATTTTCTCAAAAAAAGCTTCATCTTTTAGAGCCTTTTCCCCTATCTCTACCATGTACAAAAGTACATCGGCATCTTCAAAAGCAGATTTTACAAAATCCATCATACTGCTCTGAAGCTGATATGCCGGCTTAATAATACCAGGGGTATCCGATAAAATCATTTGAAAATCATCCCCATTTACAATTCCTAAAATACGGTGCCTTGTTGTTTGTGCCTTTGATGTTATTATGGATAATTTTTCACCCACAAAAGCATTCATCAATGTTGATTTGCCAACATTAGGATTACCAATTATATTTACGAAGCCCGCCTTATGATCTGCCATCTCTATATTTTAATATATATTTCTTCAATTCTACATTTACCTTAGGAGCCAACAAAAGTACGGCAATCATATTAGGAATTACCATTAGTGCATAAGACAAATCAATTAAATTCTTAACCAGCTCTAACGAAGCAACTGCCGCAAAAACGATCATAATCACAAAATACCAGTTATACAACTTGCCTATTTTAGCATTGGTCAAAAAGGATAAAGATTTTACCCCATAGTAAGAATAGGTGAACAAAGTAGACAATGCAAATGCAGTTACTATAACCATTAACAGTACGTCTCCCCAACCGAACAAGGTTTTTTCAAATGCCGATAAGGTCATTACAATACCACTAGAATCTTCTAAATACGCTCCACTGAGAATAATTACGATTGCCGTAAATGTACATACCAAAATAGTATCTATAAACGGCCCCAACATAGCCACCAAGCCTTCGCGAATTGGTTCATCGTTTTTTGACTGACCGTGATACATTGGCGCGCTACCCAAACCGGCCTCATTTGAAAACATTGCCCTACGGACACCAATAATAACCAATCCCCAAAAGCCGCCAGTAGCCAAAGATTTAAAGTTCCAAGCTTCAGTAAATATCATTTTTAAAGCAGGCAATATTTGACCGGAATTCATAGCCATTACAGCAATAACCGCTATTAGATATACCGCAACCATGAACGGGACTATGGCAGAAGCGACTTTTGCAATCTTTGTTAATCCGCCGAAAATTACAAATGAGGTAATCACAGCCAGTATAAGACCTATAGTCCATTTCCAATTCTCATCGCTCATCTCTATTATTGTTGAACCAGGTTCAACTACACTCATAAATGTTTCTGTAAACTGGTTCGCCGTGAAAACACCTAAAAACCCGAATAACCCACAAACCGCAAAAAAAATAGCCAACGGTCTAGCTTTTTCTCCCAGTCCTTTTGTTATATAGTACATGGGACCACCTTGTAATTTACCGTCTGAATCTGTACCACGATACATAATTGCCAAACTACAAGAGTAAAATTTGATACACATACCTATTAATGCTGTCATCCAAATCCAAAAAACCACTCCCGGTCCACCATCATGTATGGCTATTGCCACCCCAGATATATTTCCCAAGCCAACTGTAGCGGCAACTGCAGCCGACAGTGCCTGAAAAGAGCTTACCTCACCTTTAGAATTTTTATTATCATATTTACCTGCGGTAATAGCAATGGCGTGACCGAAAAAACGATAGGGCATTAGTTTTGAATAAAAAACTAAAAAGAGTCCGCCACCTATCAACAAAAGAAACATTGGCCATTCCGTATACGGTAGCGCGCTGGCTATAAAATCATTAATTGTATCCATAAAATTGCAAAAACCGAAGTTATGGATTTAATGTTTTTTAAAGGATATAGCTCTTGAAAAATATTCTTTAAATAAGTTTTGAAAATATAGAAAATGTGTTGTATATTTGCACCCCGCTACGAATAGTAGCAAACCTTTATCTCGTCAGCGTAATGACCTGAAGTTGTAAAACAAGTGAGATAAAAACCCATATCGCGGGGTAGAGCAGTAGGTAGCTCGTCGGGCTCATAACCCGAAGGTCGCTGG
>JAHDDL010000063.1:5778-10012 GCA_020629415.1 Maribacter sp. | reverse complement strand
CTTAAAAATTGCCCATTGGTACCAGGTGTAATGGTAAAAGGGTCAAGAGCTTCTCCTGTGCCGGAAATAGTAGTTTGGTCGGCCACTTCAGTAGAACCTCCGCCAGTTCCTCCAGGAGCAGGTGCCCAAGTTACCGCACCCTCTACGGTACTTAAAAACTGACCGTTTAGGCCTGGTTCTATCTTTAAAGGTGTAACCGCTTCGTCTTCAATGGTATATTCACCAATATTGTTCATGGTAAGGTCTCCGCCTACGGCTACAGGTGTAGGTTCGCTTGCTGCGTTACCTACAAAAATAAATCCATCATCTAAACTTAAATTTCCTTCTGGAATGTCTACAAATCCGCCATCGGTCAAAGAAATACGGTTTCCTGAGATAGACAATTGCTGTTCATCTGTATTGACGGTATTTGCGGGCAGATCTACAAAACCTCCGTCTGTCAGTGAAATACGGCTTCCTGAAATGGATAATTGTTGTTCATCTGTATTTACGGTACCTGGTGGCAAAGAAATAGTTCCGCCGTTCGTCAAGCTAATTTCCGTACCGGCAGGGTTTATGCTTAATTCTTGTAAATAATTGGATAGATCTACCGTATTAGGATTGTTCTCAATGCTAAGAATATTATTGGTCAGGTCTAATTGTTGGTTGTCAGAACCTACCAAGGCATCTAAACTTATAGTGGATACACCCGCCGTTGTAGATTTTGCAATGGTCAAGGTATTGTCCGTTTCATTAAAAGTTAGATCATAAAAGTCGTTGGCGTCTTCCCACTGTACAATTCCGTTTTCATCTGTAGTCAAAAGTTGATCGGGTATGGTATTGGCCAAATCTGACGGCGCTATGCTACCGTCTCTAATTTCTTCCGTTCCAACGGCATTTTGTCTTAGTTCACTAGAACCTACAGATTCAGCAGCTAATTTTTCTTGGGTAATGGAGTTATCTTGTATGTCATCTGGTCCTATACCGCCATCTATAATGTTATCGCCCAGAATGCTGTTCTTTGCAACTTCTAGATTAACACTCCCTGCAGCTTCCGTAATCTCAATGGTACTTCTGCCGTTTACAATGGGGTCATTGGTAATGGATAAATTTGCGGCATCGCATAAATTGATCCATTGTGTGCCGTCATAGTAATTAATACACTCAGTATCGGTATTGTAGACCATACCGCCACGCTGCGGCGTAATAGCTTCCATTTCTAAAGTGGTTACGCGGGTAATTACCAACACTTTAGAGGTACTTTCAAGCTCTAAGACAGATGTGGCATCTATATTTTGGGGATTATCTCCTATTTTAATTTGTCCGTATACGGTAGGTGCCGCTAGCACTGTAAAAAAAATAAAGAAAATTATTGCTTTCATACTTAGTGTCTTATGACCAGAAAATAGTGATTAACAAAAATAGAATTATCTTGTGAATACACTTTATTTATAAGTTGAAATAATAAGGTATTGGGTTAAAGAACATCTAATGTCGTTAAACGGTGTGGTTTTCAATAGTTGGTTTTAGCATTTATGATCTACGGAATTTACGGCATGAATATAGAAATTAACAAAAGTTTATTGGCGCAGTTTTTTTTATGAAGATTAC
Source organism: Maribacter sp. (assembly GCA_020629415.1). GTDB lineage: Bacteria > Bacteroidota > Bacteroidia > Flavobacteriales > Flavobacteriaceae > Maribacter > Maribacter huludaoensis. The sequence goes on along the minus strand of JAHDDL010000063.1, from coordinate 8,422 downwards.
AAATCTTTTCTTTATCTTTTAAATGCCCTTTAGCATGGGTGTTATCTATAATAATATACACTAAATGACCAAAAAATTACTTTTCTTACTAGTATTATGTACCACGGTATCAGTTTTTTCACAAGATGATAGCAGGAGACCTTTAAGTGGTTCCGTTATATATATGAACATTGGGGTGCCCAATGAAAATGTTATTAACGCCACCTCTGAGCGTGCCACCATTACCAATGACCAGGGGTTGTTCCGTATTAATGTTAAGGTTGGTGATCAACTTGTTTTTACAGCTGTGAACTATAATATTAAAGTGGTGACCATTACGGAAGAAATCTTGGCCAATAACCGTTTGGTGGTAGAGGTGAACGAAAAGGTGACCGAATTGGACGAGGTGGTCATTACCCCAGAACAGCAGGAACGTTTTTTAGAAGTAAAGAACCAAGAGTTTAAAGAGTATGAATATGAAATTGATCGTGGTACGGGTGTGGACAACATAGCCATGTCAGATGCCGAAAAAGGTATGCAAGACGGTCTTAATTTCGCCAATATCTTTAGGGCTATTTTCAAATCTCAAAATGAAAATGTAGAGGAAGCCCCTAAATTGAAGGTAAGTGAGGTATTACGCCAAGTGTATGACGATACGTTTTTTGTAATTGATCTGCAGATACCCCAAGATAAGATAAATGAGTTTTTGTATTACTGTGATGAAAAAATGCCGGCAAAATCCTTGTTGAAAAAGGAAAACGAGTTTCAGTTAATAGATGCTTTGGTAAATAACAGTAAATCTTTTCTTAAAGAATTAAATGAGGAGTAGACTCCTTTTACTTTTACTTTTTTCTAGCGTTGTTTCATGGGCGCAAATTGGCGAGTTCAAGAAATTGGAAGGTAGGGTCTATAGTGATAATGGCGATGTTGCCGCTACGCATGTACTCAATATAACTTCTAAAAGAGCCAGCATTACGGATGAAAACGGGTACTTTGCCATTCCCGTAAGGTTGTTTGACACCTTGGAATTCTCTGCCGTTCAGTACAAAAAGAAAATTATGGTCATCAGTTCTGCCATTTTTGAAAGCAAGCTCATATCCGTTGGGCTGGAAGATGCGCTTACCGAGTTAGACGAGGTAACCGTAACCCCATATAATCTTAGCGGTAATCTGTTGACCGATATATCTACCTTAGATTTGGATCCTATTGTAACGGCCTCTACTTTAGGTTTGCCCAATGCCTATGTAAAGATACCCACAAAGGCGGAGCGTGAACTAAAGGCGGCAACAGCTAACCCTATCATGAGTTTTGATCCCTTGATCAACGCCATAAGTGGAAGAACAAAAATGTTGAAGAAGCGTGTAGAACGAAATAAACTGTACGATAGAACGGAGCGGGTACGAGAATTTTACGCGGATAGTGTGTATGTAAAACAATTATCGATCCCCAAGGGTAAAATAGACGATTTCTTATATTACTGCGAGGTAGATCCCAGGTTTCAAGAAGTAGTGGATAGCCATAATGAATTAGAAATTTGGGAATATTTGCGACGAAAGAGTTTGCTGTATAGACAAAATAATTCTTTAGATTAGCCGCCCTATCTTTGGCATACGCTTTGTAATAAGCATAAAAAACAGATCATCATGAAAATTTTTAAACCGGTACTTCTATTATTTATACTCCCTTTTTTCGCATTTGCCGGTGCACACAAATTTTACATTAGCGTAACCAATGTTGATTATTCGGAGAAAGATGAAGCGGTACAGATTATTACCCGTGTGTTCATAGATGATATGAATGCGGTGTTGAACGAGCGGTATGGATACCCTGCGGTTTTGGGAACAAAAAAAGAGTCATCTGTAGACAAAGAGTTTTTGGAAAAATACCTGCGAACCAAATTTTTGGTAGAGATAAATGGTAAAACGGAAAAGTATGATTTTATTGGGCATAAGTTTGATACCGATATGGTTATTTGTTATTTGGAGGTGCCCAACGTTCCGCTAAAGACACTAAAGCAAATAGGTATTACCAATGAAGTACTGACCGATTTATATGATGATCAACAGAATGTGGTACATATAAAGATAAATGGTAATAAAAAGAGTCACGTGCTCATAAAATCACGTATTAAAGGAATGTTAAATTTGTAACATATATTAAGATATCGCTATAAAAACTTTAATTTTCCAACACTAAATAACTATGAAATGATAAGAGTAAAGTACGCATTTGCGTCTGTTTTATTCCTTTTCGCCGCAGTAGCTTTTGCGCAAGAGCCTGTAACCAAAGAAAAGGAGCCTGGTCACTACAACCAGAGCAAGTTTAAACAATTGTATGAGGAGTTTTCTACTCCTAACACCTACAGATCTGCATCTGGTGCACCTGGTCCTGATTATTATCAGCAGCAGGCAGACTATGTGATGGACATTCGTTTAGATGATAAAAATGCCAAGTTATTTGGTGAAGAGACCATTACATATACCAATAATTCACCAGATGATCTTGAGTATCTATGGGTGCAATTAGATCAAAATGTTAGAGCCAAGGACTCTAAGGCAGCTTTAAAAAATGGCAACGGAATCTCTTTGGGCGATGCTCCGGAAAAATTTGTCGGTAATTTTATGACCGAGCCTTTTGATGGCGGTTTCAATATAGATTACGTGAA
>JAHDDL010000063.1:0-5678 GCA_020629415.1 Maribacter sp. | reverse complement strand
GTGAACATTACCGTACCTGCAGATCATATCTTAGATGGTACAGGTGTACTTCAAAATAGAAAAGAAGTATATACCAAAGAAATGATGGCGCGTTATGAAAAAGCGAAAAAATCATATGACAAGCCTGTAATCATTGTAAGCCAAGCAGAAGCAGAAGCTGCAGAAAAAGGTTTTTCAGATAAAACAAAGACATGGAAGCTAAAAGCGGAGAATGTTCGTGATTTTGGTTTTGCAACCTCAAGAAAGTTCATTTGGGACATGCAAGCCGTAAAATTGGGTAACAGAGACGTAATGGCGGTATCTATGTACCCTAAAGAAGGTAACCCGTTATGGGAAGAGTATTCTACAAAAGCTGTAGCACATACTTTGAAATCTTACTCTTCGCATACATTTGACTACCCTTATCCTAAAGCAATTTCGGTACATGCCAAAAGACAAGGTATGGAGTACCCAATGATCTGTTGGAACTACGGTAGACCAAATAAAGATGGTAGCTATTCTGACAGAACCAAATACGGAATGATCAGTGTAATCATTCATGAGGTAGGACACAACTTCTTCCCAATGATCGTAAATTCAGATGAGCGTCAATGGGGATGGATGGATGAAGGTCTGGATACCTTTATGCAATACATGGCAGAGCAAGAATTTGGAGAGGCTTTTCCAGAGGCGATAGCACCTAACGATAAATATCCATCTAGAAGAGGTGATCCGGCAAAGATCGTACCTTACATGAGTGGTGATCAAAGTACAATATCCCCAATTATGTCTAACCCTGAGAACGTTTTTCAATTAGGACCAAACGCCTATGGAAAACCTGCAACAGCATTGAACATTTTAAGAGAGACCGTAATGGGCCGTGAGTTGTTCGATCATGCGTTTAAAACCTATTCTCACCGTTGGAAGTTTAAGCACCCAACCCCAGAAGATTTCTTTAGAACAATGGAAGATGCATCTGCCGTTGATCTAGATTGGTACTGGAGAGGATGGTTCTATACTACGGACTATGTAGATATGGCCGTAAAGGATATTAAGAAATACTACGTAAGCGATCAGCCTAACAAGAAAATGAAAGCTTATTTGGCAGAGCGTGGTATACCGGAGTCTAATTTACCACCAATGGTATATTTAGAGGAGTTTGATGATGCAGCTATGATATCACCGGAACTTAAAAATAATTTACCATCTGAAACCTCTAAAACGTTGAAGGAGTTTATGATGGATAATATGACGGCCGCGGAAAGAGCAGCTATAAAAGAGCCTAAGTATTTTTACGAAGTAACGTACAACAGTCCTGGTGGTTTACCAATGCCTTTAATTGTTGAGTATACGTATGCGGACGGATCGGTTAAGAATGTTACCTATCCGCCAGAAATTTGGAGAAAGAACAGTAAAGAGGTAAGTATGGTAATCTCATCTGCATCTGAACTAAAAGGAATTCAGATAGATCCTAAAATGGAAACTGCCGATATTGACACAACTAACAATAGTTGGCCAAAGAAACAGCAAGAAAGTGATTTCGATAAAATGAAAGAAGGAATCAAAGGACAATAATTAACAAAACATTTATTGAAAAAAGCCTCGTATAACTACGGGGCTTTTTTAATTTGGATACTAAACTTGTTTATATTTGTAGTATGATTGCTATGTATTCATTATTTATTAGTGGCGCAGAAATTTTCTTCATTATGTTTATCGTAGTGATGGTTTTTGGTGCCGACAAAATTCCTGGTATTGCCAAGGGGTTGGGCAAAGGTATGCGCCAGTTAAAAGACGCTACCGAAGATATTAAACAAGAAATTCAGAAAAGTGCCGACAAACAAGGTATAGATACAAGTTTTGTGACCGATATTAAAAAAGATATTGATGACATGAAACAGGATATTAGTTCCGGTTTAGGTACTGACGTTAAAAAGCAAATAAATGACGTCACTAAAAATATCAATGAAGTAACCGGTACGATCAAGAGAAAATAAGCGCTTATGCTAGATAAGATCTTACAATGGGATCGAGATGCCTTTGTCTATCTTAACAGTCTTGGTATAGAGCAGTACGATGTTTTTTGGTCTACCGTAACCAAATTCCCACCTTGGATTCCTCTCTTTGCATTGATCATTACACTTTTCTTTATAAAATTCCCAAAGAAAGAAGCTATAGCAATGATTTTGACCATATTGATTATGGCAGCTTTTGTAGCTACGGTCACTGACCTGACTAAGCATGTAGTAGCCCGCTTACGACCTAATAATGACGAAGAATTGAATACGTTGATCCGTATATTACGGAGTCCGTCCGGGTTCAGTTTTTTTTCGGGCCATGCCTCATCTTCCTTTTCTATAATTACGTTGACCGTTCTTTTTTTAAGGCGAGAATTTAAATGGGTGTATTTATTTTATTTCTGGCCCATACTTTTTGCTATGAGTAGGGTGTATGTTGGGGTGCACTTTCCTATAGATTTAATGGTAGGTGCTTTGGTAGGTATATGCTCCGCCTGGTTGTTCTACAAATTATACGGTCTGCTTATTTTACCCTACTTAAGGTCAGTCCGTCACGTATAGGCAGCAATACTGTTTCTAATTGTGGATGCTCACTTAGTTTTTTATTATAGTCCAACAATACTTTAGTGGTCACATCTTTTGGGTTTAAAGGCTCAACCACCTTACCTGACCACAATACATTATCTGAAAGTATCACAGAGCCAGATTTGGTTTTGGGTAGTACAACATCTAAATACTTATCGTATTGCTTTTTCTCCGCATCAATAAAAATAAGGTCAAAGGTGATATCCATTTTAGGGATAATGTCCAAAGCATTGCCTACATGTTGTATAATCTGATTACCGTAATCACTTCGATCAAAAAAAGTGCGCTGAATTTGTTCTAGCTCTGCATTGACATCAATAGTATGTAATTGTCCGTTTTTCTGTAATCCTTCCGCAAGACATAAAGCGGAATAACCGGTATACGTCCCAATTTCAAGAATGTTGGCAGGATGTATCAATTTAGAAAGTAAACTTAAAACACGACCTTGAAAATGCCCTGTTAGCATACGTGGCTGAATAACCTTTAAATGCGTTTCTCGGGTAAGTTCTTGTAACAACTTAGGTTCTGGCTGAGAGTGGTCCGCTAAGTAATTTTCTAAAAGTGGCGATAAAAAATGCATGCGTTTCTTTTTGCAAAAATAGGGTTTTAAGCCTTATTTTAATGGACTCAAATTACTATAGCTATGAACAATGAAATTACCATTAGGGAAGCCATAAAAAATGATGTGCCTGTACTATTACAACATGAGCAAGAAGTGGTCAAGGCAGAGCGCCCAATGGATCCTACGATACGAAAAAGTGGTGTAAATTATTATGATTTAAATGCGTTGATGGAAAACCCCAGAGCTACACTTATGGTTGCTTGTGACGGAAATAAAATTGTGGCAACGGGTTATGCATTAGAAAAACAGGCAAGACCTTACTTGAATCATGAGACCTTTGCTTACTTGGGTTTTATGTATACTGATCCGGATTACAGGGGTAGAGGAATTAATGGTAAAATTGTGGAAGCCTTACAGCATTGGGCCATGAATATTGGGCTTACGGAAATAAGGTTACATGTATATGAGGAAAATGAACCTGCTATTAAAGCCTATGAAAAAAAAGGGTTTAAAAGACACATGATAGAAATGAGATTAAGAACGGAATCTTAAAATGCTATTATAGAATGGAGCTTATAAAATTGTAGGCTTATGTTTACCTTTATAGAAAATTAGCTATGGAATTTAAAAATACGTTGGAATTTGCTCGGTCCTTAGATGCGAAGGACAATTTGAAAACATATAGAGATGAATTTATTTTTCCTAAAATTAATGGGAAAGAGGTCATCTATTTTACCGGTAATTCTCTAGGATTACAGCCAAAAAGAACCAAATCGTTTGTAGATGAGGTTATGAAAGATTGGGCGGAACTTGCCGTTGAAGGTCATTTTTATGCAGAAAAACCTTGGTGGGACTATCATGAGCGCCTAGCAGAACCCTTGGCAAAAGTAGTGGGGGCGTTGCCAGAAGAAATATCGGTAATGAATACGCTTACGGTAAATCTTCATTTATTGATGGTTTCTTTTTACAACCCTACTCAAAAGAGATTTAAGATTCTTTGTGAAGAAAAAGCATTTCCTAGTGATCAATACATGTTTCAAAGTCAAGTTCGTTTTCATGGGCTAGACCCGGATGAAACTATTGTAGAGATTAAAAAGAGAGAAGGGGAGCATCACTGGAGAACAGAAGATATACTGGCAAAAATTGAAGAGTTGGGAGATGAACTGGCACTTGTTTTAATTGGCGGCGTTAATTATTACAATGGTCAGGTAATGGATATGGAAGCTATAACCAAAGCGGGTAAAGCTGTAGGAGCCAACGTAGGTTGGGACCTTGCCCATGCTGTAGGTAATGTGGAATTAAAACTCCATGAATGGGATGCAGATTTTGCGTCGTGGTGTAGTTACAAGTATATGAACAGCGGACCGGGGAATGCTTCTGGAATTTTCGTGAATAAAAAACACTTGAACAAAAAAAACATTCAACGTTTTGAAGGATGGTGGGGAACCAAAAAGGAAACCCGTTTTTTAATGAAGCCAGAGTTTGAACCAATGGAAAATGCCGATGCTTGGCAAATAAGTAATGTACCTGTGCTATCGGTTGCGCCCTATTTGGCTTCATTGACCATGTTTGAAGAAGTGGGGATGGAAAAGTTGATTGAAAAAAGAAACCTAATTGTTTCGTATTTGGAATATATTCTACAAGAAATAGATAAAGAGGTAGATAGCACTTTTGAAATTATTACTCCGGTAGATAGAGGTTGTCAGCTTTCTGTATTCTTACATGGTCAAGGCAAATCTCTTTTTAATTATTTAATGGAAAACGGAGTTGTAACAGATTGGCGAGAGCCCAATGTAATTCGTTTGGCACCGGCTCCTTTTTATTCTAGTTATGAAGATATGTACCGTTTTGGTCAAATTTTAAAAGCGGGAGTATTGTCAAATTAGGTTTTAGTAGAAAAAAGAGAATAGAATAGAGAAAATAGAAAAGTAATTTTAAAATTTAAGCCAATAGCCAACTACAAACAACGAAGTGAAATCACTACAGTTAATTTTAGGGAATGCTAGATACTTCGGTCCGTCGTGGGTGTTTGCCAGTATTAATATTCTATTTGGTACGTGGGCTATTTATATACCAACTGTAAAACAATCATTAGAGATAAATAAGTCAGAATTAGGTCTTGCTATTTTCTTTTTGGCTCTGGGTGTTTTTGCGGTTTTTCCTTTTGCATCTGCAATTATAAATAGTGTAGGCGTAGGTAAGAGTACTTTCTACGGAATATTGGCTAGTTGTACTGCGGCAATGTTACCGTTATTAGCACCCAATTATTATGTTCTAATGGCGGCTTTGTTTCTTTTTGGGGCTTCTAATGGTATCACTGATATTTCGATGAATACTTTGGTCACTGAAATAGAGAAAAAAGACAAAGTAAAGTTCATGGCGGCTTCACATGGCTTTTTTAGTCTTGGAGGAGTACTGGCAGGTTTGGGTAGTTTTTTAATTGGGCCCTTGTCAAACCCTGTGTTGCATATGTCCATTGCAGTATTATTGGTTTTGCTGGTAAACTTTAAGTTTAGAAAGCACTATTTTTCTGA
>JAHDDL010000029.1:37878-50622 GCA_020629415.1 Maribacter sp. | reverse complement strand
AAGTACTCGAGGCGGGAATCGAACCCGCACTCCGAAGAACTGGATTTTGAATCCAGCGCGTCTACCAGTTCCGCCACTCGAGCATAATTTACCAGATAAAACCGGCACACTGTCAAAACAGGACTGCAAAACTAAATAATTATTTTCTTTTCAACACCAAAAATATCAAGATTTATGCATTAGCAACCAAATTTAATTTTTAAATTTGCACCTTCTTAAAATAAAAGCCTCAATATTTTATTGAACCAACTATTTGGAAAACAACTAGAAAGACATGCCATACCAAGTTCCTCAACCGAAAATATTTGCTTGTACACAAAGTGAAATCTTAGGCGAAAAAATCGCCAAGGCTTACGGAACTGAATTAGGCAAGATATCTTTTTCTCGTTATAGCGATGGAGAATTTCAACCTTCGTTCGAAGAATCTATCCGTGGAACAAGAATTTTCATTATAGGTTCTACACACCCAGGTCCAGAGAATTTAATGGAAATGTTGTTAATGATAGATGCCGCAAAAAGAGCATCTGCAAGACATATTACAGCAGTAATGCCATACTTTGGTTGGGCAAGACAAGATAGAAAAGATAAACCTAGAGTACCTATAGCGGCAAAGCTTGTTGCAAAAATGCTTGAAACGGCAGGTGCCACCAGGATTATTACCATGGATCTTCATGCAGACCAAATTCAAGGTTTCTTTGAAAAACCGGTAGATCATTTGTTCGCTTCAACACTTTTCTTACCATACTTAAAAAGTTTAGGTTTGAAAGACCTAACCATAGCTTCACCGGACATGGGAGGTTCTAAAAGAGCCTACGCCTATTCTAAAGCTTTAGATAGTGATGTTGTAGTGTGTTATAAGCAAAGGGCAAAAGCCAATGTAATATCGCACATGGAATTGATTGGTGACGTACAGGGCAAAAACGTGGTTCTTGTGGATGATATGGTAGATACCGCAGGTACATTGACAAAAGCAGCAGATTTAATGATGGAGCGTGGCGCCATTAGTGTTAGGGCCATTACAACTCACGGTCTTTTATCTGGTGACGCATATGAAAAAATAGAAAACTCAAAACTGACCGAGTTGATCATTACGGATTCTATACCGGTAGAGGTTAAGAGTGATAAAGTAAGAGTATTGACCTGTGCAAATTTATTCGCAGAGGTAATGGACAAGGTTCATAACAATAACTCTATTTCTTCTAAGTTCTTAATGTAAGTTAGAAGCAAAACAAGAATATTAATTTTTAATATATATAATGAAAGCAATTACAATTAAAGGATCAGAAAGAGAAAGCGTGGGCAAAAAGGCAACAAAGGCCCTACGTAATGCTGGAAAGGTTCCTTGCGTGGTATACGGAGGGGATAAACCATTACACTTTTCAGCAGATGAACTAGCGTTCAGAGATTTGGTTTACACTCCAAATGCACACACAGTTGCAATTGAATTAGATGGTGGAGCTTCGGTTAAAGCCATTATGCAAGATATTCAGTTTCACCCTGTAACAGATGCCATCATCCATATTGATTTCTATCAATTATTCGATGACAAAATGGTTACTATGAATATTCCTGTAACATTAGAAGGAAATTCTCCAGGTGTACGTAACGGTGGCCGTTTATTGTTCAGAAAACGTAAACTTGCCATTAAAGCTTTACCAAGCAAATTACCAGATTTCTTCAATGTCGATATTTCTAAATTGAAAATCGGTCAAAACATTTCCGTAGGATCTCTTATGAGTGAAGATTTCACAATTTTACATCCAGAAAGTCAAGTTGTTGTACAAGTTAAAACTGCTCGTACTGCTGTTGTTACAGACGATGAAGATGAAGATGGAGAAGAAGGTGCAGAAGGTGCAGAAGGCGCATCTGAAGAAGCTGCTCAAGAATAGTCTTAACAGTCTAAATTATACATTAAAGCATCCTGGTACTTGTATCAGGATGCTTTTGTATTTTTGCAACCTAAATTAAACTACCAATGTTTCAGTTTTTAAAATCATTTTTTAACGACAAGAACATAATTACCGAAGAGAAAGACCACATGAAAAAATTTTTAATCGTTGGCCTTGGCAATATAGGAAAAGAATATACTGAAACAAGACACAATATAGGCTTTAAAGTACTTGATGAAGTTGCCAAAGTAAATGACTTTACCTTTGAAACCGCTAAACTTGGCGACATAGGATCCTACAAAGTAAAAGGCAGAACGATCATATGCCTAAAACCATCTACATACATGAACCGTAGTGGCAAAGCTTTAAAATACTGGATGGATAAAGAAAAAATTCCTCAAAGTAATGTTTTGGTGATAACAGATGACATTAATCTACCTTTTGGCACTATTCGCATTAAAACCAAGGGTAGTAATGGAGGTCATAACGGATTAAAGGACATAGAGCTCTATCTACAAACAATACTTTACAATAGGTATAGGTTTGGTGTAGGAGCAGATTTTGGCAAAGGCAGACAGGTAGAATACGTCTTAGGAAAATGGAACGATGAAGAAAAAGCGCTCCTACCAGAACGTTTAGAAAAATCGACTGAAATCATAAATTCATTTGCCCTTGCAGGAATTGCAAGAACTATGAACCAATTCAATAATTCTTAGAGGACCTTAAAGCTATACACCCCGGTATCCGATCTATTACCTTCTTCATCAATTACAATGACTTTCCAGTAATAAACAGTATCCGTAGTTACGGAAACCTTTACACTTGTTTCTGTTGACGATAGCTCTCTAATTAAATCTATTGGCAGTGTTTCTACCGAAAAATATACTTCAAAACCTACAATATCGTCATCTAGATCAGATGCGGACCATGATAGCTCTACTTCGTTATTAATATCTTTAAAAACATTATCCGACGAAGCAGGCGTTATTATAGTTGCGGGAAAAGGTGCAAATGTTGACCTTGAGCCAGCATTATAAAAATACCACTCTTGACTAGAGACCGTTTCTTCTACCTCACTATTTCTAGAGCGTACAAACCATGAAAATTGCTCCCCTTTGGCCAAAGGTAATCTAGCCGAACTAGAAGCCGATACAATAGTCTGAACCGTACCTGTTGCTATATTGGTAACACGCAGCTCATAGGTTTCCGTATTATCTGCCAAATTCCACCTAAACTCTACTTGACTGGTTTCCTCACCTAAACTAACACCTGTAGTACACTCGGAATTCTCTTCTGGAAACACCAAAAGAACAGCTTCCGGAGGGTTCGCGGCGCTTTTCTTTTTACAGCTGGTTACGGCCAAGAACAAACATATAATAAGTGCTACAAAACGCATCATTCCTTAATTATTTTAGAAGTTCCATTAATTGTTCTACCCTCATATTTTAAATAATAAATACCCGTAGAGAGCAAACTTAAATCTAACTGCATTACACCACCGGTAACCTTAACCGATTTATTAGAAATATATCTTCCATCGGCGCTAAAAATGCTGACATTCACTTCTTCTTGTTCAACGCCTAAATACACCTCTACAATATCTTTCACAGGATTTGGATACGCAATAGGCTCTGCATAAAAACCAATTTTTTCTTCATAGACACCTTGGCAAGGTATATCCGTATACACTTTTAATGTGTTCAATCCTTTTTCCAGATTTAACGCAACGATCGATTCTTCGGTCTGTACCGCTACACCGTTCAATTCTATCGTGTAAAATGATGAACCCTTCATTTCCAATGTTACCTGAGAGCCATCTATTGCCACCTTAGAGGTTACGCTTAGCGGTGATGGCTCTGTAATCTGCACCTCAACACAATACTCTTGATATGCAACTATGCCATCAGTACCCGTTATACATAAGATATAGACGCCAGACTCTAAATTGGCTAAATTAAAGGCATTTGAAAAACTCTGTGTAAGACTTAAACCATTACCTGACACTACAACTTCATAATCAAGAGCCAATTTTGGAACTATTGACAAAGAACCATCATTATTATTACTACAGGTCTCACTTTCTAGACTGATTATGAAATTCTCTACTGGAAAACGGTAAATAGAACAACCTGAAGCATCTACTTCTTGACCCGCCGGTGTACCCAAACACAGATCATCACCATCATCAAAAACACCATCATTATCGGCATCTGGCCTATACACACCCTCTACACAGGCCTCAATAGAAAATGAGTTTAAACTACCACCGTCAGAAGGAGCGTTATCCTTTACTTCCAAAATCCATTCGCCCAGTATGGATTCTCCATTGAAAGAACTTAAACTACCCAATGGTTTTACGGAACCACTAATACCTGGATTTACCGAACATGTAAATGCAGGACTATCATCATCGAACAACGCATTGATATCCCTTGAATCTCCACAAGAATTAGAAACCAGTATTACGGTAGTACCTGCCGGTGAGGTTAAACTTACTACCAAATCTGCCAAAAATGTATGTTCTATATCAAGTTGTACATTAATATCTGCAACCGGCAAATCTTCAAGAAAAACGATTTTAGAGGTAATTACCGGTGTACCACTACTAGAAATGGCAATTGGCATACCTGTAGCACTTTTTGTAGCACAGTTAAACTGCACCGTAGAAAAACTAAATGAAGCACTAAATACACCCTCCCCACAGTCGTTTTTTGGCTTAACCCTCCAGAAATAAGTACTGTTGTTATCTATTTGTGTGGGCGAGAACGAACTACCGCTAACGGTAGTTGATTCTATAATATTCGTAAATGCGGCATCATCTGAAATTTCTATATCATATAACGTATTTCCTACAGAAGTTTCCCATTCCAACAAAACATCGGTAGAGGCATTTTCAAATCCATCAATAGGCGAAATCAGAGCAACCTCCTCAAAATCATCATCATAAATTCTCAGCTGAAGCATGATTTCCTTGGTTACCGTTTCTGCAGTTGCCAAGACCCTTACAGGATATATACCTGCATCTACCGCAGAAACACCCTCAAAATCAATAGAAACCAAGGTATTATCCGCATCTGCGACTGCAGGTGTAAAGGTCGCGGTCATACCTATAGGCAGATCAAGCACACTAAAAGTACTCTCTTCATTAAATCCCAGATCCGTTTCATATGTAAAATCGACACTAAGATCGTCCGGCTTACAGATATCAAAAACAACCTCGTCAAAGTCCAATACAATTTCTGATGGTGTAATAGAGAAGTTTACATCGTTGACCGCAAAGAAAATATTGTCATCTGCCCTGATTATAAAACGCCCCTCGCTTGTTGCAATATTGGGTATAATTATAGCCTGATTGCCATCGTTCAACGTATTTTCTTCCAAAGCGATCGGGAAAGTGTCACCACCATCCGTAGATAAGTATATAGAAACAGTTTGGGCATTTATAGGTGATATATCGGTATTGGCTACGTCCCAAGTAATAGTTTGCACAGTACCTGCCTCAAAAGATTCTTCGGTGCTTTGAGAATTAATTAAAAACGGACCGGCTTCATTGATTACGGACACCGTCATCTCATCTGAAGCTGACTGCCCTCCGTTTATAGCATTATCCCTAACGGTCAATGAAAAATTTAAATCGCGACCAACATTGGCCAGGGTTTCCCAAGCAGTTCCAGAGGAAGGTACCGTTTGCGTAAGCTCTCCATTTAAGATTCTTTTTAAACTAGGAAAATATCTTTCTGGAGTCAGTTTTGGCGGTAATGACCTAAAATTTGCCCCGGCAGGATTATCGGGACCAAATGTAGCTTGGGTAACTATACCGTTATCAATTTGCTCCCAAGTATAGCTTAATACGTTTGTGGCATCAACATCAGTTGCCTCGCCCGTAAGAACAAAAGGAGTTCCTTTGGGTATGCTATAATCTGTTAGCGGAGAAATTATTGGCGGATTATTTACAAGCACCTCTGTCTCACCGCATGAAACCGTTTCAAGATAATCACGTATCTGCACAATACTCACGTAATGAAAATAGTCATCACTGTTAGAAGCAACATTATTTACCCCCGTAATACCGGCATAACCCATAATAGTGGTTCCACTAGCAGGTTCTACCTGTACCGTTGTACCTTCAGATATATGTGAAAAAGAATGATTTGCCCCAAACTGATGTCCCATTTCATGTGCCACCAGATCAATATCGAAAGCATCGCCCACGGGAGAGGACAATGTGGTATAACCACTGCCCTTTCTACTATCTATACAGACAGCACCTATGAACCCAGAATTACCGTCCAAAGTATTATTCTGTTGATTAAAGAGGTGTCCTATATCATAATTGGCCTCACCTATTACGCTGGTCAATGTATTTTGTACTTGGCTACTTAAACTACCTGTATATGGATCCGTATCCGGATTGGTATAGATTACAAGATCGGTATTGGCTATTAACTCCAGGGTTATTGCCAAATCACGCTCAAAAATTGCATTGATCCTGGTTAAGGTAGCATTAATTGCCGCAAGGGCATCTGCTTTTGTACCACCATGAAACTCGGTATACTCGCCCGATGCTGAAATGGCAACCCTAAACTTTCTCAATGTTTGATCATCTACAAGTTTTGCGGTAAGGTTTTGTGAATATTCTTTGACCTCTGGCATAGTTTTACATACAAAATCCACATCACGTTCATCTTGCTCTGTCCTGCGGTACAAAATATAGGTGTCATCGGCAGATTTTTGCATAAACAACGCTCCATTTTCACCAGAAGTCATCATGGTACTCTGTATTCCCTTATCAGAAACACTAAATCTAATTTGCTTGGTAGCATCATGCAAAGCAACACCTTTGTATGATTTTATAGATGGATATTTAAGCGCAAGTTCTTTAGAAAAAAGGTGGGCATCTTCCACCAAAAAAGGAATTAGCTTTCCCGTTTCATCCGGAAAATAAACAATCTTAGATGTTTCTTTCTTTGTTAACGACCGTAAAAACTGTTGCTGATCAAGCTTAAAAGCAGTTCCTTTATTTACTCGCAACTGTTGCTTAGTGAATTGTTTGGCCGTATTGTTCAATTCCGAATTTTTCCAATAAGCAGTTTGAGCTAAACCGGAAAAGGAAAGAAATACTATGGTAATTGTAAAAACAAGGCGTAATTTTGCAATCATTAAGAGGCTTTTAACTCAAAATCAAATATAAGTCTTTTTATTTTCTATCATAGGTGATTACAGTCCGCAACATTTCTAAATACAAAGAAGAACATCCTACGGTCATTACCATAGGCACGTTCGACGGGGTTCATATAGGCCACCTTAAAATACTTAACAAAATCATAAATCATGCCAAGAATACCGAATTGAAATCTTCGGTACTTACATTTTTTCCGCATCCGCGAATGGTGTTACAAAAAGACACCAATATAAAATTGCTGAATACGATAGACGAAAAAATTGGCATTTTGGAAAAATTAGGTCTTGATATACTTATTATTCACCCGTTTACCAAAGAATTCTCTAGACTTACGGCAACCGAATTTGTTCGAGATATGCTTGTAAACACTTTGAAGATCAAAAAAGTCATCATTGGCTATGACCATAGATTTGGCCGCAATAGAAATGCCAATATATCAGACCTGATCACTTTTGGCGGCACTTATGATTTTACGGTCGATGAAATTCCTGCTCAAGAAATTGACGATGTATCCGTAAGTTCAACAAAAATTAGAAAAGCGCTAGAAGACGGTGATATTGAAACAGCAAACAGCTACCTTGGCTACGAATATATGCTTACAGGAACCATCGTTAAAGGTAAAGGCATTGGCAAACAGTTGGGCTACCCAACGGCAAATCTGTCCATAGCCGAAGATTATAAGCTAATACCTAAAAACGGGGCTTACATTGTAAATAGTTTCCTGAACGGCAAAGTTGTTCATGGAATGATGAATATAGGGTACAACCCAACCGTAAATGGCACGGACAAGTCTATAGAGATTAATTTTTTCGATTTTGATGCAGATCTGTACGACTTAAAAATTCAAGTAAATATTTTGGTTCGTTTACGAGATGAACATAAATTTGAGTCTATTGATGCCCTTAAAACACAGTTGGCAAGGGACAAAGAAAAATCTTTACAATTCATTAATCGGTAATTATGCTCAACAGGTTATTATTTCAACGTATAGATAATAGCCCATTAATTATCTTCCGTATATTTTTTGGTATTCTTATTTCCCTAGAATGTTTTGGAGCTATTGCTACAGGTTGGGTAAACCGAAATTTAATTTCACCCAAATACACGTTCCCTTTCATTGATTTTGAGTTTTTACGGCCATTGCCCGGCAACGGCATGTATTTTTATTTTGTACTGATGGGGCTACTTGGTCTCTTTATTGCCATTGGATTTAAATACCGAGCCAGTATTATATCGTTTACCGTATTATGGACGGTTACCTATTTAATGCAAAAAACAGCTTACAACAACCACTACTACCTACTTATACTTATTTCATTGATCATGTGTTTTTTTCCAGCGGAGAGAAGTCGGTCGTATGATGTAAAAATAAATCCGGAACTGGAAAGTAATTCCATGTACGCCTATATAAAATGGATAGTAGTATTACAACTCTTCATCGTTTACGTTTATGCCTCGGTAGCAAAATTATATGGAGACTGGTTAGACTTCAGCACCATAGCCGTTTTAATGCATTCAAAAAAAAATTATTGGCTTATAGGCAATATTTTACAAGAACCATGGATCCATAGTATCATTGGATCTGTTGGTATTTTGTTCGATTTGCTTATTGTACCTGCATTACTCTGGAAACCAACAAGAAAAATTGCATTCTTTCTTTCACTGTTCTTTCATCTATTCAATTCTATTATATTTCAGATCGGCATTTTCCCCTACCTATCCATTGCCTTTAGCGTATTCTTTTTTGAACCAGAAACTATTCGCAAGATATTTTTCAAATCTAAGAGACCGTATACTTCGTCAGAACTAATTGTTCCAAGACACAAAAACGCACTTCTATCAGGCCTTACTGTATATTTTATCATTCAATTACTGCTACCAGTAAGGCACCATGCAATTAACGACAATGTTCTTTGGACAGAAGAAGGCCATAGAATGAGCTGGCGCATGATGCTACGCAGCAGACAAGGCAAAGGCAGGTTTAAAGTAGTTGACAAGGACACTAAAGAAGTATTTATCATAAAACCTAAAGATTTTGTATCTAAAAGCCAAGAACGGAAAATATTTGCCTATCCAGATTTTACATGGCAGTTTGCCCAATACTTAAAAAAGGAGTTTAAAAAAGAAGACAGAAATGTTTCGGTATATATAGAAAATTCAAAAATCAGTATTAACCGCAAACCTTATGTTCCTTTTATAGATTCCAGTACGGATTTAGCTGCCGAGACTTGGTACAGAACAAAACACCATGACTGGATCCTACCGTCTAACCTTGAAAAGCCTAAAAAATAATTCTATACGTTTTTAGTACCTAAAAGTGCCCATTATAAATGTAGGATTAATGTAAATTTGCAGTCAAATAGATTTTTACAATGTTACAAATACAGACCATAAGAGATAATAAAGAAGATATTATCCTTGCCCTTGGAAAAAGAAACATTGACGCACTGCCTTTAATTGAAAAAGTGCTTCAATTAGATGAAAATAGACGTGCTGCCCAAACAAGTTTGGACAATGTATTAGCAGAATCGAATAAAATTTCCAAAGAAATTGGCGTATTGTACAAAACCGGAAAAGCTCAGGAAGCCAATGTCCTTAAAGAACAAACGGTAAAATTAAAGGAAGAATCAAAGCAGTTAAGTGAAGCGCTAAGCTCAGCGGAAGAAGAGTTACAAACACTGCTATACCAACTACCAAACGCCCCACATTTATCTGTTAAAAAAGGTTCTACAGAAGAGGACAATGAAGAAATATTCAGTGAAGGCGAAATACCTAAATTAACAGAAGGTGCCTTACCACATTGGGAGCTGGCAAAAAAATACGACATTATAGATTTTGAACTAGGTGTTAAAATAGCCGGTGCAGGTTTCCCAGTTTACAAAGGAAAAGGCGCTCGTTTACAACGTGCCTTAATTGCTTATTTCCTGGACAAAAATACCGAGGCTGGTTATACAGAAATTCAAGTGCCACATTTGGTAAACGAACTATCTGGTTATGGCACCGGTCAATTACCGGATAAAGAAGGTCAAATGTACCATGTAACTGCAGATGATCTTTATTTAATACCAACGGCAGAGGTACCTGTAACCAACATTTTTAGGGATACAATCGTAAACGAAAGCGATTTTCCTATAACATATACCGGCTACACACCTTGCTTTAGAAGAGAAGCAGGTAGTTACGGGGCACATGTACGCGGATTAAATCGTTTACACCAATTCGATAAAGTAGAAATTGTACGTGTAGAACACCCTACAAAATCTTACGAAGCATTGGATGGCATGGTTGAGCATGTAAAGAATATTCTTAGAGAATTAAAATTACCATACCGTATTCTTAGACTATGTGGTGGTGATTTAGGCTTTACCGCTGCGCTAACTTTTGATTTTGAAGTATTTTCAACTGCACAAGATAGATGGTTAGAAATTAGCTCTGTCTCTAACTTTGAAACATACCAGGCTAATAGATTAAAACTACGTTTTAAGGATGAAAACGGTAAAAACCAATTGGCACATACATTAAACGGTAGCTCTTTGGCCTTACCACGTGTTCTGGCCGGAATACTGGAAAACTACCAAACTGCAGACGGAATTAAAATTCCGGATGTTTTAGTGCCTTATTGTGGTTTTGATATGATTGACTAATTACCAAATAACACTGTTTTTGGCATAATACTATATTTTAGAGAAAACATACTTTTATATAAAACGCCGTACAACAAGGCTTGTACGGCATTTTACATTCAAAAATAGACCTAAAAATATAGAAATGACAAAACTTTCATTGCAATTATAACACTAATACCAAACCCCGCCTATATTATTTATTTTAGTAGAAGGTTCAATTTTCATTGGTAACGTAAATTGACATAAACTTAAAATCTTCTACATTATGAATTTTAAATTCAATTACTATTTGTTGATTATCAGTATAGTTTTATTCAGTTGTTCTGATGAAAAAATTACAAAAAACAAAGAATTTGATATTGAAGAACTGACTATTTCTGACATTCATAAAGCGTATGAAGCCAAAACCTATAATAGCCAACAATTAGTACAAGCATATTTAAATAGAATTGAAAAATATGACACTTTAACGAATGCTCTTACCACAATAAATGAAAATGCTCTTAACATTGCCAGATCTCTTGATGAAGAATATGCAAGTACAGGAGTTTTACGTCCGTTGCACGGTATTCCCCTAATTGTAAAAGATAATATTAATACCGCCGGTTTACCAACTACGGCAGGCTCTTTGGCTTTACAAAACTACATACCAGAGGAAGATGCCTTTATTATTGAAAAACTGGTCAATGCAGGTGCTATAATCATAGCAAAATCTAACATGGCAGAATGGGCATTTAGCCCAATGCATAGCGAAAGTTCTACTGCCGGTACTACTAGAAATCCATATAACACAGATTATGTGCCGGCGGGATCCAGTGGTGGTACTGGCGCCTCCATAGCTGCTAATCTTGGCACAATAGGTCTAGGTACAGATACGGGGAATTCTATTAGAGGACCATCTTCCCATAATGCCCTGGTAGGCTTTAGAACAACACTAGGTTTGGTAAGTCGTAGTGCTATTGTTCCGCTTTATTTAAGAAATGATGTAGTAGGACCAATGTGCCGTTCAGTTGAAGATGCTACCAAGGTATTAGAAGTCATTGCAGGCATAGACGCTAAGGATCCACTTACAAAATATTCAGAAAGTAAAAAACCTGAAAATTATACGCAGTTTCTTAATAAAGATGCACTTAAAGGTTCTAGAATAGGTGTTTTTAGAACATTAAGTGAAGATAACCCCCACCCTGAAATAACCAAACTATTTAATAATGCCCTTGTACAGTTAGACTCTTTAGGTGCTTCGGTTATAGATTCTGTTGTCGTTCCCCGTTTTCAAGATTTAAGTCAGAACCAATGGTGTGCAACATTTAGAACAGATGTAGAAACCTTTTTAGAAGACTACGTTAAAAATGATTCTTTAAAAACTATCGAAGATATTATTGCTGTTGGCAGTACATCTGATTTTGCTGGAGAAAGATTAGTTAGAAACGCGGCACACTCGGGCAGATGGGAAGATTCAGAAATCCCATGCTTAGATGCCTACACAGATATACGTAGGATAGCTTTTAGGGAAGCTATTGAAAATGTAATGGATTCTTTAAAACTAGATGCCATTGTTTACCCATCATGGAACAACCCACCAGCCCCAATTGATCAATTTCAAAAGGAATACAAAGGAGATAATAGTCAGATAATTAGTCCGCATACCGGTCAACCTGCATTTACAGTGCCTATGGGGTTTACAAGTGGAAATTTACCATCGGGACTCCAATTTTTAGGCAGAATGTACGACGAACCAATTTTGATAGGACTTACGTATTCTTATGAACAGGGCACTAAACACAGAAAACCGCCCGAGTTAAACTAGTTGACAAAAGATAAATTAAAGATATATAGACTATTTGTTATTCTAAGGCGTATATAAACAAGCAGATAAAAATCTGTGAACACACTGCTTTTAAATAACACATATGAAAAACAGTATTCTACTTATTATACTTTTAACTATTATAGCCTGCAACAATCAAGATGACAGTAGTATTACAGAAACTGTAACCGAGGAAGTATCGGATGGTGTATCGGATGATGTATCGGATGATGTATCGGA
>JAHDDL010000029.1:0-37778 GCA_020629415.1 Maribacter sp. | reverse complement strand
TGTATCGGATGATGTATCGGATGATGTATCGGAAGAAAATGAAAATTTTAACGCCATACCAGTTTTCAACCATGCATATATTGAAAATTATGAAGTAGACCAGGTAGCATACATAGTATTAAATGCATCCAACGCATATGTTTTGGTAGACCCATTCAATGATGACGTTATTGAATCTATAGCAGAAATAAAAGAGAACGGAAATCAAATTGCAGCTTACATAAGTATTGGTACAGGTGAAGATTGGAGAGATTATTTTTCAGATTTACAGCCTTTTCTCACTACCCAACAGTGGGCGGAATGGCAAGGGGAATATTTCGTAAATACGACTACCACAGGAATAGTTGATGTGATGAAAGCCAGAATAGATAAGATTGCCGATCTAGGCTATGATTGGGTAGAATTCGATAATATGGACTGGGCTTTGTATGATGAAACAAGAGAAACATATGGCATACAAGTAACAAACGAAGAAAGCATAGCCTATTTTCAAGAACTTTGCAATTATGTACATGAAAAAGGAATGAAGTGTATGGCTAAGAACTTCGTTGAAAACGCAGAAGATTTTGATGGAGTTACTTATGAATCTTATAACGACGATAAAAATTGGTGGGATGCCTCTGGTGCACAAAGTTTCTTAGATGATGAAAAACCAGTAATTATAATTCATTATAACGAAAGCAGTTGCAATCAGGTCTATGCTGATTACCAAGCAATTTATAACGATGATCTTTCATTTATCTGTGAAGACACCACTATAAAAAAGTACCTTCATTACAATGAATAGGTAAACGAGATTATCGACCTTTACTTTTACTAAATCTGTACAATTATGAATTGGGCACTATTAATAATCGCCGGTCTTTTCGAGGTAGCCTTCGCTTTCTGTTTAGGGAAAGCAAAAGAAACTACTGGCAACGAAATGTACCTTTGGTATGTTGGTTTTTTAGTTGCACTTGCCATAAGTATGATACTATTAGTGAAAGCGACACAAACATTACCAATAGGTACAGCTTACGCAGTTTGGACAGGTATTGGAGCTGTAGGAACCGTACTGGTAGGCATATTTGTATTCAAAGAACCGGCAACCTTCTTACGTATTCTTTTTATCAGCACATTAATAGGCTCTATAATAGGCTTAAAGGTAGTATCGCATTAATTCCATTATGCACTTCTTATCAAAGCGTTAACAACATCTTACGGCTTTCTATGTATCTTTGAATATGCGGTTTATTATTTTCATTTTTGCATATATCAGCTTATCCACATTCGCATTTGCCCAAGATGACTTCTTGGCAAAGCAATATTTTGCTGATGGTAATTTTGAAAAAGCTGTGGTTTTTTATGAAAAATTGGTTGAAAAAAACCCTCGAAGAACTGAGTATGTCCAGGACTTAGTTGCATGTTACCAGCAGTTACAACGCTATAAAGAAGCAGAAGACTTTTTGAACGCAAGACTAAAGGACCGCAACCCCTACCCTACGCTATTGATTGATTTAGGCTATAATTACACCCTTCAGGAGAATGAGACAATGGCACAGACCTATTATGACAAGGCATTGAAGATCATCTCTAAAAATCCTAATTATGGTTATGCCCTAGGTCTGCAATTTCAAAAGTATAATTTATTGGACCTTGCCATAGAAGCCTTTAAAAATGCCATGGAACTGAATCCTGCGTTGAACTTTAATTTTCAAATGGCAAGAATTTATGGGGAACAGGGCAATGTTGAAGCCATGTACAATTCTTACCTAAATCTTGTTATAGACGGCAAAACCTCTAAGTCTAATATTCTAAGAAGTATAGATGATTTTATTTCCGAAAATGCCGAGAATAAAAATAACCTCCTTTTTAAAAAAGTACTCTTAGCGCGTGTACAGAAAAATCCTGATATTCTCTGGAACGAGCTTCTAAGTTGGCTATTCATTCAGCAGAAACAATATGGAAGCGCGTTTAGACAAGAAAAAGCCATTTTTAAACGTATGAACGGCATCTCTACCACACGTTTGGAAAATTTGGGCAATGATGCTCTAGCTAATGAAGAATATGACACTGCAAAAGATATTTACAGCTACATTATTGAGAACACCAGCAATAAGATTACGCAATTAGACGCAGAACTAAATCTTATTGATATTGATTTAATAAATGCTACAAACGGACAGTTAGATGCTATTCAAAAAAAATACGACGCACTTGTTGATGTTTATGGGTATAAATCGCAATCACTGCAGTTACAAGTTGCCTACGCAAATTTTCTTACGTTTAACAAGAACAATCCCGCACCTGCGGAAAAATTACTGAAAAATAGTCTAGAATTACCCTTGAGCGACAGGGGTACCGCTTATTTAAAATTAGCATTGGGCGATATTTTGGTATATAATAAAAAGTTCAACGAAGCTCTCATCTATTTCTCACAGATACAATCGAAATTAAAAAACGATGTATTAGGTCAAGATGCTCGTTTTAAGGTGGCGCAAACCAGTTTTTACAAAGGTGATTTTGAATGGGCCTTAACCCAATTAAAGGTACTTAGAAGTTCTACTTCTCAGCTTATTGCAAATGATGCCATGCAGTTGAGCCTATTGATATCGGACAATTCATTAGAAGATTCTACACAAACCGCATTAAAAAAATATGCACGGGCAGATTTTTTGGCCTATCAGAATAAAACCAATGAAGCCATTGCCGCTTTGGGCGATATTTTAGAAAATCATAAGGGCGAAAAAATTGAAGATGAAGCACTCTTAAAACAAGCTCAGCTATTTGAAAAGCAAAAGAAATACGAAGAAGCCCAATTAAACTATCAAAAAATCATCACATTTTATGGCAATGGAATTCTTGCCGATGACGCCTATTATGCACTAGGAGAACTTTACCGTAAAGAATTCAACGACCCCATAAAGGCAAAAGAGCAATACGAGAAAATTATCTATAATTATCAAGACAGTTACTACTTTCCCGAAGCCCGAAAAAACTTCAGAATTTTAAGGGGAGACGCCATAAATTAAAATCGCACGTTATCCAATTCGTTATAAGACCTAGTTGAACTAACTTTGCAATTCAAATAGAACTAGATATAACGCATGTATATTTATAACGTTACCACCAATATAGAAGAATCTGCCCATGATGCTTGGTTGCAATGGATGAAAGAAAGCCATATACCGCAAGTACTTTCAACAGGTAAATTCTTAAGCGCAAAATTTACCAAAGTTTTGGTTGAAGAAGATATGGGAGGCTTCACATATTCTGTTCAGTATACCGTACCGGACAAAGCTACTCTAGAAAGGTATTATGAGGAAGATGCACCGGCACTAATAGAGAGTATTCAAAAGAAATTTGCCGGTCAGTTGGTTTCTTTTAAAACTGAATTAGAAGTAGTAGATGAGTTCTTTGTTCAAAGAGCGGCGGCAACACACTATTTGTTCACTTATGGCACTTTACAGGAAAGAGAAGTACAATTAGGTATATTCGCCAGGCCTTTGATCGGCTTTGAAGATGAATTACCGTTGTACACCATATCTGATAGTAAGGTGGCGGGACTGTATCCAACATTACAGCATACGGGATCAAAAGAAGATACAATTAAGGGACAAGTATATACCCTATCTCATCAAGAATTACAAAAAGCGGATAGATATGAAGGTGAAGCTTACGAAAGAATTCAGATCCAATTGGCTTCTGGAAAAAATGCATGGGCCTATATCGCAAAATAAGATACCGTTAAAAACTATTTATGGGAACGAAGAGAAAGAAGAACAAAGGTGATAAATATGCTCATAAAAAGCATCATGAAAAAGGTCCTGTAAAAGCAAAGAAACATTTAGGCCAACATTTTCTAAAAGATGAGGACATTGCCAAACAAATTGCAGAAACCCTATTACAACAAGGGTACAAGAATGTTATAGAAATTGGTCCGGGTACCGGTGTTTTGACCAAATACCTTTTACGAAATAATAGTAATTTGGTAGCTATGGATTTAGATACGGAGTCCATTACGTACCTAAACGAAACTTTTCCTTTAGAACACCCAAAAGCATTTGAGGGCGAAGGCTCTTTTAAAGTGATTGAAGCAGATTTTTTAAATTTTGATATTGCTAGTTTGTTCGGCGATGAGCAATTTGGCATTACCGGCAACTTCCCATATAACATATCTACACAGATCGTTTTTAAAATGTTGGAGCTACGCCATCAGATTCCTGAATTTTCGGGGATGTTTCAGAAAGAAGTTGCGCAACGTATCTGTTCATCAGAAGGTAGTAAGGCTTACGGTATTCTATCTGTTTTGGTCCAAGCGTTTTACGACGCTGAATACCTTTTTACGGTAGAACCGGATGTGTTTGACCCTCCGCCAAAAGTACAGTCCGGCGTTCTTAGATTAACACGCAAAACTAACTTTGAGCTTTCTTGTGATGAGCAATTGCTTTACAGAGTGGTGAAGACAGCTTTTAATCAAAGAAGAAAGACATTACGTAACAGTTTAAAAACATTCTCTTTATCAGATAATCTAAGAGAAGATGCTATATTTGACCTTAGACCGGAACAGTTGGCTGTTGCCGATTTTATAGCATTGACGAAGAAAATAGCAGATGACACCCTTTAAGCTTACCGAAGAACTTGTAGTAGAGATAGAACAGCTCATTGAACAAAACAATGATACTGAACTAAATTCTATGTTAAGTGCCGTTCATTATGCCGATGTCGCTGAAATCATCAATGAATTAGACAAGGAAAAAGCAACCTATCTTATTAAATTATTGGATAGTGACAAGACTTCCGATGTTCTTACAGAACTAGATGAAGATGTCCGTGAAGCCATATTAAGCAGCCTATCTACAAAAGAAATAGCAGACGAATTAGAGGAACTGGACACCGATGATGCTGCAGATATCATTGGCGAGCTTCCAAAAGATCAGATACAAGACGTCATCTCTAAAATTGAAGATAGAGAACACGCCAAAGATATTGTTGACCTTTTAAGATATGCAGATGATTCCGCTGGTGGTCTTATGGCAAAAGAGCTTGTAAAAGTCAATGAAAACTGGAACGTTCTTACCTGCGTTAAGGAAATGCGCACACAGGCAGAAAATGTAACACGTGTTCATTCTATTTATGTAGTAGATGATGAAGATAAATTAAAAGGAAGACTGTCTTTAAAAGATTTATTGACCACCTCTACCAAAACTCACATAAAGGACGTATTCATTAAAAATGTAGATTCTGTCAACGTTAATGAAGATCCAGAAGAGGTGGCTAGAATAATGAGTAAATATGATTTAGAAGCCATACCTGTAGTTGATGAAATTGGCAGATTGGTGGGTCGTATTACTATTGACGATATCGTTGATGTCATTAAGGAAGAAGCAGAACGCGATTACCAAATGGCGGCAGGTATATCTCAAGATGTAGAAGCAGATGATAGTATTTGGGATCTAACACGTGCGCGCTTACCATGGTTAATTTTAGGTCTTTTTGGTGGTGCAGGTGCAGCCTTGATCATGGGCGGCTTTGAAGAAATGTTTCGTGAGTACACGGTACTATTTCTCTTTACTCCATTAATAGCGGCAATGGCAGGTAACGTTGGCGTACAGTCTAGTGCCATAATAGTTCAAGGATTGGCCAATGACGATATTAAAGGAAGTATAAGCAGCCGTTTAATTAAGGAAATGCTTTTGGCATTGTTGAACGGATTTATTCTTTCGTGCTTATTACTGATCTTTACGTGGATCTGGAAAGGAGATTTTCTTACCTCATTGGCAATTTCCATTTCATTGATTGCGGTAATCGTTGTTGCCGGATTCATAGGTACCTTCGTTCCCTTATTTTTGAACAAAAGAGGCATTGACCCCGCCATTGCAACTGGCCCGTTCATTACCACAAGTAATGATATTTTTGGTATTTTAATTTATTTCTCTATAGCCAAATTGATTTTGGGCATATAATAAACTGCTTCGCTTCTTTTTAGAATACTGTGGCTTTCCGTATATTACTATATTGAATTTCTTTCGTTCATAATTTAAGATAGAATTGACATAGCCATGAAAAGCATCAAACTAAAAGAAAAATTTGATTTTATAGACGGGCATTGGCATCCGCACCAAATAGGTGTTGTAGATAATATGCAAGTATTGCTGGCAAAGTTAAAAGGTGAATTTGTATGGCATGCACACGATAATGAAGATGAGCTATTTCAAGTACTAAAAGGAACTTTATACATGCAGTTTAAAGAACGTACAGAAATAGTGCAACAAGGCGAAATTATTATAGTCCCCAAAGGAGTGGAACATTGCCCTATGACCAAAAACAATGAAGAAGTACACGTTATGCTTTTTGAAAAATTAAGCACTTCCCACACCGGAAACATTAAAGACGAAAAAACAAAAACAGATTACCCCGAAATATAATAAAGTTTAAATGAAAGTATTACACGTAGACATCAATCACCCATTGATTATTGAGCAATTCTCAGAATTAGGTTTTCAGAACTATGAAGATTATAGCTCTACCAAAGAACAGATTGAAGCTAAGATAGAAGACTATGACGGACTCATTATTAGAAGCAGGTTTACTATAGACGAGCATTTTTTGGATAAGGCAAAAAATCTAAAATTTATAGGCAGATTAGGCGCGGGACTTGAAAATATAGATACAAAATATGCCAAATCTCTTGGTATTTTTCTTGCTGCAGCGCCAGAAGGCAATCGTAACGCGGTTGGCGAACACGCCTTAGGTATGCTATTATCACTTTTTAATAAATTGAACAGTGCGGACAAAGAAGTTAGAAGTGGCAAATGGGATCGTGAAGGTAACCGTGGCATAGAGCTAGAAGGCAAAGTAGTAGGTATTATAGGTTATGGCAATATGGGAAAAGCTTTTGCTAAAAAGTTAAAAGGCTTTGATGTGGAAGAGGTAATTTGCTATGACATAAAAGGTGGTGTAGAAGATGAAAATGCGCGCCAAGTAGGTATTATGGAATTTCAAAATAGAGCTGATGTTATAAGCTTACATGTACCGCAGACAGAACTGACCATTGGTATGGTAAATACCGAATTTCTAGAAAAGTTCGATAACCCTATTTGGATTATAAATACCGCCAGAGGAAAATGCATAGTTACCTCAGATTTAGTCGATGCTATAAAATCGGGCAAGGTTCTTGGTGCAGGTTTAGATGTTTTGGAATACGAAAAAGCATCTTTTGAACATATGTTTACCGATGATACTTTACCAGAAGCATTTCAATACTTAATTAATTCTGACCAAGTAATACTATCGCCACACGTAGCAGGTTGGACGATAGAAAGTAAAGTTAAACTTGCCCAAACGGTAGTCGATAAAGTAAAAGCTAAATTTTTAGAGTGATATGAAATACGAAGCCAGCTCACCAGACAATTATATTGCACAATTGCCACCGGAACGTAAAGTGGCAATTGAAAAACTAAGAGGTATTATTTTAAAAAAATTACCCCATGGTTTTGAAGAGCAATTAAGTTATGGCATGTTGGGCTATGTAGTACCACATACACTATACCCGGCAGGTTATCATGTAAAACCTGACCTACCGTTACCGTTTATTAATTTGGCTTCACAAAAGAATTTTATCGCCTTGTATCACTCTGGTATTTATGCAGATATTACTTTAATGAACTGGTTTAAGAGCGAATACCCTAAACATTGCAAACGCAAACTAGATATGGGCAAAAGTTGTATCAGATTTAAAAGCATGGATGATATACCATACGAGCTTATTGCCGAATTATGCACTAAAATGACTCCCCAACAATGGATTGATTTATACGAGAATAACATCAAAAAATAGACAGTTATGAAAAACAGAGTAACAGGCTTAGGAGGCTTCTTCTTTAAAACTAAAGATCCTGACCATTCTAAAAATTGGTATAACAAGCATTTAGGATTAAACACTGACCAATACGGTTGTACTTTTTGGTGGCAAGATAAAGAAGGAAACGACTGTTCTACTCAATGGAGCCCCATGAATGCCGCTACTGATTATTTCAAACCTAGCCAATCTAGTTTTATGATGAATTTTAGGGTGGAGAATCTTGTAGAATTATTAAAAGTGCTAAAGGAAGAAGGAGTAACAGTGGTAGGCGAAATCCAAGAATTTGAATATGGAAAATTTGGTTGGATTTTAGATCCTGACGGAAATAAGCTAGAACTTTGGGAACCAATAGATAAAGCATTTTTGTGATGTTAAAATAATCGTTACATTTAAAACTTATAATAACCACCAAACAACAATTAAAATGTCAGAAGAAAACAAAGATTTCGGAGATAAGGCAGAGGAATCTGCAAAAGAATTTAGCGAAGGAGCTAAAAAAGCAGCCAGTGATTTTACCGCAGGAGCAAAAGAAGCTTTCAGTGGAGGCCCTGGAGGAGAAAACAAAAAAATGTTAGCTGGTATATTGGCTATCGTAATAGGTTCGTTAGGTATTCACAAATTTATTCTAGGATATCAGAAAGAAGGAATTATAATGTTAGTTATTACCCTGGTATTGGGAGCTGTAACCTGTGGTATTGGTGCATCTGCTATGTGGGTGGTAGGCATTATTGAAGGTATCATATACCTAACAAAATCAGACGAAGAATTTTACAACACATACCAGGTAGGTAGAAAACCTTGGTTCTAAACTACAAAAGCTAGATGAGAACTCATCTGGCTTTTTTTACATCACATATCATCGTAATATAGCAATATTAAAATATCAAATGGGAATAACAAAATCACAAATATTCAATACAGAGCAAAATGAACTTGCAATCATGTTCAAAGTACTCTCAAACCCTGCCCGTATTGCTATTTTACAATATATAAGTCAGCAAAATGCTTGTATTTGTAATGATATTGTTGATGAAATAGGATTGGCACAGCCTACTATCTCACAGCATTTAAAAGAACTTAAGAGTATAGATTTAATAAGAGGTGAAATTGAAGGCAAAAAAGTATGCTATTATATTAATCTTAAACAATGGAAGGCAGTACAAGCACTTCTAAATTCTTTTTTTGAAACCACTAAAGATAATTGTTGCTAAAAACTACATATGAAGGATATAATTATAAGAAAGATGTTGGCAAAGGACTGGAATTCTGTTGCCAAAATATATCAAGAAGGTATTGATACCGGCATAGCCACTTTTGAAACCAAGGTACCCACCTTTGAAAATTGGGACAAAGCACATATGAGCAACTGCCGTTTTGTGGCGGAACAAAAAAATGAAATATTAGGTTGGGTAGCTCTATCCCCAGTTTCCAATAGATGCGTCTATGGCGGCGTAGCCGAAATAAGTGTCTATGTTTCTAGAAATAGCAGAGGTAAAGGTTTGGGCAAGGTATTATTGGAACACATAGTATCCGCTAGTGAACAAGAAGGTATTTGGACACTACAATCCGGTGTATTCCCAACTAACCATGTTAGCATTAAACTTCATGAAACCACAGGATTTAGAATGATCGGCAAACGTGAGCGCGTTGGCAAATTACACGGGCAATGGGTAGACAATGTACTTTTTGAAAGGCGAAGTAGCGTTGTTGGTGTAGACTAGATTATACTTCCGGCTCGGGGTTTTGAGACTCCAACAATTTTCGCTCCAGTTCTGCCTGAAACTCTTCCATAACCGGTTTTACGGTACTCTCCGGTAAATCGGCGATTTTAATATACATTAATCCGTCAACTGAATTATTGAATAAGGGATCTACATTAAAAGCAACGACCTTTGCATTCTGTTTAATGTACTTCTTAATCAAAACCGGTAATCGAAGACTACCTGGCTCTACCTCATCTATTAAACGATCAAATTTATTTAAATCGGCTTGCGTTTCATCAAAAACGAACTCCTTATCAGCATCTTTCAGCTTTACCTTAAACTCCTTCTTTGGCCTTATATATTGTGCTACGTAGGGATCCCAGTAATTAGACTTCATAAATTCGATCATCAACGATTTAGAAAAGTTTGAAAACTGGTTACTGATACTTACGCCACCTATTAAATACTTATGCTCAGGAAATCTTAAGGTAGTATGTACAATACCTTTCCAAAGTAAAAATAAAGGCATAGGTTTTTGTTGGTATTCTTTGGTAATATAGGCACGTCCCATTTCTATAGAGTGCTCCATCATATCATACAATTCTGGCTCTACTCTAAACAAATCTTGTACATAAAAACCATCAATACCATGTTCCGGAAAAATCTCTGATCCCATTCCCATTCTGTAAGCGCCAACAATGCATTTAGCCTCATCATCCCATAAGAACAAATGGTGGTAATAACTATCAAAACTATCCAGGTCAATAGCCTTGTTGGTCCCTTCCCCTATTGCCCTAAAGGTAACTTCTCGCTGCCGACCTATTTCCTTTAAAATAAAAGGCATATCCTTTTCTTTTGCAAGAAACACTTCGTAATTTTTGCTTTGAAGCAAACGACACTCTTTCTCCCTAAGCTTCTCTATTTCACCCTCCATAACCTCTTTACGAACCGCATCTGCAATTTTCTTAGGTTGCTTGGGCAATTTAAGCGATGTAGGTATTTGATCGATCAAACGCTCTTTTTCATAAGCATTGGAGAGCATATAGGTTTTACGTCGTAATAGATCTGTATACTCTTCTAAACTATCCTGTTCTTTTTGTGCGGTCACGGAGATCGGTTGCCCTATTCTCACTTTAATTGGTCTATTTCTTTGGGAAAAGACTTGAGAAGGAATCATGGCCGTCCGTAATGAATCTCCTAACTTAGAAATGCGATAGAACAAAGAGCTATTTTTGGCATGAAAATATATAGGCACAACGGGTACCTCAGCTTTTCTTATCAATTTTATAGCCGCCTCTTCCCATGGTTTGTCAACTATGAGCTTGCCGTCTTTATAGGTAGAAACTTCTCCTGCCGGAAATACACCTAAAACATGGCCGTTTTGTAAATGTTCCAGTGTTTTTTTGAATCCGGCCAAGTTGCTTCTGGCATCTTTATGGTCGCCAAAAGGATTGACCGGTAAAATATAGGGTTTTAAAGGCACCATTCTTTCCAGAAGAAAATTGGCCATAATTTTATAATCCGGTCGTTGCTTGACCATTAGTTTGAACAGCAAAATACCATCGATCGCACCCAATGGGTGATTACTAATGGTTACGTAAGACCCTTCTTTGGGTAAACGCTTAAAATCTTCCTCAGGAATTTCAAAATCAATTTCAAAATGCTCTAGAATGGCGTTGGCGTAGTCCTCACCCTGTAAATGGGCAATGGTATCATAAAATCGATTAATACTGGATATTCTGGTAACTTTCAACAATATCCAACCAACAAAGGTACCTAACACTCCGTATTTAGAGAGGTTGATAGCCTTGGCAACTTCCTTCGCGGTAACTAAACCCATAAATCATCATCGATTAGACTGTAAATATAGGAAAATAGCTTTTGCAGCTACCTATTAAACATGTCTGAAATGACCTTGAACTTACTTCACCACAAGCTGAACGGTTTCCGTACCACGTTGCTCCAATAGCAGCTCGTGCCCATTCTGTAAAGTTTCTAACGCTTTGTTATCAAAGTGCCTAATGGTATATAATGATACGTTCTCATGATGAGCTACCTTGAACTTACTTTTTAATTGTTGCAAAAGTTTTTCCAAACCTCCGAATTTATTATCGATACAAACGGAAAAGCTAATAGCTGAATTCTGAATTAAATCTACTTTTATCTTGTGCTGATGAAAAAGTTTAAAAAGTTCGCTGATACTATCTTCTACAATAAAAGAAAAATCTAGCGAAGATAATTTTACCAATACCTGATTCTTTTTAACGATGAAACAAGGGACTTTTGGTTCTATACCAACACCCTTACCTACCGTTGTGCCCTTACCTTTAGGATTTACAAAAGATTTTACGTGTAACGGAATTTCTTTACGTTGCAATGGTTGTAATGTTTTTGGATGAATTACAGATGCACCGTAAAACGCCAATTCAATAGCCTCTCTATAAGAGATGTTGTTTAGCAATTGGGTTTCTTCAAAATACCTTGGATCGGCATTTAAAACACCGGGTACATCTTTCCAAATAGTTACTGAATCTGCATTCAGGCAATACGCAAGTATTGCAGCGGAATAATCGGAACCTTCACGGCCTAAAGTTGTTGTAAAGTTATTGTCGTCGCTACCTAAGAAACCTTGGGTAATGTTTAAAACCTTTTGGTCTATTTTAGTAACGTTTCCTTGAGTACGTTCCCAATCAACCGTAGTATCCCTATAATTACTATCGGTCTTAATAAAGTTTCTTACATCTAGCCAATTGTTCTTAATGCCAACTTCTTTGAAGTAAGCACTAATGATGGTGGTAGAGATCAATTCTCCGTAACCAACAATTTGATCATAAACAAAATTGTAGTTGGGTGACTTGTTCCACACCAAAAAACCATTGATCTCATCGACCAATACTTTTATATCTTTATAAATGGCATGCTGCGAATTTGGAAACAATTCTGAAACAATACTTAAATGATAATCTACCATCTCAGCAACCTTGGAAGGTATTTCCTGTTTATCGTTAAAATAAGCATTTATGATATCTTCCATAGCATTGGTAGTCTTGCCCATTGCAGAAACAACCAAAAGCGTATTCTCATACCCTACTTCTTTTAAAACCTTTACTACATTTTTAACAGCATCTGCATCTTTAACGGATGCTCCCCCAAATTTAAAAACCCTCATACTCAATATCTATCTAAATTCTTTTGATTTTTAATTCGCCAGAGTACTTAAGTACTCCTTTATACCGGCTTCATCTAATTGAACCACGTCCCAATCTCTCATAACGTTGGCACCTTTACTTTCATAGAAACCTATGGCAGGTTCATTCCAGTCCAATACTTCCCAACATATTCTCTTCACTCCCAATTCATCACCATATTTTACTACCTCGTTCAATAATGCGGTACCTAAACCCGTACCGCGCATTTCTTTGGTTACAATTAAATCCTCTAAATGTATGACCGGTCCTTTCCAAGTAGAATACCTAGGGTACACCAATGCCATACCAACAATTTTATTGTCACTTTCAGCAACAAAACAATGAAACAATTTTTGTTTACCAAACCCATCTTCCTCTAGATTTTGCACACTTACTTCTACAGCATCTTCTTCTTTTTCAAACGTGGCCAATTCCTGAATTAAACGAAGCACTTGCTTCATATCTTCTCTTTGGGCAACTCTAATTGTATAATCCATAATTGTTACAAATAAAACACAAAGTTATAAATTTAAAAAATGTAATTAAAATGAAAATGAAACGTTTAACAAAATACACGATATTTGTATAAACCATAAACTAAAAAATGTCTCCAAAAAGAAATCAGACCCTAGGGGAGTTTATTATTGAAAATCAAGATTCATTTCAATACTCTTCAGGTGAATTATCAAAACTTATCAATGCAATTAGATTAGCTGCAAAAGTTGTTAACCACGAGGTAAGCAAAGCAGGGCTAATAGATATTTTAGGCGGAGTTGGAGAAACCAACATTCAAGGTGAAGATCAACAAAAATTGGATCTTTTCGCGAACGACAAATTCATTCAAACTTTAAAGAACAGAGAAATTGTCTGTGGTATTGCTTCTGAAGAAGAAGACAGCTTCATCAGTATTAACAGTAACGATGAAAATCATCAAAACAAATATGTTGTACTTATAGACCCTTTAGACGGTTCTTCCAACATTGACGTAAACGTATCCGTAGGTACTATTTTTTCCATTTACAGACGTGTTACTCCCGTAGGCACACCGGTAACAATGGAAGATTTTCTACAACCCGGCAACAAGCAGGTTGCAGCAGGTTATGTTGTTTACGGTACATCTACCATGTTGGTGTATACTACAGGTGACGGCGTAAACGGGTTTACCTTAAACCCTGCATTGGGTACTTTTTACCTATCCCACCCAAATATGCAATTTCCTGAAGATGGTAGAATTTATTCCGTAAACGAAGGTAACTACGTTCATTTTCACCAAGGTGTAAAAGATTATATTAAATACTGTCAAATGGAAGAAGATGACAGACCCTATACTTCTAGGTATATAGGTTCTTTAGTATCGGATTTTCATAGAAACATGATCAAAGGTGGTATTTATATGTATCCTAAGAGTAGTGTTAGTGAAAGTGGAAAATTAAGATTGTTGTATGAATGCAATCCTATGGCTTTTCTGGCCGAACAGGCAAATGGATTGGCCATTGGCGGTAAAAATAGAATTATGGATATTCAACCAACTGAATTACACCAACGTGTTCCTTTCTTCTGTGGAAGCAAAAATATGGTCAAAAAACTCCAAGAATTCTTGAATAAATATCATTAAATAAAAAGGGAGCCTTTGGCTCCCTTTTTTATATCGTTCAAATAAACACTTAGCGCTTTACTAAGTATAAATAATCATCAAAGTCTATTTTACCACCAAAAATAGCAACAGAACGTTGAATAATTTTATCTGCCTTTTCATCTGTAAAGCCTAGACCGATCGCATACTTTTTAATCAGCACCCTTTCTTCATCATCAATTTCATGATCAGAATAAACAATTCTAAATAGATCATATAAACGCTCCAATCTTTTTTCAGAATCTGGTGTAGAATCTATTGGGTACTTATTTTCTTTCTTAAATACTTCGTTATACTCCGTCTCGGTAATATCCAGTTTACTAGCAAAACGGTCTAATAATTTTTTTTCCTCAGTACTAATTTCACCATCAATAGAAGCTAAAGTTGCCAAGGCCGCAAAGTGAGCCAGGTTTCTTCTATGCTCCCCACTGGTATATAAATCTGCAAAAGACATATCTTATTTTTTAATTATTGAGCAAATATAAATTTTTTAGAGGTCATAGTTTAGTTTGACATCAACTTTGTTTGCATGTGAAATTCGTAACTTGTTATCGCTATGAAATCTCCTTTATTACAATTTACAAGCAATGGCATATATTGCGAAACGGCCAAAGTCTATCTTGACCCTTGGAAACCTGTAGACCATGCCATAATCTCACATGGGCATGCGGACCATAGTAGATATGGGCACAAAAAATATATAACCCATCACAGAAATGTACCTATTATACAACATCGTTTAGGTGAAATAAACGTTATTGGAAAAGAATGGGGCGAAACTATTATCATTAACAACGTAAAATTTAGCCTACATCCAGCCGGGCATATTATTGGATCGTCACAAATTAGGGTAGAACATAAAGGTGAAGTTTGGGTTTTTACAGGAGATTATAAAACTGAAAATGATGGTATTTCCACACCTTATGAACCTATAAAATGTAACACCTTTATTACAGAATGTACTTTTGGATTACCCGCATTTAAATGGACACCCCAGGCAGAAGTTCTAGAAAACATTAACAATTGGTGGGCAGAAAATAGAGCTGAAGGTAAAACATCCATACTCTTTGGGTATAGTTTGGGCAAAGCACAACGATTATTAAAATACCTAGACACCGACATTGGAGAAATATATACACATGGCGCCATTGAAAATATGACCCAGGTACTAAGACCGTTGGTAGATTTTCCCAAGACCACTTTAATTACCAGAGACACCAAAAAAGAGCAGCTATTGGGCAATATAGTATTGGCACCACCAAGTGCACATGGTAGTACTTGGATTAGAAAAATGGTGCCCTATGTTACTGCTTCCGCAAGTGGATGGATGACCTTTAGGGGAGCAAGACGAAGAAGGGCTATTGACAAAGGTTTTGTTTTAAGCGATCATTGCGATTGGCCCGGTCTTTTAGAAAGTATTGAAGCTACAGGCGCCGAAAAAATTATCTGTACACATGGCTATACAGATATATTCTCGAAATATTTACGAGAACAAGGTTATGATGCCCGTACAGAAGCAACGCAATACGGTGAAGAAGAAACAGAAGCTGCATTAGCTTCAAAATCGACAGCATCTGTATGAGAAATTTTGCACAGCTTATAAAAACCTTGGATAGTACCAATAAAACTACGGTTAAGGTACAGGCATTGACCGACTATTTTCTTAAAGCCGATGATGCCGATAAGGTTTGGACCATCGCAATTTTATCGCATCGCAGACCACCAAGACCGGTAAATACAACGCTATTAAGAACTTGGGCTTCAGAACTGGCAAACATTCCACTGTGGTTATTTGAAGAAAGCTATCATATTGTTGGTGATCTCGCAGAAACCATAGCATTGGTCATTCCTGCAGCCGACCAATCATCGGACAAAAGTTTAACCAATTTTCTTCAAGAAATGATTGCTCTTAAAAAGAAAACAGACGAAGAAAAAAGAGCATATCTATACGAAAATTGGAGTGTTTTAAACTACTACGAACGGTTTGTGTTCACCAAATTGATTACTGGTGGATTCAGAATTGGGGTAAGTCAAAAACTAATGACACGTGCCTTGGCAAAAGCCACCCAAATTGACGAAGATATTCTAGCCTATAAATTAATGGGCAACTGGGACCCGAATAAAATCACTTTTCAGCAATTGGTTTTAGAGGAAAATGAGAGCGATTACCTTTCAAAACCATATCCTTTCTATTTGGCGTATGCCATTGAAGGTGAAGTGTCAGACTTAGGCGATATAAAAGAATGGTCTGCAGAACATAAGTGGGATGGAATTCGTTCTCAAGTGATCTTAAGAAACAATGAATTATTTGTTTGGAGCCGTGGCGAAGAATTGGTAACGGATAAGTATCCCGAATTTGAAAAATTCATAGGCGTTATTCCTAACGGTACGGTCATAGATGGTGAAATTCTCCCTTTTCCAAAAGGTGGTATTGGCACCTTTAACGATTTACAAACCCGCATTGGTAGAAAAAACGTAACCGCCGCACTTTTAAAAAAAGTTCCGGTAATCTTAAAAGCATATGATATTCTTGAATGGAAAGGAGAAGATATTCGCCAATTACCTTTTATAGAACGTAGAGAAATTTTAGAACACCTTTTTAAAAATGTCACTGAGCAAAACCAAAATGCGGTCACTAAACTTAGCCGAAGTGAGGTCACTGAGCGTAGCCGAAGTGATGTTCCCCTTCACCTCTCTAAAACCATGTATTTTAATTCATGGGAAGAGATGGCTGAAGAAAGAGACCGCTCTCGCGAAATGCACAGTGAAGGCTTAATGCTAAAAAGAAAAGATTCGCCCTATTTGGTAGGTCGTAAGAAAGGCGATTGGTGGAAATGGAAAGTTGACCCACTGACCATAGATGCGGTTCTTACATATGCCATGCGCGGTCATGGTAGGCGAAGTAATCTATTTACAGATTATACTTTTGCCCTTTGGAAGGATAATGAAGAAGGAGAAAAAGAACTGGTAACCTTTGCAAAGGCATACTCAGGCTTAACCGATGCAGAATTCAGAAAACTAGATGCTTGGATAAAGAAAAATACTTTGGAAAGATTTGGACCCGTTCGTAGTGTTACTCCTCATCACGTGTTTGAAATCGCCTTTGAGGGTATAGCATTATCAAAAAGACATAAAAGTGGTGTTGCTACCCGTTTTCCCAGAATGCTACGCTGGAGAAAAGATAAAAACATCCATGAAGCAAATACGTTGGATGATTTGAAGGGATTAATTCCGAGCGAAGCGAAGGAATCTGTTAAATAAAAAACGAAAAATTAATTTACATCTTTTGATTTCACAAGCCTAATTAAAATGAAAGGATATATCTATATAACAACCAATAAAAATAAAACAGTTCTTTATGTTGGAGCTACAGATAATATTAAAAGAAGAATAAATGAACATAAAAGCAGAATATATCCAAATGCTTTCACCAAGAAATACAATTGCGATATACTAGTTTATTTTGAGGAATTTGAAAATGTGGAAGATGCATTTAAAAGAGAATTGAAATTAAAAGCTGGCAATCGGAAAAAAAAGGAAGAGTTAATTAACTCAATGAATCCTGAATGGGGTGATCTTTCCATTAATTGGTTAGATGAAAATTTTAGGTTTCGGAACAAAAAATAAAATTCAAGAATAAATTAAACAGATTGCTTCGCTTTACTCGCAATGGTAAAAAGACAAGAACTCTACGATATAGCAGAAAACTGGTTCGCCGAACAGCATTGGAAACCATTTAAGTTTCAAAAAGATACTTGGAAAGCGTTTCTACAAGGTAAAGACGGATTACTAAATGCTCCAACAGGTAGTGGTAAAACCTATGCTTTATGGTTTCCAATTGTTTTAAATTACATTAAGAGCAATCCCAACTACAAGACCAAACATAAAAAAGGGCTAAAAGCTATTTGGATAACGCCATTACGTGCATTATCGCAAGAAATTAAGCAATCGGCAGAACGCATTACACAAGACCTGGGAACACAGATGACCGTGGGTATTCGCTCTGGAGATACTACCACCAAAGAGCGGGCGCAGCAAAAAAAGAATATGCCCGATCTGTTGATCACCACTCCAGAAAGTCTTCAGTTACTTCTTGCTACAAAAGGTTATGACAAAATTTTTAAAGACTGCTCGGCAATTGTAGTAGATGAATGGCATGAAATATTGGGCACCAAGCGTGGCGTACAAATGGAACTTGCCTTATCACGTTTAAAAAATGTATCCTCGCAATTAAGAATTTGGGGCATCTCTGCAACCATTGGCAATCTAGAACAGGCACGAGATGTTTTGTTGGGCATTGATTCTAAAACGATAGAAAACTCGGTACTCATAAAAGCCAAGCTCAACAAAAAGATTACGGTTAAAAGTATTATTCCAAAAAAAATGGAAACCTTTCCATGGCGTGGTCATTTAGGTTTACACCTTTTGGAAGATGTTGTCCCCATCATCAATAATAGCAAGACCACTTTGCTCTTTACCAATACCCGTAGCCAATGTGAAATTTGGTTTCAAAAAATCTTGGAAAAGCACCCAGAATATGCGGGAGAAATGGCAATGCACCATGGCAGCATTAATAAAGAAACTCGCGTTTGGGTTGAAAATGCAATTCGCAATGAACAGTTGAAAGCGGTGGTTTGCACCTCAAGTTTAGATCTTGGAGTAGATTTTGCCCCTGTAGAAACGGTAGTACAGATAGGAGGACCCAAAGGTGTTGCCCGTTTTCTACAACGTGCCGGTCGCAGTGGTCATAGTCCCGGTAAGGAAAGTGTCATTTATTTTTTACCCACACACGCCATTGAGCTTATTGAAGCATCGGCTTTACAAAAAGCGGTAAAAATGAATTCTGTTGAAGACCGTATACCCTACCTTAACAGCTATGATGTGCTTTTGCAATATTTGACCACCTTGGCCATATCTGACGGATTCTACCCTAAAGAAATTTTTAAAGAGGTGAAACAAACTTTTTGCTACCAAACGTTGACCGAAGACCAATGGCAATGGTTATTGAATTTTTTGGTGATGGGCAGTCAAAGTCTGCAAAGCTACGACGAGTACAAAAAGGTAGAAATTGAGGAGGATGGCAAATTTAAAGTCAATAACCGTGGTGTTGCCATGCGGCATCGTTTTCAAATAGGCACTATTGTTGGCGATGTAAACTTATCTGTAAAATATCAAAAAGGAGGATATATAGGGTCTATAGAAGAGTTTTTTGTTTCTAAACTCAACACAGGCGACGTGTTTACATTTGCAGGTAGAAACTTAGAATTCATCCGAATAAAAGAAATGACGGTGCAGGTGCGGAATAGCAATAAGAAAACCAACAAAATATCTAGTTGGATGGGGAGCCGACTCACCCTTTCCGCACAAATGTCAGAGTTATTGAGAAACGAACTGTATAGCTCGGGTGAACCAATAAAAAATCAATCTGAGGAAATAAGGGCTTTGGCACCACTTTTTGAAAGACAAAGACGAGATAGCATTGTACCCAAACCATCAGAATTTTTAATTGAAACCTTTAAGACCAGAGACGGATATCACCACCTTTTCTACCCTTTTGAAGGCAGATTTGTTCATGAAGCCATTGGCAGTTTATTGGGCTATCGCATAAGTTTATTATCGCCTATTACATTTTCGCTGGCATTCAATGATTATGGTTTTGAACTATTATCAGACCAACCCATAGACATTCAGCAAGTATTGGACAATGACCTGTTCACTACAGATTTTATGCTGGATGATTTGCAAAAAAGTCTGAATGCCACAGAAATGGCTCGCCGAAGATTCAGGGATGTTGCCATTATAAGCGGTATGGTCTTTACCGGATACCCAAAAAAAGGTATTAAAATGAAACACTTGCAAAGTAGTTCCCAGCTATTGTTCGATGTATTTAGGGATTACGAACCAGAAAATTTACTCTTCCAACAAGCCTTTACAGAAACCTTTGAGCACCAGTTGGAAGAAGGGCGATTACGATTATCCTTAGAAAGAATTGCTACACAAGACATTGTATGGAAAGAGTGTGCACAGCCCACTCCATTCTCCTTCCCGTTAATTACAGAACGTGTTGGGCGCGAAAAACTATCTAGCGAGAAACTAGCAGACCGAATTAAAAAAATGGCTGCACTATTGATGAAGAAATAAAAAACCTTGCCCCTTAACCCTCAACGGGGGAATTCATGTTCTTGAGTTTAAAATGAATTTTAAATCCGGACTTTCTCGTAATTTTGCATCAATGACTCATTCCATTACCCTACATGATCAAACTTTTGAAATGCACTTTTCTGGAGCGCTCTATTGGGCAGAACAATCAATGCTATTGATCAGTGATGTGCATTTGGGCAAAGTTTCCCATTTCAGAAAATATGGTGCAGCGGTACCACAACAAGCCGTACAACAAAATTTTGATGCCTTAACTGCAGTTGTAGACCATTTTAGACCTATAACGATTGTTTTTTTAGGAGATTTATTCCATTCTGCCTTAAATACAGAATGGCTGTTATTTGAAAATTGGGTACAGAAAACCGCTCAAGAAATAATTTTAGTGAGTGGTAATCACGATATTATTTCTCCACTTAAATATGAAGAATTACATATTAAAGTAATTCCTGAGTTAATTTTAGAATCTTTTCTTCTAACCCATCACCCTGAAGAAAGAGACGGCTTATTCAATTTTTCGGGGCACATACATCCTGCCATTAAATTGAGTGGATTAGGTAGACAATCGGTACGTTTACCGTGCTTCTACAAAACGGAACATCAAATGATTGTACCTGCTTTTGGAGAATTTACTGGCACCTATACCCTAGAACCTTGTGAAGGCTGTGAAGTCTATGCGCTTTTGGGCGATGCAGTATTGCCCGTGCCCATAAAAGAGGTGAAAAAGAAGCGTTCTTACCGAAAATAGTTCGTTTAATGTGCTAAAGAGCATAACTTTATAAGATAACCATTATACTTTTACCCTTATGAAAAAGAAACTATCTGTTCTTAATTTGGCATCGGTTATTTTGGTTATTGCCGTCAATTATATTTCACAAGCATTTTCACTTAATGATACTACCATAGGTGAAATGAGCGCCCAATATGAAAACTTATTTACCCCGGCAGGATACGCTTTTGCCATTTGGGGTGTAATATTTCTAGGCTTACTGGCTTATGGCATTTTTCAACTAAGAAGAGCTTTTTTTAGTAATAAACCAAGCGATTTTATTGAACAAACAGGATATTGGTTCTTTATTGCCAACATTTTAAACTGCTGCTGGGTATTTGCTTTTATGTACAATTACACTGGCGTTTCAGTTATAATTATGTTTGGCATTCTGCTTTCCCTGATAAAAATTATATTGAACACGAATATGGAGCGTTGGGATGCACCTATAGAAATACTAGCCTTTGTTTGGTGGCCAATATGTCTTTATAGCGGTTGGATATCGGTTGCCACTATTGCCAATATTTCCGCTTATCTAAGTAAACTGGACTGGAACGGTGGCATCCTAACCGAACAGGCCTGGACAATTAATATGATTGTAGCGGCAACATTCATTAATCTTCTGATGATTTGGAAAAGAAACATGCGAGAGTTTGCCTTGGTTGGTGTTTGGGCATTGTTCGCAATTTTCATAAGACATAACGGGTCTAATATGTACATAGCCTACTCCGCAATAACAGGTGCAATAATTCTGTTAATTGCAGCTGCCATACACGGCATAAAGAATCACGAAACAAGTCCGCTAAAAAAGCTTCAACAACGTCTAAATAAAAAACCTTAAACCATATTCTTAATATCGTTTACCCAGGATGGATATGAGAAAATTGTAGATTTTATATCCTTATCCGTCATTCCGTTATTGATTGCCATGGTTAAAATATTGATGGTCTCCCCAGCATCGGGACCTACT
Organism: Maribacter sp.; assembly: GCA_020629415.1. GTDB lineage: Bacteria > Bacteroidota > Bacteroidia > Flavobacteriales > Flavobacteriaceae > Maribacter > Maribacter huludaoensis. Next base: position 15,516 of record JAHDDL010000029.1, on the reverse strand, counting down.
AAATGAGCTCCTACAATTTCACCAGTTCTATCGTTCATAATTATTTTATAAGCATATAAAGGCGCATTGATCCGTTTGGCATTGAACCAATCTGTAGCTACATTATAAGCTACTCGAATATTCTTATATCTAGAGGTCGCTTCTTCTTCAGAGTAGCCTACCGTAGCCAAATTCGGTAGAGTAAATACTACAGAAGGTATTTTAGGTACTTCCAATTCCTTTTTATTACCGTTTATAATATTTTCCGCCACCACATAACCTTGTCTACCCGAAAGTGGGGTAAGTGGTAAATTCTTATCGGAAACATCCCCACAAGCGTAAACATTCGCATTATTAATACTTTGTAAATAACTATTGGTTTCCACACCTTTATCAGTAAACTGTACATTACCGTTGCCCAAGTCTAAACCGGCCAATGCCGGTACACGACCAGCGGTATTAAATACAATGTTAGCTTCAATGGTCTTTTCATTACCATTAACTTCATAGGTTAATGTGAGCTTTTTTTCCTTCTTTTTAAGTTTTGTAGGCTCTGCATTGAAAATAAATTTTATGCCAATGGATTCGGAATATTTTCTAAGTCCTTTTACTAAATCTGGGTCAAAAGCATGTAATGGTCTACTGCCGGCATCTACAATAGTAACTTGGGCACCGGCCCTAACGGCCATATGGGCAAATTCCATCCCAATATAACCACCACCAACAAAGACAATTTTCTTTGGTAATTTTTTAAGGTCCAAGAAGTCGTCGCTATTTTTAAAATGTTTGGCTCCAGGAATAGCCAGGGTTCGTGGAACTTGCCCTGTGGCAATTACTATTTTTTTGGCAGTAACAATTTTACCTTCTACAAGAAGTGTATGTTCGTCTAAAAAGCTCGGAGATTGATGAAAGAGTTTTATGTCCAGTTCCTTAAGCACACGCTCTGTAGAAACTGGAATATTTACAGTAAAATTACGCTTGTACTTCTGCAATTGTTTCCAATCAATTTTAGCAACTTTTCCAATACCTTTTCCCTTTAAATTCTTTCCTAGCTCATAAGCCTCTATTGCACCCAATAATATTTTCTTAGGATCACAACCTCTATTTGCACAAGTACCGCCAAATTCACGATTGTCCGCAATGGCAACCTTTAAACCAGCTTCCGCACAAGATTTTGCCACGGTTTGCCCTGCAATACCACTACCTATTACAAAAACATCAAAATTATTATCTTCCATAAAATCTTACTTTATTAGCTAGGCCACAATTTCCAACTTTTTAAGGGCAATGTGTAGCCCATATGTGATAATAATGAGTGGTATCCATTAATTAGGTATACGTATATTTGCAAAAATTTAAACTGTTGAGTCATTCTTCTATCCAACAACGGTATAGCCAGTCTCCCCAAATAGGGAAACTGCAAGCAGCTATTTCCAAATCTGAAAATTCAGGTAATAAAAATGTTCAATTAAAGGGTCTTGTAGGGTCGTCGTTATCCTTTGTACTTTCCAGTATTTTTGAATCGGAAGACCGCCCATTTTTGGCGATTTTTAACGATAAGGAAGAGGCTGCCTATTATCTAAACGATTTTGAACGATTGATCGGGGAAGACAAAGTACTTTTTTATCCCGGAAGTTATAGAAGACCTTATCAAATTGAAGAGACGGACAATGCCAATGTGCTTTTACGGGCAGAGGTATTGAACAGAATAAATTCTAGAAAAAAGCCTGCGGTAATCGTCACTTATCCAGATGCGTTATTTGAAAAAGTAGTAACAAGAAAGGAATTGGACAAGAATACCCTAAAAATGAAACTAGGGGATACACTTTCTTTAGACTTTTTAAACGAAATTTTATTTGAATATAAATTTAAGCGAGTAGATTTCATTACCGAACCTGGTGAATTTTCTGTTCGTGGAGGTATCGTGGACGTCTATTCATTTTCTCATGATGAACCCTATAGAATTGAATTTTTTGGTGATGAAATAGATAGTATTAGAACTTTTGATGTAGAAACACAGCTGTCCAAAGAAAAAGTGAAGTCCATTACGATCGTACCTAATATGGCAGATAAGTTCTTAATAGACAAAAGACAAAGTTTTTTGAGCTATATAGCATCTAATACACTTGTCTTTGCCAAGAATACAGATTTTCTTTACGATCGTTTAGATGACTTTTTTGGTAAAGCAAAAGAAGCCTTTACAAAATTATCAAAAGACATAAAACACGCCGAACCCGAAGAGTTGTTCATGGGCGGCAAAGAATTTAATCATCAACTATCTAATTTTATGGTTTTAACCCAAGATGCCAAGCGAGACGCGCCTAATCTAATTGAGTTCCACTCAAAACCACAACCATCTTTCAATAAAAAATTCGATTTATTGATCGAAAATTTAAATGGTTATAAAGAACAAGGGTATACCAATTATATCTTTTGCGCCAGTGAGCAGCAGGCAAAACGTTTTCATGACATTTTTGAAGAAGTGAACCAACAAGTTCATTACCAAACCATTGTTTCTCCACTTTTTCAAGGTTTTATTGATGATGACCAAAAATTAGTATGTTATACCGACCATCAAATTTTTGAACGCTATCATAAATTCCATTTAAAGAACGGTTATGCAAAAAAACAGTCCATAACGTTAAAAGAGCTGAATAAGCTTGAAATTGGAGACTACGTAACCCATATAGACCACGGAATTGGAAAATTCGGCGGATTACAAAAGATAGATGTTGAAGGCAAAAAGCAAGAAGCCATTAAATTAATGTACGGCGAGCGAGATATTTTATACGTTAGCATTCACTCTTTACATAAAATATCCAAGTTTAACGGTAAGGATGGCGCACCGCCAAAAATTTACAAATTAGGTTCTGGTGCCTGGAAAAAAATTAAGGACAAGACCAAATCCCGCGTCAAAAAAATTGCCTTCAACCTTATTAAAATCTATGCAAAAAGAAGGCTGGAAAAGGGGTTTCAATACAACCCTGACAGCTACTTACAAAATGAACTAGAAGCATCCTTTATCTATGAAGATACGCCAGACCAAAGTACCGCTACGGAAGATGTTAAGAAAGATATGGAAAGTGAGCGCCCTATGGATCGCTTAATATGTGGGGATGTAGGTTTTGGAAAAACGGAAATTGCCATACGTGCGGCATTCAAAGCAGTAGACAACGGCAAACAAGTTGCGGTTTTAGTACCAACTACGATATTGGCTTTTCAACATCACAGAACCTTTTCTGAACGATTAAAAGATATGCCTGTAACCGTAGATTATTTAAACAGGTTTAGAACGGCTAAAGAGAAAAAAGAGACCATTCAACGTTTAGGTGAAGGAAAAGTTGATATCATCATAGGCACACATCAACTGGTGAACAAGAATGTAAAATTTAAGGATTTAGGTCTATTGATCGTTGATGAGGAACAAAAATTTGGGGTTGCGGTAAAAGACAAATTAAAATCTATTAAAGAGAATGTAGATGTTTTAACGCTGACAGCTACGCCAATACCAAGAACACTTCAGTTTAGTTTAATGGCCGCCAGAGATTTATCTACCATAACCACCGCACCACCAAACAGGTACCCAATTGAAAGTCAAGTTATTCGCTTTAACGAAGAAACTATTAGGGATGCGGTAAGCTATGAGATCGAAAGAGGCGGACAAGTCTTCTTCATACATAACCGCATTGAAAATATAAAAGAAGTGGCCGGTATGATCCAAAGATTGGTACCCGATGCAAAAGTAGGTATTGGCCACGGTCAAATGGAAGGCAAAAAATTAGAAGCGTTAATGCTGGGCTTCATGAATAGTGAGTTTGATGTTCTGGTATCGACAACAATAATTGAAAGTGGTTTAGATGTTACCAATGCCAACACAATTTTCATTAATAATGCCAACAATTTTGGGTTAAGCGATTTGCACCAAATGCGCGGTAGAGTTGGTCGTGGAAATAAAAAGGCGTTCTGTTATTTTATTACACCGCCCTATGAAGTAATGACTACAGATGCCCGCAAACGTATTGAAGCTTTGGAACAATTTACAGAATTGGGCAGTGGTTTCAATATTGCTATGAAAGACTTGGAAATTAGAGGTGCAGGAGATTTACTGGGAGGGGAACAGAGCGGTTTTATAAATGAAATTGGTTTTGAGACCTATCAGAAAATTTTAGCAGAAGCCATAGATGAATTAAAGGAAAACGAATTTAAGGACCTGTATGAAGAGGTAGAAGGCAAACAGGAGAAGGTTTTTGTAAAAGAAACCCAGATAGATTCTGATTTTGAACTTCTTTTTCCTGATGACTATATCAATAATATTACTGAAAGACTTACGTTATATACAGAGTTGAACCAGGTAAAAGACGAAGCAGCGCTTCAAAAGTTTGAAGCACAATTAGTTGATCGTTTTGGCGAATTACCGGAAGAAGCTCAAGACTTATTAAATTCAGTTCGTATAAAATGGATTGCCAATGGTATAGGTCTAGAGAAAATAGTAATGAAGCAAGGTAAAATGATCGGGTACTTTATAAGTGACCAACAATCGGCATTTTATCAAACTGCAACATTTACAAGAGTATTGCAATACGTGCAATCACATGCACAACAATGTAAAATAAAAGAAAAAAAGACCCGTAACGGTTTACGATTATTATTGGTATTTGAAAATATACGATCTGTAGACAGGGCATATTTGGCATTGAAGCCATTTGAAATTAAAGAAAAAACAACTGGATAATATGAAGTTTGATATACCAGAGAAATTAGCGATCGTACATCTTATTGACTCTGTTATTGTAGCTGATGGCGAAGTCCATAATGGTGAAATAAACGCGTTAAGTAGATTAATGCCTATCATAGATTTTGACAGTAACTTTTTAATTCAGGCCCGTACCATAGATATAGACCAAAGCGTACATATTCTAAAAGACATGTCAGAATCTAAAAAAAGTAAGCTAGCGGAAATATTGGAAGAAGTTGCAATTTCCGACGGTTATATTCATGAAAAAGAAAGTGTGGTTATACGTCATGTCTTCTCACAAATAGGGCTATCCAAAAAAGCCTAGTTTTATTTTATTTAAAACGTTTTAGCTACATTGTTCTTTATATAATTTACGGAGCTAAACAACTTATGTATCTTAACGGTTAAATTTAAAATTACCGTTTTGAGCGAGATTAGAGTTTCATCTAAAAAAATGAAATCTGTTTTAGAGTCTTTGTTCCAAAAGCACTCTTTTACAAAAGAACAAGCCTTTACATTGGCTAAAATTCACACAGAAAGCACCTTAGATGGTGTTTACTCCCACGGTGTAAACAGGGTTCCGGTATTTATAGATTATGTAAAGAAAGGTTTAATAAAAACCGATGCTATTGCCACTAAAACAGCTTCAATGGGCAGCATTGAAAGATGGGACGGCAATTTGGGATCAGGAATTTTAAATGCACTTACATGTACGGATCAAGCCATTAAATTGGCCAAAACCTACGGTTTGGGTTTAGTTGCCCTAAAAAACACCAACCATTGGATGCGTGGTGGAACTTATGGTTGGCGTGCAGCGGAACAAGGTTGTATTTCAATACTATTTACCAATACCATACCCAATATGCCCGCTTGGGGAGGAAAAGAGAACAGAATTGGCAATAATCCATTAGTTATTGCCATACCAAGACCAAATGGCCATGTAGTTCTAGATATGGCACTTTCACAGTTTTCATTCGGAAAAATGCAAAGCTTGGAATTAAAAAATGAAGAACTACCCTTTCATGGAGGTTGGGACAATAACAATGAGCTTACCAAACATCCTAAGGATATAATGGATTCTGGGCGCGCATTACCCGTTGGCTATTGGAAAGGATCTGCACTATCTATGATATTGGATATGCTGGCAACATTATTGTCTGCAGGAAATTCTACCTACAAAATAGGGCTTAAGAAAAATGAAACCGCACTCTCGCAGGTATTCATGTGTATAGACCCAAGTACTTTTTCAGATACGGAGATACAACAAAATCTATTGAACGAAATTATTAAGTTTACACATGAAGGCCCTTATATGAAAAAGGATGGCAGAACATTCTACCCAGGGGAACGAACCTTGGCTACAAGAAAAAAGTCTAAAGTAGAAGGTATGCAGGTAAGCTCAAAAATATGGGAAGAAATTCTTGAATTAGTAGATTAAAAAAGAATGCTGACCCAATATTGAAAATTAAGTATAGTAAATAGTACTTTCTGTAAACCCTATATTTTTTCATTCAATGTTAGCCTACAGTACATCAAGATTACTACGTTTAGCAAATCTTTTTTCAAATGCAGAAATTGAACAACATCATTTTAGTGAATAAGTAGAAGTTAAAATCTATGCTAGATCCTCTTGTTTTTCATATCTTTCAGCTCCTAAAATTAAAGAATGGAGTTTGAAGAGTTTGTAAAGGCAGCTTTTGTTAAGATGATTTACGAGGTTATAGAGGCTGATGGTGAAATTCACCCAGGCGAGCTAGAAATATTGAACAAACTAAAAGTTGGTATTGGATTTGACTACGCATTTTTAGAACGCGCAAAATTGTTGGATTATGACAATGCTTTAATCACCCTTTATAATATACCTCATGAGCAAAAAACGGCTCTAGCAGAAATTCTTGATGAAGTCGCTATTTCAGATGGTGCTATCCATAAAAAAGAAATGGACCTTATTATAGATACTTTTATAAATATAGGATTAGGAGAAGAAACGGAGTAAATAATAGTATGATAGAGTACACAGAAGAAGAAAAATTAGCTGTTGTTAAGATGGTAGACTATGTTATTTTAGCAGATAGCAAAGTAGACCCTGCGGAAATGCGCTATTTAACCCAACTTATGGATCGTTTTTCTTTTGATAGTTTCTTTGTAGGCCATGCTAGAAATCTGAATAAAGAAAAAGCTTTTAAGATTCTAAGCTTAATGTCTCTTCCTAAAAAAAGAGAACTTGCCAAACTATTAGATGAAGTGGCCATTTCTGACGGTTTTGTTCATGATAAGGAGCTTCTAAAAATAACCGAGGCACTTGCTCATATGGAGATTGAAAAGGAATTTTCATAAGCTTTTCAAAATTTAAGTCCACAATTGCTTTCCGAATATTATTTTTATTGCCTTTATAGTATTCTTGTTAAAACCCATATTATTAAGAATAAAATATATATTGGTCCTATAATTGTTTTTTAAAATATATGAAAGTTCTCATTAGTATTTGCCTGTTATTTTTTTCATTAAGTATTAAAGCACAAGGTTCCATCTCCGGTAACTTTTCCCCTGCCAAAGATTTTAAATGGTTAATTGCCTATGAGCTAACTGCAAACGGTGAACGATATAGCACTGACACTGCCGTAAAAGATGGTACTTTTAAATTAGAAATGCCAGTAAGCGCTCAAGCCGGTATGTATAGATTGGTTTATGCCGTACCGCAAGATGAGTTTTATATAGATGTAATCTACAATAAAGAAGAAGATGTAACATTCAATTTTAATCTAAAAGATGGGTTAACCATTACCAATTCTGTAGAGAATAAGTGGTACAATGAGTACTTTTCAAAAATTACGGCCGCACAGGATAAGTTGATTGAATTCTATGAAAACCAAAATGAACCTAATAGGGAATACAACAATATCGTTAAAGAACTGAATACGATACAGACCACTTTTGAAGAAAAACATACAACAACAATTGCCCATAAATTTATAAAGGCAAATAGAAATTACATACCGGCCGAATTTGAAGATGTAAAAACATTTCTTAAACACAAGAAACAACATCATTTTGATCATTTAGCAATAAACGACCCGGTTCTACAGGGCTCTAATTTTTTAACTGACAAATTTGCTAGCTATGTCTTTTCTGCGTTACCTGCAGACATTACCTCAAAAGAGCAATTGACCGTTGAGGTTATAAAAAATGTAGAAACAACGGTAGCGTTTATAAAACCTACCCCTATTGGTTTTCAAGAAAGAGCCGTATACCAATTATGGCAAATAGCAGAAGTAAATGGTTTGCCAGCGGTACAAGACTATATCTTCAAAAATCATTTGAAAAAGCTTGCGATCACGAACAATAATGAAAAGTTGGTGGATGAGATAGAAATGGCAACGCGGTTAAGAATTGGTGCAGTTTCCCCAGATGTTACTTGGCAGTCAAATGGCAAGGAACATTCTCTTTTAACTTTGGAAGGTGCAGAAAACTATGTGTTGGTTTTTTGGAGCAGTACATGCTCACATTGCCTAAAAGAGCTACCTCAGCTTCATAAAGAACTAAAAGATTACGAAAATCTTAAAGTAATTGCCGTAGGACTGGAACTAGAAGAAGAAAACTGGAAAAATGTTTCTGCAACAATGCCCAATTTCAATCACGCAATAGGTTTAGGTAGATGGGATAATGAATACGTTAAAATATTTGGCATACAAAGCACACCTACCTATTTCATTCTGGATAGCGAAAAACGATTTATTGCCAAACCTGAATCTGACAAGGAAGTAGTTGAATTTCTAAAGAATTAAAGAGATTTTAAATCTTTGATTGTTTTGAACGCCATATCCACTTGCTCATCGTTAACTAAGATGGTAAATTCATTGGTCGTTGAAATTACTTCATAAAGAACGATACCTTCCCATGCCAACCTTTGAAAGATAAAGTAATAGATACCAGGTACCGATACATTTTCTGCAGGCAACTTTACGGTAATGGATGATAGCTCTTCAGCCTTTTGAGTACACTTTTCATCCTTGAATAGTCTTTCTACCGTTTTATCCATCAAATTACTGATAACGATATTAATCTCGTTGACACCACGGCTAGAAGTATAGAAAACATCTTGGTTGTCATTGATTTCTTCAAGTAATTTAGCTTGGTGCACCAATATTTTATCAGAAGCTAAAAAAGTATAATCCGTCAAAGAAGATCTTACGGTTATCTCGCCAATATTCTTAAGCACTTTTAGAATTTTATGGGTTGCCCTAAACTCCAGGTCATCTGAAAGACGTTTTAACGCCATTACTATAGCGCCATTACGAATATCTTTTCCTAATTCATGCTCGATCTCTGGTTTTACTATTCTAGATAGTGAAGTAAGATTGATTATACCCTGTGCTAGAGCACTTTGTAAAAATGGCTTTTTCTTGATGTACTCCTCAACTACTGATGATATTGTTTTCATTTTATTGTATGGTTGTTGTGCAAATATAACAACTTGTTATAAATAAAACAAAATGTTTTTTAATAAATCTACTATTTTAGTAGATTATTCAGAAATGATAAAAGGCAGATTCTAAATGTTCTAGCTCCAATTTATTCTTGTTTTTAAGTATTGTAACAATATCAAAACGTACTTCTACATCAAGATCATTATCCGTTACGTAATGATCTGCAGCCATCACCAATAGCTTTATTTTCTTAGGTGTTACCGTTTCGGCAATATTCTTAATAAAGTCCGTACTTCTAGAACGCACTTCAACAATTACCAAAATATCATCCTTCATTGCTATAATATCTACCTCGGCCTTTAAATATCTATAATTTTTGTATTTAATGGCATACCCGTTTTTTATAAGGTAATCTACAGCTATCTGCTCCCCTTCTTTTCCAAATTCGTTATGTTTTCCCATGATATAGTTAACAGATTAAGTAATTCATCGAAAATATAGGAATTTCAACGCCTTTTTATCAATAAATCTCGTTATTTGAAACGTGATAATCGAAAATAGATAGTTTTAAATACTATACCTAATTTCCTAACGTTTAGCATAGAAGCCCCAACTCTACGAACGTAATACAAACGCCTATTTAAGAATATGGAATATTTCATTAATTGTAATACTTCTACTCTTGCTCCGTACACAGCTAATCTAGATCAGCTAAGAGCAGCCCATTTATATCGCCGCTTAGGATTTAGTGCCTCTGTGGAAACAATTAACCAAGCTGTTGGACAATCTGCCGGTGCGTTGGTAGACACCTTAATAGATGAAGCCTTAGGTATGCCGGAAATTGCGGCACCTACTTGGGCCAACTGGAACAATGACAACTACCCCGCAGATAATGATGCAAGAAATCAACTAAAAAGAGAGCAAAAAACGGAATTTCAACTTAATTATGCCAAAGGTTTACTGAACAATAATCTAAGGGATAGATTAAGTTTTTTCTGGAGCAACCATTTTGTAACTGAGTTAGAAGTCTATAACTGTAATGCATTTTTGTACGAGTATATAGATTGCCTACAAAGACATTCTCTTGGTAACTTTAAAACATTCACTAGCGAAATTGGATTGACCAATGCCATGCTGTATTACCTAGATGGCGTGTATAATAACGGTAACAACCCAAATGAAAATTATGCTCGTGAGCTATACGAACTTTTTACCCTAGGTGAAGGCAACGGTTATACCGAAGAAGATATTATAGAGACCGCAAAAGCCCTAAGTGGTTATGTTGAACGTGGTGAAGTGGGGTGTTCGGCAGTTACTTTTGACCCTACAAAACATGATGCCGGTCCCAAAACTATATTAGGCCAAACAGGCAACTGGGGCTATGACGATGTCATCAATATTCTTTTTGAACAAAGATCTCCGGAAATTGCAGAATTTATATGCCGAAAACTATATGAGTTTTTTGTACACCCAGATTCTAGGGACGATGCAAATAATGCCCAGATGATCATAGATGGTCTGGCAGCAACATTTATGACCAATAATTTTGAGTTGGCACCAGTACTAAGGCTTTTGTTCAAAAGCCAACACTTTTTTGATGATGAAGCTATTGGGGTAATCATAAAGAGCCCTGTAGACTTCTATTTTAACACATTAAATGAATCTAATTTTAACTACACTGACACTAACGTTGCCGAAATGGTCAACTATAGTGCATTGTTAAGTCAAGAAATATTTGAACCATTTGACGTTGCCGGTTGGCAAAGAGACCGATCTTGGATCAACACAAATTTTATGATCGGCCGTTGGCTGACCATTGAAAGTATTCTAGAAGAATTCTATATGGCAGATAATGAGCAGTTTCGTTCATTTGGCCTTGCAATTTCTGGCAATGAAGGACTAACTAATCCCAATCCAGATGTCGTTGCAAGATTGATTATAGATTTCGTTTTAACGAAGGGACTGCTAAACGAAGAAGAATATGCCAAAGCGTTTGCTATATTCAGAAGTGATGTAGAAGATGTTTACTACGAAGGTGGTAATCAAGAATCATGGACATTGGCTACTTGGCCACAAGGTCCGTTTCAAGTATATCTACTTTTTCAATATTTAGCGAGACAACCTGAGTTTCAATTAAAATAACACCTACTTCTATGTGCAATACACACCATACCCCATTTAAAGGCCTACATCATGAAGGCCATGATGAAGAACATAAAACTTGGAGCAGACGCTCATTTTTACAAGCAATGGGCATCGCTGGCTCTGGCTCTATGATGTTAGGATCGAATATGCTTTCGGCATCTGCGCCATCGCCCTTATCAGCCGCTATTTCTGGAGCGGAGACAGATAATATACTTATACTCATTCGCCTATCTGGCGGTAATGATGGCCTAAGTACCGTAATACCCATAGAACAATATGATAGTTATGCAAATGCTAGGCCCAACATTTATGTACCGGAAAGTAAGATCTTAAAATTGACCGATGAATTTGGTGTACCATCTTATATGAGTGCTCTGGCACCTATGTGGGAAGAAGGGCAGTTTAAGGCAGTACATGGTGTAGGTTATGAAGGGCAAAGTCTATCACACTTTACCGGCTCGGATATTTTTGCCAATACAGATATAGAAACAACAGGTTTTAGCGGTTTAAATACCGGATGGATGGGCAGGCACTTTGAAAGTATTTACCCAGATTATTTGGTAAATCCGCCAGCGGCACCGGCAGCCATTCAAATTGGACAATTCGGTAGTTTGGTCTTTCAAGGGGATGAAACTAATTATGCCTTTGTAACATCAAATGTAGATCAATTAGAAGAAATTGCAGAATCTGGTGTAGTATATGGTCTAGAAGATAACTTGTTCAATGATTGTATGTATGGTGATCAACTTAAATTCTTAAGAGGTGTAGCCAATACAACCTATGAATATTCGGGTATTATACATGATGCTTACACTCGTGGGCAAAACCAAGTTGAATATCAGGATAATAGTTTTGCACGCCAATTGGCACTTATAGCAAGACTGATCAAAGGTAACTTAGGTACTAAAGTATATATGATTTCTATGGGTGGTTTTGACACACATGGAAATCAACCACAGGCTCATGCCAAATTAATGACAACTTTATCTGTAGCGGTAAATAATTTCTATGAAGATATTGCCTTTACCCAACAAGATGACAAAGTGTTGAGCATGACTTTTTCTGAATTTGGAAGACGTATTTTTGAAAACGGATCAAATGGTACCGATCACGGTAAGGCCACACCAACATTGTTCTTTGGATCAGGCTTAAACGGTAGTGCATTTGTAGGTGACCACCCCACCTTAGATGATCCGGACGGAAGGGGAAATTTAGAATATACCATGGATTTTAGGGACTTATATGCCACTGTTCTTGCTGAGTGGTTGTGTGTAGATATACCTTTGGTAGAAGCTCATTTACTGAACTACAAACCATATGTACCGGTAGATTTAGGATTTAGCTGTAGCGGGGAAGCTTTTCCTGACATTGCATATAGTGATGGTGAAGTTACACCGCCGGTACCGCCAGGGGAAGAGGCCGAAACACCTATAACTCCAGACTTATTGAACGCTGTGGTACATAAACCATTCTACCCAACGGATCAGACACCACATATCTACCTAGAAATGCCATTTTCTGCACACGTAGATATTCAACTTTATAATATTTTAGGACAAAAAGTAGGCACCGTTTTCAACGAAATGATGTTAGAAGGTTCTACAGAAATAAATATACGAGAGCGCATGCCCGAACAGTTATCTACAGGTAAATACATCTATAGAATCAATGTACAGAATCAAAAGATGAGTAAATCTGTTATGGTAGCCTAGTTTGTTTCCCAAATGTAAAAAGCCCTATTCAATTTCTTTGAATAGGGCTTTTTAATTATGTTAATTTAGAATTGTTCATTTTAGACTCGAACCGCAGTTCCTTTTTAACCCTATGATTTTTGTCCTTGTAAAGTCTTACCACATCCTCTTTACTGCTACTAGAGTTTTCAATGGCCTTTTCTATTTCGTCCAGACCGTTGTCCAATAAAATTTTTTTAGAATTACCAACACCCATATCTTATATGTTTAGATTAAAAAATAAGTTTTTTCTTACAATAGAACTTTTTTTTAATCGTTTTAGTATAATTTTCAATTGTGACATCAGCTTTTACGTCCATTGACAAACAAATGTTGACGTCGGTTTCAATAAAACGAGAACTTCAATTGTTTGGATAGTAGTAATTCTCCCCGCAAATTCAGTATTTTTGTGGCTTAATTAATTTTTGATGTCCAATATTAAAACACCCTCTAGATATACGATTACCGCAGCATTGCCATACACAAATGGTCCAATACACATTGGTCATTTGGCCGGTGTTTATGTGCCTGCAGATATTTACGCCCGTTATTTAAGATTAACTGGTAAGGATGTCGCATTTGTTTGTGGTAGCGACGAACATGGCGTAGCCATTTCAATGAAAGCCAAAAAAGAAGGCGTTACCCCAAAAGATATTATTGACAAATACCACGCAATTATCAAACAATCCTTTATGGATTTTGGTATTACGTTCGATAATTATTCTAGAACCTCTGCTCCCGTTCATCACAAAACAGCATCGGATTTCTTTACGACACTCTACAAGAAAGGAGACTTCATAGAGGAAACTACAGCCCAATTATATGATGAGGAAGCCCAGCAATTTTTAGCTGATCGTTTTGTAATAGGTACGTGTCCAAAGTGTGGAAATGAAGAGGCATACGGTGATCAGTGTGAAAATTGTGGGTCAAGTTTAAATGCGACGGATTTAATAAATCCAAAGTCGACCATTACAGGAACAGTACCAACCACCAAAGAAACAAAACACTGGTTCTTACCATTGGACAGATATGAGGATTTTCTTAAAGATTGGATATTAAAAGGGCATAAGGACGATTGGAAACCAAATGTTTACGGTCAATGTAAATCTTGGATCGATGGTGGCTTAGAGCCAAGAGCTGTCACCAGGGATTTAGACTGGGGTATACCGGTACCTGTTGAAGGCGGAGAAGGAAAAGTATTATACGTATGGTTTGATGCCCCGATCGGATATATTTCATCTACCAAAGAATGGGCTGCTCGTGAAAGCAAAGACTGGGAACCATATTGGAAAGATAAAGACACTAAATTGGTGCACTTTATAGGTAAGGATAATATTGTTTTTCACTGTATTATTTTCCCATCCATGCTAAAGGCAGAAGGAAGCTATATTTTACCGGAAAATGTACCGGCAAACGAGTTTTTAAATTTAGAGGGCAATAAACTATCCACTTCCAAAAACTGGGCGGTTTGGTTACATGAATACTTAGTGGATTTTCCAGAAATGCAAGATTCGCTTCGTTATACTTTAACGGCCAACGCTCCAGAAACTAAGGATAATGATTTTACTTGGAAAGATTTTCAAGCACGTAACAACAATGAATTAGTTGCCATTTTAGGTAATTTCATCAACAGGGTAGTTGTTTTGACTAACAAATATTACGAAGGCAAAATACCAGCTACCGGTAGTTTAACCGATGTTGATACTGAAACCCTAGAACAATTAACAAAATACCCAGCAATAATTTCAACTTCTATTGAGCGCTACCGTTTTAGAGAAGCTGGCCAAGAATTAATGAACCTTGCCCGTTTGGGGAATAAATATTTAGCCGATGAAGAACCATGGAAGGTCATTAAGATAGATGAAGAACGCGTAAAAACAATTATGAACGTGGCTTTACAAATAGCTGCAGGTTTAGCTGTTTTAAGTGAGCCATTTTTACCATTTACTTCTAATAAATTAAAGAATATTTTAAATCTATCTTCTTCTGGGACTGAGCGTAGCCGAAGTCTTAACTGGAACGATGTTTCTAATAAAGAAGCATTATTGAAGCCTGAACATCAAATAAATAAAGGAGAGTTACTTTTCAGAAAAATTGAGGATGCCGAGATACAAACTCAGTTAGATAAATTAGAAGCGACCAAAAAAGCCAACGAGAACGAAAACAAACAAGTAATGCCACAAAAAGATACGATTACCTTTGATGATTTTTCTAAATTGGATATGCGAGTAGGTACCATTATCGAAGCTGAAAAAATGGCGAAAGCCAAAAAGCTTTTAGTACTTAAAGTTGATACCGGATTAGATGTTAGAACCATAGTTTCCGGTATTGCAGAAAGCTTTAAACCAGAAGAAATAGTTGGTAAAAAGGTAACAGTGTTAGTCAACCTGGCACCAAGAGCATTGCGCGGTGTTGAAAGTGAAGGTATGATTCTAATGACTGAAAATGCCGATGGAAAATTGGTATTCGTCAACCCAGATGAGGATGGAGTTGGTAATGG